>CAYYGN010000009.1:0-91265 GCA_964471595.1 uncultured Saprospiraceae bacterium
GAATGGCTGTCCCGCTTTCCGTGCATCGGTGAGCTGTTCGGCAACGAGGTTCTGTATTTCTCTTCCGACATGCCCGGGGGGCACGGAGGCTTCGACCTTTATTACGCCCGCAAAATCGACGACCAGACCTTTGCTGATCCGGTCAACCTCGGTACGGTAATCAACACGTCCGGCGACGAGATATCCCCCTATTTCCGCGAAGGGCGGTTGTATTTCAGTTCGGACGCCTATGTCAGCTTCGGCGGCTTCGACATATACCGGAGCGACTGGGACGGTTCCACCTGGAGCGCGCCGGAGAATATGGGGCAGGGCTTCAACAGCGCTGCGGACGATTATTCCTTTTCGGTAGACCGGGAAGGACGAAAAGGCGCTCTCCTGTCCAACCGCCCGGAAGGCAAATCCCTGGACAGCCGCACCTGCTGTGACGATATCTACACCTTTACCATTGGTCCGGTCGAAGTGGAGCTCCTGGCTACCGTGATCGAGGGGGAAAAGCAAAGGCCTCTGAAAGGGGTGCGGGTGCAGGTCATCGAAATGACCGGCGACAAAATGGGCGTGACCAAGGAGTGGATGACCGGAGGAAAGGGTATTGCCAGCGGAATTCTGGATGCCGAGAAAGCCTACCGGGTCATAGCCTCCGCCGAAGGATTTTTCTCCGACTCTCTTGAGTTCAATACCCAGGGCATCAGGGACAATACCACGATCGAGAAGACCCTGACCATCATGCCCAAACCCAGGGATCCGGAGTACGAGGTCTATACCATCGAGGAACCCATCCGGCTCAACGCCATTTATTACGACTACGACGACGACAAGATCCTGCCTGATGCCGAACCGCAGTTGCAGTTGCTGGTGGACCTGCTCAACCAGTACGGGGACATGGTGATTGAACTGTCGTCCCATACGGATGCGCGCGGCAATGACGACTACAACCAGAAGCTGTCCCAGCGGCGGGCGCAGTCGGCCAAGAACTGGATTGTGGCCAAAGGGATACCGGAGGCGCGGATCCAGGCGGTGGGTTACGGCGAAAGCCAGATACTCAACCAGTGTGTCAATGACGTCGAGTGCACGGATGAGGAGCACCGTTTCAACCGCCGTACCGAGTTCAAGATCATCAGTGGTCCGACGACGATCCAGATTGAGAAAAAGCGGTTGCGCGGCGAGTCGGGCAGTGTGGAGCCCCGTAAAAAGTTTCCGGCCCCTGGTCAGACCGGGGATTCGGTGGCCGGCCATCGCCCGGCTCAGGTCGCGCTCCTGAAGTGGGAGGACACCGGTGTGGACTTCGGCGCATTGCGCCGGGGCGAGACCCGTGAAAAGACCTTTTTTTTTGTCAACCAGGGTGACACACCGGTGACCATAGACATGGCGAATGCCTGTGATTGCATGACGCTCGACTGGACGGCGCTTCCGGTGCCACCGGGTGGCAAAGGAAAGATCCACGCCATCTTCGACACGGCCAAAAAGGAGCCTGGGGATGTGGTCAACGACTACATCAATGTCATCCTCGCCAACAAGCACCCGGGTACGGAGCATCCGGTCATTTACGAACTCAACTACCGCGCCCGGATCCTGCCGTAAGCATCGGATAGCGATGCCGGTGGGAGATTCCTGAGCGGCCTGCGGAAAAGGTCGGGCTTGGGGGTGCCGGCCCAATATGGAAAATATGGCTTTCCCTTCCTGGATGGAGGTGGTCACCTGGACATCGGTGGCGGCCAATCTGGTCTATGTGGTGCTGGCGGCGCGGCTCGACCGGCGTTGCTGGATATGGGGTGGTATCGGGGTGGCGCTGGCTTTTGGGGTATATGTGGAGGAGAGGCTGTATTCCGATGCGCTGTTGCAGGTGTTCTATTTCGCGCTGGCGGTGTTCGGATGGGTGACCTGGAATCCGGAACCGGGTGAAAAACGGAAGCCGGGTCGAATGCCCGTGGCGCTTCATGGGGGTATGTTGGCGGCCGGTCTGGCGGGCGGGGCGCTCCTGGGCGCTTTCTGGCTCCGGTGGGGGGCGGATTTTGCAGTGGCGGACGGGATGACCACTTCCTTCAGCATGCTGGCGACCTGGCTGACGGCGCGCCGGTGGCTCGAAAGTTGGTTGTACTGGATCGCCATTGACCTGGCGTGTATCGGGATTTATGTCGCCAAGGAGATGTGGCCGTTCGCCTTCCTGTTTGCCGTGTACACGGTGCTTTCGGTGTGGGGATGGGTGTCCTGGCGGAGGTCGGCCGCCGCCTCCTGACAGCCGCCGAAGGCAGGAAAAGGGAGGCTGCCAAGCTCCCTTATTTAGATAAAATCTAAATTGCAGATACAGACTGGAAAAGGAAGGCTCCGTACCATTTGGTCAGGAAGGTCACTATATCTTTGCGCTTGTTTTGAACCTCGCGTTCCTTTTACGGACTTAACGGGAAAACCCTGATGCGCGCACTGACCCTTTCCACCCTCCTGTTGACGATCACCCTGCCTTTGTTTGGCCAGTCGGGAACCACGACGGAGCTGCCGGGCATTCTGCTCACTTTGATGGGCGTTGTGGCCTTGCTGATCCTGACGCTGGTCGTCCTGGTCGGCAACAGCATGCTGCACGTTCGCGCCCGCGAGATGGGCGTTGCAGACAAATCCAACTACGGGGTGTTCCCCACGATGGCGGAGCTCTTCGGACGCAAGGATCCGGCCTATACCGGTGGAGAGCCGGTGATCCGCCTTCGCCGTGGATTTGACATTCGCCTCAAGGGCCAGGCCGGTACCGACATCCGCGATGGAGAAGTAAACACCTATGCGGTACAGCCGCCCAACTTCGTCGGTATGCCGCCCATTCCGCGGGTCGCCATCGAGGTCGGCGGTTCTGTCAAGGCCGGCGAGCCCTTGTGCTACGACAAAAACCGCCCCGACATGCCGATCGTTGCTCCGGTTTCCGGGGAGCTGGTGGAAATCCGCCGTGGGCCCAAGCGCATGATCACCCACCTGGTCATCCTCGCCGACAAAGAGCAGAAATACCTGAAACTATCCCCGCCCGATCCCACCAAAGCCTCCCGTCAGGAGCTGGTCGGCTTCCTGCAGAGCGCCGGATTTTGGCCTTTCCTGCGGCAACGACCTTTCAATACGATCCCTGATCCCGGGCAATCTCCCCGCGACATATTCATATCCACCTTTGACAGCGCTCCCCTGGCCCCTGACAACAACCTGATCGTCGAAACGGACGGAGAGGCGTTCCAGGCAGGGCTGGACGTGCTGGGCCGGTTGACGGACGGGCAGGTCCATCTGGGCCTCAATGCGGGGAGTGCCCAGGCACCGTCCCGCTGGTTTGCCGAAGCGCGCGGGGTGGTCCGGCACTGGTTCAGCGGGCCGCATCCGGCCGGCAATGTAGGGGTTCAGATCCACCATGTGCGTCCGCTCAAGCCGGGCGAAATCGTCTGGACATTGGGTATTCAGGACGTGATGACCCTGGGTCGTCTGTTCCGCGACCGACGTTTTGACGCCAGCCGGGTGGTTGCCCTGACCGGGGCAGAGCTCACCTGGACAGGATACGTCCGCACCCGCATGGGAGCCAGTGTGTCCGACCTCACCCGCGGACTTCTGCTGGAAGGAGAGGACATACGCCTCATCTCAGGCGATGTGCTGACCGGCGCCGCCAAGGAGCCTGCCGATTTTCTCGACGCCTTCGACGACCAGTTGACCGCCGTTCAGGAGGGCCGTTCGCACGAGTTGTTCGGCTGGCTGTTGCCGCTGCGTCCGCGCCCGTCCATTTCCCGCACATTCCCCAATTTCCTGATGCCGGGTATGCGATTCCGCGCCGAGACCAACACCCATGGCGAGGAGCGGGCCTTTGTGGTCACGGGCCTTTACGAGGATGTCACCCCGATGGACATTTACCCACAGCATTTGCTGAAGGCCGTACTGGCCGGAGATTTCGAAAAAATGGAGGGGCTGGGCATTTATGAGGTCGTAGAGGAAGATCTGGCCCTTTGCGAATTTGTATGCCCGTCCAAAGTGCCGGTGCAGGAGATCCTGAAAGACGGCATGCGTCAGATGCAGGAACAAGGTTAACCAACGAACACAAGCGATACGAACCCCTATGAATGGATTGCTCCGCTTCCTGAAAAGGATCGAACCTGACAAACAGAAGTATCCGTTGTTGCACACTTTGTATGACGGGTTCTTCACTCTGGCCTTTGTCCCGGACCATGTGACCAAAGGGGGCGTGCACATTCGCGACGGGATGGATCTCAAGCGGACGATGGTGCATGTGGTGCTGGCCCTGCAGCTTTGCTATTTGTTTGGCACCTTCAACATTGGCCACCAGCACTTTGCGGCCCTAGGACTTTACCCCGGCATTTTCGAGGGATTTCATCTCAAGCTGATCCATGGCCTGATCAAGATGATCCCGCTCTTTGTGGTGACCCATGTGGTGGGACTGGCGATCGAGTTCTATTACGCGGCAAAAAAAGGGCACGGTATTGAGGAAGGGTTTCTCGTCACCGGGGCGCTCATTCCCCTGATCATGCCGCCCGACATTCCGCTGTGGATCCTGGCCCTTTCGGTCGGATTTGCCGTGTGGATCGGTAAGGAAGCTTTTGGCGGCACCGGCCGCAACATCTGGAATATCGCCTTGTTGGCCCGGGTATTTGTCTTTTTTGCCTATCCGACCGAGATATCGGGGGATCAGGTATGGGTATCGGCGTTGACGGCGACGGGGGCGGGTTCACCGGTCGAGTACGGCTGGTGGCACTTGACCCTTTTCAATGGCCTGTTCGAATCCCTGGGCTGGGCCACATTTGACCCCTCTGCCACGGTGGTGGACGGATTCACTGGCGCAACCCCGCTGGCCCTGGCCTATGCCGGGGGATGGGATGCGGTCACCCAGGTCTATACGCCCGCACAAATGTGGTGGGGAGAAATCCCCGGCAGTATCGGGGAGACGAGCAAGCCGTTGATCCTGGTCGGCGCCCTTTTCCTGATCGCCACCGGCATCGCCAGTTGGCGGATCATGCTGGCCATGGTGCTGGGATGCGCTTTTGCCGGGCTCCTTTTCAATGCCTGGGGGGCCACTGTTTTCATGCAGGTGCCCTGGTATGCCCACTTCTATATGGGCAGCTTCTTTTTCGCCATGGCTTTCATGGCTACGGACCCGGTGACGGCCTCCGGCACCAACCGGGGCAAGTGGGTTTACGGATTCCTGATCGGCGCCATCGGTCTGCTCATCCGTGTGACCAACCCCGCCTATCCGGAGGGTTGGATGCTGGCCATCCTGTTTATGAACATGTTTGCGCCGCTGATCGACCATGTCATCCTTCAATCGAACATGAAAAAACGTCTGCAACGTGCATAGTACCAGCTATATCATCCGCTTTGTGCTGATCATGACCACGCTGGCGGCCCTGATCCTCGCCTCCATGAACACCTTCCTGGCGGAAAAGCACACCCAGAACGAGAAGATCTACAACAAGCGGGCTATCCTGGCGGCGGTGGGTCAACACCTCGACGGGGGCAAATCGCCCGAGGATCTGACCGATCAGGAGGTGGAAACCATCTTTTCGTCTAACATCAAGTCGTACGTGCTGGACATGAAAGGCAATGTCGTGGAGGGCCGGGATGCCGAGTCGGTGGATATGGCCAAGGAGCGCAAGAAGCCCGAGCCGGAGCGCCTGCTGCCTTTGTATGTATTCACCAACGGGCAGGGAGCCTCCTACTATATCCTCAGTATCCGGGGCAACGGTCTCTGGGACGAGATCTGGGGGGCGGTATCCCTGGAGGAGGACCTCCGTACGGTGGCGGGCGCCTCGTTTGACCACAAAGGAGAGACTCCGGGGCTGGGTGCCGAGATCAAGGACAATCCCGGATTCCCCAGTCAGTTTATCGGCAAAACGATCTACAACGAGGCTGGCGAATATACCTCCGTGGTCGTTCGCAAAGGCGGCGCCATGGACAAGACCCATGAAGTGGACGGCATATCCGGCGCCACCGTGACCAGTGACGGTGTCACGGAAATGCTGCAGCGGGGTCTCAGGTACTACGAGCCCTATCTCAACACCTTAAAGACGAAAAGCTAAAAGCGATCCATCATGGCCAATGACACCCAAATCCTGGAACCAGTCAAGGAAAAGGAGCCTTTGTTTGGCAAGGCGGAGAAAAAGCTGCTGACCGATCCCCTCAACGACAACAACCCCATCACTGTGCAGGTCCTGGGGGTGTGCTCGGCTCTGGCCGTGACTACCCTGGTGTATCCTTCGGTGGTGATGGCCATTGCGGTGACATTCGTAACGGCCTTTTCCAACCTCTTCACCTCTCTGCTGCGGAACACCATCCCCAAGTCGGTAAGGATGATCGTGCAATTGGTTATCATCGCCACCCTGGTGACGATCGTTGAGCAGATCCTCAAGGCCTACAACTTCCCGATCTACAAGCAGCTTTCCGTGTTCATCGGGCTGATCATCACCAACTGTATCGTGATGGGGCGCCTGGAGGCGTTTGCCATGGCCAACAAACCCTGGAGGTCGTTTCTCGACGGGATCGGCAACGGGCTTGGATACGGGGCCATCCTGATTATCATCGCCTTCATCCGCGAGTTGTTCGGCAAGGGCTCTTTGTTTGCCGGTAGCCCGATCGAACTCAAGATCATCGGTGCGGCCGATACCTATCTGATCAATACCAAGGCCAATCCCTGGTTCGGATGGTACATGAACAACAACCTGATGGTGCTGTCGGTCGCGGCGATGTTCATCCTGGGTATCCTCATCTGGATCCAGCGTGCCCGCAACCCGAAACTGGTCGATATCTCCTGATCACACGCTCAATCAAGGAATATGGAATTCGTCAATATTTTCATCAAGTCCGCTTTCGTCGAGAACATGATTCTCGCCTACTTTCTGGGCATGTGTTCCTTTCTGGCGGTGTCCAAGTCGCTCAAAACGGCGTTCGGTCTCGGGCTGGCCGTCATTTTCGTCCTCGGCATCACCATGCCGATCAACTGGGTGATCAACACTTACATCCTCTCGGAGGAAGGCATGTTCGGCATGGACCTGACCTTTTTACGGTTCATTCTGTTTATTGCCGTGATCGCCGCCATGGTGCAGTTGGTGGAAATGGTGGTAGAGAAATTGTCTCCGGCCCTGTACAACAGCCTCGGGATATTCCTGCCTCTGATCACGGTCAACTGCGCTATCCTGGGGGGATCTCTCTTTATGGTGAGCCGGGAGTACACGTTCTCCAATTCCGTGGCCTTTGGTCTGGGCGGAGGGTTTGGCTGGTTTCTCGCCATCGTGGCTCTGGCGGCCATCCGGGAGAAAATGGCTTATTCCAACGTTCCGGCGCCGTTGCGCGGACTGGGTATGGCCTTTATCCTGACCGGGCTGATGGGTATTGCCTTCATGAGCCTTATGGGGATCGACCCTGCGACCATGGGAGGCAAATAATCTAAAAACACAAGGGAATGATAGTCCTGATCAATTATAGCGTCATCGGTTACGCCGTCCTCGTTTTCGGCGCGGTCATCCTCGCCCTGGCGATGATGCTCATCTATGCGCGCAAAAAACTCGTGCCTCAGGGGGAGGTCAAGATCATCGTCAACGGGGACGAGGAGAATCCACTCATGGTACAGCCGGGGTCCAGCCTGTTGACAGCGTTGTCCGACAAAAACATCTTCCTGCCTTCCGCATGCGGGGGAGGGGGCACCTGTGCCATGTGCGAGTGCCATGTCGATCAGGGAGGAGGCGACGTTTTGCCTACCGAACTCAACCACCTCACCCGCAAAGAAGTCGCCGACCATATGCGCCTTGCCTGCCAGGTCAAAGTGCGGCAGGACATGCACATCCGTGTTCCGGAGGAAATCTTCGGCATCAAAAAATGGGAGTGCGAGGTGGTCTCCAATTACAACGTGGCTTCCTTCATCAAGGAGTTTGTCGTGCGCCTGCCGGAAGGGGAACACATGGATTTCCAATCGGGCGGGTATATCCAGATCGACGTGCCCAAGATCACCGTGGAATTCAAGGATATGGACATCGCGCCCCATCCGGAAGACCCGGCCGGCCCGGACAAATTCCGTGCGGAGTGGGACAAGTTCAAATTGTGGGGTTTGCGGATGGTCAATGACGAGCCTCAGTTCCGGGCTTATTCCATGGCCAACCACCCTGCGGAGGGGAATATCATCATGCTCAACATCCGGATCGCCACGCCGCCCTGGGACCGGGAAAAGAACAACTGGAAAGCGGTCAATCCGGGGGTATGTTCCAGCTACGTCTTCGGCTGCAAACCCGGCGACAAGGTCACTATATCCGGACCCTACGGCGAATTCTTCATCAAGCCGACGAAGAAGGAAATGGTGTATATCGGCGGCGGAGCGGGCATGGCCCCCTTGCGCTCTCATCTCTTCCATTTGTTCCACACCCTGCGCACCAAGGACCGCAAGGTCTCTTATTGGTACGGCGGACGTTCAAGGAGGGAGCTTTTCTATACCGACCATTTCCGGAGAATTGAAAAGGAGTTTGACAATTTCCGGTATCACATTGCCCTTTCCGAACCATTGCCCGAGGACAACTGGGTGGTGGCCAAGGACATTCATGACCGCAACGCCGACGGCTTCACGGGATTCATTCATCAGGTGTTGTTCGAGCAGTATCTGAAAAACCATCCGGAGCCGGAAGAAATCGAATATTACTTCTGTGGCCCGCCAATGATGAACGCCGCGGTGATCAAGCTGCTCGACGATCTCGGCGTCCCGGAGGACAATATCTCCTTTGATGACTTCGGCGGCTGATCGGAGTCCGTTCATCCTGACCTGGCAGGGGGGGGAAGCCGTTGGCGGTTCCCCCCCTGTTATTTTCGGGCCGGTCCTTTGGGGATGCCTGTGTATTTTTGAGCCGGTTTCACCGGACAAAGGAGACCGGATATGTCCTCATGGCCCAACCCAAGCGTTACCTCGTCACCTCCGCCTTGCCCTATGCCAACGGGCCCTTGCACATAGGCCATCTGGCCGGTGCTTATCTCAATGCGGACATCTATGTGCGCTGGTTGCGCGGCATGGGCGAGGAGGTGTTGTTTGTTTGCGGTTCGGATGAACACGGAGCGGCCATTACCATCCGGGCGATGAAGGAGGGGCTGACGCCTCGTCAGATCGTCGACAAGTACCACGCTCTTTTCGAAATGACATTCCGGGAAATGGGGATCTCGTTTGACGTGTATCACCGCACTTCCGACCCTCTGCACCACCAGACATCTCAGGATTTTTTTCGTGCCCTCCATGCCAACGGAGCGTTTACGGAGAAGGAATCCGAGCAATATTTTGATCCCGCGGCTGGCGTTTTCCTGGCCGACCGTTACATCAAAGGCACCTGTCCGCACTGTGGCCATCCCGATGCCTATGGCGATCAGTGCGAGAAATGCGGCACTTCGCTCAATCCGACCGACCTGAAAGACCCGGTATCGGTGTTGAGCGGGGAGGCGCCCGTGTTGCGGCCAACCAGCCATTGGTACCTGCCCCTGGACCGCCATGAATCCTGGTTGCGCGAATGGATCCAGACCGGCCTCCTGGACGGACGTCTGCACCACGACCCTCAAACCTGGAAGGCCCATGTCCTGGGTCAATGCCGCTCCTGGCTGGAAGCTGGGTTACAGGCCCGGGCCATGACGCGCGATCTGGATTGGGGCGTGGATGTACCGCCTGAAATTGCGGGTTCAGCCGGCAAGAAGCTTTACGTATGGATGGATGCCCCCATCGGCTATATTTCGGCCACCCGTCACTGGGCACATGGGCAAGGGCAGGACTGGGAGCGCTGGTGGAAGGACCCGGACACGGCGCTCATCCATTTTATCGGCAAGGACAACATCGTTTTTCACTGTCTCATATTTCCGGCCATCCTCCGTGCGCACGGCGGATACAATCTACCCGTCAACGTGCCCGCCAACCAGTTCATGAACCTGGAGGGCAACAAAATCTCCACCTCGCGCAACTGGGCGGTGTGGGTACACGAATTTCTCGATGATTTTCCCGGCTTGCAGGACTCCCTGCGCTACAATCTTTTGCGCAACATGCCGGAGCAGAAAGACAGCGAGTTCACCTGGAAGAATTTTCAGGAGACCCACAACTCCGAACTGGTCAACAACCTGTCCAATTTCATCCACCGGGTCCTTACGCTGCTGCACAAATACGAAGGTGGACGATTGCCTCAGGCCTCTGAACGGACCTTTGTGTCGGGTGACGGTAGCGGAACGCCGACGACCCTCACAGAGGAGATGCATGGGCTGGCCGAAAAGGTCCGGGCCATGGATGAACGCATCCGGACATTCCAGTTTCGGGAAGCGATGCAGTTGCTTATGGAACTTTCGATGGCCGGCAACCAGCTCCTCCAGGCCAATGAGCCCTGGGCCAGGGTCAAGGACGATCCCGAGGCCATGCGGGTCACGTTGCTGGCCGGGGCACAATACGTGGCTCTCCTGCAGCGGCTGATGGCTCCGTTCCTGCCCTTTGGCGCCGCCCGGCTGGCGCATATGGTGCGTCCTGAAGATGAGGCGTCCGGGGCAAGTCTGCGGGTAGTCATGGAAACACTTGGCACCGGGCAACTGCTGCTGCCGTCCGGACACGTCATCGGAGAAGCGTCCCATCTGTACAGCCGGATGGCCGATGAACCGATCGAGGCCCAGATCGCGAAACTCCATGCCACCCGCGTAGAAGACGGAAACCGGGTGGCATCCGCTGAAGTGAAATATACGGCCTCCAAACCCCCCGTCCATTACGAGGCGTTCAGCGCCATGGATCTGCGGACGGCCACTGTCCTCTCCGCCGCCAAAGTGCCCAAGGCAGACCGGCTGCTTCAGCTCGAGCTCGATCTGGGGTACGAAAAGCGGACAGTGGTTTCGGGGATCGCCGAACATTACCTGCCGGAAGAAGTCGTAGGCAGACATGTGGTGCTCCTGGCCAATCTGGAACCCAGGGTGCTGAAAGGCATTGAATCCCGGGGCATGATCCTGATGGCGACGGCGCCTGACGGTCGTCTGGTATTTGTCTCCCCGGCGGAAGCGATGGCTGCCGGTATGGAGATCCGGTGATATCCCCAACTTTATGCCATGACCCACAACCCCGTACTGTCACCCCGGATCCGCTGGGGATTTGTCCTGCTGAGCCTGGCTGTTGCGATCCTTTGTGGCTGGCAGATGGTCCGGCTGCCCCTGTGGGGCTATTGGCCGTTGCCTTTCATGCTGGGTGTCTGGGGGGTCGGGCTGGGCTTGCTGGCCGGACGCATGATCCGCAAGCCCGAAGATCTGAAGCATCTGGGGCTATCGACCCTTAGCGGTGTGTTGCTGTGGCTGGGATTTCCGGACATGCCGTTTACGCCGCTGCTCTTTGTGGCATTCCTGCCGTTGATGCTCATCGAAGAGGACCAGCAAAATCGCTTTGGTCGCAGATCCATCGCCCGTATGGTCTTGTACAGTTATCACGCTTTTTTTCTGTGGAATGTCCTCAGCACTTTCTGGGTGGCGAATACGGCCTTTGTGGCCGGGGTATTTGCCAATGCCGTGAACAGCCTGCTGATGACAGTGCCGTTGGTGGCCTGGCATTGGGTGCGGCGGGCCGGTCAGGACCGCTTTCGTTGGTTGGCGCTGGTGGTGTTCTGGATGATGTTTGAATTCAACCATCTCCATTGGGAGCTCACCTGGCCATTTCTGAGCCTCGGCAATGCTCTGGGGCAATACCCGTCCTGGGCTCAGTGGTACAGTTATACGGGGATATTGGGCGGAACCATTTGGTTTTTGGTGGGGAACATTTTGCTGTATCCGGTTGCGCTGGCCTGGTGGCATCGCAGAAAACCCGCTCGGATTCCTTTCCTTCAGGCGGGGTTATGGATCGCTATCCCTCTGGCAGTTTCATTGGGGATGTTTTACACCTATGAGGAGCAGGGAGATACGGTCGGGGTGGCGGTGATCCAACCCAATTACGAGCCGCACTACGAAAAATTTGAAGTGGCGGAGCGGGATCAGCTCGACCGGTTTTTGGCATTGTCCCGCCAGGTCCTGACCCCTGACACGCGCTACCTGGTGTTTCCGGAGACCACCTTTGGCGGCTTTGATTTGCGCCTCCTGGAAAACCGGCCGGAGATGCGCGCCTTCAGGGCGCTGCTCGACAGCTTTCCGGATTGTGCCCTGATCATAGGCGTGGATCCGTTTCGTTTTCTTGCACCCGGCGAGGAAAGCCCTGCCAAGAGGCCTTATGCGAGAGGTGGCGACACCCTTTGGTGGGAAGCGTCCAATATGGCCCTGCAGGTGGTGTCCGGAGCGCCGGTGGACACCTACAACAAAGGCAAGCTGGTGCCGGGGGCGGAGATCTTTCCCTATCGTTGGTTGCTGTTTTTCATGGAGCCTCTGGTAGACAAGCTCGGAGGCTCGCTGGCCGGTTTGAGGCGGTCGGAGGAACGCAAAGCCTTTGACCATCAAGGTCGTCGGCTTGCTCCGGTGATCTGCTATGAATCGGTGTTTGGTGCCTATTGCAACGGATATGTACGCCGGGGCGCCCAGGTATTGGCGATCATTACCAACGATGGTTGGTGGGATCAGACCCCCGGCCACCGCCAGCATCTCATGATCGGGGCCTTGCGGGCCATTGAAACCCGGCGGGATATCATCCGGTCGGCCAATACAGGTATTTCCTGCCTGATTGATCAGCGGGGAATTGTCCGCCAGCGAACCGCCTATGGAGAAACGGTGGCTTTTGCCGGTCAGGTCCGGCTCCGCGATGGAGAGACCTTTTACGTACGTTGGGGGGATTACCTGGGCCGGATGGGCGGATTTGCCGCTTTGATGGTCCTGCTGTATGCCGGTGTCGGAACGATGCGGCGCCGGCTGGCGCGAAAGGGAAGTGCGGTCTGAAGAACCGGCCCGCTCCATTTGGGCGAATGAAGCGGAACCCCTACATTTAACCCGTCAAACATTCTCCGTCATGTCCAAGCGCAAAGAGCGTATCGCCCTCAAGGATCAACGCGATTTCAAAAAGTTTCTGACGACCGTGGGCATTATCGTCATCGTGCTCCTTATCGTGGTTTACCTGATCTTCCAGGGTATTGCCCGGTAAACCGTTTCAGGGGCTGATAATGACCTTGTGAATCCCGTGGCCGAAGGCATGGGATACATGCAGATAATACACGCCCGGGCCTTCATCCCTCAGGTCCACGGGCAGCCGGTGACCGGTCATGGTCGTTAGGGTACGGACAGGTTTGCCGCCCCAGTCAAAAACCGTCACCTGGACCGGTCCGTCAAATGCCGCAGCCGGAATTTCCACAAAAAAAAGGCCATTGGAAGGCACCGGATAGACCCGGGTGTCCACCCCTGTCTTTGGATGGGTTGTGGAAACCGGAATGCCCAGTTCGTCGCAATCATTGACGGCCCAGATGTCCTGATTGAAACCGGATTGACATTCGCCGCATAAAATCCTTTTGATGAAGCAACTGGAACGGGCAACGACGGTAGAAGTGGGGAAGGAGCAGTGGTTGAGGCTGAGGGGGCGGAGATTGAGTTCCGAGCAGGTGCCGTTGGCACCCCATTGGGTGTGGAGGGATTGGGAGCCCCAGGAGGGAAAAAATGCCTGGCAATCCAGGCAATTGAGAACGCGGCCGGCGCCGGGGGGTACCACGCAGTCGGCGTCATCATGGAAATGAATGACGGGCAACGCGGGAATACTGTCGGGCAGGTTGGCCCGGACCGAGGCGCCACAATGGTTGATCAGGCCGCGCAGCGTGTATGAGGCTTCCAGGTCATTGACCCCCTGGTCGAGCGGGCCAATCAGTCCTGAACAGGTGGGGCAAAAAGTGTCGGCGGCGGGTTGGTCGAGGAAGGCCGACTGGATGGCCGTCAGGCTGCCGGCGCTGACGCCGCCGAGAAAAAAGGCCGCCGTGTCAATGCCGAGAGATTCAGCGTGGAAGGCGGCGTAACGCAAAGCGGCCCGGGCATCCTGGACGGCGCGGTAGGCGGCTACACGGAGTTTGGAGGCCTGTGGGCCACAGAGGAGACAAAGCAGCAGAGGATTGCCCGGATCGCAGTCCCATCCCAGGCGGTAGCTCATGGTGGCGGTCACAAATCCGCGGCTGGCCAGCCCTTCGCACAAGGCAGTGAGTTCCTGTCTGTTTCCACCCAGGAAGGCGCCTCCGTGGATCAGGAGCAGGAAAGGCCTTTTGTCGAGGGGATCAACCGCCGGGTCGGGCATGTGGATATCCATCCGCAGTGTATCAATAGAGGCGGATGGCCATCGTGGGGCCTGGCCATAAACGACGTCCGGGATGCTGATGATTTCTGACGTCGCGAAATAGGGCTCCTGCGCAAAGCGTCCCTGGAGGCAGTAGGGGGTGGGTTGGGCAACAAGATTTTGGCTTGTAAAAAGCCAAAATATGGAAAGAAGCAAGGTAATAAGGCGAAATGAGCGATTCATGGGTCCAAGGTAACAAGTCGTACATAAAACATATGGCGGACAATGTCATATTTGACTTACATAAATGGATATTCCTTTTCAATGAGTCATATGAGTCCGGGCATGAAAAATTATGGATCAGATAGGTTGGGCGGTCATGATTCCCGGGATGGATTAATTGGAAGCAATTTTAAGATATCATAAGTTCCAGTTACAACTTGGAAAAGAATGGAATATTTACATGCATAAATGAATTTGAAATGCTTGACTGATTAATGAATCGGTATAAGGTTGAGGCGTCATCCCGTTACTTCTGGAGGATGGATAATATGATTGATTTAATTGACGGATCCCCACCTCTTCATGGTGTATCCACGGATGGAACATCAAAACCATGTGAACGGGATCGCTATCCCTTGGGAATGGGTCGTGTCGCGGGAGGAAGTTTTGAAGAGGCTCTTCTAAACCATTTGATTCCCACCAGAATTGGAATTACAGCTGCACCCAGCAGAGCTATAATAAAGACTATATTATTATTCGCAACGCAACCTATCCCGCATGCCACAAAAGTAAGTCCTATGAAAAGCAATATCATTGTGAATACGATCAAAAGAATAAGACGAACTCTGTTTGTGCTATTGGAGATTCCGGTGTTTTTATAGTCAAATGAGGAGTGTGTTATAAGTGATAGAAAATTCTTGAATTCCTGGAGCGGTTTCTCTCTCTCTGTGGGATTGTAGGAAAAATTGTCGGGGTTATGTCCATTCAAAGCAGTAAATTTGGCAAATTTGGAAATATCTGGAGCAAGAGCTGCATGCATGGCTTGATTGCCTAGCGCAATAGAAAAGTAAATCTGAAGAATGGTCATGATGCTGATACAAAATCGTTCGCGAATATATTGACGTCTCCAAAAGGAGTGTTTGGCATGCCGAATGGGAGCCGCTAACCATGTGATTATGAAAAATGACACGGCAATAGTAGACCATTTTGATGGAATATGAATATTCTGTTCAGCAGTATATATTCCAAGGTATCCGGCACAACCTATTAGTCCTATATGGAAGATGATCACAAGCAGTCGTGCAAAAGTTGGCTTCCTTGCGGCCCATCTGGAAATTGATTTCATAATAAAATTCTTTTTAGTTTGTTTGGCAAGTAAATGTCACTTTCTAAATACAGCATTAAAGAAAGCAGGAATAATCGCCATGAGCCAATTTGTGAATTGGCGTAGGTTTGTATTATTTACAATTGATTATTGACGTCGTGGTTGGTAAGTGCTGGAACGTTTTAATGTAATTTTTCTGGTCCACAGGATTCCAATGACTATCGGAATGATGATGGCTCCGAAAAACAAAGTCGCATTTAGTGCCGTATTCATGCTGGAACAACCTACAGCACAAGCCAAAACCAATAATGCAAAAGATAGGGCAACCATCAACCATATTATTGTTCTTTTCTTTTTATTAATTGAATTATCTGATGATAGATCTTTTGTGTCAACTTCATTTTTCATTTTCAATACAATAGATTTGTAAATATGTGAGATTCCTCCCATAATTCCATTATCTTTAATAATATTTATCATAGGGGAGTGTTGAATTTTATTGTCGGGTGCATGGGAATACAATGCAGTCTTAACCACCATGACAATTTCGGCTTCAGAATGAGAAACATCTGCAGCCAATTGGTAATTCCATAAGTATGAAAACGCCATCCCCGTGATTGTCATAAGACAGATGTAAATTTTCTCCTTCAGGAAGTTGGATTTCCACAAGTGGTATCGTGATCGACGAATCGGGGCCATTAGTAAAATGATGAGGAATATACCTGGTAATATGTAGTTGATGCAATCAGGGATGACTACTTGTTCAAGAATGCCCAAAATGCCCAAATACCCGGAAAGAAAGTTCAACATGATATGAATCACGATGATTAGCATCCATGATGTTTTCGGGTGACGGTATGCCCATAATGAGATTGATTTCATTTCATGGTAATTGAAAGTGTTGTCAATACAGTCCACCACATACCGGCAGGGACTGACCAGTGATATAAGATGCGTAATCCGAACACAGGAACAGGGCAGACATGGCAACATCCTCTGGAGTACCATATCGTCCTAGAGGTATTCGGGTGAGAAGGTTCGTTCCATGGCTGGTTCTAAGGTTCTGACTCATGGCAGTGTCGATGATGCCGGGCAAAAGTGCGTTACAACGTACATTACAGGGACCGCCAATCCTTGCGGATTCCTGCATCAGTTGAAGGGAAGCTTCCTTGGCAGCGGCGTAATTGGTTTGGCCGGCATTGCCGTGGATGGCAGAAATTGAACTGATCCACAGGATCGCACCCCTCTTTCGTTGCATCATGCCTGGCAGGAATTCTTTGACGAATCTACGGTGTAATTCAAAATTGACCAGGATTACTTCCTCCCAAGCGGATTCATCCATACCTGGCAGTAGTGCGTCCCGTATCATTCCTGCATTGAGTACGAGCACATCCGGAAAACCTGTAGTTTCCTTGATTCGTTCGATCAGGGATTGAATACCTTCGTTATGGCTAGTACTTTGGGAGAATGCATATGTCTTTTTACGCTGATTTTGTAACTCTTTTTGAAGAGCAAGGGCAGCGCCTTGGGAATGTTGGTACGTGAATGAGACGGTAGCATCGACAGCCGCGAAGGCTCTTACCAATGCTTCTCCGATGCCTTTCGCTCCGCCTGTTATCAAGGCGTGTCTTCCTTTCAGTCCGTCCATGTCAAGTCAAGCAAAAGCCACCGTCTACAATCAGGTGTTGTCCATAGACCCAGGGAGCTTGCGTGAGAAGGAAGATGACAGCCTTGGCTACATCCTCAGCAGTGCCCAGCCTGCCTGCCGGTGTGCGTTTGAGAGTTTCATTAATGAGGATATCAATATCCGGGAAGGGAGGTAGGTGTTCTTGATCGAGTAAGCCGGCAATCACACCATTAACACGAATCCCTTTGTTGGCCAATTCCACCGCTAAGTACCGTACTGTCGTTTCCAGTGCGCTCTTGGCCACACCCAGTGCGCCATAATTCATGTTGAATCGTTGACTTCCGGTACTTGAGACGGCGACGACGGCTCCACCTTGCATCATGAGGGGGAGCACATATTGCATGATGCCCAGAAAAGAACGAGTGCTTACTTGGAGAGTCAAATCCCATTGATTGGCCTTGACTTGAATAAGAGGCTTGAAAGCGGTAATGGCTGCGCAATGGACCATATAATCCAAACGTGATGTCAGACGACGCAATTCAGCAGCCATATCCCGTACCTCTTCCACATGGACCAGATTGTACCGGAGTGGCGATATCCTGACTCCTGTTGGCGCCAACTCTGCCGCTAATTCCTGGAATGCTTCGTCGTTTTGATGATAGTGTATAAATAGTGTGTCAACATATTCCGATGCGAGAAGCCGGCAGACGGCACGTCCAACGCCCCGACTACCTCCGGTTATCAAGGCTGTCCGGGATTCAGGGAGCTTAGTCATGGGTAGCCGTTAGTTTGAATAGGATGAAATCGAGCATACTTTCTACTGTGAACAACTCTGGAATATCTTTTTCCGTGAGACCCCGGTTGCGGGCGGCTTCTTCGAGTAATGTACGAATCTCTTCATTTTTGAATTTGAAACCATAAACCTTTTCCACCGCGAAGCGGATATCAAGGATGTCTATGGATTCGGCTTCCAGGTCCAGAAAAAAACGACTTTCCGGTTTGATGGAATCGGCTGGAATTTGCAGTGATCGGGCTACAATGTCTATCAAATGATCTAGAATGGATTGGCGTTGAGGCGCATTCATAGGAATCAGGTTTGGATACGGCTGAATATCAGACAAGCATTTTGCCCGCCAAATCCAAAAGAATTGCTAAGGATATGGTCCACTTTGGCAGGTCTGGCTTTCTGCATGATATGATCCAGGTTGCAGGCGGGGTCTGGTCGCTCAAGGTGAGCAGTTGGTGGCAATATATTGTCCATGAATGAAAATACACATGACGCGCCTTCGATGGCTCCCGCCCCTGCAACAAGGTGGCCGATCATGGATTTGATTGAGCTCACGGGGAGAGAGTCGGTATGTATGCCGAAAACCTTACGGATGGCAAGGGTTTCGACGGGATCATTCATTCTCGTGCTGGTTCCATGAGCATTAACGTACCCGATGTCTTCCGGTTGCAGCCTGGCGTCAGTTAAGGCTTGTTCCATGGCCAGGATGGCGCCGCGGCCATCCTCAGGCTCGTCCGTGATGCGATATGCATCGGAGGAGGATCCGTACCCCTTGAGTTCTGCCAAAGGGAGACCCCCGCGTGCCCGGCAAAAGGATTCAGATTCAAGAATAAAATAGGCAGCACCCTCTCCCAATACAAACCCATCTCTGGTCTTGTCAAAAGGTCGGCTTGCCGAAGCAAATTCATTATTATTGGTTGATAAGGCGCCCAGCAGACCAAATGAGAGTAAACTTGAGGGATTGGTGCCCGAATCTGCGCCTCCGGCAATCATGACATCCTGTAACCCATATCTGATCTTCAACAAGGCCTCCCCCAATGCCTGTGCCGATGAGGTGCATGCCGTGGTATAGGTGAGACAATGTCCCATGGCGCCATATTTAATAGCCAAGTGACCACTAATGGCGTTAGGTATTGTCCGCACTGGTTGCAGAGGGTGCATGTTTTCAAGCAATGAGAACCAAAACTCCCCTTCTGAAATGCCTGATCTTGGAAGGTCCTTCAACCAATTTGAGGTGTTGTAGCTCAAGGTTGATGAATCCTTGTCCACCAATCCCGTACCGCCGGCACCCACACTGATGCCCAGTCTGTGAGTGGGACATTGCCCGGCGGAAAGTCCTGATTGTTGCCAAGCTTCTTCTACAGCCAGCATGGACATAATACCGGCCCTTGTCAGCATTTTGGCAATTCGCCGGTTAGGTAAAAGTTCCGTGAGTTGTTCATCACTTTCCATGGCCTGTGCCCAAAAGCGGGTAGGCATTTTGGAAGCGTCAAAGTCATCAATCGGTCGGAAGCCTGAACGGCCCTTCGAAATGGAAGTCCAAAATGAATCCTTACCAACGCCAAAGGCGGAAACCACCCCGATGCCCGTTATAAATACCCGCTGCATGATCACGAGGCAATGGGCTTTCCAGTAATCACTGTATTCCTGAGGGGAAAGCGGTAAAATTCCTCAAGTCCTGCCATCGTGGCCCGAAAAGCGCCCTCCCGGTCGTGATCATGGACTTTCCCCGTGATGAGATGTCCCCGGCTCACCAATGTCTGACCCACATTGATTTGGCAGTTGAAAAGAGATGATTCCTCATGGTCACTTTCTAATGCGGCGGTGATGTGGAGCACATCTCCGGGATGTACAAGCTGTCTGAATTGTACTTTCTCAACCTGGAGCAATAAGGAAAATGTCTTATAATCCGAACAAATTTCAATCAGGGCGCCGCATGCCTGGGCCATAGCTTCAATTTGAAGCGCTCCCGGCAGAACCGGGAAACCTTCAAAATGACTGGCGTAATAGGGTTCCGCCAGTGTAGTGGCTCGTACCACTTCTATGCTTTTTCCCCAATCAATCTTGTTGATCCTGTCAATGAAACAGTAGTGCATTAAGCAAATATAGGTTTTTCAATAATGAAGAATAGGACATGGATGGGTAAAACAGTGCTTGAGCGGATTAGTATGGATCCAAAACCAGGTCAAAGCCCGTTTTTTCGGGATGTGGCCTGCTTTAACACCCATCCGTCCATTCATATCCCGTATCCGTCAAGTCAGCACCGCGATCCGTACATGCATCAGGCACGGCCCGATGGACCCGGGTCACCTTTGCTCCGTCAATTCATCCTTCACCTTATTCAACATCCTGTGACATGGTCAACAAATGGTCTTCCCTCCCGATGAGCTTCCTGGTTGCTGCCGCACTTTTGATTTTGCCGGCTTGCAACAAGGAGAAAGGATTCCTTCCCAAGGACATCCAGAACAATGAAAAGGTCTTTGATATGGACCTGTTTCAACAAAACGTGCAAAATGGCCTCGGCAACCAATGGACCGGTTATTCCTTTGCCATCAGCCAGAATGGTCAGCTCAAACGCAGTGGATCCTTCGGGAAACGCCTTAATGCGGCAGACGGCAATATCGACATGGAGACGACAACGCCGCTGTATGGCGCCAGCGTCAATAAGGTCATGACGGCCGTGGCCATGCTGCGCATTCTGGAAGCCAAGGGCAATGGCGATGCCGGATTCTGGCTCAATGCCACCATCGCCCAGTTTTTGCCTCCCGGATGGAACTTTGGTCCCAATTCGGCCAACATCACATTCCGGAATCTGCTGCAACACCGATCCGGTATACCCGTCGATGCCCCCATCGATTACCAGGGATTGAGGGCGATGATCGCCACCGGTACACCAGTCAACAAAAGTTATGCTTACAGCAATGCCAATTACGCCCTGCTCCGCATCCTCATCGCTCGCATGAGCGGCAACGCCCAGGCCAATGACAACAATGACGCCGTCAATGCCAACGCGGTTCTTTCGGGCTTTCGCCGTTATATGGATACGGAAATATTCAACCCACTTGACATCACTGTCGATACCAAGCCATTCGGCAACTGGCCTGCCCGGTATTACGGATTCGGCAACAACAGCAGTGGCTGGAATATGGGAGACATGACGGATCGGATGGGCAATGGCGGCTTTTACTTCTCCGCGATCGATGCCGCCAAATTCCTCGCCTACCTCAATCACACGGAGGACATCCTTAGCACGAGCGCCAGGGAGTTGATGTACAATCAGTTTCTCGGATGGTCGGACGGCAGTGATCCGGTCAACGAACCCCAGGGTCAGCACGGGACCTACTACTACAAGGGCGGTTCGTTCTGTAATAGTGCCGACAACAACGGTTGCAACGGTCAAGGCGTAAGGAATGTCGTGGCCAGTTTCCCCAAGAACAAGGTCGAGATCGTTATCATGGCCAATTCCAGGGGTGGCAATATGGATTCCTCGCAGGGCCTGCGCGCCATGCTGCGCAACGCCTATGATAATGCCTGGGTAGTCAAATAAAGGTATTCATCCACAAGGGAGGGGGCTAACCCCTCCCTTGTTATCTTTGGTCCGTAATGAATCAACCGGAGTGTTCCGGTATAGTTCTTCAATATCATTCGGATGCCGTCTGCCCAGGACTCGAAATTGTAAATCTTCTGCTTTGCCCGGTCGCTCCCACACCCGTCCAGATACCCAACCAGCCCTCAGCTTTGATGAGCTGGAAAAAATCCTCCTGTATTTTTCCACCTCCATCTACGGCCAGAACACAGAAGAGGATATCCTGTGGGATTTGGCACGCAACTGCATCGCCCGGCTGGGATTTGTGGATTGTGTCATTTATCTGGTTGATCCGGTGAGGAATGTCCTCGTGCAAAAAGCAGCATTGGGACCCAAGAATCCAAAGCGGCATGAAATCCTCAATGCCATCGAGATTCCGGTAGGTCAGGGGATTACGGGACACGTGGCGCAATCCGGCAAACCGGAACTCATTGTGGATACGACACGAGATCCCAGGTATATTGTGGACGACGAAGCCCGGCATTCCGAATTATGTGTGCCCATTTTGGGAGAAGGTCGAGTCCTGGGGCTGATAGACAGTGAACATCCTCAAAAGGGATTTTTCACGAGCCAACATGTGCGCGTGTTGACCGCCATCGCCTCTATCTGTGCCAACAAATTGTTGCGTGTGCGCGCCGAAAAAGCCCAGGAAGAGGGGCGGCAACTGATGAACGACCTCAAAGCCCGGGCATTGCGCGCTCAGCTCAGTCCGCATTTCGTGTTCAATGCATTGAATGCCATACAGCATTTCATCACGGCCGAAGAAAAGGAGAAAGCCGTCCGTTTCCTTTCCCTTTTCAGCAAACTCATCCGGTACCATTTGGCCAATTATGAAAAAGATGAGGCCGTGCTGGAGAAAGAAATGGACATGCTGGAATGGTACCTGAAGCTACAGCAATTGAGGTACGAAGGGCGATTTGAGTATCGCTTTGACCGCCGGTTTGGCCTTGATGGCAATGGATGGCGCATTCCTTCTCTCGTGGTGAGTTCCCTGATGGAATTTGCGGTGGAACAGTCGATGTTTCATCAGGAGGGATTAAGCCAATTATTTCTCAAGGTGGACCGAAAGGAGGACAAGGTTGAATTGGAAGTCCTGTATGGCCCGGTACACCTGGACCCCAAACAGCAGAAAGAAGTCAACTACCGGGAGGAGTTTTTACCCTGGGAAAGGCAAGTTGACCTCCTCAACAAGATCCGTGGTTATGGCATCGAGACAGGGACCGACATGCTTGAAGGGGAAAAACCGGACACCTGCCGGGTCCGAATTCGTCTTCTGCTTCCGTTGATCGCCACGGCTTCGAACTCATGACGGCCTGGTGGATTACGTTCGGGCTCTTAGCTGCCTTGCTCCTGATGCTCCTTCGCCTGCGAAAAATTTCCAGGAACCTGAGAGAAGCGAAATCCTTGAATAAACAGCTTCGCCAGCAATTGGCGAAAGCAAGACTGGATCCGCATTTCATGTTTAATGCCCTGAGCTCCATCCAGTATTTTATTTCGGCAGGCAACAGGGAATCATCCCTGAGATATCTGTCCCGCTTTGCCACCCTGCTCAGGGAAACCATGGATGCAGGCGACAACCGGCCTGTCCCCCTGGCTGAGGACATACGATTGCTGGGCATTTATCTCGAACTGGAATCCTTGCGGTTCAACGGGAAACTCGCGTTTGAAGTGGGGGCCGCCCCTGATGTGGATCTGCAGGAAACAGAGATTCCCCTCCTGTTGGTCCAGCCATTTGTAGAAAATGCCATTATCCACGGGTTAGCGCCCATGCAGGGGGAGGGACGGGTCACCGTTCATTACCAGGATGGCGGCGCGTTTACCACTTGTACCGTCACCGATAACGGAATAGGCCGCCAGGCCGCCATGACGAGGAGGAAGGAAAGGCACGCCCAACGCCCTTCGCGGGGTATGGACCTGGCCAGTGAGCGAATTTCACTCTGGGGTAACCTTCCTTCCGGTATCGATCCCATTCAGATCATTGATCTGGTCGATGATCAGGGTAAGGCCGCTGGTACCGAAGTGATCATCCGTATTCCCAAATCAAAATCCTGAGAAGTGCTGCGTGCCTTGATCGTCGAAGATGAACACCACAGCCGGGAGAGTCTGAAGCTCCTCCTGAGGGATTATTGTCCTCAAATCGAAGTGTGTGGTGAAGCGGCCTCCGTTGAAGAGGCCGTTGAGTTGGTCAAATCCCACAATCCAGGGTTGCTTTTTCTGGATATCGAACTGCAGGATTCGACCGGGTTTGATTTGTTGCGACGTCTGCCCGGACTTGATGCGGCCGTGATATTCACGACGGCATTCGACCAGTACGCCATTCAGGCCATTCGGTTCAGTTCGCTCGATTATTTGCTCAAGCCGATTGACTTGGACGAACTGCAAGCAGCAGTGACCCGTGCGATCAACTGGCAAGGGGAGTCAGATGCAAAGGCCCGCCTCGATGTGCTGATCCATCATTTGGAATCCCGCGGGCCGGACGCAGGCCAGCGCATCTGTCTATCCACCTCCGAGGGATTGGAATTTCTTCCTATTGCAGAAATTCTTTATTGCGAGGCGGGGGGCTCGTATACCACCTTTCATTTGAAAGACAATCGCCGCATTGTGGTCAGCAAGCACCTGAAAGAATTCGAAAACCTGTTGGCAGGATATCCTTTTTTCAGGGTGCACAACAGTTATTTGATCAACCTCAGGGAAGTGCGTCGTTTTGTCAAGTCGGAAGGGGGGTATCTGGTCATGAGCGATCAATCATCCCTCCCCATCTCTCCGCGGCATCGCGAAGCTTTTCTTGTCCGCATGGCCGAGCTGGATTGATGCGCTATCAATCCGGTGGGCCGGACACAAATCCCGTCGGCCATGTACCGGTCCGCAGCAGGAAAAGGAGATACAGATCGGCCATCGACTTTCCGGGATGCATGCCGGCCAACTGTCGGAAATCCGCCTCCGCTTCCTCAAGCAAACCGGCCTGCTCGAAAAGGACAGCCCGATCCAACAGCCGTGATGTCAGATCAGTTCGGGAGAGGGTCCGGCAGCGGATATCGGTATGCACATCGTCCCGGGTGTTTTCACTGACCACGCGAAAGGGAAAATGAAAACAGGAGGGGGCATCCTGCCGGGCGGATTGCACCAGCCATCGGTAATGGGTGGTCCCTTCAGGAGCGTCATTGGCAGGGATGGAGACCACCGCAAAAGTATCGGACACAACACCGTGTACGAGGGCGCGATGGGTGCCGTCGGGCAATACGGCATGAACCTGGAGCAGATATTCATCAACGCCTTCTTCCGCTCGCCAGACAAACCGTTGCTGGCCGGATGTCCATGTCGCGCCATATCCGGGAAAGCGCATGAGCGGCAGCGGACAATCACCACGGGTGACGCCCCCCCTTTGCCGGAGGTGGTATTCAGCGATACGCGCTTTGGGCGGAGATTTCTTTTTGATGTGGTCGGAAAGAAAATGCAACACCTGATCGAAAAGCCCTTTATTTTTTTGTTGGTCAAAGAGGTCATTCAGTTCATCCAGGGTCAGAATGGTAGGTCGACCGTAGGGACCCGCAACGCCAAGATCTCCGGCGGGATTGCGAAACAAAATTTGGGCATCCGCATCCAGGACGACCCGGCAACCGAAAGGAATGCCCATGTCATAGGCCAGTAATTGTTCCTCTTGTTTGGGGCAGGAGAGGCGGGCATGGCCTTCTGCCTGATATATCCTGATGGACGGTGATGGGGCATGAGGATCCCTGAATTGACCATGGAGTCCGGTCGCCAGCAATCCGGCCGCCGCTATCAACAATGGACGGGTCGTGACCCAAAACCATTTCTTTCGGTCAGTCATGATGTTCGGCTGAGTGATTGAAATAGGTGGTTATGCCCCAGCGCCGGTGAAGGGTCTTCATGATGGCATCCAGAAAATAAAGAGCGTCCACCGAAAGCACGATGGCGATCAACATCGGTGTGGGTTCAATGCGGAGACTGAAATAGTGGTAGATACCGAGCGCAAGCAGAAATATCAATCCGAAGGAGACCAGTTGGCTCATTTTGGCCACGACATGAAACCAGATATGCCGCCGGACAAAGAACCAGAGGTAGAGATACATGTGGAGCAAGGTAATCCCGAATCCGATGGCCAGGGAGATTCGGGCCGGAAGCCGGTTGACATAGCGTTGGTGAAGCATCATGTCGAGGATTTGGGCGTGAATTTCCACACCGTATTTGTCGGGCAGGGCATGGCCGCCAAAGCTGCGGTTGAGAGGGGTGAGATAAACGTCTTCCAGGTCGCGGCGACCGCCGCCGGGTCCGAGATAACCCACCAATACAATCCGGTCGCGAAGGGCCTCCAGGGCAGGGTGGCCCTCCCGGATTTCAGAGGGATCAAGGACGGGAAACACTTTGCCGGAATACCGGATGATTTCGGTACGGTTTCGCCGCTGTTGCAGCGCCTTCCAGGCGTCATGGTAGCCACCGTCGCGCAAAAGGCGGGCTGTGAAAGACAACATGGTATCTCCCTGGGGAGACGGTGCAAAAAAAGGACTGAAGGTGCGTACCGTTCCTGCCGTGTCCTGACCGAAATTGCCATATCCCTCTCTATTTGACAATCCGAAAAAAGGTGCATTATGAAGCAGGGGTTTGTCGAGACGCTGACCTGCCTGCGCAATGCCGACCAGAGGAACAGGGCCCGACAGGGCATCCCGCAAAAGCGTATCGGCATGAGGATCCTTGAGATCGGGAAAAGCCACATCAAGGCCTATGATACGGGGCTTGGCCAGGCGGATCGTCTGGAGGAGCCGGGCAATGCCGGTACGATCTTCACGGCCAATGTTCACCAGCACGATATCGTCATCGGCCTCCCTCTGATGTCGGACGTAGAGGGCATAATACATATCCGTAAACTGGAAGTCTTTCAGGGCATGGTACACCGGCTGCAGAAACTTGGTATTGAAAAATACCAGGCTCAGCATGGCCATGAGGGCATACGTAAAGACCACGGCGATCCATGCGTCGCGGTGGAACAGGCGGTGGCGGCGGGAGGGTTCTGTCTGAAATCGTTTGAATAGGGAAGATATATACTTTTCAGTAACCCGAATCCCCGGAAGGTGTTTCTTTCAAGTCCATATGGAGTGAAGGTTACGATTTCACCGGATCCGTTAAGCTGAAGTGCATCCGGTTCATTAAATTTGGCGGATCACTAATAACTTCCTTATTCCTGCATGGCGTTGCGAAGCCTTTTCCCCTTATTACTGGCTTGTTCTATTCCGGGAATATTTCCTGCCTTGCTGGATGCCCAGCCTCCATGTGAGGTTTGCTGTTGCGGGAACATTGTGGAAGTCGGTTTTCCCTGCGGGGATTTTGAGGCGCCTCCCCTGGCGCCACCCGGCGGATGGATTGATTATGGCGTGGGGCAGACCTATTGTGGTTGGAGCATCGTTAGTGGCTCCATCAGCATCCATCACGGAGCTCACAACAACCTGGGCGCCGGCAATCCCAACGGCGCCAGTCAACACCTCGACCTCAACGGTTCAAGCCCGGGTACGATAGAGCGGGTGTTGACCGGCCTGATACCCGGTTTCGAGTACACCATTACCCTTTGGCATGCCGCCCATAATGGGGCGGGAACAGCAACGGCCCAATTGTTGGTCAATAACGGCGACTGGCTGAATGTCACCTGGTCCAACAGCATTCCCGGCGATGTCAGCTGGCAATTTCAGTGTTTCACCTTTGTCGCCGAGGCGGCTTTTACCACGGTCCGCATGATCGGCAGCAGCAACAACCCTTGCTGCGGCATGCTCATTGACGATATGTCCATGTGGGAATGCGACCTGGATAGCGACCCGCCCGTCCCCGATGTACCTCCGGAAGCGCTGATCCAGATGCAATGCCAGGATCCCCTGCCGCCCGTTCCGGTCCTGACCTTTACAGATAATTGCGATCCTTCGCCCGGGTTCAGCGTGGACACGTTTACCGTGTTCCAGAATTGCGGGCGCGACATTGTGCGCGTCTGGACAGTGATGGATGATTGTGGCAATACCGCCACCATTCAGCAGATCTTGGAGGTGCGGGACATGGATCCGCCTTACTTTCTGACATTGCCTTCTGATACGGAACTTCCTTGCAACAGCAACGTCCTGGGAGAATTTTACCAGTGGTTGCAAACTTATGGCGGAGGCGCGGCCGCAGACCTCTGTGATCCGGACCCTGTTTGGAGTTGGTCGTTTGATGCGGAGCCGGACGGCTCCTGTGGGGAAACCACGGTGACCTTCTATGTCACTGACGACTGCGGCTTTACCTCCGAGGCCTCAGCCACCTTTTCGGTCGTGGACGCCACACCCCCGTTGCTCAGCGTTCCGGCTGCCGACAAAGAGGTTTTCTGTTTGACCCATCCCGGCGATTCCTTGGCGGCTTGGCTCATGATGAATGGTGGCGCCATCGCGTCTGACCCCTGCCAACCGCTGACATGGTCCAACGATTTTAACGGCGACACACTGGATCCGGCCATTACCGTGATCTTTACCGCTTCGGATGGTTGCGGTCAGTCCGTCATGACCACCGCCACCTTTTTTCACATCACGTCGCCCGATACCCTGTTTGGGTTTGCACTGACCTGTGACCCTATGCAGGCAGGAATTGACACCGTTGTCGCCGGTATACCGGACTGTGAAACCATCACCATCACCACTACACAGTTGATGGCTTCGGATACGACACGGATCGACCAAATGGTGTGCGACCCGGCCATGGCCGGACAAGACACGCTCCATCTTCAGAATCAGGCAGGTTGTGACAGTCTGGTCATCACCCTACGTACCGCAGCGCCCCGGGACACCACCAGATTGACATCCATGACCTGTGACCCGACGGCGGCAGGCACAGACACCTTGTTTCTCCAGAACCAATCCGGGTGCGACAGTCTGGTGATCACCGAGATCCTCTTCAGCCCGCAGGTCGAATCCGTGGAGCAGATCGTAATTTGCGGCCCGGGGAATCCCTGGTCGGACACGCTGGTCGTGCCGGCCTCTCCGTGTGACAGTTTGCTGATCACGCATTATTCCTATCATCCGCCCGATTCCACTTTCCTTAACGCGACCACCTGTGACCCGGCTCAGGAGGGGGTTTTTGTGACTTCTTACCAGGGGCAATACGGCTGCGACAGCACGGTATTGACGACGGTTATCCTGTTGCCGTCCTCCACCACCCTTGTAGAAGGGGTGACCTGTGATCCGAGCCAGGAAGTCCATACAACGACGACGCTGACCAATCAGTATGGTTGTGACAGCGTTGTGTGGACCTCCATACTTTATATTGGCGTGGACACCACCTTTGTGTCCCGTTCCACTTGCGATTCGGCCCAGACCGGTGTGTTTGTCCATACCTACCCATTGCCGGGAACGCCTTGTGATTCGGTAGTGCTGGAAACGGTAAGCTGGTCATCCCATGCCATGACATGGTTGCCTGTCCAGGTGTCCTGCGAAATGTCAGGTCCGGCAGCGGATACCTCCCGGCTGCAGACCGCTGCGGGCTGTGACAGCCTGGTGATCCGGCCATTCGTCTATACCCAGCTTGCCGGGACGCCTGTCATTGAAGACGAGCGATGTGCCGGATACGGAGACGGACAGATCTCCATGACGGCGATCAGCGGCGGCACACCCCCCTATGATTTCCGGGTGGAAGGAGGAGTCTGGCAGTCGGATTCCCTGTTGGGCGGGCTGGCCCCGGGCTCCTATACCGTGGAGGTCAGGGATGGGCAGGGTTGCACCCGAAGTTTTACCGCCCTGCTTGTGCAACCGGGAGAGACGCTGACTGTGGATGCCGGCCCGGATGTCGAAGCCGGAGAAGGGGAATTTGTTGACCTGGCGGCAACGGCTTTTCCTGCCGCGGCACAACTCCATTGGACGGCCACCGATCCGTTGGGATGTCCTTCCTGCGCCATGACTACCCTGGGCCCCCTGACAGCTTCCCAGTGGGTGACGGTACAGGGATGGACGGCTTCGGGATGTACCGTCAGCGATGACTTGCAAGTGATATTGAGGGCGGAGGATTTACCCCGGGTTTATATTCCCAACAGTTTTTCACCGGATGAGGACGGCATCAATGACGTATTCTCCGTGTACGGTAATGCACAAGTGGTGGACGTCCGCAACCTGGCGATTTACGACCGCTGGGGCAATAACTTGTATGAGGAGCGCCACCTGCCCGTCAATGACCCGGGTGTTGGATGGGATGGCACCTTCCGGGGCCAGATTATGGATCCGGGCGTTTATGTCTATGTGGCGGAAGTCGAGCTGGCGGATGGAAGTACGCGATTGTACAAAGGCGACGTGACTCTGGTCCGTTGATTATGGGACTTGCTCCGCAGGTTTGGCCATCTGCCGGATGACCTCCAACCCCATGTGCCGCAGGAGGGTCTTGTTGCGCACCGGGATCTGCTCCGGGTGGGAGTAGTGGGCCAGCGCCCGGGTGATGCTTTCTTCCCGGATCAGGTGAAACATCGGATACGGCGACCGGTTGGTGTAATTGGCCGGGTCCTCCTCCGCGTGCCCTTCAAAACGGTATTCCGGATGAAAGCTCGCCACCTGAAAAATGCCTTCGTAACCCCGCTGGACCAGCAATGCCTCTGTCATATCAAGAAGGTCCAGATAATCGTCGAATGCGGCCGCCAACCCGGGCAGGATCAGCAGACTGGTTTCCCATTCCGGGTGGGTGTCGAGCATTTGGACCTCTTCAAGAAATGCCTCCAGGATTTCCGGTACGCTCTTGTCCGGCCAACAGACCCAACGGATTTTCTCCTCCCGGAAGGGTTGGGCGGCAAACGGGCACAAGGCCAGGCCGATCACCACCCGTTCCACCCAATCGCGCGTATGGCGAAGGCGGATTTCGGCATCGACAGGGTAGGAGCCACTCATTTTCCTTTGCCCTGAAGCAGGACAAGCAGGGTATAAAAAAGGATTTTGAAGTCCAGGCCCAGGCTCATGTTCTCGATATACAAAATATCGAATTTCAATCGCTGCAACATTTCTTCCACACTGGAGGCATAGCCGTATTTGACCTGCCCCCAACTCGTTATCCCGGGGCGCACTTTCAGCAATTGCTTGTAATGCGGTGCCTTGTCGCTGATCTGCTCAATATAAAAACGCCGCTCCGGTCGCGGGCCCACGAGCGACATGTCACCGCGCAGCACGTTCCAGAATTGCGGCAATTCGTCGAGGCGCCATTTGCGCATGACGGCACCCCATCGTGTACACCGGTCATCACCTTCGCGGCTGAGCTGAGGCCCCTCCTCCTCGGCATCGACATACATGGAGCGAAATTTGACAATCTGGAACGGACGCCCGTTAAGGCCGATACGCTCCTGGGAAAAAAAGACCGGCCCTTTGCTCGACAATTTGACGCGGATGGCGATATATACCATCAGAGGGAGGAAGAGAAGCAGTCCCGCCAGGCTGACCACCAGATCCATCAGTCGTTTGATGAGCCTTTGCCAGCGCGGCATCAATTCCCGTTTGATCTCGATCAGGACCGCCCCGTAGACATGGGTCATTTTGACGGTGCCCAGGATGATGTCGTACATGTCGGGAATGATCCGGACGAGCAGGCGGTCATCATAATCGAAGAGCAAATTGAGGATCTGGCTCAGCTTGTCGTGCTCCGACGTCTCAATGGCCACTATGGCTTCCTCGATGTGCTCTTCCTCGATGATCCGGGCCAGATCGGCCAATTTTCCCTTGCGGGGCAAAAAGGCTTCCAGCTCATTGGTGCTCTGTCCGTTGGTGTCAATGAATCCGACAAATTTGTAGCCCAGGCCTTTTTCCCGTCCGACAATCTCCTGGTAGAGATCCACAGCGTTTTGGTTGCCTCCGATGATCAAGGTGTTGAACGTGACCATCCCGGATTTCAATCGCCGGCTGGCCCGCGTCAGCAGAATCATTCGCACAGTGGCGAACAACACGAAATGGATGAAGAACAGGGAGAAGAAAGACCCGTAATAGGTGCGAAAATCCCGGACGATGTCATCGAGGACCAGCGTAAAAAAGAGAACCAGCGATCCGATAAGAACGAGAAAAAAGGTTCTCGTCAGGGTGGCGAGTCGCGACTTCCGGTATATTTCCCGGTACTCGTCAAAAAGGGCAAAAAGCAGGATCCAGCCCGCAGGTACGATGAGGATGCCCAGAAACAAATTGGGATCCTCCCAGACTTCGACGCTCCAGGACCGGGTCTCCGACCATTTTCGCCACATGAAGAAGGCGAGCCAGGCGGCCATGGCCGTCACAAAGTCCGCGGCGAAATAGGTAATCAGCGCGCGCCGGCGCAGCGGATTGCGGATCATGAATGGATCAGTTTGACGTTGTCGATCCAAATCCGGGATTCCGTTTCACCGGTGGTGGGCAGGGCAGCATAAATGGCAATACGGAGGTTGGTCAGTTGCGTCTGGTTGACGAGGTCGGTGAGGCTGATATAGACTTTGTTCCAGGTGTCGCGGGGATTGAGGCCCACCAGGTATTGACGGACATTGGGGATGCCGGCGTCCTCCCCGATGATGCCTACCAGGAAAGGGGCATCATTGCGATAGTTGATTTCGAGATAAACAGGCGTACCGTTCCTGGGCAGATCCGCGATCACGTCCGTGGTTATTTCGGCCACTCGTTCCAGCGTATCGAGAAAAATCAGTCCTCCTTGTCCTTCAAATCCCTCGGCCACCGCTTCCAGCGGCCGCCCGTCGAGGGTCTGTTGGAACGCCTTGACGCCGCCTTCAAAATCCTCGACAAACCGGATCCGGGAAATGACGTCATACCGGAAGTCGGGCTGCAGTGAAATGGTGGAATCGGGAACGAGATCCACCGTTGTCCGGTACCGGGCGAGAAAGGGGTAGATGTCGGGCGAGGCCTTGATCCCGTTGGCGCGGATTCCCGGGAAAAAATCCAGGGTTACCGGACCGCTTTCGAGAATCGGGATCCGGCCGGGGATGGGAAAAGCGCCGAGGAAGGCGGACGGGGTGTACACGTACACCTCGGTCAACTGGTGGTCGGTCGTGCCCTCTCCGGGCTGAACCGTGACCGTGTAACCGGTCACTTCCACCCAGGACGGGATTTCCTCCTCCTTGTCACAGGCCGGGAAAGAAATGACCAGGGCCACGCCGATGATCGCGCGGAGCAGTCGGGAAGGATGATCAGACATGTACCTGGTTTTGGTCCACGCGTTGGAGAATCATATAGGCTACCCGGAGCGCTTCGAGGCCGTCTTCCAGGGAAACGGGCGGAGGTTTTCCTTCCCGGATGGCCCGGGCGAACGATTCAAGTTCCAGCCGGATGGCGTTGACCGGTTCGAGTGAGGGGGCTTCCATGGTGATCCATTTGCGCCCTTTCGGAGTGTCCAGTTCAAAGGCCGGAGACCCATCGGCAGGCGCTTCGTGATTCAAACGCAAAAGGGAAGCTTGTCTTTCAAGGAAATCCAGAGAAATGTATGCATCGCGCTGAAACAGCCGCATTTTCCGCATTTGCTTGAGGGAAATCCGGCTGGCGGTCAGATTGGCGACACAGCCATTGGCGAAGGTGATCCGCGCATTGCAGATGTCGGGGGTGTCACTGACTACGGCCACGCCGTTGGCGGCGATATCCACCACGCGGGAAGGCACGATATGCAAAAGAATGTCCAGGTCGTGAATCATCAGATCAAGGACGACCGAAACATCCGTGCCCCGCGGATTGAAGGGAGCCAGACGGTGCCCCTCGATAAACATAGGGTCCAGCGGTCGGTTGCCCAGGGCGAGAAAGGCGGGATTGAACCGCTCTACGTGTCCCACCTGCACTTGCAAGCCGGTGGCTTCGCGCAGCGCCATGAGCGATTCGGCTTCCTCCACCGTATGGGTGACGGGTTTTTCGATGAAAACATGGCGGCCTGCCTCCAGGGCTTTTCGGGCCAGCGCGTAATGGCTCACGGTCGGGGTCACAATATCCGCGATGTCACAAGCATCCAACAACTCCTCCGGATGGTCAAATGCCACTGTATCGAAGGTCTGGGACGCGGCTTTGGCCTGGGCCGGATCGGGGTCATAGAACCCGGCCAGTTGGAGTTCACCCGATTCGCGAATGCATTTCAAATGGATCTTGCCCAGGTGTCCGGCTCCAAAAACGCCATACCGCATACCGTGTTTTTTTAGGAAGTTAAGACCTGCAAGCGGCTTGAGGATCAGGAACGGGTGTACATCAACAGGGCACCAAAGGCGGTGATCAAAGCCAGAAGGACGGAGGCCATCCGCATGGAATACCGGAGATGGCGCGCAAACAAATCAATCTCGCCGGAAGCAGCGGGATATCGCTCCTGGATCGCCATGCGCTTCTGCCGATCGAAGATCTCCAGGGCGCCAAACTGTACCCGCTGCTTCACCAGCGACCGGTAAACACCCAACACCCTCACGCGGAAATAGAACTGCAGGAAAAGCATCGCCGCGAATAGTCCGATCACGGCAAACAAGAGCACCTGAACCATACGGTAAAAATAGGGCATTTCAGAGGAATACCCCTTTCCCCTACTCTTCGCTCATCATCCGGAACAGGATCTCCGGGTGATTGTCCTGGGCCATTTTCAGCATCCAGGGCGATTCGGCCAGAAATACCAACTGGCCCTCGGTATCCCGCGCAAGATCCCGGCTGCGCCGTTGGGTGAATGCCTCCAGAGCCTTCTTGTCCGGACAACTGACCCAACAGGCTTTGTGCAGGTTGACCGGTTCATAGCTCACCTTCGCCCCGTATTCGTGCTCCAGTCGGTACTGGATGACATCGAGCTGAAGATGACCCACCACGCCAATGATTTTGCGGCCATCCATCACCCGCGTAAACAGCTGGGCCACCCCTTCATCCATCAATTGGTCCAATCCCTTCACGAAAGGCTTGGCCTTCATGGGGTCGTCATTGTTGACCAGCCGGAAAATCTCGGGGCTGAAACTCGGCATCCCTTTGAAGTGGAGGTCCTCCCCCGACGTGAGGGCATCGCCGATCTTGAAATTGCCGCTGTCGTACAAGCCGACCACATCACCGGGAAAGGCCTGGTCCACGATTTCTTTTTTGGAGGCCATGAACGAGGTGGGATTGGAAAAGCGAAGATCCCGGTTGAGGCGTACATGGTGGTATGGCGTGTTGCGTTCGAAAATGCCGGAGCACACCCGCAAAAAGGCAATCCGGTCGCGATGCCTGGGGTCGATATTGGCGTGAATCTTGAACACAAACCCGCTGAAAGAAGCTTCGGATGGCTGGACCACGCGCTCCTCGGTAACCCGGGGAAGCGGGGAGGGGGCAATCTCCACAAAACAGTCGAGCAGTTCGCGGACGCCGAAATTGTTGACTGCAGACCCGAAAAAAACAGGACTGATCTCGCCTTTCAGATAGGCATCCCGGGAAAAGGCGGGATACACCGTCTCCAGGATCTCCGATTCATCTCTCAGTTCCGTGGCCAGCGTTTGGCCGATATGACCTTCCAGGGCGGGGTCGGACAAATCGCGAAAGGCGACCACATCTTCGGTCTGCTTGCTGTGCGGACGAAACAGCACCAGGTTTTTTTCATAGAGGCTGTAAACCCCTTTGAAGCGCTGACCCATTCCCGCCGGCCAGGAAAGCGGTGTGACTTTGAGGCCGAGTTTGGCCTCGATTTCGTCCAACAAGTCAAAAGCGTCCTTCCCCTCCCGGTCCAATTTGTTGATGAACACAATTATGGGAGTATGACGCATGCGGCATACTTCCACGAGCCGTTCCGTCTGTTCTTCCACGCCTTTGGCGACGTCGATGACGACGATCACACTGTCCACCGCGGTCAGGGTGCGATAGGTGTCTTCGGCAAAATCCTTGTGGCCGGGCGTGTCGAGGATGTTGATCTTCAGATCGCGGTAATCAAAAGCCATCACGGACGTGGCCACGGAGATGCCCCGCTGCTTTTCAATCTCCATGAAGTCCGAAGTGGTCGTCTTCCGGATTTTGTTGGACTTGACCGCACCGGCCACCTGAATGGCGCCGCCGAAAAGCAGGAGCTTTTCAGTCAGCGTGGTCTTTCCCGCATCGGGGTGACTGATAATGGCGAACGTACGCCGGATGGCGATCTCTTTTTCCAGAAGGGACATAAGCGGGCGCAAAGGTAATCATCGCGTCCATCCCTGCGGGATGCATTCGCTGGTCGCCGCGTTGGCAGGCTTCAACAAAAGCGGGCGAAGGCGGCCATCAGGTTGTCGGCGATCATCGAGGCCGGCCTCCCCTCGATCTGATGGCGCTCCAGGAAATGCACCAGCTCGCCGTCTTTGAAAAGGGCAATGGCCGGGCTGGAAGGCGGGTAGGGGAGAAAATATTCCCGGGCTTTTTCGGTGGCTTCGCGATCCACTCCGGCGAATACCGTCGCCAGGTGATCGGGACGGTTTTCCGACCGGTGCAGGGCGAGCTTGACCCCGGGGCGCGCGTTGGCAGCGGCACATCCGCAGACCGAATTGACCATGACCAAAACCGTCCCGTGAGGTTCCTGGAGTAGGGCATCCACCTCCTCCGGCGTCGTCAGCGACGAGAAGCCGAAATCAGTGAGGTCTTTGGTCATGGGAGCGGTCAATTCTATGGGATACATGGCCCTGTGTTTTGTTCGTGAATGATTGTGTCCTCCCCTAAACAAGATCGCGGGACTTTTGTTCGCATTCTCATGCGAGTGTCCACCCTGCTCCTTACCCTGGCTTTCCTGGCCGCTTGCCGGCACGACCCTTCTGCCCCGGTGATCGAGCCCGACTGCCCGGGTGGATTGTCCTATGCTGTGGACATCCTGCCGATCGTCAACCGGTCGTGCAATATGGGCGGGTGTCATGCCGGCGCTTATGACACTTACGAAGGCATAGAACCCAAAATTGCAGCGGGTACTTTTGTGGACCGGGTCTTTACCCGGCATGGCGATCCGGTGTTGGGTATGCCTCCCGCCCCGGCCACATATCCTTACATCGTATTTGATACGCTGTCAACGGCCGACCGGGAGCTGCTGCGATGCTGGGTAAGGCAGGGATTTCCCCGCTGATCCATCCGGCCCATCCCATTCTCCCGTATCTTTATGGACAAACCGTGCATTTGGAAGGCCAACGCGAATATCCCATCCAACGCTTCCGGCGCGGCGAGGCCATGCACACCCTGCAGGACCATGCCGCCGTCGAAGAACCCCTCGAGATAAGGCTGGAGTTCGGCCCGTCGGGTCATCGGCAGGAAAGGACGCTGGCCATAACCATGCGGACACCGGGTCAGGATGAAGAATTGGTGCGGGGATTCCTGCTGGCCGAGCGCCTGGTCACGGACTCCACACAGATCCTGTCCATCGAACCGGCACCGGTAAGAAGGGCTGAGGGACAGGGGCATACGATGCTGGCTCGTCTGGACGAAACCGTGGCGGTTGATTGGTCCCAGCTCGAACGGCACGTCTATCTCACCTCCAGTTGCGGTGTCTGCGGCAAGGCTTCCATTGCTTCCGTATTGGAAAAGGTTTCGGTCTCCTTCTATCCCATGTCTCCCGTCATGGAGGCTGAAACGATCCAGGCCCTTCCGGCCCGGCTGAGATCAGCCCAGCGTCTGTTTGCCGCTACCGGTGGCATCCATGCCTGTGGCCTCTTTGATGACCGGGGTGCCCTGCTGGCTGTGCGGGAGGATGTGGGTCGGCACAACGCCGCCGACAAAATTTGCGGCGCGCTGGCCGTACACCCCGAATGGCAGCAACGGGCGGCCGTCGCCGTCCTGAGCGGACGGGCGAGTTTTGAGCTGGTCCAGAAAATGCTGGTGGCCGGGATCCCCATCCTGGTGGCCGTAGGAGCGCCTTCCAGCCTGGCCATAGATCTGGCCGCCGAGGCCGGTATGACCCTGATCGGATTTGCCGGAGAAGATCGCTTCAACCTCTATGGGGGCGGGCAGCGCATCCGCTCCTGAATCGCCGGCTTTGGCGGATGACCGGAATGACCTAACTTTGTCGCCTAAATCTTCCGACATGGGAAAAGGTGACAAACGCAGCAAGCGAGGCAAGATCTGGAGAGGCTCATTCGGCAACAGCCGTCCCAAGGCATCCCAGACCACTCCGGGCCCGACGCCAAAGGCCTGACGCCAAAGGCCTGACAAGGCTTCGGCATCCCTTGCTGATTGAAAGGCCCTGAGGGGCCTTTTTCTTTACCAGGCAGTCAGGTGCACGGTGCACTACGGGCTTTTTCTACCTTTGGTCCATGCACGTCCGGACGACCCCGATGATTATTTGGGCAGCCATGTTTTTCATCTTGCCGGCCGCCTCTGTAACAGCTCAATCCACGGCCTTACTGAAACGTATGGCCGAACGACATGACCGGATCCGCGTCGAAGGTCTGGAGGAGCGGCGATTTTCACCCGAACAGATCAACGCGGCCCTTCTCGCGCTGGACAGCTTGTCCGGATTTGCCGTGGGAGAAGCGGGGCGGTCGATCGAAGGGAGGCCCATCTATTCGGTACGCTGGGGGCATGGCCCCGTTCGGATACTGATGTGGACCCAAATGCACGGCGATGAACCCACGGCCACCATGGCACTACTGGATCTGTTCGAAGCGCTGCATCAACCCGGAATTTTTCCGGAATCCCGCCAGTGGGCCGACAAGGTGACCCTCCACGTCCTTCCCCTGCTCAATCCGGATGGCGCTTACCGGTATCAGCGACGCAATGTCATCGGCATCGACCTCAACCGGGATGCCCTGGATCGCACCACCCCCGAAGCCCGCCTCCTCTGGCATTGGCGGGACAGTCTGGATCCCCGATGGGGCTTCAACCTGCATGACCAGCACCGCTATTATTCGGTGGGGCAAACGGACCGCAACGCGGCCCTTGCCTTTCTGGCTCCACCTCCCGATCCCGGCCGCAGCACCCCCCCACACCGCTCCGAGGCCATGAAACTCATCGCCTGGCTCCACAAGGGCCTCCAGGGGCTGATACCCGGGCAGGTAGCTCGCTACAGTGACGCATTCGAGCCCCGGGCCTTTGGCGACCAATTCACCGCCGCAGGCACCGCCACCGTCCTGATCGAGGCGGGATGGATGCCCGGCGACCTGGAAAAACAGGAACTGCGCCGCTTGTATTTCGCTACCCTCGCCGCATCCCTCCAGGCCATCGCCACCAGGGACCACATGAGTACCAAAGAAGCGGATTACCACCGGATTCCCTACAACCAAAACCGGATGTTCGACCTCCTGATCCGCGATGCACGGCTACCCTTCGGAGATCAGCATTTCCGTTTGGATATCGGTATCAAGCGGCACGAACGGGAAGAATCCGAGCCAGGTCAGTGGACCACACGGGCGGCGGTAGAGGATATGGGCGACCTGTCGCCATTTACAGCGTTCACCACGCTGGACGCCAGGGATGCGCGGCTGGTGCCTGCCAAAACCTATGGCCATGTGCTGGACAGCCCCGAACGGCTGGCCGATGTGCCTTTGGATCTGTTGGTGGAACAAGGTGTGGCAGTCTTCCGGATTCAGGGACTGCCGCCGGCCGACCGTTATCTTTCCCTTCCCTTCGCCCTTCGCCTGCCCGCCGATGATGCTTCCGAACCAGTCCTGCCGGGCGCCAATCCGGTTTTTTACCTCGCCGATGACCAGGACCGTCTGCGCTGGCTGGTGGTCAACGGATTGCTGTGGGACCTGAGCAAGGATGATTGGAGGAAGGCCTTGCACCAGTTTGTGGCGCGCGGCCATGAATAGGAAATCTCTACATTTATCCTCAAATTGACCCTTATGAAAAACGGAGACACCCTCTTTCGTTATTTGCTGCTGACCGGCGCCGTCGCGCTGTCTTCCCTGGTCCATGCCCAGGATCCCGAATTCAACTTCGATCCGGGCATGTTTGCCAGGAAGGACGCCAACAAACGCACTGACGTTACTTCCTTTTGGGGATTCGGACCCACCTTCGTCACCTCGAACAACGAGGTGGAAGGCGTTTACTATCCGGAGTTCAAACCTTTTGCCTCCTGGAGCAATGACCTGGGCATAGTCATGCGCACCCGTTTTGGCGCGCCGGGTACCAAATTCTACCTGAATTACGGATTGCTGTGGCGGTACCTCAATGTCGAAACCGACAAAGGCGCATTGTGGGAGGACCTTGGAGAAACCTTCTATCAAGAAAGGGATAATGCCGACAATACGGAGCTCAACATTCACACGCTTTCCATACCTCTCCTCTTTGAATACCGCAGCAAATTCTCCATCGCAGCTGGAGCCTTCGCCGCCTACCGGCTGGGGAGCAACAGCGAAGTGGACGGCAAACAGGATGGCAACCGCCTGGATACGCGACTCTCGGCCGACTTTGGTCTGAATCGTTTGCTGTACGGAGCCACCGCTCAAATTGGCGCCAAACGGATCCGCCTGTACATGAACTATTACCTCAACAACCTCTTCAAAGACGACGAGCCTTATGACTTTACCGTCATGAACGTCGGCATATGCTGGCAATAAAAGGATGTTCAAGAAGCATGGAAACCCGGCTTTCCCGCGAAGGCCGGGTTTTTGGCGTCCCGTCGCAGACGGTCGGATTCCCGGGGTAGCGTTATATTAGCCAGCTAAAGCACAACCAGATGGCATCCGAGAGACCGTGGCTCAATATCTATGCGAAAGGCGTACCGGCCCATATCGATCCCGATGCGTACGGAAGTGTCGTTCAATTGCTCGAAGAGACCTTCAAAAAGTATGGCGCCAAGCCCGCCTTCAAGGGAATGGGCAAAGCCCTGACCTACCAGCAAATCGACCGGGCCTCCCGAAACTTCGGCGCTTACCTGATCTCCCGTGGGCTGCAGCCTGGCGACAAGATCGCCCTGATGATGCCCAATTTGCTTCAGTATCCCATTGCCTTGTTCGGAGCGCTCCGCGCCGGGTTGGTTGTGGTCAATACCAACCCCCTGTACACACCCAGGGAGATGAAACACCAGTTTCTGGATTCGGGCGTAAAAGCCATCGTCATCGCCGAAAATTTTGCCGCCAACCTCCAGAAAGTGCTGCCGGACACGCAGATCCGCACGGTCATTGTCACTTCGATCGGCGAACTTCTGCCCTGCGTCAAACGAACAATCGTCAATTTTGTGGTGCGGCGAATCAAACGGATGGTCCCCTCCTTCCAGATTCCCAATACGGTGACCTTCCGACAGGCCCTTCGACAGGGTCGCGCCTTTACCCTGCCGGACATTCCCCACAACCCGGAAGATGTCATCCTGCTCCAATATACCGGAGGCACGACTGGATTGTCCAAAGGCGCCATGCTCACCAACCGCAACCTCATCGCCAACATGTTGCAGATCCGGGCCATTATGGAGCCCGTGCTCGAACAAGGCCGCGAAATCATCCTTTGTCCCCTCCCTCTTTACCACATTTTCGCGTTTACGGTCAACTGCCTGGCCCTTTTTAGTTACGGAGCCCTCAATGTGCTGATCGTCAATGCGCGTGACCTCAAATCCGTGATCAAGGAGCTCAAGGCCCACCCGGTGACCATCATGCCGGGCGTCAACACCCTTTTCAACGCCCTCCTCCATCACAAGGACTTTGCTTCTGTGGATTTCTCCCATCTCAAAATCACCGTGGGCGGAGGGATGGCCGTACAGCGCGCAGTGGCCGAACGCTGGCAACAGGTGACCGGGTGCTACCTGGCCGAGGGCTACGGACTGACGGAAACCTCCCCCCTTCTTTCCGTCAATCCCCTGGATGGTACCGGCCGGCTGGGGACCATCGGCCTGCCGGCCCCCAGTACAGACATGCGTGTGGTGGCCGAGGACGGCCGTATATGCGGACCCAATGAAACCGGAGAAATCCAGGCCAAAGGACCACAGGTCATGAAGGGTTATTACAACAAACCCGAAGAAACGGACAGAGTGATCCGCGACGGTTGGTTCGCCACCGGAGATATCGGATTGATGTTGCCCGACGGATTTTTTCAGATTGTGGATCGCAAGAAAGACATGATCATCGTGTCCGGATTCAATGTGTATCCCAACGAAATCGAAGATGTCCTTGCCACCCACCCCAAGGTCCTTGAGGCAGCAGCGGTCGGTATACCGGACGAGCATTCCGGCGAAGTGGTCAAGGTGTTTGTCGTCAAGAAGGACAAAAGCCTTACGGAGCGGGAGGTGACGGAGTTTTGTAAAGAAAACCTCACCAATTACAAGGTGCCCAAAAGTGTCGAGTTCAGGCAGGAACTGCCCAAAACCAACGTCGGCAAAATACTTCGAAGGGCTTTGCGCGATACAACTACCGCCCCTTGATACTGCCTTAACAAATGGTTAATACACTTGTCGGGGGGGATTTCTGCGTTACCTTTACATCCTTAACGAATACGAAAATTTGAGACGATGAAAAATTCCCTTCTTTTTTGGTTTGGTGCCTTCCTGGTGGCAGGATCCCTCCTGATGACGAGTTGCACCAAAGACGACACTATGGATCCCGATCCCACCGTGCCCACCCTTTCTCTCGGTACAGGTGCCGGATTCGTTTCCGCGGATGTAACCATTGAACAGGGTACGACCTTCAAGGTAAATCTCATCGCCGCCAAAGGCTCTGGCAACCTGTCGGAAGTGACGGTCTTCAAAGACAATGTTCCCGAACCGGCGGCCAACCTTACCGTGGACGGATCGGCTGCTACCGCCAACCCGATTGCTGTCGGCGCATTTGACGCCAATGCCCTCAACTGGGAAGTGGAAGTCCTCGCTGCCGATCACCCTACTACCCATACCTATCGCTTCATGGTGCAAGGCGCTGACGGGCTCACCGCATCTGTCCAGTTCAATGTGACCACTGTGGATCCCGGTACGCCGGTACAGACCCAGATGGGTGTCATCTTCAATGCTTCTGGCCCCAACCTCGGCGGATTTGACCTCAAAACCGGAACATCCGTGACCGAAGACAGTCCGAATGCCGATATCCGTGACAGAGGTATTGACCTCGGTCAGCCGGTAGCCACCAACTGGAGGCGCCAGATCGAACCCCGCAACGGCGCTGTTCTGCGCAAGGCGGCGGCCGGTGTGAGCTTTGATGCCACGACCACGAAGGAACAGGTACAGGCCGCCTTTGACGGCGCCGGCGGCAATCTGGCCAACAGTCCCGTCATCGCCAATGGCGATATTTACCTCGTTCAACAGGGCGCCCAATATTTCATGGTCCGTTTCACCAAGGTGAACATGACCGCTGCCGACAATCTCGATACATACGAGATCGATATCAAAAAATGATATTGGTCCCTACCCAACCGGCGAAGGCCTGCCCCTCGGGCGGGCCTTCGTCATTTATTGTCCGGAGGCAGGAGGAAGCGAAGCGAGAAGCTCCCGCCAACCCGGACACCGGGCATCGAGGTGCTCTGCCAGTTCCTCAGAGCCCGCATCCCCGGCTTCCAGGGGCCAGCCGTTGTCGGTCAGACAGTCGCGGGTCTGGTGAGCGACCCCTTCGAATTCGTCGAGGAGTGCCATGGCCGGCTCAGGATCCCCGGCCTGCATCAGGGAATCCAATTGACGGTTCATCCGGTCCAGCTCCACCAGACAAGCACACATCCCCTCGCTCGTGGCTTCGTGATCTTCCTGCCGGCACCCCCACCAAAGAAGGCATCCCGTCACCAGTATGTACATCCCTTTGCGCATCATGGATCCAAGATAAGCATTGACCCGGAAGGGGATGAAGGGAAGACCAGCGGGGCAGGGTCGGGACAACGGGCTGCCCAAATATCCTCTTCCGCCTCCGGTGCCACACCGGGATAGTCCCCTTCCCGCGTCCCGGGATCGGGGATGACCTGCAGGTGAAGATGCGGCGGCCAGCCACCGTTTTCGGTATCATCACCCAGATGGCCGATAATCTCCCCCCTTCTGAAGGAAGATCCCTTGGGGTGGACGGCCAGATCCGCCCTGGAAAGATGCCCCATCAAAAAATACAAGGGGCCCTCCTCCGTTTCGCAGGTGATGATAATGACTGCCCCGTAATCCTGAGGTTGCTCCAGATACCCGGTGGAATGGACCACGCCGTCATAGGGTGCATATACGGGCGTACCCGCCGGAGCCCAGACGTCCAGACCCAAATGCAGGTTGCGAGCTGTGGTGGCGGAATCCCCGAAATGGGGCGATGCCGCGTAAAGCATGCGTCGCTCCAGATATCCGCCCCACCCGGCCGACGCCCCTTCGCGCCTGAGATGGGCGTTGATCCGCGCCTCCAGATCGGCCATATTCCCGGGTTGCCACCCGGCGAGCAGGGGGCTGTCCCGGCTCAGGTCGAGCCACGCCATGCATTCGGGACCCAGAGCGGGGCCCATCACGGGAAAGGCGGGCCATTGGGGAGGCCATTGTACCGACATGGACGATCTTTGGGTTCAAAGTAAAGAAGGCCTTTCCGAATGGCCAAATCATCCGTATTCCCAGATCCCCGCCTGGCCGGCGCCAAAGGTATCGTCGCAGTGGGCGGATCGCTTACGCCGGAAATCCTGATTGATGCCTATATCCACGGGATTTTTCCCTGGTTCAACCCGGGCGAGATACCTATGTGGTGGAGCCCGGATCCCCGGTATGTGGTCTTTCCGGATCGCGTCAAGGTGTCTGGGAGCATGCGGGCGCTGCTCCGCAAAGCGCCCTGGACCGTCACCCTGGACACATCCTTTGACGAGGTCATCCGTGCTTGTGCCGGACCTTCTCTCGGACGCAGGGAGGAGGGTACCTGGATATCAGCGTCATTCATCGAAGCCTACCATCAACTTCATCTACAGGGCTTCGCGCACAGTCTGGAAGTGCGGGATGACGGGCACCTGATCGCGGGATTGTACGGAGTCAGCCTGGGTTCTTTCTTTTTTGGGGAAAGCATGTTCACCCGGGTCTCCAATGCTTCCAAATACGGGTTTGTCCATCTGGCGCAGCTGCTCAAGGCTCGGGGATTTTTGTTGATTGATGGCCAGGTTGCCACCGACCATCTGATCAGTTTGGGCGCCGAACCCATGCCGCGGGATACTTTTCTCGACTTGTTGGAAAAAGAGGCCTGGACCCTGACGCACCGCGGCAGTTGGACCTCCTGGATAGCCGACTCCCCACCGGACACGGAATCCGGTCGGGATTCGCGCTCTCTGTTGTGATGATGTCCGCATCTCCGGAATGGCTTACTTTAGATCCGGAAGGCCATCAGGAGGGCCTCGCCAGACAATGAAGGGGATACAAATGGAAAGGCGGATTATGTGGTGGTGGTGCATCCTGATGATGGTGGCTGGATTACCCGGAAATGCCCGGGCGCAATCCGGCCCTCAACCTGTTGCCCCGCCCGGAGTGTTTTACGCCCAACTGGCCGTGCACCACGGGTTCATCCTCGTTCACAGCAGGGATCTGGTGCCGGTGAGACATTCCAACCCCTCCGGGATTACCCTGGACCTGGGCCTGCACCGGCTGTCCCGCCAGGCATGGCAGCATTGCCTTTGTTTTCCAATGTCGGGATTGTCCCTGGGATTTTGGGATTTCGATCAACCGGATATTCTCGGTCAGGCCCTGACGGCCCAGATATATGTCGAACCGCTTTTCGCCCCGGGCAAGCGGTTCAGCTTTTCGGTACGCGGCGGATTGGGTGCAGCATGGGCCAATCGTCCCTTTCACCCTGTCAACAACCCGCTCAATCAGGGGTACAGTACCCCTCTGGGTATCTCGGCCCAGTTCGGGGCGGTCCTCCATTACCGCATGGCACCGTCATGGAGGGCACAGGCAGGATTTCTGTACAACCACATTTCCAACGGCGGTGTCCGCGAACCCAACAAGGGGATCAACTGGCCGGCCGGAATGGCAGGCATTGCCTGGTACCCGCATCCACCTGTTTTCGACCGTCCGGAGGTACGTCCCTGGAGGGAGTCAGGGCCACCTGCCCGCAGGCTGGACATCCAGTTCTTTTTGGGATTTCAGGAGCCGGAAAGCAAAACGTATCTCTTCAGTCCCGGCATCGAAGCGAGAGTCAGCCGGCAGGTATCTCGCATCAGTGCCCTGTCGGCCGGGGCGGAATGGGTCTTCCACAACGGTGCCCGATTCCGCATGGCCCGCGATAGTATAAACGTAAGCCCAATGCAGGTGGGGCTTTCAGTCGGACATGAATTCTTACTGGGCAAATTCATTTTTACCCAACAACTGGGGGTATATGTTTTCAGGCCCTACCGGGTGAAGGACGATCTGTTTCAGCGATATTCCCTGTTGTATGCCTGGAAACGGAACGTGTATGTAGGCACTTCCCTGAAAGTATATCGCCATATCGCCGACCTGCTGGATATTCGGGCGGGGTGGTCTTTTTGACCATCCCGTCAGGGTTTGGGTTTCACCCGTATCACATCCAGTCCCTCCTCCCGGATTTGCCGGTTGAACCTGACGAGATCGCCGGTTCGCACAGTGTCCCAATCCGCCAGACTGGCGTTGATGTCACGGACCAACGCATCCCGCACCTCCACCGCCTGACGGGTCGGACGGTAGGGACCTTGTCGCATCAGGCTGTTCAGATGAGCCAGTTTGTTGGTCAACCGGATCGGAAAGTTGAGGGGATCCTGCGGGCTTTCGTTCTTCGTTTGGTACAACCGCATTTCGACATGGGTCATCGAGCTGTCGATCCGGCCGGCCAGGTTTTTCAGCGTATCGCTGAGGCTGTCCGGCTCGTAACGCGCCATCCACTGATGCATCTGTTGCCTGATCTCCCGGATTTCACCGAGAGCCCGGTGCGCCTCTCCGACTTTGGCATTGACTTCCGAAAGAAACCGGAACTGGTCCTGCAGGGCAACGGTGTCATGAGGGATGCGCGGATCCGGGAGCACCCTGAATTGCCGGATAAGTGTGTCCGTGCTGTGGATGATGCGCAGGGAATACATTCCCGGGAGGGCGACCGGGCCGTCCAGGGTGGCCCACCACAGGATCATGCCCTCAAATCCTTGCGAAGGAGGGTATTGCAAGTCCCAGGAAAAATGATTGGCGCCGGAGGTGACCTCCAGTTTTTCTTCCTTGGGCTTTCTGTGGGTGCCCCAGGAGCGGATGACTTCGCCCTGCGTATCGAGGACCTGGAAGTCAAACGTGTCTTTTTCCCAATCCTTCGGGACATGAAAATGGGCTTTTAGACCCGCAGGGTGATTGGTGCCCGCTCCGGGAGGGGACAGGGTGGCCGAGCCCGGGACACGGTACACGTCCCTGGGGGGAAATAGGGTCAGGCCGACCCGGTCCTTGACCAGTCCCGGTATCCGCAAAGGGGCCAGGTCGTCCATGATCCAAAGCCCCCTGCCTTGCGTTGCGACGATCAGGGCGCCGTCCTTCAGAGTGAGATCAGTGACCGGTACCACAGGAAGATTCTGCTGGAAGGGATGCCACCGACCGCCGTCATCCACAGAGACATACAAGCCGGATTCGGTCCCGGCAAACAAAAGGCCCTGACGATCGGGATCCGCCCTGACCACCCGTGTGAAGTGCTCCATGTCGATGCCGGTGGTGATAGCGGTCCAGGTGTGGCCGTAATCGCGGGTGCGGTAGAGATAGGGTCGGTAATCCCCGGATTTGTAACGCGTCGCGGCCACGTAGCAACCGGCAGGATCATGCGGATCGGGTTCCAGGGCATTGATCTGGGCCCATTCGGGCAGATCCGGAGGTGTGACGTTTTGCCAGGGCGCCCCTTCACCCTTTCGCACCCAGACCAATCCGTCATCCGAGCCCGCCCACAGCACGCCCTGCGTCCGGGGGGATTCGGCGATGGCAAAAAGGGTGCAGTAATATTCCACCGAAGTGTTGTCTCTCGTGATAGGACCGCCGGATGGACCCATCCGGGTGCTGTCATTGCGCGTCAGGTCGGGGCTGATCACTTCCCAGGACTCCCCCTGGTCGCGGCTGCGGTGAAGAACATGCGAACCGGCATACAACACATCGGGATCATGCCGGGAAAAGAGAATCGGGAAATTCCACTGGAAGCGGTAACGCATGCCCTCCACGCCATGCCCCATCGGATTGTCGGGCCACACACTGACCACCCTCGACAATCCTGTACGATGGTCCAGGCGCTGGATGAATCCGCCATAGCAACCACCAAAAACAATCTCGGGATCGTCGGGCTTCGGGGCAATGTGTCCGCATTCACAGCCTGCGGTTTCTTCCCAATGCCGTTCCGTGATGGCGCCTTCAAAACTGCGGTGCTGGATCCGTATGGTGGTGTTGTCCTGTTGGGCGGCATAGATGCGGAAAGGAAAATGATCATCCGTCACCACGCGGTAAAATTGGGCCGTCGGCTGGTTGTGATACGTCGTCCATGTCTCTCCGCCATCATAGGTCACCTGCGCGCCGCCGTCATCGCCAATGATCATTCGCCTGGGGTCCTCGGGGGCGATCCACAGGTCGTGATGGTCGCCGTGGGGAGCGTAGTGACTGGAAAAGGTTTTTCCGCCGTCCCTGGATAAATGATAGGCGACATTGACCACGTACACCTTGTCCGCATCCACAGGATCGGCATAGATCCTGGTGTAATACCAGGCTCGCTGACGCAAATTGCGGTCGCTGTTGGTTTTGGTCCAGGTCTGGCCTCCGTCATCCGAACGGAATACACCTCCCGACTGGCTTTCAAGGATCACCCAGATCCGGTCGGGACGCACCGGAGACACGGCTATGCCGATGATCCCGATCGTATCGGCCGGCAAGCCTTTGTGGCGCGTGATCTCGATCCAGGTCTCTCCGCTGTCCGTGCTTTTCCATAATCCCGATCCCGGTCCGCCTGATGAAAAATGATGGGGAGAACGGCGCACATTCCAGGTGCTGGCATACAGGATCCGGGGATTGGTGGGGTCCATGCACAGGTCCACCGCCCCCGCCTCATCGGAGGCGAAAAGTACCTTTCGCCAATGGCGGCCTCCGTCGGTGCTTTTGTACACCCCGCGTTCCGGGCCCGGCCGGTAAAGGTCGCCCATGACGGCCGCAAAGACCACCATGGGATCCCTGGGATGTATGCGGAGTCGCGCGATGTGTCGCGATGAATCCAGCCCGGCCTTTTGCCAGGTCCTGCCGGCATCTTCCGATCGCCATACCCCGTATCCGAAGGAAACATTCCCCCGGACCGTTTTTTCTCCGCCTCCGGCATACAACACATTGGGGTCGGAGGCAGCCACGGCGATGGCCCCTATGCTACCGCCAAAAAATCCGTCGCTGATGTTTTTCCAGGAGCGACCGCCATCCGTGGTTTTCCACACGCCTCCTCCGGTGGCGCCGAAATAAAACAAATTGGGTTTGCCCGGGACACCGGCAACCGCACAGGAACGCCCACCGCGATAAGGGCCCAGTTCGCGGAACGTAAGGCCATCCGTGTACGGCGTCGGGTCCGGTACTGGCTTTCCCCGGGTTTGACCGGCCAGCGAGGAGATCATGGTCCACAGAGCCAGACCCAAAAGGAAATGACGGTAAATACGCATGGACATCATTGGCATGTACAAGGCAATGCATTACCGGGCACCTTTGGGGAAAGGGGGTCATTTCCTCTTGGGCGGCAATGTTTTCAAAGGGTGCGCAAGGCCATGGAAAGGTAAAGGATAATGAACACATGTCCTTCATCCTGCCATTCTGTGTCATACCGGATACCCCTATTTTTGTCCGTTCTTGATCCGGGCTATGAAAAAATCCTTTGCCATTGCGGCCGGCCATCCAAAGACGACCGAAGCGGCTGCCTGTGTGCTTCGTGATGGCGGCAATGCCGTCGATGCGGCCATTGCGGCTTATTGGACGGCCTGTGTGGCCGAACCTTGCATGGGGGGTGCCGGTGCGGGCGGATTCGCCCTGGTGTCATCGGAAGGTGCCACTCCTGTCCTCTTCGACTTCTTCGGCCAGACTCCTTTGAACCTGCCCGATGCCGGTGTGGATTTCCGCCCCGTTGAAGTGGATTTTTCCGACACCCGTGAAACCTACTACATCGGCAGCGGATCAATCGCGGTTCCCGGAGCAGTGGCCGGCATGTTCGCCATGTGGCGCAGATATGGCTCCCGCCCCATGAAGGTGCTTGCGGAGCCGGGCATCGAGGCCGCTCGGGAGGGGGTAGCCTTGGATGCTTTTCAGGCGCACGATCTCTATCTGCTCCGTGATTTTGTCGGAGACACTCCGCATGGACGCCGATTGTTCTACCGGGAAGGCCTGGTGAAAGGAGAAGGAGAGGTGATCGTTCTGCCTGCCTGGGCCGATTATCTCGAATATCTGGCCCGTCATGACGAACGTGCCTTCTATGAGGACGAACCGTCCCGGCATCTGGTCAATGATCACAGCGGGCACCTCACCCCACAGGATCTTAGCGGTTACCAGGTATTGGAGGGTCCGCCACATGCCGTTTCATTCAGGGGGCATCGGGTCTTTTTGAACCCACCACCCTCACCGGGAGGGATGTATCTGGCTGTTTTGCTCCGAGAGATGGAAGAATGGCCGGATGAACGGCTCGCCCACGACGAGACCTTTGCAAAAAGCTGGGAGGAGTTGTGTGCTCGTCTTCATTGTGCCGCCGGGGATCCCCGATCCCTTCATCTTGTTTGGGAAGGCCTGTTGCCCAACGGATCGGGACCTCCTCACAAAAGAGGCAGCACATCCCATATCAGTATCCTGGATGGCAGGGGAAATGCCGTCAGCATGACGTTTTCCATCGGCGAAGGTTCCGGCTACTTCATACCCGGGACGGATATTCAAATGAACAATTTCCTGGGAGAGCCCGCTTTGCTGCCCGGAGGGCCGTTCAGTTGGCAACCGGCAACCAGGTTGGGTTCGATGATGGCCCCCATCCTGGCCGGCCCTGTAGGCGAAAGGATCAACCTGGCGATGGGGACAGGCGGTGCAGCGCGGATCCCGTTTGTGCTGGCGCAGGTCATCCGGCAATTGTGGGGATGTCAGCGCGCACTCCCGGATGCCATTGCCGCACCCCGTCTGCATCGCGACCGCGATACCCTTCATCTGGAGCCCGGTTGGCCGGATGCCGTATTGGCCGGCCCGTACACCGTACCGCACAACTGCTGGCAAGGTCCTTCCATGTTTTTTGGTGGGGTCAATGCCGTACACTGCAGGACAGACGGTTTGCAGGCTGTCGGCGATTTCCGCAGATCGGGGGCAAGTCAGGTAGGCGCATAAAAAAACCGGCCTGGAGAGGGGCCGGTTTTTTTATCCTTCGCAGGAAAAGATCAGCGCAGCTTGAACGTACTGGCGCCTGTGAGATAACCTTTGTTGTAAACCTCCACCTGATAAACACCTTTTTCCAGGGTGATCCCGGGATCCCAGGCCAGGCAGGTGTTGACCGACTGTTGGTTGTAATCAAAGGACTTGGTCACGGTAAACCTGACTTCATCCCCTTCAGCCGTTGTCAGAATACCGGATCCCATATCATCCATGGCAATGGTCTGGCCCAGCGGGGATATGATGCGGATATAAAAGACTTCGTTGCCCGGTTCAGCGACATCGTTGGCGCCGGCATCAAAACAAACTTTGAGCCGGTCAATATTGTCGGCATAACGCTTCCTGGATTCCTTGCCGGAGTCATTGACTTTGTAGCCGTTGACCTCAATGTTGGTCACTGGAATGACGCTGGCCTTGTTGACCTTGGCACTGAGTACGACATTCTGGCTTTCCAGTTTGGCTTTTTCGGACGTCAGGGCTGTACGGGCAGCGGAGAGGTCTTCATTCTGACGAACCTGTTGGGTGAGGTTTTCTTCCAGGCTGCGCTTCTCTTCGCCCAGTTTGACATTCTCTTCGGTGAGAAGGGCATTTTGCTCCCGCAAAGCATCCAACTCGGCGAGATAGGCCTCCGCCTGAACCTCCAGGTCACGAAGCCGCGATTTGATCGAACTGTAGTCTTTGGTTGTGCGGATCATGCGGGCGATCTCGTCTTTCTGTGTCCGCAACTCCTCCTTCTGTTTATCGATCAGAAGGTTCATCTCTTCGTTGTCGCTACGCATCTCTTCCAATTGGGAAAGCGTCTCGTAGTACTGCTTTTCCAATTCCATGTTCAACTTCTCGGCTTCGGCAATGTCCTCCGTTTGGGTTTCGATCGTTTTCTCGTTTTGATACTTGTCGTAAAAGAGCCAGGCATTGAGACCCAACAGCGCGATGATGACCAGGATACCGATGTTCATCCAGCGCGAGGAATTTGATTTGGGGGAATTCATGGTCGTGGTTTTGATGAGTGTTCGTAAAACGCGGCAAACCATTGTCATATTGCCTGCACAAATCTACCATATGTTTGGCGCATGCCGATACGGTGGGAAAAACATGGCCATTGGCTATCTTAATGCGCCAAACACAAGCCATGATGGACGAACTGCCCCTCTACAACATTCTGTTCCTGGATATCGAGACGGTATCTGCTCATGCTGCCTTCGAAGAGATGGATGCCGCCGGCCAGGCATTGTGGAAGGAAAAGGCGCGATACTGGCTCAAGGATTACGGAGAGGACCCTGCCGGTCCTGCGGACTGCTACCGCGACCGCGCTGCCATTCTGGCCGAATTCGGACGGGTCGTCTGCATTTCCGCCGGTCTGATTACCCGGGGGGAGGACCCTGCCGGCGATGGTTTTCGTTTGAAATCCTTTGCCGGTGAGGATGAGCGGCAAGTCCTGACCGACTTTTCCAAAATGCTGGACCAACATTTCTCCGATACCAACCGGTTTTTCATCTGTGGGCACAACATTCGCGAATTCGATGTGCCTTATCTCGGTCGCCGGATGATCATGCACGGATTGCCACTACCGGCCATGCTCCGCATCTCCGGCAAAAAGCCCTGGGAAGTCCGGCATTTGATCGACACCCTGGAACTGTGGAAATTCGGCGATATCAAACACTACACGTCCCTGAAACTCCTCGCCTACTGCCTGGGCATACCCTCTCCCAAAGAAGACCTCGACGGCAGTCAGGTCGGTCGCGTTTTCTACCAGGAAAAAGATCTGCCTGCCATCACCCGTTATTGCGAAAAAGACGTGCTGACCGTCGCTCAGGTGGTCCGGCGTATGGGAGGGAAGCCATTGATCACCGAAGAGCTGGTAACGGTGTCGGAGACGTGACCGGCGTCAGCCTGTTCCTGGTGGGCCCAGGTCGTTGACCAGGATATCCCACACACGGTCCGCCAGCGTTTCTTCCGGCAATACCGGCACACGGATCCACCAGGGTTCTTTGCGAAACCAGGTCATCTGGCGCTTGGCGTACCGCCGGCTCTGTTGTTGGATAATGGCAACGGTCTCGTCATAAGACCGTTTTCCTTCCAGGTAATCGAAAAGTTCCGGGTAGCCCAATGTTTGCAATGCCGGAAGCCCTCGCAGGGGATGGAGACGTCGGGCTTCCTCCAGCCATCCTCGGTCCAGCATGTCGAGCACCCGTTGATTGATGCGTGGGTAAAGCCAGGACCTTGGTGCATCCAGGTAAAGAGGCATTTGGGTAAAGGGTCGTACCACCGGATTGCCTTTCCGCCATCGGGAATACGGGATGCCGCTGGCTTCCCACACCTCCAGGGCCCGCAACAAACGGCGAGGATTCCGGAGATCCACGCTGTCGGCGTATTCGGGGTCCACCTGCCGCAACTTCTCCTGCAGGCCGCCAACTCCTTCCGATGCATACCACCGCGCCAGGTCATCGCGGATAGAGGCCGGGATTTCGGGAAATTCGTCAAGGCCGGCGTACAGGGCTTTGAGATACAAGCCGGTACCTCCCGCCACCAGCAATGGCCGGTGCAGGGGCAACAGCGCTTCAATCCATGCAAGAGCGTCTGATTCAAATCGCCCGGCAGTATAATTTTCACCGGGGTCGCAGATATCGATCAGATAATGGGCGACCTCCTGCCGGTCTTCAAGGGTCGGTTTGGCGGTGCCCAGGTCAAGACCCCGGTACACCTGTCTGCTGTCGGCCGACAGGATGACCGTTTCCAGCCGGCGGGCCAGGTCCATGGCCAGGGCGCTCTTGCCACTGGCCGTTGGGCCACCCAAAAGGATGACATCCTTCATGAGGCGAAATTAGCGTCCCTCGCCAAAAGGGGCTACATTGTGCCCCCGTCCGCCATGCTGTACTACCTGCTCAGACCTTTCACCCGCATCGCTTTCCAGGCTTTTTACCGGGCTATCTATCTCACCGGTACCGCACATATCCCTGCCCGAGGTGCTGTCCTGTTTACGCCCAATCATCCCACTGCTTTTATCGAGCCCTGTTTTCTCGCGTGCTACGCAGGGCGCGACCTGTATTTCATGACCCGGGGCGATGTCTTCGTCAACCGGCTGGTCCGGTGGCTGTTGCGACAGGTACACCTCATCCCCATTTTCCGTTTTCACGACGGGTTTGCCAACCTGCGTCGCAATGAGGATTCCATGCAGGAAGGTCGCGAAATCCTGGGTAAGGGCAAAGCGCTTTTGGTCATGGCCGAAGGAGGCATGCGCCATGAGAAAAGGCTGCGTCCTATCCGGAGAGGGGCAGCCCGGCTGGCTTTTGAAGCCATGGCGGAATTCGGGCTCCCGGAGGTTTCCATTGTCCCCGTCGGCGTCAATTACACCCGGGCGGAGAAGGCCCGCACTGTACTGATGGTTTCGATCGCACCGCCCATCCGGATCAGCGATTGGCAAGCTCTGTACTCGACCCGTCCCCGGGAAGCCATTGATGCCGTAACCGACTTGATCCGCCAGCGCCTCGCCGAAAGGGTGATCCATATCGCAGACCCCGGAGAGGAGGAATTGGCCGAATGGATCCTGGATCTCTGCCGGACGGAACGGGCGAGCGCGACCTGGCCCGTCATCCGTCATACGGAGGGTCCCCTCGTCAGCGAACGGATAGCCATGGATACCCTCCATCGACTCTCAGAGCAGGATAAAGAGGATTTGCGAATGGCTGGCGCAGCCTATCGGTCCCTGCTTTCCCGGGCAGGAGTGAGCGACCGCCAGGTGGTGTTGGCACCCGACCGCCATCCGGGTCGGTTACCGATGTTCTTGCTTCGCAGCGGATTGGGTCTGTTGGCGCTGCCCCACGCCCTGCCTGTAGCGCTCGCCCGTTGGATCACGGACGCCTGCGTCCGGATCATCGAATTCCGCAGCTCTGTATTGCTGGCTTTGCTCATGCTGTTTTGGACAACATGGGCATTGGCGGTGTCAGCCGTTGCCGGGTACAACTGGGGATGGGCGGCTTTCTTCCTGTCGTTGGCGGGATTCCCGGCGGGACTGGCGCTCTGGATTGCGTTGAGGGAGTACGTGATCAGCCAGGGTTATTATGCCCGGCGACGGTCTGTATCCCTCGCCATTCTGCGCAATGCGCGACAGGCGTTTTCGGATGTCTGGCTGCAAAAGTCCGCCAAAAGAAACGGTCCGAAGCCAAGCGCTCCGGACCGTTTCTGATGTCCCTCAACGGGACGGCCTTCCGGGATGGATCAATAATAGTCGCCCATGACAATCAGGGCATGGATCAGACCCGGCAGCCAGAACAAAAAGGTGAGGATGAGATTCAGCCACCAATTGGTACCTGACCAGTTGTCCATGACGCCCATGGCGATCCAGGCCAGACCGAAAATGGCCAGCACGATGTACAGACCCTGGGGAATGCTGCTGCTGCGCAACTGGTGGCGAACCATCGTTTGGGCGGCTTTGAGCTTCAGACGCTCACCCAGGGTCAGTTTGACACCGGTGGCGGCGGCGTAATCCGCAGGCGTCATTTGGACGAATTGTTCCATCAGGGCCGTCTGGCGGGAGGGAACAGGCTCGGTGGACTGTACGGCGGCGAAAGAAGCACCCGCCCACATCAACAGGCTGAAAAAGGTAAACCATTTTTTCATAAGGGTCAAAATTTTAATGTGAAGGACTCACCGGGTTGTCATCGGTGATGAGGCAAATATACAATGCGGACTGACTTGTCCATGCGTAGAAAAATCGGGAAGCAAAACTTACCAGCGCAGCAGATTGGCCCCCCACGTAAACCCTGACCCGAACGCGGCCAGTGCCACCAGATCACCCGGCCGGATGGCATGCGCTTCCCAGGCTTCACAGAGAGCTATGGGCACGGATGCCGCTGTGGTGTTGCCGTATCGCTGGATGTTGTTCCACACCTGGTCATCGCGCAATCGCAGCGTGCGCTGCACCATCTGGCTGATCCGCAGATTGGCCTGATGGGGAATGAGCATGGTCAGATCGGAAGGCGTGTGGTTGGTCTCCCTGAGGACTTCCATGACGACTTCCGGAAATTTCTGGACAGCCATTTTGAAGACAAACTGGCCTTCCATATTGGGAAAAATCATGCCGTCGTCCATCATTTTCTGCGTCAGGTAGATACCGCCGAAACGGGATTCCGGATAACCGAAATCCACCGGTTCGCCCATTTTCCGGAAATGGTATCCGCCATGTGAGCCCGGATTGATAAAGGCCAGCTTTTCGGCATGGGTGCCATCGGCATGCAAACGGCTGGTCAGGATGCCCCGGTTCGGATCTTCAGTGGGTTGAAGAACTACCGCTCCGGCGCCATCGCCGAAGATCACGGTCACATGCCGACCCCGGGTGCTGAAATCAAGGCCCATGCTGTGCATTTCGGCCCCCACGACCAGGATGTTGCGGTACATGCCCGAACGGATAAACTGATCGCCGATGCTCAAAGCATAGACAAATCCCGTACACTGGTTGCGGATGTCCAAAGCGCCGGCTTCCTTTCCGGTGATGCCCAACTCCCGTTGGAGGAGTACACCACATCCGGGAAAATAATAGTCGGGACTCAGTGTGGCAAAAATGATGAAGTCGATTTCCTCCGGGGTGGTACCCGCCCGTTCCATAGCAATTCTTGCAGCCGCTGCCCCCATCGTCGTGGTGGTCTCCTCATGCTTGCGACCATACCTCCTTTCCCGGATACCGGTCCGCTCCTGGATCCATTCGTCCGAGGTATCCATGACGGAAGAGAGGTCATCGTTAGTGACTGCCGTTTCAGGCAGGTATTTGCCGATACCGGCAATATGGGAACGAATCATGGCAGCCGATTTTTTGCCAAGATAAGCAAAGCCTCCAGCAGGCCGTCAGCGTCAGAAAAGGTCGTAGCGGCAAAATTCCGCTTCGAGAGGCCCGTTGAATACGTGGAATCGAGCGCTGTCCTTCAAGCCGATCTGGTGCATGGCCTCTTTGTTGGCCGAGAGCACCCAGGCTGTACAACCGGTAAAGTCCTTTTTGAGCTTGTCGCCGATACGGCGGTAATAAGTGCCCGCCTCCTCCAGGGGAATGCGTTCATCGTACGGGGGATTGAGAAATACGGTCATGGGACGGGATGGAGGGGGCAGCGCGAAGAAATCGCGCACCTCGGTCCGGACCCATTCCGACAGCCGGGCAATACGGATATTGCTGCGGGCACCTTCCAAAACGTCCGGGTCAATGTCATAGCCCTGGAGAATCATCGTTTCCGGCGGTTCCTTTTCCGTCATTTCCTTTTTGATCCGGCGCCACAAACCGGGATCAAAGTCTATCCACCCCTGAAATCCGAACCGGCCCCGGCGGATTTGGCTGGGCCGTTCCATGGCCCACTCCCCGGCTTCCAGCAAAAGCGTGGCCGATCCGCACATGGGGTCCACCAACGGCCGGCCGGGGTCCCATTCAGCGAGGCGGAGCAGACCGGCCGCCAGGACTTCGTTGAGAGGGGCATGGCCCCCAAACCGCCGATAACCGCGCACGTGCATGCTCCCGCCTACCGCGTCGAGCGCAATGTCCACCTGATCCTCGTGGATGTGCAGGTTGAGGCGGATGTCCGGCATGTCCCGGTCCACGGACGGACGGCGACCCGTCTCCTTCCGGATCCGGTCACATAAGGCATCCTTCATCACGAGGGCCGGGTAGTTGGTATGCGGGAACATCCGCGAATGCACCACGCCGGTGATGGCAAATGTCTGGTCGGGTCCCAGCACCTTGCGCCACGGCAAATCAAGGACACGGCGATAAAGATCATCGGGATGACGGATCGAAAACGAACTGAGGGGCTCCATGACGCGGAGGGCCGTGCGCAATCCGTAGCAACAGCGGTAGAGAAGATCAGGCCCGCCTTCAAACCGGACCATCCGGTTTCCCCGCTGGACATGGCGGGCGCCGAATGCCTGCAATTCGGATTCCAGTAGATGTTCAAGACCTCCCAGCGTGGTGGCCAGGTAGTTGCGTTCCTTTCCCACGGCGGAAAGATAGGAAGAATGGCCCCGTACGAACGAGATCAGGTCTTGCGCTTCTTTTTGCGCGCGGCCGGGAAGAGGACGTTGTTCAGGATGAGCCGGTATCCCGGCGAATTGGGATGCAGGGTCAGGTCGGTCTCCGGATCGCCTACATAATGCCGGTAATCTTCAGGGTCATGGCCTCCGTAAAAGGTCCAGAATCCTTCTCCATGCTCACCGTGGATATAGCGCACTTCCCCCGCGGCTTTGTTTTCTCCCAGGATGAGCACATTGGGTTTGACAAATTCAATACCAAACGCGGTGGATTGACCCATAAACCCTTTGATCGTCCGGGTGTGGTTTTGGGTAAGCATGGTGGGCACGGGGTCCCATTTGGCCGAAAATTCGAACAGATTGAAATAATCCGTTTGCGGATTCCGCGCATCGTTCTGGTCGATGGTGGAATACTCGTACTGCAACGGATCAGTGACCAGCCGGTAATTGTGGAAGGCAAAGCCTCTGGAAAAATCCAGCCTGGCCTGGGCATTGCGATCCATCGGGTCACCGTCGTACATGGATTCACAGATGTCCACGCCCTCAGCCGCCAGGGCAATATCATAGGTATCCGTGGCCGAACACATGGCGAACATGAATCCCCCGCCACCTACATAGTCCCTGATCGTGCGTGCTACCGCGAGTTTGAGCTGGGAGACCTTGGCGAATCCGAGATCCGCCGCCAGCGCTTCCATCCGTTTCTGGTTGTCGCGATACCAGGGCTGCGTGTGGTAGTTGCGGTAAAATTTGCCGTACTGGCCCGTGAAATCCTCGTGGTGCAGATGAAGCCAGTCGAACCGGGCCAGTTGCCCGCCGAGGACCTCCCGGTCGTAGAGCGTTTCGTAAGGTATTTCGGCATAGGTGAGCACCAGGGTCACCGCATCGTCCCACGGCTGGATGCGCATCCCTTTTTCATCCACCTCGGGCGTGTACACCGCAATACGAGGTGCTTTTTCCAGCTTCATAGCCTCCTGGTTGACTTCGGGATGGGATATTTCGGCAAGGATTTGCTGGAATTGGCCATCCGGAATGACCTCGAAGTTGACGCCCCGCGTGTGGCACTCCCGCTCGAACAAGGGATTGTGCGGAAAAGCAAAACTGCCCCCCCGGTAGTTGAGGAGCCACCAGGCTTCCACGCCCTGATCCAGTACCCAGTAGGTAATGCCGTAGGCTTTGAGATGCTGCCGCTGCACTTCGTCCATGGGCAAAAGCATGTAGGCAGCATGCAGCGGTACGGAAGCGCCCACCCACAAAATCATCCACAGGGCAAGTCGGGGCAAAAAAGTTGAAAACATGGGCTCTGGAGTTGCTCGAAGGGTATAACGGCGATTGCTCGCATTTAGTTATCCCGGCCGGTGCCTCTTCAAGACCTGTTTTTTCCCGGCAGGCATAACTTTACCCGGCGCTTCACGTTTCATCCCATAAACCCCGAAATTGGGCTCTCTGCTACTTTCTTACCCTTGGTGGTATGTGCCGGGTTGTGTGCTTGCGGGTGCGTTGGCCGCCATTCTGCTCTATTACAGGGAGAAGACCTTTGCCGGCAAACCCCTCTCCCTGCGGGCCGGACTGGCCCTTCTCCGGGGTGTCAGTGTGGCCGTGCTGTGTTTCCTGCTCCTGGGCCCCATCCTCAAAATGGTGGATTCGGAGGTGCGCAAGCCCCTGGCCGTCATATTGCAGGACGCCTCCCAGTCCGCCGGCGCCGCACTGGGTGAAGAAGGCCGAAAATCCGTCAACCGCCAATTGGCCGATTTGTCATCCGCCATGGCCGGCGATTTCGAAGTGGTGACCCTGGCTTTCGGATCCTCCGTCCGTACCGGACCTGCCGAAACCTACGAGGACAAAGAGTCCGATATTGAAGAAGCTATTCGCTACACCCGCGAAGTGTTCGATCCGCAAAGGCTTGGGGCGGTCATCCTGATGACGGACGGTGTGTACAACCGGGGAGGACATCCCCTGTATGCTCCGGGTGCGGTGCAAGCACCCGTGTACACCGTCGGGTTGGGCAATCCTGAGCCGGTCAGGGACCTGGCCATCAAGCGTCTTTTTCACAACAAAATCGCTTACAAAGGAGACCGGTTTACCGTTCAGCTCGACCTGAGCGCCTATAATGTGGCCGGGGAGCGCAGTGAGCTCCAGATTTCCGAAATCACCTCCGGCGGCACCAGGGTGATCGAAAAGCAACCGGTCGTCATCGGAGATTCTCCTTACTTCGAAACCCGTGAAATCGTCCTTGAAGCTTCCCAGCCGGGCGTCCGACGCTTCCGGTTCCAACTCAATGCCCTGAACGGGGAACGCAATACCGGCAACAACACCAGGGATATGTTTATCGAGGTGCTGGATGCCCGGCAGAAGATCCTCCTGGTGGCCGATGCCCCCCATCCGGATATCGGAGCCCTCCAACGCAGCCTCGCCAAAGGCCGCAATTATCAGGTGGATGTGCGGTTGACCAACGAAAAAGGCAAACCGGTTCAGGGATATGACCTGGTCATTTTTCACCAGGTACCCTCCGTCCGCCAAAACACCACCCCGCTGATCCAGGAATGGCGGCAAGCCCGTGTCCCCGCATGGTTTATCCTAGGCAAACATACAGACCTTCAGGCCTTCGGCGCCGCACAGGATCTTGTCAGGATCTCCGGAGACGGCCGCAACATGAACGAGGTGACCGCACAGACCGTTCCTGCCTTCAGTCTGTTTACCCTGAGTGAGGAGCTGGTACGCCGCCTGCCTCAGTTTCCGCCTTTGCAGGCTCCATTTGGCACCTACCAAACCTCCGCCACCGCCCGCTTGCTCGCGCAGCAACGCATCGGTGCTGTCTCGACCGATTTCCCGCTGTGGGTCATGGGAGAAGAACAGGGCCTCAAAACAGGTGTTCTCACCGGGGAAGGGATCTGGAAGTGGCGACTGTTTGATTACCTCCAGCATGAAAACCACGACCTGGTGGACGAACTCGTGCGCAAAACCGTCCAATACCTGGCACTGAGAGAGGACAAACGGAGGTTTCGGGTCATTCCTTCCAAAGCGCTCTTCACCGAAAACGAAGTGGTGGTGCTTGACGGAGAGCTGTACAACGCCTCCTATGAAAAAATCAATACCCCGGATGTACAGGTGGTCATCCGCAATGAAGAAGGCCGTGAATTCCCGTACAGCATGAACAAAAGCCGGGATGGCTATCATGTGCGGGCGGGACTTTTCCCACCTGGCAACTATACCTTTACAGCCGCAGCCAAATTCAATATGGAGAACCTGACGGCTGAAGGCCGTTTCACCATAAGCCCTTTGGACCAGGAACTGGCGGACATACAGGCCGATCACGATCTTTTGAAATTACTGGCCGCTGAATCCGGGGGTGAGATGTTTACCGGCCCGGACGGTTTGACCCAGGCAGGAGCCCGGATCATGGACAACCCCCGGATCAAACCGGTCCTCCACAGCGCTGTGCGCACCCGGCCGCTGATCGACTGGCGTTGGCTGTTTGCCGGGCTGTTGGCGTTGCTGGGCCTGGAATGGTTTCTTCGCCGTTATTCCGGAGCATACTGATGGAGAAAGTGGATATCCTGGCTATTGGCGCCCATCCGGATGATGTGGAACTGGGATGCGCCGGCATCCTGCTCGCTCACCGCGATCTCGGTTACCGGATCGGTCTGCTCGACCTCACCCGGGGCGAGTTGGGCACGCGGGGAGATGCACCCACCAGGACGCGTGAAGCTTTGGCATCTGCCGCCCGCATGGGTGCGGTGTTTCGCCGCCAACTGGACCTGCCCGATGGTTTTTTCTGGGAGGACGAAGCCTCACTGAAAGCTGTAATCCGCGAAATCCGCTATTGCCAACCCACCGTCGTTCTGGCCAATGCCGTTCGCGACCGGCATCCCGATCACGCCAGGGGGGCAGGGCTCGTTGCCCGGGCTGCTTACCTGAGCGGACTTCCCAAAATCATTACGACCCGGGAGGACGGCATCAGCCAGGAACCCTGGCGTCCGCGGGCTGTCTATCATTACATCCAGGATTATCATGTCGAGCCGGATATCGTTATCGATATCACGCCCTGGTTTGCCGAGAAGATCGCTCTTGTCCAAACCTTCAGGTCCCAGTTTTACGATCCCGATTCCCGGGACCCTGCCACCCCCATTTCAGGCAGGGATTTTCTTGACTTCCTGGAAGCCCGCGCCAGAGACCTTGGCCGGCCGTCCGGATATATGCATGCGGAAGGCCTCGTCTCGGCCCGGCCGCCCGGCATCCGCGACTTGCTCGCTCTCGACTGAATACCCTCTCAAACAGTGGGATTATCGCTGCCGGGATCCACGACGACCGTGGTGCCGGCCCATTGGTCGCCCAGCCGCATACGGTCAGGGCTTGACCACCAAACAAAGAGCTCCACCAGAGGAAACAAAGGAATGATCAGGACGATATTCCGGACGATCCCCTGGTTCCAGTTGCCGGTCAAAGGGTCCCCCTGCAAGGTGACGGCTCTGAGTTTCATGGCTTTTTTACCGACGCTTTGCCCCTTGAGGAAGGGGAGAGCATCGCGGGTCACCATGTAGGCAATGCCAAGTATCCAACCCCATCGGGGGAGCATGGAAAAACCGATGACAATGAAAAGGTCAATCACATAGGCCAGAATGCGGGTGCTGTCGGCGGGACGTTGCAACACGGGTCCGGTCGGGGTTTCGGGTGTTATGGTTTCCATGAAGGCGGGATTTAGTCGGGTACCTGCGGATGGCTAAAGTAAGACTTTTCGGGAATCCCTGTCCCCGGCACCGGATTCATGCGCGCATCGGCCGGATATTGCTGCCAGGCGGCCAGGCCCAGACGAAAGCGCAGGGGAATGGGGCTGTGCGCATCGCGCTCCTTTTCGATCCGGCAGAAAAAAGGTTCGGCGTGCCGGCGCATGGCGCCAGGGAAGGTCGCAGGGGCTCCTTGGGGATTCAAGGGTCCTGCATCCAGCAGGGACGGCACCAGGAAATGGGGAGATGGGGGTTGTCCCGGGGCACAGGCCGGGGCAATTGCGGTCAGAGAGACCAGGACCAACCGGATCAAGCCGTATCCAGCCCGCATGGCTTCAGGTTTGGAGGACGCCCGGGTTGAAGCGCTCTATCGGGGCATGGTTGGCTGCCTCAATGCCCGTGGAAATCAGTTGCCGGGTTTCCAGGGGATCAATGATGCCGTCCACCCATAGGCGGGCCGCTGCATAGTAAGGCGTGGTCTGTTCGTCATACCTGGACTTGATGGTCTGGTAAAGGGCTTCCTCCTCTTCGGGCTGGGGCGGATGCCCTTTGGCTTTGAGACCCGCCACCTGGATCTGGGTCAATACCCGGGCGGCCTGGTCGCCACCCATGACGGCGATCCGTGCCGTTGGCCAGGCAAAGATCAGCCGGGGGTCGTAGGCTTTTCCGCACATCGCGTAATTGCCCGCGCCATAGGAATTGCCCATGACGATGGAAATTTTGGGTACCGTGCTGTTGGCGACAGCATTGACCATCTTAGCCCCGTCCTTGATGATGCCTCCTTGTTCCGATCGCGACCCCACCATGAAACCGGTGACATCATGGAGGAATACCAGAGGAATTTTCTTTTGGTTGCAGTTGAAAATGAACCGGGTAGCTTTGTCGGCACTGTCCGAATAGATGACACCTCCGAATTGCATTTCACCGCGCCCGCTTTTCACTACCTGCCGGTTGTTGGCCACGATACCGACCGACCAACCGTCGATGCGGGCATAGGCACAGATTATGGTCTTGCCGTAGTCTTTTTTGTATTCGGTCAACCGGCTTCCGTCTACCAAACGTTTGAGGATCTCCAGAGTGGGGTAGGGCTTGGAGGGATCCTCGGGGAAGATGCCGTAGAGCTCTTTTTCCTTCAGGGCGGGGGGCTCGGCAGCAATACGGTCGAACCCCGCCTTGTCCGGAGCTCCTAGCCGGCTCACCAAGTCGCGGATGGTGGCCAGACAGGTAGCATCGTCCTTCATCCGGTAATCGGTCACTCCCGAAATTTCCGAGTGGGTGACTGCGCCGCCCAGCGTTTCCTTGTCCACTTCTTCCCCAACGGCCGCTTTGACGAGATAGGGTCCTGCCAGAAAGATGGAGCCCGTCCCCTCGACGATGAGCGCTTCGTCAGACATGATCGGGAGATAGGCACCTCCGGCGACACAGGCCCCCATAACGGCCGCAATCTGGGGGATGCCCATGGAAGACATGCGGGCGTTGTTGCGGAAGATCCGTCCGAAATGCTCTTTATCCGGGAAAATTTCGTCCTGCATCGGCAGGTAAACACCCGCGCTGTCCACCAGGTAAATGATGGGGATGCGGTTTTCCATCGCGATCTCCTGGGCCCTCAGGTTCTTTTTGCCGGTCATCGGAAACCAGGCACCTGCTTTGACGGTGGCATCATTGGCCACGATCATGCACAGTCTGCCGGAGACCCTGCCAATGCCGGTGACCACCCCGGCGGCCGGACAGCCGCCGTCCTCCTCGTACATGCCATAGGCGGCAAAGGCGCCGATCTCCAGGAAGGTCGTATCGGGATCGATCAATTGCTCGATCCGTTCGCGGGCGCTCATTTTGCCTTCGGCATGCAGCTTTTCCATGCGCTTCTTGCCCCCGCCTTCCCGGATTCGGGCCAGCCGGTGCTGGAGCTTGGAAAGGGCCAGTTGATGGGCGTCCTCGTTCTTGTTGAACGGAAGGTCGTAGGCTTTGGCTTTGCTCATACCGTAAAGGTAGGGGCGCCACGGCGAATCATCCCCGGCCGGTGATCAGGGGGTGAAGATGTACTTGAAATCACCGGGAAAATCGGCGTAAATCCCTTCCAGTTCAATGCGATCGGCCTGCTGGATGACAGATAGCACGGTGGCCATGTCCCGCACCCGGCGCCCGTTGATCTTGCGGATGATGAATCCCGATTCGATGTTGGCGCGGTCAGCGGGACTGTTGCGGATTACCGATTGGACCATTCCTCCGGCCGCCCCGAATTTGCGGAGCTCCTGCATGGAGAGTTCCCTGATTTCAAGGCCGGTTGTCGCCAGTACCTCGTCATTGCCCGGTGCCGCGGCGAGTTCGCGGACAATTTCTTTCAAGACCACTTCGGCCTCGACCGGATTGCCGTTTCGGAAATAGAGCACCTGCAGTTTTTGTCCCGGGCGGTACCGGGCGATTTGCTCCTGGAGTTGCGGCACGCTGCGCACCCGTGTCTGGTTGATTGACCAGACGACATCACCGCTGCGGAGGCCGGCATCAAACGCCGCTCCGGAGGGATTGACCTGTGTGATGAGTACCCCTTCACCGGGCTTGAGACCGGCATCCAGGGCATTTTGATGGGTCAATTCGTCCACGTTGATGCCCAGGATGCCCCTTTGGACCGTACCGAATTCACGGAGGTCGCGCACGACCTTCAGGACCAGGTTGGAGGGAATGGCAAACGAGTACCCTTCGTATTTGCCGCTGCGGGTGACAATGGCGCTGTTGATCCCCACCAGACCGCCGCGGGTGTTGACGAGGGCGCCCCCGCTGTTGCCGGGATTGATGGCGGCATCAGTCTGGATGAAGGACTCGATCCGGTATTGGTCACTGAGAATGTTGATGCTGCGGCCTTTGGCGCTGACTATGCCCGCCGTAACGGTAGATTCGAGGTTGAAGGGATTGCCTACGGCCACGACCCATTCCCCCACCTGGAGGCTGTCCGAATTGGCAAACCGCACATAGGCCAGATCCTCGGCCGCAATGCGCAGGAGGGCCAGGTCCGTGGAAGGATCCACGCCGACGACCGTCGCCTTGAATTCCCGTTTGTCGTGCAGGGTCACCTCAATCGTTTCACCTCCGTCTATGACGTGGTGATTGGTGACGATATACCCGTTGCCGGAAATGATGACACCGGACCCGGTTGAGGTGGGAGCATCAAAATTGAAGAAGCGGTAATCAGCTGAACGCACGGCCCGAATGTTGACGACGGCAGGGGTGACCTTGACCGCCGGATAGGAAAAATTGGCGGGTGCCCCTGTAGAGCCGTCATCGGGAAATATCTCCCCGACAGGATCGTCGCTCCAGTCGGTAAACCGGGCGCCGGGGCCCTGTTCGACAATCACGGTGGTCGGAGGCGCCAGCTGGCGGTAAAGGCCAACCGACAAAACGGCACTGGTCAGGGACACGCCGGCCAGGAGAAGGAACTGCTTCATGTTCATCCGGTTTGGAGCGAAGAAGGACTACCTTTGCAGGGGGTATACCAAAAATAACTCGTTTTTTCCAAAATTAGTTTATGCCCTTTCCCAAGCGACGCATTCCTGATCAGGATCCTGCCAACCCTGACGCCTATGTCGGCAATATCTGGGGCTGGAAGTTTTCTTTCTTTTCGCTGGCGCTGATCCTTTTGCTGCTGGTTTGGATGGCCATCCGTTACGCCAATCTGGAACCCGATGCCCAGGGTCACACTGACCCGGTGGAGGCCATCGATCCTTCATCCTCCGGCCAATGAAAACGGTGAAAGATCTCTCCTTCGAGAAATACCAGGGGACCGGCAATGATTTTGTCCTGGTCGCCGATCCGGACGGCCGTTGGGAAATGGCCCTCGATCGGGCGCGGATCGCCGCGCTTTGTGACCGGCACTTCGGGATCGGAGCCGACGGGCTGATCCTCCTGCAACAGACGGGGGGATATGACTTCAGAATGGTGTATTACAACGCCGACGGGGCGGAATCGACTTTCTGCGGGAATGGCTCCCGTTGCGCAGTCGCCTTTGCCCGATCCCTGGGTTGGACCATCGACAAAGCCTGGTTTGTAGCGGCCGACGGTGACCATGAAGCCCGCATCGATCCCGACGGGCATATCGCCGTCCACATGCGCTCCGTGCGGGAAGTGACGCCCCACGGCGAAGACGATGTCCTCGACACGGGATCGCCGCATCTGGTGCGCTGGGTCGCGGATCCCGAATCGGTCGATCTCGTCCGCGTAGCCCGCAAAATCCGTTATGCACCACCGTTTGCGGAGGCAGGCATCAATGTCAATCTGGTCCGGGAGACGGAAGACGGCATCCTGGAGATGAGGACTTATGAGCGGGGCGTGGAGGCCGAAACCCTTTCATGCGGGACGGGTGTCACGGCAGCGGCCGTTTCGTGGGTATCCCGAAAAGCGGGGACGGGTAAGTTTGATTGCCGGGTGCTGACCCGGGGCGGTGCACTGACGGTCCATCTGGAAGCCGGATCCTGGGGATTTCGCGACATCTGGCTTCACGGCCCGGCGGAACCCGTGTTTCGTGGAGTGTGGCCCTGGCGCTGACCGCGTCAGGGTCGTCACAGTGTCCTGCCGGGGATCAGCCTTCCCAGGAGTCCTCCAAACCCCTGAGTTCGCGGTGGTCATGCCATTCCCCCTGTGCCCGGGTGATGCCGAGCCCATCGGCAAGCACGGCGCGCGCCTCCTCTTCACGACCGGATAGGTGGAGTAGCCGGGCGTAATGGTAATAGAACCCGGTATAAGTGGGGCAGTGTTGCGGAAACCAGGACCAGGCGCGCAACGCCTCATCGCTATCGCCTTCGCTTTCCCATTCTTTGGCGAGGGCAAAACGGAGGAACGGGTCATCGGGTGACTCGGCAAGAAGGGTCAGGATCTGGGAAAGGCGCGACATGTCGGGTTGGTCGGTCGGTCAAAGGTAGGCAGATGGACCAAAGGGATTTCAGGAATGCAGTGGGATAGAACCTTTGATGGGGTGAAAATGTCTACCTTTGCGGGCACAAAAACGCCTGGTTTCGACCTCAATTCTTTGCGTATGAATATTCTCGTCGGCGTCAGCAAGACACCTGATACAACTGCGAAAATAGCGTTCACGGACAACAATACCCGACTGGATACCCAGGGGGTGGCCTTTATCATGAATCCCTATGACGAGTGGTATGCCCTGGTGCGCGCGTTGGAAATCAAGGAAACCGTTGGCGGCAAGGTGACCCTGATCGCCGTGGGGGATGCGGAATACGACCAGATCCTGCGAAAGGGCCTTGCCATCGGCGCCGATGATGCCATACGGATTGATGCGGAAGCGAAGGAATCCTTTCAGGTAGCCCGCGAAATCGCCCGGCAAGTCAAGGCAGGGTCCTACGACCTGGTATTCCTCGGCAAGGAGACCATTGATCACAACGGCTCCGAGGTGGGTGCCATGCTCGCCGAACTCCTGGAATGGCCCTTCCTGTCCTATGCCAACAAACTCGAATTGAATGGCGATGTAGCGACGGTCAACCGGGAAATCGAAGGAGGAGTGGAAACCATGGAAGTGTCTCCCCCATTCGTTCTCAGCGCGGCCAAAGGTATCGCCGAACAGCGCATCCCCAACATGCGGGGCATCATGATGGCCAAAACCAAACCTCTCCAGGTAGTGGCACCCGAACAGGGCGATGTCCGTGTCCGGTTTGCCTCCTATTCCCTGCCCAGGGAAAAATCCTCGGTCCGGCTCATCGCTCCTGACCAGATGGACGAGTTGGTGCGCCTGTTGAAAGAAGAGGCTAAAGTCCTCTGATCCCTTCATCTTTTCCTTCATCCAAAGACAATCCCCCGATATGGTATTGGTTTATGTGGAGACCACAGGCGGAGAGATCCGCAAAGCCGGGCAGGAGGCCCTGACGTATGGCCGCAAACTGGCGGACAAGGCCGGTATGACCTGTGTGGCGCTCGTGGTAGGCAAGGCAACGGATCCGGCGGGCGCCGGGCGATATGGAGCCTCCCGGGTACTGCATGCCGGTGACGGCGCTCTTGATGCTTTTGAATCGGGACTGTATGCCTCGGCCATCGCGGCTGCGGCCCGGCATACCGGAGCACGGTTTGTGGTCATGGCGCATTCCGCCAATGGCAAATCGCTCGCCGGCCGTGTCGCGGTCCGTCTGGAGGCGGGTTGTGTGAGCGCTGTCAACGATCTGCCGGATCTGTCCGGTGCCTGCACGGTGCGCAAAGGCGTGTATTCCGGCAAAGCCATGGCGGAAGTACAGGTTCTCACGCCGGTTGCCGTCCTGACCGTCGCCGGCAATGCCATCCAACCCGTGGTGGTCGGGGACAAGGCTCCGGTAGAGCCGTTTACACCGGAATTGCCGGCCCGCAAGGTGCGTGTCAAAGGGGTGGACAAAGTGGAAGGCCTCGTACCCCTTCCCGAAGCCGAAATCGTCGTCTCCGCAGGACGCGGAATGAAAGGCCCCGAAAACTGGGGTATCGTCGAGGAGTTGGCCCGGGAGTTGGGAGCCACTACGGCTTGTTCGCGACCGGTGGCCGATTCCGGTTGGCGCCCGCACCACGAACATGTCGGTCAGACCGGCATCGCCATACGCCCCAACCTGTATATAGCCATCGGTATTTCAGGCGCTATCCAGCACCTGGCCGGCGTCAATAGGTCCAAAGTCATCGTTGTGATCAACAAGGATCCCGAAGCCCCCTTTTTCAAAGCGGCCGACTACGGTGTTGTCGGCGATCTCTTTGAGGTGGTCCCCCGCCTCACGGAAGCCATTCGAAAGAGCAAAGGCTCTCATTGATCCGTTCCGCCCACAGGGCCTAAGGCCCTTCACAGGACCCAACGTCTATGAAAAAGATCGAACTGGATATCGTAGCGCTTTCGCACAGTGTCACCCAATCCCACAATTACGCGGTGGTGTTGGGTGAAAAAAACGGCAAACGCCGGCTTCCGATCGTCATCGGCGGATTTGAAGCCCAGGCCATTGCCGTGGCCATGGAGCGCATGACCCCCAACCGCCCGCTCACCCACGATCTTTTCAAAAAGACGCTGCAAACCTTCGGCATCGAGTTGAAGGAAGTGCTGATCAACAACCTTCTCGACGGCATTTTCTACGCGCGACTCGTATGCGAACAAAACGGAGAGGAGGTCGAGATCGATTCCCGTACCTCCGATGCCCTGGCGCTGGCCGTGCGGTTCAAATGTCCCATTTTCACCTTTGAGTTTATCCTGGAAGCCGCCGGGGTCGTACTGGAAGAGGAGGAAGGTGCCGAAGCAGCCACGGAAGCCGGAGAGGAGGAGGGTGTGGAAGAGGGTGAGCGCCCGCTCGACCAGTACAATGCCGCGGCACTGGAAAAATTGCTCCAGGAAGCCCTGGCCCAGGAAAACTACGAAAGGGCGGCAGAAATCCGCGACGAACTCAACCGGCGCCGGGGTACCGAGTCCTGACACCCGCTGTCTAAAGCGGTGGTGGTTCGAATCGCAATCCGCGAATGACCTCACAGGCCCGGAGCGTATCGGCCTTGCTGATGTCCAGGTGAGTGACCAACCGTACGGTGTGGGAGCCAAATCCGGAGGCAGTGACGCCCATCTCCCGCATTGCTTCCAGAAACCGGGCGGCCGGCAACCATCCGACCGTGTCAAACAACACGATATTCGTGTGGACGGGGCGTATCCGCTCGGCATAGGGACAATCGCGAAGGGCCGCCTCGAGGAGCCGGGCATGGGCGTGGTCGATGTGGAGCCGTTCCACATGGTGTTCCAGAGCATAAATACCTGCGGCAGCGAGATACCCGGCCTGTCGCATGCCGCCACCCATGGCTTTGCGTACCCGCCGGGCCTCCCGGATGAAATCCCGGTCCCCCACCAGGAGGGAACCCACTGGCGCTCCGAGCCCCTTGGAAAGGCAAATGGACAAGCAGTCAAACACAGCACCCCAGGCGGCCGGCTCTTCGCCTGTTTCCGTCAGGGCATTGAACAGGCGGGCGCCGTCCAGGTGAAGAGCCAGTCCTTTTCTCCGGCAAACCTCACGGATGGGTTTTACCTGTTCCAGGGTGTAGTAGCTCCCCCCTCCCCGGTTACAGGTGTTCTCGAGCACCACCAGGCGGGAAACCGGAAGCCAGGCGTGATCGGGCCGGATGGCGGCTTCCACCTGGGCAGCCGTGATACGGCCGTGATCGCCCTGCAAAAGCTGGATGCCGATACCGGAATGGTAGGCATAACCGCCCACTTCGTACTGGTAGATATGGGAATCTACATCGCAGATCACCTCGTCGAGGGGGCGGGTATGCATCTTGATGGCGATCTGATTGGTCATGGTGCCGGAAGGGCAAAACAGGGACGCCTCCCGCCCCATGCGTTCGGCCATCATGGCCTCCAACCGGTTGACGGTAGGGTCTTCGCCAAAGACATCATCGCCCACTTCGGCCCGGCACATGGCTTCCAGCATGCCGGGTGTAGGGCGGGTCAGGGTGTCGGAGGTCAGTGCGATCATCCGGCAAATCTACCCAATGCCGGTCATCTTTTGGGGGAGTACAGGGCCGTGATCAGGGCTTGGGCGGGGCCGGATGGGTCTTGGGACGCGACGGAAAAAGGAGGGAGAGCCAACCCGCCATGAACAGGATTCCGCCCAGGGGAGTGACCGGACCCAGCCAGGCTACCGGCCATCCGTGGGCTTCGCGGGTGGCCAGGAGATACAGGGATCCGGAAAACAAGACGATACCCGCCATCCACAGGAGTGGCGCGTGCCGGTGGAAGCGGGCCGGAAGGGCCAGGAGGACCAGAAGGGCCACGGTGTGGAGAAAATGATACAGGTTGGCCGTGCGCCATACGTCCAGGGATTCGGCGGTGAGCAAAGGCTTGAGAAAGTGGGCGCCAAAGGCGCCGAGCACCACGGCGAGGGCACCCGAGACGGCAATGAGGCGGTGAAGAAAGGTGTCGTTCATGCGGGAAAGGGTTCAGGACAGACGCCAGTCGATCGGGGGCTGGCCCATGGAAGTCAGGAGGCGGTTGGTTTCGGAGAAGTGTCCACAACCGACAAAGCGATTGCCGGCCAGCGGAGACGGATGGACCCCTTCCAGGACGTGATGCCTCCGGGTGTCGATGAGGGCTTTTTTGGCGCGGGCGAAATTGCCCCACAGGAGAAAAACCAGGCCTTCCTTTTTGTCCGAAAGCAGACGGATGACGGCATCGGTGAATACCTGCCATCCGATGCGTTGGTGGGCGCCGGCTTCGCCTTGCGGCACGGTGAGGATGGCATTGAGCAGAAAGACACCCTGTTGGGCCCAATGGGAAAGATCGCCGTGGCCGGGGGGAGGAATTCCGAGATCCCGCTGCAGTTCCTTGAAGATGTTGACCAATGAGGCGGGCGGGCGGATCCCTTTGGGGACGGAAAAGCAGAGACCCATCGCCTGGCCGGGCTGGTGATAGGGATCCTGGCCGAGGATCACCACCCGCACCTTGGAGAATGGCGTCGCGTCAAAGGCGCGAAAGATCTGCCCTCCGGGAGGAAAAAGCGTTTTGCCGGCCGCCTTGTCGCTGAGCAGGTGCTGCCTGATCTGGGCAAAATAGGGCTTGGCAAACTCGTCGGCCAAAACCTGCTTCCAATCCGGGTCGATCTTGACATCTGTTGCTGTCATGGTGATCCCATCAGGGCTCGAACCTGAAACCTACTGCTTAGAAGGCAGTTGCTCTATCCATTGAGCTATGGGACCTGTATCCGGCAGGGGTAAAGCACCGGAAACGCGGCCAAAGTTCCGAAATTCCCGGTATCCCATTGGGGGGCGGGCATTCCGCTGCAACGAGATGCGTAAATCTTTAGACGAATGTACATAATTGATAATCTGTGTGAAAGGTATTTTTATTATTATAAAATCATGAATTATTCATAATATTGAAATTATTTAGCATTTGTAAAATGCAGAATATCAAACTGATAATATAAATTTTGGATGCAGTGAAAAAAACCGGAAACAAATGATACACAATAGGCGGCAATGTGTACATTTGCTTCATTAAAACCATTTACTATGAAAACTATCAACAACGTACTTGCCACGGCTCTGTGCCTGATGGGTCTCCTGTTCACCGTCCAATCCCAGGCACAAACCGTGAACGCCGGCGCCTGGATGCTCGGCGGTAGCCTTGGATTTGACTCCTCCAAAGAGAAAGACGCCGATGATGCCACCAACACCATCACGATCAACCCCAACATCGGTTACTTTGTCATCGACAATTTGGGTGTTGGACTCAATGTTCTGTATGCGAGTGAGACGGTAGGTGATGCTGACCCAAATAGTGTATTAGGTATCGGCGCCTTCGCTCGTTATTATGTTTTCCAGGGTCTTTTCCCGCAGGTCGGATTTGGATTCAATAGCTTCACTTTGGGGGATGAGGATGCGGTAACCGGCACTACCATTGATTTTGGTGTTGGCTACAGCTTTTTCCTGAACAACTCCGTGGCTGTCGAACCGCGAGTCAACTATGCCATTACTTCAGGTGATTTTGAATACAACACATTCGGATTGATGATTGGCGTGCAGGCGTTTCTGGGCCGCAATTGATCACTCGTTTTTGTTTCATAGCCTAAAAAAGGGGCCGGCAATTTCCGGTCCCTTTTTTTATGCCCCGATCTACCGGTTGCGCATTATTCCGGCAGATCTGAAACGGATCTCTTCTCAGGAATGACCTCCGCCTGGCCTTCCACCAGCCGGTAACTCCCCCCGATTTCCATTCCGCCATATACGGTTTGCGGCAGTCCGGGCAGCGGCCACCCGACCGTAACCGACAACACTTTCCGGGCATCTCCAAGGCCTATGGTCCGCCTTAGCTCCGAGGACCCAAATCCGCCTCCTGTGTTGACCACCGCATGGATGGACCGGGTTTGTCCTGCCGCCGTTTCTATGTCAATCCGGATCCGGGCACCCATCGCATCCCGATTGCTCCGCGTACCCTGGAGTCGGAGAGATAACCAGGCTCCGTCCTTTGTTTCGTTCCGGTAAAACAGGTTGCGCGCCAAATCCCCTTCAAAAGCCCCGCCGGCGACTACATACACATCCAGGGCCCCATCGTTGTCCATATCTGCAAGGGCGATCCCGTGACCTTTCTGGATATGCCCGAAATCACCCATGGACCGGTCTTCAAACCACTCGCCTGCCCGGTTGATGAACAAACGGTTGGGCATCAGGGCCCGCATGTCCGGCAACCCGGTGCCCATCAGGATATCGGGCCAGCCGTCCCGGTTAATGTCGGCTGTATTGTGACCCATGGGATAAGCCAGCACATTGAGGCCAGTTTGCGGGGCTACATCGCGAAAACCTTTGCCTTGCTCGTTGCGGTACAGAGCGACATGCTGCCCGGAGTCCCTCATGCCCAGGAATTGCTCGATGAAAGGCAGGGCCGAGCCCGACGTATAATCCAGGGCATAACTGCTGACCAGCAGATCATCCCACCCGTCCTGGTTGAAATCCAGGAAAAATGCCGGGAAGCTGTGAAAGGGAAGGGAGGTGCCGGTCTCCCGGGCCACATCCGCCCATTCCCAGGAACGGATGTCCTTGCCCCCTCTATTGTGCAGAAGCCGGTTGGGACCGTTCAGATTGCTGAGGTACAGGTCGGGACGACCGTCCCTGTCCATATCGCCCCAGTGGACGCATTTGAAATATCCCGTAAAATCCAGCCCCAGAGCGGGGGCCATGTCCGTGAAGGTACCGTCACCATTATTGTGGTAGAAAGCACAGGGATGGGGTTCCTTTTCACTCAGGGTCTCATTGCCGACAAAAAGATCCAGCCAGCCGTCTCCATCCACGTCCGCCCATCCTGCCGCCTGCGTGGGATGAAAACTGAGGAGCCCCGCCGGGATGGTGACATCGGTGAAGGTGCCGTCCCCGTTGTTGCGCAGCAGGGAATTGGGCAGCGTAAATCCCGGTATCCAGCCTCCGCGGAGGATCAATATGTCCTGGAATCCGTCATTGTTGTAATCGGCATGCAGAACATTGAGGCCTCCCCGGATACCCTTGAGATTGGCGGATTCTGTTTTTTCCGAAAAGGTGCCGTCCCCGTTGCTGACAAAAAACCGGCAGGGATCATCGGGCAGATAACCGGTGATGAACAGGTCCGTCCAACCGTCTCCGTTGAAATCTTCCAGACTGACCCCACCCGCTACGCCGCCGATGTCCAGGCCGGCGGGAATACCGATTTCGCGAAATAACCGGGGCCCTCTGATGCGGAAGAGCGTGTCAGGCAGACGGTAGGCAGGGTTAACTTCGTCCGGCCATGCACCAATCGTCATGGCAGCCAGGTTGTACAGCCAGATGCTCTGCAAGTCGTCAGGCCACTCATCCAGGATCATCCGGTAGTAATACATGGCTGTCCGGGTTGATTTTTGTTGCCGGTAAATCCCTTCATCACGGATAGGGAGGGCACAGGACATTGGAGTATGGGTATCGATGCAATTGGCTTGTTCGCCCAGTCTCAGCCAGCTCAGAGCCACCATTTCATACAAGGTCCGGGTTTCGGCATTCAATTCCCCCCCTACCTCATCCACCAGGGTTTCAAACTGGAGGAGAGCCTCCTCGGTCTGTCCGGCTTTGAGGAGTTCGAGGGCGTAATTGAAGGTCAGCTCCAGACGAACGGATTCCTCCTTGGTCGCCGCCAATTGATCCTCGAGGTACCTGGAACGCAACTTGTTGAGGTTGAAATAAATCAATGGGTCCGGATCGCGGTTGAGGCTGTCGAGGATCTCCACCATCCGTTTGTGGTAATAGGTGTCGGGATCTTTGGGCGGAGCCGGGTCCATGCAACCCAATAGACCAAAAAGGATGACCCACCATCCCGGAAGGAAGGGGAGCGGTGCCGGAATACCAGAAATTCCCATGAAGTCTGTGCTTTCAGGGGTTGCCCCTTCCGGCCGACCGGAAAAGGAGCCCGCCTGACAGTATGGCTATGGCCAAAATCCTGCCAGTTGACATCCGCTACCGGACGAAGATCTCGTCGATGAAGATATAAGAGTTTCCTCCTGCACCGGGATGCCATTCGGGCAATGGTCCGTATCCCTGGGCCTGGATCCGGACATACCTCCCTTTGCGGACACCGGATTCGCCGGCCAGATCCATGGTGAAGGCCTCCTCGGTCCGGACAGGGCGACCGGGTTTTATCCGCAAGGCTTCCTTGAATTTCACGCCGTCTTTGGAAACCGAAAAGGTCACTTCACGGGGGAGTACGATCCAGGCTCTGGTATCCTGAAGAAATCCGGCGCCCAACTCGCGGATTTTCCGGCGTTCACCCAGGTCCAGGACAATATCCAGATTCTGCCCCTGGTATCCCTGCCACCGTCCTTTGCGCCAGTCGGTATCCCCGCGTAAACCGTCTATCAGGGCATCTGGTCCACCGGCCGTGTACTGGGTATGAACGGCACTGCGGACATCCAGGGTCCAGTCATGGGGCACCCGATGAAAATCCGCCCTGACGGCAGGACTTCGGTGGCCTTCTTCATCGATGGCGAGGGCAAATACCGACGACGATGCCGACAACCGGAGTTCTTCCTCATACGGGATGCCAGGCTCTGTTCCTTCCACGGTGTAAAGGAGGCGGTGGGTGGGCCGGGCGGCGGTCAACCGCACACGGGCTTCCTCCCGGAAGGGGGCGGGAGGTCCTTCAATGGCAGGCACCTGGACAAATCCGGGCCAGATGACCGATGATCTTGGGCGCAGGTTGTTGTCGCGGGCATAGGATTTTTCCGGCCATTCGGCCATACGAAACTCCATGTGCACATTGGGCCGTATGAAATGATGCGGAAACCAACTGCTGGCCCACAACTCGCGGTTGATGTAAATGTCCTGGATGAAGAGGGCTGAAGGCCTCCTGCGGTCGGAGGTCATTTCAAAAGTCTGGTTGTCTTCCAATTCGATGGTGACCCCTTCAAAAAGCGGAGCACCGAAGACGTACTGACCGGAGCCCGGCGTGACGGGATAAAATCCGAGGGCGCTGAATACATACCAGGCGCTCATCTGACCGCAGTCCTCATTGCCGGGCAGGCCTTCCGGCACCGGTTGGTACAGCTCCATAATCCGTGACACACGGTCCTGGGTTTTCCATGGACTTCCGGTAAACGCATACAGATAAGCGACATGATGTGAGGGCTCGTTGCCATGGGCGTACTGGCCGATCAATCCGGTGATATCCGATTGCTGACGACCCGTGAGGGAGGAAGAACTCTCAAAAAGTTCATCCAGTTTTTTCTCCATGCCGGCATCTCCTCCCATCCCTTCCCGCAGCCAATCCAGGTCATGCGGCGCATAAAACGTGTACTGCCAGGCATTGGCTTCGGTATAGTGATTGTTGACTTCCCGGGGATCAAAGGGCTCGAGCCATCCTCCGTTGGTCCGCGGTCTGATCATGCCTCTTTCCCGGTCGAGCAGATGACGATAACCCACCGATCGCTGAAGAAATTCCTCGTAGAGCGGTTGCTTGCGCTTTAGTTTGGCCAATTCGGCAATGCACCAGTCGTTGTAGGCATATTCCAGGGTCTTGGAAACGGATTCGGATTCGTCTTCGATCTCCAGAAATCCCTTGCGGGCATAGACGGGCAGGCCAAACACACCGGCTCGTGCGGTGGCCACCATGGCTTCCAGCGCCAGATCGACGTCCCAGTCCCGGATATTCTTCTGGTAGGCATCCAAAATAACACTCACGGCATGGTAGCCGATCATGCAGTTGGTTTCGTTGGCCGCCAGCTCCCAAACCGGTAAACGTCCCGACTGACGGTACATGGACAGCATGCTGCGGATAAAATCGTTGGTGCGCCGTTTGTCGAGAATGGTCAGGAGCGGGTGAAGGGCACGGTAGGTGTCCCACAGGGAGAATACGGTGTAATGATCATAACCGGCGGCATGATGGACTTCTCCGTCCATGCCCCGGTAGCGCCCGTCGAAGTCGGAAGCCAGGCTGGGATGGATCATGCAGTGATAGAGCGCCGTGTAGAAATTGGTCAGATGTTCGGGCTGTCCCCCTTTGACCTTGATCTTGCCGAGGGCCTGGTCCCAGGCCAGATCGGCCTGTTGGCGCACGAGATCGAAGTCCCACCCCGGGCACTCCCCCTCCAGATTGGCTGCGGCCCCTTCGGCGCTGACCTGGGAGATAGCGACCTTGACAAGGAGGGGAGCATTCCGGCTGTCAAACTGAAGCGCAGCCGCCAGATCGGTGGCGTCCACCCGGCCGGAAGGACGCGATTGTTGTCGGCCTTCGGCCCTGAGGGTCCAATCCGTCACAGGCTGGTCAAATTCCATAACGAAATACAGGCGCTGGTCACGCGCCCAGGATCGCGACCGGCGCATGCCGGAGATGCGGCGTCCGCCGGGTTCGACCTCCAGCCAGGCCTCCAGGACCTCGTCCCGGTGCGTCAGGTCAAGGATGAGTTGCCGGGACCTTCCTTCGGCAAAGGTGTACCGGTGAAACCCCACTCTGGGCGTGACGGTCAACTCCGCGCGGACATCGTCCTCTTCCAGATAAACCGCGTAGTATCCCGGGGAGGCCTCTTCCCTGGCGTGATCAAACGGGGAGGCGTATGCCTCGCGGTCGAATGTGACGGCCCGGCTGAGCGGTTTGAGGAGCACATCGGCGTAGTCGGCCACCCCGGTTCCGCTGAGGTGGGTATGGGAAAATCCGTAGATCCGGTTGTCGGAATAATGGTAACCACTGCATCCGTCCCAACCCTCCAGTCGCGTGTCCGGGCTCAGCTGAACCATCCCGAAGGGCATGACGGCGCCCGGAAAGGTGTGCCCGTGGGCACCGGTGCCTATGAAGGGGTTGACGTGACGGGTAGGGCTGAGTTGGGCCTGGAGGCCGGTACAAAGGAATAGGAGAGGGAGGAGTATCTTCAACATTCAAAGGAGGCATGTGGTACGCAAGATAGAAGATACCGGTGAACTCGAATTGTGCTGCTTTGACACCGGCAGCCTGACATTGGCCAGAACCTTCGGGATCGGAAGGGTGGAATATTGCCTGGATTATGCCGCCGGTGGTTTATGGCCGGGCAAGGAGCGGATACGCGAGGCACGGGACCTCTACCCGGGACTGCTCAGCGTGATGGTCCGGGTACCCGGCCGGGATTTTAATCTCCGGCCAGAGGACCGCAACATCCTGGCCCGCCAGATCCGGGAGGCATCACAGGCGGGAGCTGACGGCATCACCACGGGAGCCCTGAACGCCACTGGCGGACTCCCCTTGGACCTGCTCGCCGATCTGATGGCCCCGTACCGCGACCGGTTCATCTGGACCTTCCACCGTGCTTTCGACCGGTTAGAGGATCCGGAAAAAGCCCTGGAAATGCTGGCCGGACTCGGTTTTTCACGGGTGCTCTCGTCCGGCGGTACCGGCAAGGCGGTGGACAATGCGGCCCGACGGGGCCTGTACACGCAAGGGGCGGGCACCCGCCTGACTATCGTGGCCGCCGGGGGTGTGCGCGCCGGAGACATCCCGTCCCTGAAAGCTGCCGGGGTCATAGCCTTTCACTCCGCAGCATCCGGATCTCCGGACGGTCATGCCGACCCGGACATCCTCCAGGAGCTCCTCCAAGCATGGCAGCATTCCCCAACCTCTTCGTCCCGTGTTTGAGGCCATAGCGCATTTGCCGGGGAATCTTCGGCCATGGATACAGAAAAGCCTTTGGGTACTGCTGCTCGGGCTGTTACCTTCGACAGGTGTGACCCAACGCGTGACGGTGGATCTCGCAGAAGGTTGGACTTTTCGCGCTTCCGGTACTACATCCTCCTGGCCGGCTACCGTACCGGGCTCCATCCACAACGACCTGCTCCTCAACGGGTTGATCCAGGACCCTTTTTACGGGACCCATGCCCTCGAATTGGGTTGGGTGGACAGCACAGACTGGATCTACGAGCGAATGGTGACATGGCCGGAAGGCATGCCGGCAGACGCTCCGGCCTGGCTGGTATTTGAAGGGCTGGATACCTGGGCGGAGATCTGGCTGGACGAGCGTCAGGTGGCGGAGACGGACAACATGTTTCGCCGCTGGCGGGTACCCATCCCTGATTCCTTGCGCCGTCGTCCTTTCAGTCTCCGGGTCGCTTTCCGGTCAGCGATCCGGGAGGGAGCCGCCCGGGCCCGAGAGGTCCCATTTAGTTATCCGGCAGACAGCGATCCCTATCCGGGCAAACCATCGGTTTTTACCCGGAAAGCACCCTTCCAGTTCGGTTGGGATATCGCTCCTTCCATGCCGGGATGCGGAATCTGGCGCCCCGTCCGGCTGGAAGTCCGCACGGGCCCGGTTCTGGAGGACGGATGGGTAGAAACGGTGGCTTTAGAACCTGATTCGGCTTCGGTCGTGTTGCACGGCAGCCTGACGGGCGCCATGGGATCGACCCATCATCTCTCGTGGCGCATCGGCGATTGGTCCGGGAGTACCCGGTTGGAGGCAACCGATTCCCTCACTCCATTTTCCTTGCCCTTGCGGCTGCCGCATCCCCGGTTGTGGTGGCCTGCGGGTGTGGGCGACCCCTTCCTGTATCCCGTGGAGGTCCGCATTTCTTCGCCGGCCGGCGAAGACCGCCTCGCCTGGAAGACCGGCATCCGAACCGTTCGTCTCGAGCGCCTGCCTGATCCATGGGGCACTTCTTTCCGGTTTGTCGTCAACGGGCAGCCTTTGTTCCTGGCCGGCGCCAACTGGGTGCCCGCCGATATGTTTCCCGGGAGGGTCACGCAGGAAAAATACCGCCACCTCCTGGGTCTGGCCGCGGAGGCCGGGATGAACATGCTCCGCGTATGGGGGGGCGGCATATACGAGCACGACCTGTTCTACCAATTGGCCGATTCCCTGGGTCTTTTGATCTGGCAGGATTTCATGTTTGCCGGTACAATGTATCCGGGCCACGAACCCTTTCTGCAGAATGTGGCGGCAGAGGCGGAAGACCAGGTCCGACGGCTCCGAGGGCATCCATCGGTGGCGCTTTGGTGCGGGAACAATGAAATCGAAGTGGCATGGAATAACTGGGGTTGGCCAGACAGGTACCATTACACGCCGGACATCCGGCTGCGGATGGAGGCCGACTACCGGACCCTGTTTCTTGAACTCCTGCCCGGCATCATCGCCCGGCAACACCCAGGTACCGATTATCTGCCTTCATCGCCGGTGTCCAATTGGGGGACAAGGGAGGAGCTGGATCACGGAAACAACCATTTCTGGGGCGTTTGGCATGGCGAAATGCCACTAGACAGCCTGCGCACCCGGATCCCCCGGTTCATGACGGAGTACGGCATGCCTTCCTGGCCCGTGTGGGAAAGTCTGCTCCGGTGTACGGCACCCGACGACCTTTTTCCCGGGCGGGTGGCGGTCCTTTTTCGACTCCGGTCCTATAAGGGTCCCGGACTATTCGAGCGCTACCTGACCCGGGAAAGCCTGGATGGCGGAACGGATCTGCGCACCTGGATCGCGGCAGGGCATGAAGTCCAGCGCCGCGCATTGGAGACGGCTATCCGGGCCCATCTGGCCGACCGGCCTCGTTGTGCCGGTACCCTGCTTTGGCAATTCAATGAGCCCTGGCCGGGGGCTACCTGGTCGATCGTGGATTATTACGGCCATCCCAAACCGGCCTGGCGTACGGTAAAGGATCTGTACCGGTCGGCTTATCGTTGAACCCTAATCGTACATTCCAAATGCACGATTAGCCCTACAGTCCAGACGAAGCTGACTTGTCTGGATCCAGGAGCGGACAAAACCCGCTCAAATGGCGGGTTTGGGAAGACGCTTCGGTCTTCCTCCCCGCTCCGGGTTAATCCAAGGGGGAGACATGGCGTTATGAGCGCCATCGTCTCTCCCCAGACATTGAGCGTGAATGAATCTCATCCAATGTATTATGCGGTTCATTCTTTCACGCTCAATCGGGCGCAGGATGCTGACAAGCAACGCTTCGTCTGCACCCTTCGCGCAAAAGATGTATTAGCATTTTTGGGTGAAAATCCGGGTTTCAGGTCAGCAGAGGAGATACATGGGACCAGATGCCGGCCTCGACCTCTTCTTCAGTCCCTTCAGCGGGGATGACGGCAATCCGTTCCTTGTCTTTCAGCACCTCCATGGCGCGCCAGTAGGCTTCCCTAACCTGGCGGAGGTTGGTGAGAGACTCGTATTTCTCCAGGGCTTCCCTGCTTCCGGAGATACGTTCCATGGCTTTCTCGGGGGGCATGTCCAGAAACAGGTGAATGTCGGGTTTTCGCAAATCCATGGCCTGGGCATTGGCCTGCAACACCCAATCCAGCGACATGTGCGCCCCCTGATAAGCCAGGGAGGAAAGATAATAGCGGTCGCAAATAACCGAAATGCCGTTTTCCAATGTAGCGAGGATGCCGTCCGGCCGGGCCAGCAAATGATGCAGACGGTCCGCCACAAAAAGACCGGCAATGACCCGGTCATCCATATCCAGCCGGTGATTGAAGGCATCGCGGATGAGACGGCCTATCGGACTTCCGGTCGGCTCTCGGGTGATGATTGCGGGGTAGCCGGCGTCTTTCAACCGGTGACACAACCGTTCGGCCTGGGTGCTTTTGCCGGAGCCGTCAATACCCTCGAGGGCGATGAAAATTGGACGCGTGTGTGCCATGAACCGGACCTTGAGGACAGGTAAAGGTACAGGTTGGCGGGGAAGGAGGCGGCGTCAGATGCCGGTTTGATGGTACGGATCGGACAAGGCTACGGTGATATTGTAGGCGTGGTCGCCTACCCGTTCCAGGGAGGTAATGATCTGATTGAAGATCAAGCCGGCGGCGATGTGATATTCCTCATCCTGGGAGTTGGCCAGATGTTCCTCGCGGACAAAATGGCGCCATTCGTCGATCCGGTCTTCAATGTCTCTGGCCTGGGCAAGTGTCGGGGATTCTCCCTCCGACAAATGCAGGTGTTTTTCCATCAACTGGAGGCTTTGTTCGACGAGCTCCAGGAGGCGGGACAGCCTTTCCCGCTGGAGGGGGGTAAACCAGATGCGGTCCTGGTTTTTCTTGTCCAGCGTGCGGCCAATGCCGTAGATCACGTCGGCGATGCGCTCCAGTTCACGGCCAATGCGCTGGTACAGGCTGACACGCACGGACACTTCCCGGCTCAGCTCTCTGACGGACATTTTTTCCAGGAACTCCAGGATTTCGGCTTCCATCCTGTCGGTCAGGGCTTCTGCATCGCGCAGGCGGGCCAGCCCTTCCGCTTGTTCATCAGGATCCGTCGTCCGGAAATAATGGCGCAGCGCAGGCAGCATGCCGGAGGCCGTCTTGCCCATGCGACCGACGGCTTTTTGCACTTCGAACAGCGCCAAATCGGCCGTGCTGACCGAGGTGTCCAGCCAGGCCAGTTTGAAGACGGGCAATTCCTCGCTTTTCACGGGCAGGAGGACCACCAGCAACCGGTGGAGGAGGGGCACAAAGAACAGCAGGAGGAAGGCATTGGCCGTGTTGAAGGCGGTGTGAAAGGCGGAGAGGGCCAGGGGTATGGCGTCCGCCGAGAGAAAGGCCGATTCGCTGAGGAATGCCGTCCGGCACAACCAGTCCGTGCCCCGTAAAAACCAGGGCAGCACCGGGATCATCCACAATACGCCAATCACATTGAACAGGAAGTGGAAAAGTGCTGATCTCCGTGCATAGGTATTGCCCACTACAGCCGCCAGATTGGCGGTGACGGTGGTGCCGATATTGGCCCCCAGCACCATGGCCGCCCCGTGGGGGAAAGACAACCAACCGTTGGCCGACATCACCAGGACCACGGCTACCAACGCACTGGAGGATTGGACGACACCGGTCAGCAGTGCGCCGGCCAGGATGTAGAGCAGGACCGAAAGGAATCCGAGCCCGGAGAATTTCCGGAGAAATTCCAGCAGGGCGGGTTGACTGCTGAGGTCGGGAAAGGAGCCCTGCAAAAACTGGAGGCCCAGAAAAAGCAATGCCAGACCAATCAGGGTCTGCCCGTAGAAGGACCATTTGCCCCCGCGGATGAAAAGCAGCGGCAGGGCAATGGCGATCAGAGGCAGGCTGAGAACCTGCAGTTTGACCCTGAATCCCAGGACCGACACGATCCAGCCGGTGATTGTGGTACCGATGTTGGCGCCCATGACAAAGGCCATGGATTCCAGAACGGTCAGCAGGCCGGCATTGACCAATCCTACTGTCAATACGGTCACTGCCGAAGATGACTGCAGGATGGAGGTGATGAAAAATCCGTTGAACAGACCGGCGATCCGGTGGCGGGTCAGGGCGTGGAGGAAAGCCCGCAAGGAGGCTCCTGCCGCCCGCTGAATGCCCTCGCTCATGACCTTCATCCCGTAGATGAACAAGCCCAGCGATCCGGCGAAGGTCAGCACATTCAGGATCAGATCGGACATGACGGAGCGAAGCTAAGCAGCATTCTCCGGACCCGGGGTTTCGGGCGCCGGACCGGAGACGAGTCGCGCCGGAATCACTACCTTTGTATCCCGTAACAATATCTCCAATGACCAAATACGTGTTTGTTACGGGCGGGGTGACCTCATCCCTGGGCAAGGGCATTATCAGTGCCTCCCTGGGCAAGCTGCTTCAGGCCCGAGGCTTCACCGTCACCATCCAGAAGTTTGACCCCTATATCAATGTGGACCCCGGCACGCTCAATCCTTACGAGCACGGGGAATGTTATGTGACCGATGACGGCGCCGAAACCGACCTCGACCTGGGGCATTACGAGCGCTTCCTGAATATTTCCACCAGTCAGGCCAACAACATCACGACCGGACGGATCTACCAGAACGTCATCAACAAGGAACGGGCCGGCGATTACCTGGGCAAGACGGTGCAGGTCATTCCCCACATCACCGACGAGATCAAGCGCAATGTCCAGCTCATCGCCCGCCAGGGTGACTACGACATCGTGATCACCGAGTTGGGGGGTACCGTTGGTGATATCGAGTCGCTCCCGTACCTGGAAGCTGTCCGCCAATTCCGCCGCGAAGCCGGTCCCACCCATTGCATTGTCATCCATCTGACCCTGATCCCCTACCTCAAAGCCGCCCGCGAACTCAAGACCAAGCCTACCCAGCATTCGGTCAAAGAGCTGCAGCAGGCAGGGATCCAGCCGGACATCCTCGTTTGCCGCACCGAACACCCTCTGGGCGATGAATTGCGCCACAAACTGGCCCTGTTCTGCAACGTGGACTATGAATCGGTCATCGAAGCCGTCGATGCCGAGACCATTTACGACGTACCGCTTCACATGGCCCGGGAGAGATTGGACGCCATCGTCCTGCAAAAGCTCCAGCTCTCCAGCGCGCGCAATCCCGACCTCACCCACTGGAAAGGATTCCTGGGCAAACTCAAAAATCCTTTGTCGGAGGTGCGGATCGGACTGGTGGGCAAATACAACGAACTGGCTGACGCCTACAAGTCCATTTACGAGTCCTTTGTCCATGCCGGCGCCGCCAATGAATGCCGGGTGCAGGTCATCCCTTTCCATTCCGAAGCGCTCGAGGTCGGCGACGACGAAGTGGCCCGGCGGCTGGAAGGCTTGCACGGGGTCCTGGTGGCCCCCGGTTTCGGGGAGCGCGGCATCGAAGGCAAACTGAAAACCATCCGGTATGTCCGGGAAAACGGCATCCCTTTCCTGGGGATATGTCTCGGGATGCAGTGCGCGGTTGTCGAGTATGCCCGCAATGTCCTGGGGCTGAAAGAAGCGGCTTCCACGGAAGTCAACCCCCTCACCCCCGACCCTGTCATTGACATGATGGCCGAGCAAAGGAAGGTGACCCGCAAAGGGGGCACCATGCGACTGGGCGCTTATCTGTGTGACCTCAAGAAAGGCAGCCGCGCCCAACAGGCTTATGCCGCCAAGCAGGTGAGCGAAAGACACCGCCACCGGTTTGAATTCAATCCCGCCTACCGGGATGCCCTCGAAAAAGCGGGTATGGTGGCTACCGGCATCAACCCCGATACCGGCCTTGTCGAGATCGTCGAAGTCAACGGCCATCCCTGGTTTGTCGGTGTCCAGTTCCACCCCGAGCTCAAAAGCCGGGTCGAAAACCCGCATCCGCTGTTTGTGGCGTTCGTCGCCGCGGCCAAGAAGGCCAAAGGCTGAACCAGGGGAAAGGGCATGAGTCCTCCCCGTGAAAAAGGCCGGCTGACGCTTACCGTCAGCCGGCCTTTTTCTGTTCGTAATTCGGGTAGGCAGGCGGTTATTTGGAGGCGCGGATTCGCGTGGTCTCCTGGATCCAGCATGCTACGGTGTAGGACTGGCCTTCCTGGAGATTGCGCTGGAACACATCTTCGACACTGGGCATGAACCCGGCGTATTGCGCGATCAGTTTGTTGGCTTCATCGCTGACGGCGGGGTCTACGGATTTGGCGTATTGCCACTTGTCAATGGCGACCCAGGTCACTACCTGGCTGTCCCATCCACGGCCGGGTCCACACAGCGGGCCGGAGGAGGCGTACAGTTTGCCGATCAGGATATAGGGTTCTCCCCAATTGGGTTTCAGCTTGGCCGCCTTGAGGGCGTAATTGCGGGCGCTGGCATAGCTTTTCAGGTGGGCGTATTGGATCTTGGCAATGAGCAGGTTGTAACGGGCTTTCCGCTCGATGTCGTCGGTTTCGGCGGCGGCTTCTTCAAAGCCTTTGACGGCATCGCGGTAGCGACCGGCCTGGAGGGCATCCAGCGCTTGCTGCGCCATGGTAAACGTTTCCTCTATGCGGCAGTCGGTGGCCATGCGGACTCCCAGCCATTGGACGGCAGGGTCGGCCTCATCCACTTTTCCCCAACGCAGACGGCTGTAAACGGTCTGGACGACTTCGCAATTGGCGGAGTCGCGTTCGTATTCGGCCATGTACTTCTCTTTGTAATAGGAGGGAGGAAAGAAATCCTCGACGGTTTCCAGCTCTTCAAGACGGGCCGGTACATAGGACTCCACCACCTTGAAGTTGTCGATCTCGTTGCTGGAGGTAAGGCCGTAAGCCAATGTGCGCCGGACGAGGTCCACATACAGGCGGGTCTCTTCCACCGGGATTTCACCGGCCTTGAAGCGGGATATCAGCAGGTCGGTAAACGGATTGAGGACGAAAGCGCCGGTACGCTCACCATCGTGGTCAAGCGTTTTTTTGAACAAGTCATAGATCTCGGCGTCCGTGGCATAGGCCCGAAAACTGTAGTAGAGGTCAAAAGCGTACATCCCGTAGAGATGGTATTCGCCGGGATAACAGTGGAGACCCGCTTCGTAGAGTTTCCTCACCTTCTCCACGAATCCCTTTTTCTCATTCTCGTCCTGGCTTTTATAGAAAAAGTCCTTGTAAAAACGCACTCCGTCCGTATAGTGGAAGGAGCGTTTGCCGTCGGCGGCCGGGGCCAGTTCGTAAGCGCGCAGCCAATGCGGGAAAGCAGCTTCGAGATCATTCGATCTCAGGAAAGTGCGGTAGACGGCATGCGCATTGATGGCGTCATCCGGATAAACCGATTTGGAGAAGGTGACGCATTCCGGGTTGGCGGACACTTCAGGTGGTTCCACCTGTTCAGGACTGGTGGTGGCTCCGATGGTCTTTGAGGCGCAGCCGCTGAGAATAAACAACCCGCAAAGAAGGAAAGACAATGAAAATCTCATGTTCGGTCGGTTATGGCCCGGTCTTGCCGGCAGTTTCCATGGAAACACGTGATCCGGCAGAATGGACGATAAAGAATTGTTAAGGTCTCGGCAGGCTATGGAAACAAGAACAAAAACGGCGCAAAATTAAGTTTTTTTGGTCCTCCCTACTACTATTCCGGCGGATTGCTGCAGAATTAACGAAGAAATGACGTGTTCCTGACCCTGTGGCGTACTTTGGTGCCCGCCAATCACCCCCCGCATGAGCCAAACCCTGTCTCCTACCGGGATACTCATCCTGATCGCCGGATATTTTCTGTTGTTGTACTTCGTCTCCCTGTTGACCGGTCGCCGGACGGACAATGCGACATTTTTCCTGGCGGGGAGGCGCACCCACTGGATATGGATTGCCATCGGCATGATCGGCGCATCGCTGTCCGGAGTCACGTTCATATCCATACCTGGCGTGGTGGGGACGGAAGGGCTCAACCGAGATTTTTCCTATTTCCAGGTCGTCCTGGGCTATTTGTTGGGATATGCGGTCATCGCGCTGGTCTTGTTGCCCCTGTATTACCGGCTCAACCTGACCACCATCTACGGGTATCTGCAGGAGCGGTTCGGATTCTGGAGTTACAAGACAGGTGCTGCTTATTTCCTGCTCAGCCGGGTGATTGGCTCCGCGTTCCGCTTGTTCCTGGTGGCCATGGTGCTCGACCGGTTTGTCGTGGGGCCCATGGGCGTGCCGTTTTGGGTCACCGTACTGGTGAGCATCCTCCTGATCTGGGTGTACACCCGTCGCAGCGGCATGCAGACCATCATATTTACCGACGTCCTCCAGACCGTCTTCATGTTGCTGGCGGTGGCACTCACCATCGTGTTCATCAACGAGGCCATGGGGCACAGTGGCTGGGATTGGATCCGGACGGTCCGGGAAAGCGGACACAGCCGGGTATTTTTCTGGTCCGGCGGATGGGAAGACCCCAATTATTTTTTCAAGCAGTTTCTCAGCGGAGCCCTCATCACCATCGTTATGACCGGTCTGGACCAGGACATGATGCAAAAGAACCTGGCCTGCAGGTCCCTGCGGGACGCTCAGAAAAACATGTTCACCTTTTGCCTGATTCTGGTGGTCGCCAACCTGCTTTTCCTCAGCCTGGGAGCGCTTTTGCATCACTATGCCGCTTTCGCCGGTATTGCCGTCCCGGAGCGCACCGATCAACTGTACCCGCTCCTGGCGCTCGAATATCTGCCGCCTGCTGTGGGCATTTTATTCATCATCGGTCTGATCGCGGCAGCTTATTCCAGCGCCGACTCGGCCCTGACAGCGCTGACCACCTCCTTTTGTGTGGATTTTCTGGGGGTAGACACCGGGGCCGAAAGCGGCGTGCAATCAGTGCGCACTCGCCGGATCGTCCACATCGGGATGTCCGTCCTGATGTTTTTCGTGATCCTCGCCTTTTCGGCCATCCACAACGAAGCGGTGATCACCAAGCTGTTTGAAATCGCCGGATATACCTATGGTCCGCTGCTGGGCCTTTTCGCCTTCGGGTTGGTGACCCGGCGCCGGGTCAACGACCTATGGGTCATTCCGGTCGCGCTGGCAGCGCCGGTCCTGACGTATGTGCTGAATGCCAATTCCGCGATGTGGTTCGGCGGATTGAAACTGGGCTTCCTCCTTATCGCCGTCAACGGCATGCTGATGTTTGCCGGGCTGTGGGCCATTTCCACAAGACCTCCCGGAAGTCCTGTTTCTACCGGAGAGGGCGGCATGCATTCATAAAAAGGGCAGGAACCTGCACTGGTCCCTGCCCATCATTGATCCCGCAAACTGGCATTTATTTCACCACCAGACGGGAGGAATATTTCCTGTCCTCCTGGCGAATGGTGACGATATAAACCCCCGGGCGGATACCGTTCAGGGAAAGTATGCGGTCATTCCCTCGACCTGTACCGGCCCATACCTTCCTGCCTTGCAAATCCCAGAAGTTGATGTCATGAGGAATGCCTTCCTGGCCCTGCCATTGAAGGCGTACGGCATTAGTCGCCGGATTGGGCGACAGATGAATGGCATGGAAAACGGGACCAAACCCTGAAACAGATGAAATTTCTCCGGCCTTGAACGACACGGTATTTCCATAAGTCGGGCCATCGGTATGCAACGCGTAGGATCGCGCGAAGTACCGCTTGCCTGGTTGCAGTCCGTCGATGGAGACGGTAAATTCACCCGTACCGGTACCCGATGCCATTTTATGGGCGGATACGTCAGGGAGGAATACCGTATCCCAGACGATGCCCCGCTCCTGGATTACCGAGCCGCCGTCTTCGATCAGGTCACCCTGGATGACGGCATTGTCGGCAGCGGTAGCGCCCAGGGAAAGCGTGATCAGGACGGGAGGCCGGATTACTTCATTGTCCACATACCAGGCTTTTTTTACCGCATTGAGGATTGGGTCCGCTTCCTGCAAACGCACCAGGAACAGATAGGCCAACACTTCGGCTTCAAATTCGAAGGAATTGCGCAACACGGAAATCCCCGACTGGAGCACGGCGTCGATATCCCGGATGGGCAGGCGGTATAGAGCATTCCGCACCTGGTTGCCGGGGTCATCCTCAGGACTCAGGCCGGTGTCGAGATAGGTGTCCATGATCTGGTAGATCCATTGGTCGAGGCTGTCCAGGAAATAGGGATCCACTGTGGACATGCTCCCTTTCTTTTGATCCAGGCGTGCGTCAAAGTCATTGAAAAATGCTTCCAATTCAGGCGCCTCCACGCCCAGAAAGGCAAATTCTTCCGCGAAGTGGGGGTAATAGGCAAGGACGATGTCATACGAGCCGCCATTGCTACCCCAATAGCGTTCCACCTGGGCCTTTCTGTATTCAAAACGCTTGCCCACCTGTACCTCCCAGGGGGCACGGGCATCACCCAGAAAGACAACTGTGGTTTCCCAGTTACCCTGATCGTTGAGGTCGGAGACGGCATCACCGTAATAGTTGTTGAATTCTTCCGGCGGAAAGGTATATGTGGAGAGCTGTTCCTGGAGGGCGTCGAGATAACCGGAAGTGAATCCAGCCAGGTATTCACTGGAGTCAAATCGGGACAAAAACGATGGATGGGCCTCCAGCAGGTAATCAAAAGCGGTAAGTCCGCGGATTTCCGGCGCATGCAAATTGGTGCAGGGCACGGGGATACTCATTTTGTAGCACTTTTCGATGGCTTGCCCGGTTTTGACATTGGTCCGGATGGATTTCCCGTGCCGCATGCCGTCCACCATGTTGACCGTTTCTTCCTCGATCAACTGGCCGGTGACCGGATCTCCGTTTTTGGAATGCTTGATGGTCACCGGACCACTCCATTCACCATATTCATTGTACGCGCCGGTGATGACTTCGGTCTGTATGACCTGATGGGCACCGCCATAATTACTGGGCACATTGTACACATAAGTCGTGGTTCCCTCGTAAATGCCATCACCCAAATATTTGGTAGTGATTACCGGGGGGGCGTTGCCGCTACCCACTGCCAACAGGAGGAAAATCCCCAGAACGAGAATGGAGATTGCGTTTTTCATGACGGGAAGATTTTTTGGTGAGGAACTAGAAGGAGAGCGACCCCCGCGCCGACCAGACCCATGGAGATATCGTTGAGGCAAGCGGTACCGTTCACCACCCCGCTCCATTCCAGCGCTTCCCAGGCGGGCGCCAGGAGCAGGCCGCTACATGTCCACCGCCGGTAGGCCGGGCGGGAAGAGGTCTCCCAGATGACCGCCATGAGCAAGGTGTAGCCGAAGGCCCACAATCCGGTGGTCAGGGAGTACAGGAGAATGTCGGGTACCCTCGATGCCCAAGGCAGCGCTTCCCTGTGGATGGCCGACAGGCCATTGTCCAACCCCCACTCCCGCAACCATCCCGCAAAAACCGTTGACCCGGGCCGCAGGGCGATATACATCCAGGCGCCGGCAGCCAGGGCGGTCATAGCCGGCAAAAGCCCCCTGATAATACCTGAGTGCGCAATCATCCGGTGAGAAAGAAATGAAACAGACATCTTCGGGTGGCTTTCTTCCCAAAGATGAGGGTAAGGACTACCTCACCCGGTGACCGCCATCACGGTCGAGGGTGATGCTGCTCAGGGGTATTTGAAGGACCTGTTGGGCCGGGTTTCAAAGGCGCAGCAGGCCGCGGAAGCCCCGTGCGGCATAATAGGAGGAAGCGCCGTTGTTGTAGAAGAAAACCTGGCCGTAATGATAATCCCCTGTTCTGATGTATGTGTTGAATGCCAACTCCGTCAAGTGGTTTGGCGGCCTGTTTATTCCGCTGATACTGACCCCCCCATTCCGGTGATTTTGACCCCCCTTGTGAAGTCATTGGCCTGTGATGTTGCAAGAGGCAATCTGGTCGTCTGATACAAAGTTAG
>CAYYGN010000010.1:0-89965 GCA_964471595.1 uncultured Saprospiraceae bacterium
TTATTGGCATGTGCTATACGCCTCGGGCAGCGGCCCGAGGGTCGCTCACATCATCCGCCATAGTTTCAACGGAGGCGGGCAGGTGTCCGCCGGACATTCGCCCTGTAATCCGGGTCACAGACCCCGCCACGCCGATCCCGTTACCTTTGCGGCCGTGCAACTGACCTCCAACACGATCCGATTATTTCCCGGCTTGCTGCTGGTGACCGGCCTCGCAGGGGTGGCCTTTGTGGCTTTCCCCTTCATTCCCGGGATGAACGAGGTGTTGCTCGGACTTTTGCTCGGCGTCCTGGCGGGCAATCTCATCACCCTCCCTCCGCCCTACCAACCCGGCGTGGACGCTATCGGCCGCGAAGGCCTCAATCTGTCGATCATTTTTCTCGGATTCGGGATCAGCTACCAACACATCGGGTCTCTGGGATGGGGTACCCTGGCCTTGCTGGTGGTGACGGTCACGGTGATGCTTGTGCTCACCTTCTTTCTGGCCAGGGTGTTCCGGTGCCGCAGCTCCACTGGCTGGCTGGTGGGTTTTGGTACGGCCATCTGCGGATCCTCCGCCATCGCGGCCCTCGCCGGCAGCGTGACCAAAGACAAAGAAGATGTGGGTATTGCCATCGCCGTCATCAACCTGCTCGGATTAGCCGGCATGTTGATCCTTCCCCTGGCTTTCCCGTTTCTCCCCCTGGACGAAACGGTGGTGGCCACCATCATTGGGGGTACCCTGCATGCCGTGGGCCATGTAGCGGGCGCGGGATACGGTATCAACGATGTCATCGGCGACCTCTCCATTACTGTCAAGTTGGGAAGGGTGGCCTTGCTGGCCCCGGCCCTCATCGTGTTCAATCTGATGGTCAACCGGCATGCGTCTGTCCGGCAGCACCTTCGCCTGCCCTATTACATCTGGGGTTTCCTGTTGGCGGTCACCGCTGTCTCCTTCCTTTCTTTGCCGGATGCCTTGCTTGAAACACTGAAATGGGCCGGCAAAGTCATGCTCACCCTGGCCATGGTCGCCATCGGCATGAAGATCGGCATCCGCCGGCTCCTCGCCACAGGCCGCATCGCCATGGGATTCGGCGTGGTGATCTTTGCCCTCCAAATCCTGGTGGTGACCCTGCTGGCGCTGTGGTTGGTGGGATGAACGGGGTAATCCTGAATCTTCATGATGATAAGTTGAATACCTTCTTAATATATAATGGCAAAGGACCTTACCCGATAATCCTATGATGGCTACTTCTGTCCCGACTGTTCCATTTGGTATTTCTTTGTCCACACGCCCAACTTTTGGCACTTACTCCTACCAGTGCTGAAGCAGGCGATCCTTCATGCTCGAAGAAATGATCATATACATCACAAACCGAATGTCCGTAAGCATTAACTGCATTACTGAATTTTCACCCATTTTCCTCTTTCGAGTATTGTACCTGAGGATTGCAAAAGCTGGTAAAAATATGTTCCCGCAGGCCAAAAGGAAGTCAGAATTTCATTATAACCAATGGCCACCGGAATTTCAGAAAGCAATCGGCCTTGCATATCATGTACAACCATCTTGCAGCTTGCATCGGCAGCATTGAAATGGAAACGAAAAGCATCAGAGCCCGGATTGCCAAAGATGGTAAGCGAAAAATCTGTGCTGCCTGGATCCCAGGTTGAGGTCAATACACCATCGGCATTCAGGCGCATCAGAAAGGGTGTCGCCTGTAGATTGTTTACGGCAGAACGCGTGAATCCATACACATAACAACCCCCTTCAAGGTCTGCTTTCACTCCGGAAATAAAGAAATGGCGATCTCCCCCAAAAACATGCAACCATTCGGATTCCAGATCGGCATCATATTTTCCAACATAATATGATTTCGGTGTAGTATTGGTGTAGGGATTGAAGGAAGAATTTATAACAGCCGCTACAAAATAGTGTTGTGTATCGTTATCAATGCAGCTTGTGATGGCGGGATAATCGTAAGAGTTCTCACCCATTCCAAAGGTAACCTCCTTAACCATATTTAATGCAGTGTCGTACTTTACTATCCTAAGATCTGTTACTTCAATCGCACGGCCAAAAGTTATGTAATGCGTGCCTTCGATGGAAGTTACGGATTTGCCATGTATTGCTACTTCAACCTGATCTGCCCGATAGGATTCTCCGGAATCACTGTTAAAAAAATGCAAGCCATTAAAACAAAAGACTAAATAATCATTTGAATATTCTGAAATTTTTAACATATGATGAGGTGGACCTAACTTTGTGACTAGCTTTGTTTCAACAGTTTCCGGAAAATTGTTAACTGGAAACGTAGCAAACCGAACACCTTGTGGTGATGCATTTGTATAACCTAATACAGATATGGAATCTTTCGTAATATTCCATGAAGCACTATATAGATTCCCATAAAAAGGAATTGAAATGCTATCAGAATATGTTAAGTTCTGGCTTTCAAATGATTTGATAACCAATTTGGTATTAGAGACATTACTATGATCAAAATATAATATATAAATTACATTTTCGGCTGAATTTAGATAAAAGGGAATTGATTTATTTAAATCACTAATATTGGTGCCATTGAGAATTTGACCGGAGGTGGCTTTGATAATTTTCAAACCACCAGACTCAATTGCAACAGGGTCACTACCGATATAGCCAGTCAAAGCCAGTAAGGTATCTTGCTCAACGTGGATATCATAGATATTTACCCCTGTCAAATCGGTATATTCAACAAAATAGGTTGACTGGGCCTGTATGCTACATATTGATATGAAAACTAAAAAGATAATCAAGCGCATGGATAAATAGTTATCAATGAGGAAAAAAGAGAGGCGGAACATTTCCCGCCTCTCAGATGTTATTAAATATTAGGGACAGCATACAGGTAATGGATATGCATCCGTTTCCAAAACATTGCGTGTGAAATAGTCCACACGCATTAATGCTGCAACAGTAGAATAATTGGATGCAAGTAGCTCCATACCGACCCCATGTAAACCAGTTACTTTTCCCTGAGGTTCATTTGCCTGTGACAAAGTAGCCATCTCTTCATAATACCAGTTCATTTCGTCCTGGATCAGGCAAGTATGATAATTTGAAGTGCCCGAATAATTATAAAACAAAAGATAATCATTATAATTATCATTTTGTGTTGGATCATTAGGATTGAGAAGATCATCTCCTTCAACATTAAAGTGAACAGGTAGGTATGGAAGTTCATATCCTTCCTCAACATAAAGAAAAGGAGAGAAAAAAACCGAATACCTGTTTGTGAAGTAATAGAATGTGTTCTTGTCGCGATAGTTGAGATTGGCATTCAGGTCACAACGCCAATGATCCATGGCATCATTGCCTGATTCACTCAACCAACAATTGCCTACTTCTGGTAAAATTGACCATTGATCCGTACTGGTATAGGGATATGAATTGAGGTTCGAACAAGTTCCAGAGCCCATGATAAAGGTCGCTATTACTGGGATATAGTCTTCCTCTATTTCTGCATACGGCCTGATTTCAAAATGAAATGGTTGCTTAACGGTATCCGATACGCCATAATACAGATCACTGGCCATATACGCTATTTGTTCAAACAAATCCAAAAGATCCACCTCATCAACCAGGGTTGCGGTATCCACCAAAGGAATCAACAAGGTATCAGAAACCATCAGATACGTTGCATAGTTCTCGTCTGGACGACAATAAGCAGCATTCAAACCATGGTTCAGATAGTACAGCGCCTGGGATGGCGTATAGACTTCCGTAGATCGCAAACCTGCCGTTGGCTCGGTTCGATGCAACATGGCCTTATTGACAAAATCAGCAATACGACCTTGTGTTTCCTCATCCATTCCATGTCTGGACAAATTTAATTGGTCTGTATTTTCCTTTTGGCAACCAATCACAAACAGACACACACGCCGAATAATAATTTGCTAATTAGTTTCATGATAAAGGTTTTATGTGGTTAAAAGAGAGAATACGGTCATATTCTGAGGGCTAACAGGAATGATGAGCAAATATAATGTAAAAATTGCCCATTTTGTTTTAATTTCCAAATTATTTGAAACTTTAACATTTCATATTCCATACAGAGAATTGTCTTCTTAAAATTATCCCTGCCAAACCTAATAAATTGTTCCTAAGTCATGCTCACCCTGGCCATGGTCGCTATCGGCATGAAGATCGGCATCCGCCGGCTCCTCGCCACAGGCCGCATCGCCATGGGATTCGGCGTGGTGATCTTTGCCCTCCAAATCCTGGTGGTGACCCTGCTGGCGCTGTGGTTGGTGGGATGATCACCTTGCCGCTGTTTCGGCGCTATCGCACCTCCAGCCGTGCCACGACCGCCGGCAAAGGCTTGAGCGTCAGTAGGCCAGCAGGCTGCATGGCCGCTCCTTCCAGCGGAAGCAGGCGAAACCGCCGCAAAAGCGCACTCAGGATCAAGGGGATCTCCAACAGGGCAAACCGCGCCCCGATACACAGCCGCAGCCCTGCCCCGAAGGGCAGCCACGCAAATTTGGAACGGGCCGCGGCATGTTCCGCTGCAAAGCGTTCGGGCCGGAAGACATGCGGATCATCCCACAGCGCCGGATTGCGGTGCAGCCCGTAAATGCTCATCAGCAGAATGCTGCCCTCCGCCAATCGGTCCCCTTTCCAGTCAAACGGTTCGGCAACCTCCCTGCCGATGATGTGCGCCGGCGGATAGAGCCGCAGCGTCTCTTCCGTCACCTGCCGCACCAGGTCGAGTCCTCCCAGCGCCTGTTCGTCCGGGGTGCTTCCGCCATATCCCTGCTTCGCTTCCGCCGCCAACCGGTCCGCCCATTCAGGGTGCTGCATCAGCAGATGACACGCAAAGGCAAGGGCGTTGGCCGAGGTCTCGTGTCCCGCCACATAGAGGGTGATGACCTCATCGCGGATCTGACGGTCGGTCATTGCGGCGCCCGTATCGGCATCCCGGGCATGGATAAGCAGGTCGAGCAGGTCCTGTCGCTGGGCACCGTCGGCCCTCCGGTCGCGGATGAGACCATACACCATGTCGTCAAACCGCCGGATATCCCGGCGGAACACCCGGTAATTGGCCAGCAGGGGGAATACGGGCGTCAGCCAGGGCCTTTCGAGGCGCCACAACACATAGGCCTGGGTGCGGAGAATCTCGGCGGCCACCTCGCTGTCATCACGACGGGGCGAGGAGGAAAACAGGGTTTTCAAAGCGATGCCGGAGGCGAGGCGAGTCATCTCCCTGCTCAGATCCACCACGGGATCACGCCGTACGCGGTCTTCCAGGTCGTCCAGCCAAAAGGCCGTTTCCTCCCGCATGGCGGCGTAGAGCTTTTCGAGGGCCGTCCGGTGGAAGGCGGGTTGCATCAGCCGGCGCTGCCGCAGCCAGAAATCCCCTTCACTGGTCAGCAAACCGTTGCCGAGGGCAATGCGCATCTGATGGTAGGCCGGGCTCTTGCGGCACTGGCGTTGTCGTTGGACGAGGACTTCCTCGAAAAATGCCGGGTCCGTCGAGATATACAATCGCCGGAAAGGGATCCGTACCCGGAAAAAATCACCCAACTCCTCCTGGCGCCGGATCACGAAGGACAACGGATCGCCGAAGAAGGCCCGGGCTGCGGAGCGATAGCCCCTGTCTCGATATACGGGTATGGCCATTGCCGGGATTTGCAGACATTTGCCTGCGTATTCTGACACAACATGCGAACCGGGGTTTTGCTCATTTTGTCCTTGTTGCTGGCCCAGTGCAAAACACCCCAACCGGCCCGCCCGGAGGCCCGTTACGACATGAACCATCTCGCTGTACCGCTTTCCAGCCTCCACATCCCGGTGACGATCACGCACCAGGACCTGCAGCGCATCATCCGTCAGGGCGTCACCGGTCAGTCATTTGCCAGTCCGGAAACCACGAAGGACGGTCTTTCCTGGTCCATGAAGGTGCAGCGCGACATCCGCGTGGAGCTGACCGGCCAACAGATACGCTCCGTGATCCCGATCGACGTCCATGTCGCCCGGTCCCTGGGATTCACCACCCTGAAGGCCAACGGCGAATTGGATGTCACCCTGCACACCTTGTTCCAGATCCGGGACGACTGGACGGTCCAGACCTGGACCACCCTGGAGGGCTACGACTGGATCCGCAAACCCGTGGCCCAGGTCGCCGGGCTCCAGATCCCCGTGGGTGCCCTCACCGGCCTGCTGCTCGATTACAGCCGTCCCCGCCTCACCCGGGCCATCGACGACCAGATCAGCAGGAATGTGGACCTGCGCGCGCTACTGGCGCCGCTTTGGACCGTCATGCGGCGACCCATTCAGGTCAGCGAAAGCATGAATCTCTGGTTTCGGTTCGAACCGCGGGTGGCCGGGATCGAGGGGTTTGTGACGGACCCGCACGGGTTGCACAGCGCCGTCCATCTGTCCGGGCTTTCCCGTTTGAAGGCCGGCGGACCGCCGACCCTGATCGATCCGGAGATCGACCCCCGGTTTGCGGCAGCCGCCGGAAACCGGGACAGCCTGCGTCTGGTGATCCATACCGAGATCCCCTACGATGAGGCGGAACAAATGGCCGAAAACAACCTGATCGGCAAGACCTTCGGTGAAGGCAAACGCCAGGTGACCGTGGAAGGGATCGACCTTTTCGGCCAAAGCGATCATGTCATCGCCTCCCTGCGCCTGACCGGTGCCTACAAAGGCACGGTCCACCTGCGCGGCAAACCCGTTTTGAGCACGGAAGGGCATCAGGTGGAGCTGGCCGAACTGGACTTCGATGTCGAGACGCGCAACGTCCTTCACCGGTCGGCCTCCTGGCTGTTCAAGGCCAATATTCGCTCCACGTTAGGGAAAGCGCTGGTTTTCCCCCTCGGTCAGGACATGAACCAGGTGGCGGAGGAGATCCGGCGCACCATCAACACGACCCGGCCGGGACCCTGGATCCATCTCGATGCCGGCCCCCTGGATCTGTGCCTCCGGGATATCCTGCTGACGCCGGAAGGCATGGTGCTCGATTTTCTGCTCAGCGGCAGGATGGACATCCACCTCAAAGCGCTGGATTAGGATCTGTCAAATAATCACATGGAGGTCTTTCTCCTGAATTTTATGCACCCCTACAATAAGCTCACAAGGATTTGCGGGTGCCTTGCACCTCAAACACACATTTATGGAACCATAACCGTAAATGTTTGGGTAATACCATTCAATGAAAGAATCCATAAATACATGCCTGCCGGTAATTGTCCCAACCAAATTTGATGTTCACCTGCCTCCGCGATTCCTGAACACACAACCTGACCATTTACAGAAATGAATTCAAAGGGAATTTGGCCACTCCTGCCTGGTTCTATTATATATTTGTAAAAAAGATATCCGTTCTCATATAAATATTCCACATGAAATTCTGTTGGTGATTTAGACGAAAGGAAAGATGTTAATAGTGGAACCTCCAATTCCAATTCAAGCCTGCATCCCCATTTATCTGCAATCTCCACGGAATAAATTCCTGGGAAAAGGTGTTGAATCTCATTCCCGTAGGTGCCGTTGAACCATGTAATAAAATAATCAGGTGTGCCTCCCTTAATGCTATCTAATCGAATACTCCCTTCAGGCATACTCTGTGAAGATCCTATAATGGAAAACCATGCCCGAATGGAATCCGGTCCGTCCATAAAGATTTCAAATTCACGGGAACAGCCTTCTGAGTCCTCCAACACAGCAGAATAAATTCCTTTGTTTAATAGCCCATTATCCCAGTGTATGCCGAATGTGTCTTGTATGGTCCAATTTCCTGGCGGGGTGATTCCAGGGTCCTCGTAAATCAACATTCCGTCAGGTAAATGAGCACATGTGACTGGAAAGTAATCTATTTCAGGCGCAAAACTCAATCGTTCATATGCCCCTAAATCTACACTGTCTTCCAATGAACGAGGAAGGCCATCCAAATCATAAGACCCAATAGTAAATTCATTCAGACCTTTGTTAATGAATGGAGAACATCGCTTCAGCCTGAAATTTAATGTCGCAGTATCCACAAACAACGGATCGTCTTCCCACCAAGTATCTATCAAGGTATTGAAGTCAGTACTCCCATCCTCTTCGACATAGTAAAACAGGTCAGGACGTGAATCGCCACCTATTCCCGCCACAAAGAAGGTGGAAAAATCCGCCCACTTATCCACAATTATAGGTGATTGTTTTGTATTACTATTGCCATATATCACACAATTAACCAGCGTATCCTGACATAAAGGATAGTATCTGTATATCAACGGCAGAATGGTGTCTGCTGTATTATTTACAAATGTACAATTGTTGAATTTATTACTGAATGGAGTGAAACCATAATTTTGCCACTCTCCTACACTCAAAATGGTGGCGTTCCCTTTTGAATTTCGATTATTTGCAAATAGACAATTATTCACATTCATACTATAGCCGGCTAAAACCGGAGACCAGACTCCCCTATTCTCAATAAACAAACACTCTGAAACCTGTCCGCCATTTCGCAAGTGCATAGCACTGCCACCCGTCCACGATGCCTTATTGGGCACGAAATTGACATTTCCACTGAAAACACATCGATTCACAAAGAGATTCTCAAGTGGGTGAATTACTCGATTATCTAAAAGAATTCCACAACCGCCAGAATGCCAAGCCGTTCCGTTTTCAAATTGTGAATTACTGATTACAATGGAGTCAATGCCTGTTCCATGAGTCTCTATATATACTCCTGCCCCTCCGTCATAATAAGTGCTGTTTCCGCGAAACACACAGGAATCCAGGATCAATACGGCGGTATGGGCAGACGCTTGAGATCTGTATAGTATAGCGCCACCCCTTCCATATGGTCCGCTTACATTATCCTTGAATAAACATCTTATGAATCGAATGTGGCTCCTTGAGTCTTCAAAATTGTCAATACCAATTGCCCCACCGAAATGGGCCTGATTATTCTCAAAAACACAATCTTGAATTAGCAAATCCCTCCAGCTATTTACCGGAGAAGTTCGAATATACAGGATACCGCCCCAACATTCCGAATCAGTAATATAACATGGCTCATCACAATACATTCCACAATTATATGAATCACCATCTCTGAATATCAGACCGTCCAAAATAGATGGAACATACAGGCTGTCCAGCACTAATTTGGAGTAAAAACCCGTGCTTCGGATCGTAGTAAGATGCACACCGGTCAGTCTTTCCTCAGGCGTCGTCTCCCACCCGGCAAAACCACCGAACATGCAGATGCCCTTGGTGATGAAAACACGCTTGTCCTGGGGAAGCTGGTAGATACCCTCCCCAATAAATAGGGTGTCTTCTGGTTGTGCCTTTGCCAAGGCCGTGATAAAATGATCAAAAGCCGTGGCCCATGTTAGTCCCGGACCATTTGGTGTACCCGTTTTAGAAATGTAATAAATTGTCCCGTTGGCAGTAAAAGGACATGCTGAAATAGAAATCCATAATATCCACTTAATTCTAATAATAGGAATATGAAACCATTGAAAACAGCTGAAAAACAAATTGTACACTTTGCTATTGAAATTCATGTTAACTTGAATTAATCCTTACATGAAAAATCTTAATGGTAATATTCATTCATCACTATAATAATAAAATTCCTGCCTTGATTCAGCGGAGTTTGTCCTTAACAAGTGAAATATAATTTTTTCTACCTTCCAATATTGTGTACATTAATCCCTTCATCAATGAATCACTAACGGAACGGAATGCGACAAACCCGCAGCCGCATCTTCGAGTTTTACGACATACATCCCGGGTGGACATGACCCTACCGGCAGTTCGTGCACATAAGCCCATGGTGGAAGTTCTCCCCTATAAACTACCGTTCCCTCCGTGGAAATCATCTTTACCTGCAACGGAAAATCGCATCCCTTGGGCATCAACAATTCCATCCTTGCACGATCGGTAGCAGGGTTCGGAAAAATGTGGAATGAAAATCCATCCTTCCGGACAGATGGTTCCTCCAAGGCCACGCTTATTGAATCGCAACTACTCCCCCCGAGGCTTCCCAATGACAAATTAATGACATGGGGTACGGATCGTACGGAATAGCACGGGAGGATTTTCTCTCTCAATTTCAGGACTACCTGCCCGGGATTTTCTTCATCTGTATTTTCGATCACATGCCAGTGTGTCGCTCTCGCCATGGGGCTGATGAGGATATTCCCCTCCGGACCGGCAAACATCCGATGAAAGGTACCACCCGTACCTCCTGTTATTATATAGATGGTATCGAGTTTTGTTGGCGTTTGTTCAGTATCCACTCTATACAAAAGTCGCTGATGAGTGAAGTAAACAAATCGACTGTTCATAGAAAAAAGGACACCTCCTCCCCCAAATTCGTCATTCTTTGGAAAGGGAACCCGACTCAAATCACTTAGTTCACCGCTACATCTGTCAAAATGATAAACATACAGGCCCGTGTTGGTATTGTATCTGGCCCAATATTGACCATCGGGGGAAAAACAATGGCCTAAAATAGCCCATTTACTTTCTGTTTTATTGGCATAATCGGAGAGCCATTGACTTCCCATGTATTCAATTCCTGACGAACTAATGAGATAGATTTGAAGTTCGGCAGAATGCCTTACGGGCACCAGTAACCACCAGTCCCTTCCATTTCCATGCCTTGTTGCTGTGGCCGGCTCCAGATCACCTTGCGTAATGAGTACATCAGACTGCACAACCACCCCGGCGCTATCCTCGCTGAAATCCACCTCACTGTAACCGATGCGGGCCACATGCAGAAAATTGTCGGTCAAATGCTCAAATCCCGCATGTATCAGTAAAAATTTACCCGGTGACCCGGGCTTGTCAATAAAAAATGCCCCTTGTTCGGCGATGTATCCTGCGGTAGGGCAGCTCATGGTATGTACATCACCCGGATTGAGCAACTCGCCACCAGGCATAGGGCTTAAATCCCCCCGGTATACGGCACACCCGTTGCTAAATGCACGTAAATTTCCATTCGCATCAGAGAGGGTTGCTGTCGTCGCTTCTACATGAAATGGAAATCCTTTGCCTAAAACAATCGTACTATCTATTTCCAGATTATAGACCTGAATTCCTTCATCATCCTGATTTTCATATTCTACAAATCCACTCACCACTTGAGCTTGTGTCCTCCATGTGGTCTGACCATAAGACACATTCACCATCAACAAAAAGAAGGATAAAAATAGAAGTCGAAATAATAGTGCATTAAGCATCATTCGTTGCATTCAGTTTACATTTTTTGGATGAGTTTATTCAAAGCTATTTTATGATTTTGAATGCGTACCATATAGGTTCCGGCCGGAAGTTTGCGAATATCCAGTTCTTTTACATTCGAGGATGAAAATTGTTGATGCATTTGTCTGCCTTGAAAGTCGAAAACAGTAACCTGAAAATCGGTGTCAGGCGTCGGGAATTCAATCAGATAGAGTCCATCTCCCGGATTGGGGGTGATGCGCCAATCTATATGCTTTGGTGATAGTATGGAAACAAATTCGCATGCCTCCTCCACTTCCGGTCGACTATTACAACCCGGAAGATTGTCACCAATGAAAGCCTGTGCAAGCGGATCATCCAAATAGGCACATATGGGGTCAACGCCACAAATACTCAGATTTGGATTCCCATGAATATCTAAATACTTGCCAATCCTTAGATTGGCTCCTAAATTATGAAGTGAAGCAAGAGTGTCATTATACATAATCAAAAGGGAGTCTCCTAAATATTCCAAACTTTCCAATCCATTCAGAGATGGAAGTACTTTATTGCTCTGTAAATGTAAGCTACCACCAATTGTTTTAATATATTTCAAATCTTGAAGGGAAGTTAATTTTGAACAACCTGAAATAGATACTGAACCATTTATCTTTGAGAATGACTGTAGCGCAATGAGATCTTTTGTAGGGTGAATACCAAGTACAAAATCCTTTCCTAAATATTCAAGATTATTTAGAAAAGCAAACGTAGAATCCTTTCCCGCAATTATAGCTACAAAGCTACCCCCAATAAAATTTAAATCACTTAAAAAGTCCATGGTTTTTAAGCTCCATGCCTGATAGATAACGACATCTCTCCCAACATATTTTAGAGATGAAAGACCACTAGCATCAGCTAACTCCTCGCAAATCCAAAAATATAAATTCCCACCAATAGTATCCAATTGATTAAATCCTGATATATGAGTAACATCTCTACACAATATTAAATCTGGAAGGTCTACATGGATATCTTCATACCCAAAACGCACATCTCCCCCCACAAATTTAAGGGAATCTGGCCCAATAAAAATGGCTGCTTGTGGGCTTTCCGGATCCAAACTACCAAATGAAACATTGAGATTTTTTCCAATCCGGGATAATCTTGGGAAATCCAGACTGTTTTTTGAAATACTGTTGAAATGAATTGTACCCCCTATCTCTTTCAAAGATGTAAACTCCTCGAATGTTGTAACTCTATTCAAAAAATCAAAATTAAAATCACCTTTTATTTTCACCAAATTCTCCAAACCGGCATAACTTTCTAAACCGGTCGAATAATGTACATTTAAATCTCCACTTAAATAGGTCAATTGGTTCAATCCCTGAAAATTAGGCAAAAGTGAATTGTACAAAAGCTGTAGATCGCCACTTATTGAATCCACCGTATATAGGCTATCCAAACTATGTATTGCTGCGGAATCATTGATAATGACATGGCCAAGGATATGCCGGCAACCCGGGAAATGAATAGGAAATTCATCTACCTGCCATTGGTGATCAAAGGTGATACCACCTGACAGGCAGGATTGACTCATCACACTACCAGGTGTCAGAAATAGAACAAGCAGAAAAAGTAAGGTGTTTTTCATAGGTTAACACAGTTAAATGTCATTCAATAATACCTCTGGCGAAGGTGGCAAAATCCTGATAGAGATACCATTCCATACCGGATTGAGGCTGGCAATCCGTAAGAGCTATGGAAAATTGATTTTTTTGAAAGGATTTTGTGCAATGAATCGTCGTGCCATCATGTTCAAGTAGCACAAAAGTAAGGGCCTCCTCAGGCAATACCTGGGCTTTATCGGTGTACATCCGCCATTGACCCTGAGGGGATAATTTGACGGTGACTCCTGCCGGGCCTGGAGTAAAAAACTTGGTAGGGCAAGCATCCCCATCCGGCAAAGCCCCCAATCGATAATTGGGATTTCTAGGAACGTTTTGCGTATTATAACATGGCAGGACTAAATCCTGAAAGACATCGCAGGCAAGTCCCGGAAGGTCAGGCTTATTGATCACCGTCATCTGATGTGCACTGCTACCTTCAGCAATATAAATTTTACTATCAGGTCCCAATCCGGTTTTAAAAAATGTTTTGGGAAACGGTGCCCATTTTCCGTCCGGTTTCGCAATGCGTTGGCAGGAGGCCTCAATATCATTAGCATTCAGGTCACATTGATAAATCTCCTGATACTTTGTATTGATAAAATATATAAATTGATTATTGGGTGAAATGATGGGAAATACAGCAAAGGTGGAGTCATTTCCAAATTTAAAATAATCATTTAAAGTTAATGTTCCATCGCAGCGGTCAAAATGATAAATAGTGATATACCATGGATAGCCTCCATTCTTATCCCATAATTGTGTTGCTCTCACAATGATTTCACCAGATGGAGAAATGGCCATGACATTAGCAGGAGATTCAGGTGTATAATTTGAATTAATTATATGTTTATGCGTCATATTAAGTTCATTACTAATCAATCCTATATGCCAAACATCTTTATTTAATTCTGAAGCGATAAACCACCAATCCTTCCCGTTAGCGTGCTGCACAAATTCAGAATAGGCGATGGTATCATTTATTATAATTTTATTTTTCAAGAGTACCTTACCCTTCCCATTATTTGATTCCATATCTATCAACGAATACATCAATTTAACAGGAAAACCCTTCAGTTCTCTACTAGTCAGGATATGCATCATAAGATAGTGATTACTATCATAAGGCATCAATGGAATGGCTTGGTTGTCAACCCAATGATAACCAGCACCCAAATTATTATATGTCTCCCATGCTTCTCCATAATTGATACTATCTCCATTTTCAATGATCTCATGATGTTTATTAAATATACGCATACCGTTGGAATACCATTCCAATTCCCCTTCGACGTTGGACATAAAAACATTAAATAAATTTGTTAAATTAATTTTTTCACTAATACTTTGATTGTTATTTAAATATTTTTTCGTAGTGATCTTTAATTTAGTTGTATCAGAAAAAGTGAGAATATTATACCCGAATTTGGGGTTTCCAAGATTTTCAAAGTCATGGTGCCCACTCATCCAGTTATAATCATGTTTTTGTGCGACAACAAATAGAGGCGTCAGCAATGTAATGATTAAGACCAAAAATAAAATTCGTTGCATGGGATCGCGATGAACGGACTGGCTAGGTAATATCAGGTTCCTCCACCTGATTTCCGGAATCTAGGTTCTGAGTTTCTGACTTTCTGCCTTCCATTACCCTGAACAGCTGATCCGTATTCAAGGAATCAATGTGGGTATTGATAGGTTTGAGAGACTGTATTCCAGGCAAATATACCCTGTGGCGCCTCAAATTCCAAATGTTTATCGCAATAATCTGATCCACGCATCCCTTTGGGAGCCATTTATGGCTAATCCCCATCTCTCTGAAAATTCCCCACCTGACCGAACCCCTACACTGGAGCTGCCAACTCTTATGGCTACCGTCACCACCCCCTGGACCTGCGCCTCCGGGATATCCTGCTGACGCCGGAAGGCATGGTGCTCGATTTTCTGCTCAGCGGCAGGATGGACATCCACCTCAAAGCGCTGGATTAACCCGCCTGCTCCTGCATTTTGGCGGCGTTCTCGGCCGATTGCAGAGCCTGGATGATCCCCCCGATGTCGCCCTCCATGATCTGGTCGAGGTTGTACAGCGTGAGATTGATCCGGTGGTCGGTCACCCGGTTTTGCGGGTAATTGTACGTGCGGATCTTGTCAGACCGGTCGCCGGTACCCACAAGAGACTTCCGGGTGGAGGCCACCGCCGAATCGTGGCGCGAGCGCTGCTCCTCCTGGATCCGCTGGATGAGACGCTGCATGGCGATCTCCCGGTTTTTGATCTGCGACCTCGCCTCGGTGCTCTCCGCCACAATCCCGGTGGGGAGATGCGTAAAACGCACCCCGGATTCCGTCTTGTTGACGTGCTGGCCGCCGGCCCCGCTGGCCCGGAAGGTGTCGGTCTTGATATCGGCCTTGTTGATGTCCACATCCTCGAAGTCGAAGACCGGCAGGACCGCCACCGTCGCCGCCGAAGTGTGGACCCTGCCCTGGGATTCCGTCCTCGGCACCCGCTGCACGCGGTGGGCGCCGGACTCAAACTTCAGGCGGCCGTACACCTCCTCGCCCGTCACCTCCAGGATGATCTCCTTGTAGCCCCCGGCCGCGCCTTCGTTGAGGGAAAGCGTCTCGTGCTTCCAGCCCATCGCATCGAAAAACCGGGTGTACATGCGGTAGAGGTCGCCGGCGAAAATGGCCGCTTCATCCCCACCAGTGCCGGCCCGGATCTCGAACAGCACATCCTTCTCGTCCTCAGGGTCTTTGGGGATCAGCAACAAACGGATTTCCTCTTCCAGCTCCTCCCGCCGGGCGTCCAGTTCACCCAGCTCCTCCCGCGCCATCTCCCTCATTTCAGGATCGGATTCGCGCAGCATCTGCCGCGCTGATTCCTGGTGATCGAGCAGGGTCTTGTAGGCCAGGTACCGGGAAGCCACCCCGGAGAGGGCCTTGTAGGCTTTGTTGACCCGCGCAAAACGCACAGTATCCCGGATGACATCAGGGTCCGACAACTGGAGCTCCAGGTCCAGATAACGGTGGTGCAGGGCTTCCAGCCTTTCTACGAGTGAATCCATAACGGCCGGCAATCAGGCCGCAAAATTACATCGGCCCTGGGGATGAAAGGCAGGGGCAGGGAAAAAGCGTCGCGGCTCAGGTCCCGGTTCAGGAAGGAGACACCCGGATCTTGTCCTTGATGGACTGGATGAGGGAGGGTGAGACGTGGGGCCGGGCCACGTGGCTTTTGACGTAGGATTTGAAGCTTTTCTCGCGCTCGAGGAGCGTCTGGTACTGCTCGTTGCCGCTGATCTCCTCCATGAGCGAGCGCTGCTCTTCCTGGTTCAGCTCGTTGTCCAGAAACAGGGACACGCGGTGCAGCAAGTCGTCGTTCATCATAGTTGGGTTCGGTTGGTTGGCAATGAATGATCACCGGGAAAACATTCCCCTGAGATGTACATGTCCGGGATTCAATGCGGCTACCAAGATAAGTCAACCGTCGGATATAATGCGCAAACCAGGGCGATAAGTTCCTTTTCAGGCCCGGAAAATTTTGCTAATCCCCCCCCGGAGGGTACTTTTTGCGGCGTTTGTCGCGATATCCGAGGGATTGCGCATAGCTCTCCAGTTTTTCCTTCAGGATGTTCCGGGCCCGGTGAAGCCGGGAGCGAACCGTTCCGATGGGGATGTCCAGGATGGCGGCGATCTCTTCGTAGGTAAAATCCTCGACGTCACACAAGAGGATGACGGTGCGAAAATCCACAGGCATCTCATTGATGGCCTGGGTGACTTCGTCACCGATCAGGTAGTGGAAAAGCTCCTCGCGCAGATCCACATAACTTTCGGGGCCGGCACTCGCCTCATCGCGGTCCTGCACATGACGCACCTCCTCATAGTCCACCTGGACTGGTTGGCGCTTTTTGCGGCGGTACTCGTTGATGAAGGCATTCTTGAGGATCTTGAACAACCAGGCCTTGGCGTTGGTCCCCCGGTCGTACTGGTCGATAAACCGGAAGGCCTTCAGATACGTGTCCTGGACGAGGTCATCGGCTTCTTCCTCGTTGAGGGCAAGGTGAAAGGCAAAGGTGTGGAGGGCGTCGATATGGGGCAGGAACTCCTCCTCGAACAGCCGGTGCTTTTCGTCTTCGTTGAGCGGTGCGGGATGGGGATCCTTGGTCAATGCATCCGTTTTGCGGGTTCCGGAGAGGGCCTATCCCTCGATGCGGAAGGCGCGGACGAGGCTGATGACATCCGGATCGGACGACAACTCCGGAGCCAGGTCGAACATCGTTTGGTGGGCGTGATAATCCTCGGCCAGTTGGAGGCACAGCGACTGACAAGCCTCCTGGCGCTTTCCCAAACGGAACAGGCAGGCAATCCGGGCGTAATCCAATTGAGGACTCCGCTGCTGGGTGATGGCGGAATCCAGGATGTCAAGGGCCTCTTCCAGCGACCCGTTCTGCAGCAGGAAAGAGGCGTATTGCAGCCAATAGCCCGATTGCTCAGGGGCCAGCTCCAATGCCCGGTGCAGGCACATCTCGGCCTGGGCGAGAAACCCCTGCCGGAAATAAACCTCGGCGAGCGCGACGAAGTACTCTTCCCGCTCATTTTGGTGGTTGATGGCCGCTTCGAGGTGGAAGACGGCTTCTTCGAGACGCCCTTCCAGGAAATACAACCCGCCTAAACGGAAATGGGCTTCGTCATGGGCGGGATTTTTCCCGATGACCTCCCGGAAGCAGGCGAAGGCATTATCGCGGTTGCCCTGCTTCTCCCAGGCTTCTCCCAGGCGCGTCAGCAGTTCCGCATCCCTGTCTTCGGAACGTTCCAGAGCAGCGAGAAAACACTCGATGGCCGCCCCGGTCTGACCGAGCTGGAGACGCATTTCACCCTGGTCCCTCCAGGCGTGTTCATAGCTGTCCTCAATGATGCAGGCGTATTCAAAGGCCTCCGCCGCCTGCGCGTAATCCTCCGTGCAGGCATGGGCATGACCCAGATTGTACCACACCTGCCAGGAATACGGGTCCTGGTCAATGATCTCCCGGTAAAACAGGATGCTTTCCTCGTAATTGCCCAGCATTTCGGTACTCAGCCAAAGACGCTCCAGAGCCTCCGGAAAACGGGTGTTGTTGCGAACGGCCTTCTCCAGGCAGCGGTGCATCGTGGACCAGGCATCGCGCTGCTCCTCGATCAGACTTTGAAAATACCACGCGTCGGCCAGATCCTCGGGGTTGCCCTTGCGCAGAAAAGGCGCCAGCAGGATCTCGGCGTCGGCCGCCCTACCCAATTCGATAAGGGTCTCCACCTGCAGGAAGGTCACATCCGATTCGCCCGGCGCCATGCCGGCCGCGTGCCGCAGGACTTCCAGGGCATCTTCGGCCCGGTCCATCTCCAACAGGGCGGTGGCGTGGGAACACATCAGTTCGATCGAAAACGGATGCTGGCGCAACGCTTCACAAACGGCAAGGAGGGCTTCGGCCCACAGACCTTTCTCCAGGTACTTGTCAATGAGGTCGAGAAAAGCCTGCTCTTCGAGGTATCCGGCACTGCCTTCTGCCAGGCGCGCTTCAAAGTCGGAATTCCAATCCGCCATAGGGGTTTTACTGTGGGTGGTAAATATACGGTGAATGTACGGGGACCCGGCAAAACTTTGTCACACCAGCCTGCATGGAGGTCAAAAAGCATCGCAAATATCTGAATATCATATATTTATATATGCAATCGGGGTGAACTTTCCGAAACAATATATGGGTAAACCACACAACAGGCAGGGATTATATCTGTATCGTCACTTTTATGCGTCAAATAAATATCTAACGGGCAGGTAAAACATTGGATTTGTGCACCGAAAGCCACACCCCCGCAATGATCATTAATCCTGAAGCCAATGTGCTGATTGTCAGTCGATCCTTGCCCATACCAAGGGCCACCACGGTCGCTATGACCGGTTGGAGATAAATATAGGCGCTGACGGTCACGGCAGCGACATGTCGCAAGGCCACCGCGTTGAGCAGGTAGGTAAAAAAGGTGGTGAACAGCAACACATAGCCGAAACTCAGGGCCGCCGGCAAAGTAAAATCCGCCCATCTCGCCGCCCCGACCTCCTGCCATCCGACAAAAAAGACGGGTAGCGTACCAAACAGGAACACCCATTTCAGTACCTCCATGGGTGGATAACGCTGCATGAGCGGGCGCACCAGGATCAGGTACGCGGCATAGCTCACCGCATTGCCCGCCACCATGACATCCCCCAGGGGGTCACCCGATCCGGCCGCCGCGCCCTCGCCCGGCCACACCAGCCATACCGAACCTGCGCCGGCCATTACCAGCCCTCCGGTCAAACGGGCCTGAAAGGGCCGGCCTTCCAGGATCACGGACAACAAAAGGACAAGCATGGGCGTCAGCACCATGATCAGCGAGGCATGGATGGGCGAGGTGCGTTCCAGACCGCCGAAAAACAGGAGTTGGTTGACTGAAACCCCCAACAATCCGCAAAGAGCCAGCCAGCCCATGTCCCGGCGGGAGATCCGGGGTGACCCGGTATGCCGGAAAACAATCCAAAACAGGGCTGTGGCGGTGATGACCCGCATGAGGATGAAACCGGAAGGACCAATATAGCGGTCGTCCAGCACCACCTTGGCAATGCTGTAATTGGCGCCGTAAATGAGAGCAACGCCAAAGAGGGCGAGATGGGCCTGCAAACGGGTGGAGGGCATGCCGGAGCGTGAAGGTAGGATAACCGCGTCCTGCCGCAAAAGTTGTCCGTAACCGGTTGTCGGGGATCCGGTCTATTTTTGTGCCGCCAATCAAACTGGACAAGCATGCAAATAGCAGTGGTGGGGACGGGGTACGTCGGGCTGGTAACGGGGACCTGTTTTGCGGAAACCGGCAATCAGGTCACTTGTGTGGATATCGACGCCGCCAAGGTCGCACGCCTGAAGGACGGCGAGATCCCCATCTTCGAACCCGGCCTGGACCTCCTTTTCGAGCGGAATACCAAGGAGGGCCGCCTGCACTTCACGACCCGTCTCGATGAGGCGGTCCAAAAAGCAGAGATCATTTTCCTGGCCCTCCCCACACCACCCGGCGAAGACGGCTCCGCAGACCTGAGCTATATCCTGAAGGTAGCGGCCGAGCTGAGTCATCTGATCCGGCGCTATACCGTCGTGGTGGACAAAAGCACGGTGCCGGTAGGCACCTCCGAACGCGTTCATGCCACCCTGGCCGAACACCTGAGCGAGGACCTGTTTGATGTAGTTTCCAATCCGGAATTCCTGCGGGAAGGACTGGCCGTCGAGGACTTCATGAAGCCGGACCGGGTGGTGGTGGGCACCTCCTCGGAACGGGCACGCAAGGTCATGCAGCACCTGTATCTGCCGTTCGTCCGACAGGGCAATCCCATCCTGTTCATGGACGAGCGGTCGGCCGAAATGACCAAATATGCGGCCAATGCCTACCTCGCGGCCCGCATCACTTTCATGAACGAGATCGCCAATCTGTGTGAGCGGGTGGGCGCCAATGTGGACCAGGTGCGCATGGGCATCGGCACCGACACCCGCATCGGCAAGCGGTTCCTGTTCCCCGGTGTCGGGTATGGGGGCTCCTGCTTTCCCAAGGACGTACAGGCGTTGGCCCATACGGCTGAAACCTATGGGTACGACTTCCCCATGTTGCAGGCGGTTATGGCCGTCAACGACCGGCAGAAAGGCATCCTGGTCGACAAGATCCGGCGGTGGTTTGACGGTGATCTGCGGGGCCGCACCATCGCGGTCTGGGGTCTTGCCTTCAAGCCCAATACCGACGACATCCGCGAGGCGCCGGCCCTCCACATCATCGACCGCCTCCTCGAGGAAGGCGCTGCGGTGCGGGCCTACGACCCGGAAGCCATGGACAACGTCCGGCGCCTTTACGGCGATCGCATCATCCTCTGCCCGACCGCTTACGATGCGCTGGACGGCGCAGACGCACTGGCCATCGTCACCGAATGGAGCGCCTTCCGATCTCCCGATTTCGGAGAAATGCGCCACCGCATGAAAGCTGTGGTCCTTTTTGACGGCCGCAACGTCTTTGACCTGGAGGATATCCGCAGCGAAGTACAATATTACGAGAGCATCGGGCGTCATGTTATCCGGACCATCTGAGGATGGTTTGCTCCCTATTTGTCGATCAAGGTCCCTCCATGCGCCTCGCCGCCCTGCTCTTCCCGGCTCTTTTCTTCGCTTGCTCCTCCGATCTGGAAACGGTGGAAGTCACCAACAAGGACACCGGATACGTGGAGCTCTTCCAGCGTTCCCGCAAGACCGGGCTGAGAGAGGGGTTTTACCGGAAACTCGACCCCAAAGGAACACTTGTCGAAGAGGCGGAATACCGCAATGACCTTTTGGAGGGCAAACGCCGGCTGTTTGACGAAGCCGGCCGGCTGCTCCGCGAGGAAAACCACGTCGAAGGCCGGTTCCATGGCCCTTATCGCACCTATTACCCGGATGGGGCACTGGACAGCGAAGGGCAATTCGAATCGGACGTCATGACCGGCATTTGGAAACGCTATTACCCCAACGGCCAATTGATGGAAGAAGTGACCTTTTCCGCCAATCTCGAAAACGGTCCGTTCCGGGAATGGTATGAAAACGGCGCCTTCAAAGCGGAAGGCAGCTATCTGGACGGTGACAACGAACACGGATTGCTGCTCGAATACGATACGACCGGCATCCTCGAAGCACGAAAAATGTGCACACGGGGTATTTGCCGCACCATCTGGACCCGAGAAAAAGGGGAAATACCCGCGCAATGACCCGAACCCTGCCCTTGCTCCTGACGGCTTGCCTCTGCCTGACCTTGATGACCACCCGGGCACAAGTCAACGGCGGCCAATCGGCATTTGCCTTTCTCGAACTTCCCCTTTCCCCCCGGATCACCGCCCTGGGCGGTCAACTGGTCAGCGTCCGCGATGAGGATGCCAACAACGCTCCGGGCAATCCGGCCCTGCTCCATCCCGACGGCCACCAACGGCTGAGCTTCCAGCACCAGTTTCACCTCGGCGGTATTGGCAACGGATATTTCGGATATGCCCATCATGTCTCCGGCTGGAAGACCACCCTCCATGCCGGATTCCAGTACGTCAACTACGGCGATATCCCCCTGACGGATGCCTACAACCACCAACTCGGCACCTTTCGCGCCGCCGAGCACGCCGTCGTCATCGGCGCTTCGAGAACCTGGCAGGAACGGTTGAGCTACGGGGTCAACCTGCGCTACGTCCAGTCGAGCCTGGAAAGCTACCGGGCCACCGCCATCGGGGCGGATGCAGGCGTCTATTACGAAAATCCGGAAAGCCGGCTGGGCATCGGGATGGTCGTCCGGCACATGGGACTCCAGACCTCGCGCTACCAGGACGGCGGCGCCCGGGAATCCCTGCCATTCAACGTGCTGATCGGCGTGAGCAAACGCCTGGCCTATCTGCCGTTTCGCCTGTCGGTCACCGCCCATTCGCTCCATCGGTGGGACGTGCGCTATGACGACCCTTCTCTGCGGTCCACGAATCTGTTTACCGGACAGGATCCCGATGAAAAAAGTGCGTTTTCCAGGCATGTGGATAATGTCTTCCGCCATCTCGTTTTCAGCGGCGAGTTCCTGTTCGGAAAACGGGAGGCCTTCCAGATCCGGCTGGCCTACGACCACCGGATGCGGAGGGAGATGCTGGTGCCCAATTACCAGGGACTGGCCGGATTCAGCGGAGGTCTGGGATTCCGCGTGTACAAATTCCGCCTGGATTACGGCTTTGCCGTCCATCACCTGGCCGGCGCTACCCACCACCTGGGTATAGGCGTGCCCTTGAAAGAGTTCACAGGCGGGATCTGACCCCCGGGCTACTCCTCTCCGAATTCGTGTACCGTTTCAGCGGCCTCGATATAGTAGGCGCCATGGGTGACAATCTCCATACCGGGGCTCAACGGCTCTTCCGGACGAATCCATGTACCCCGGGCATCTTCCCGCAGGACCGTGGCACCGATCCGGCGGAACACCACTGTCTTTCCGTCATCGGCGTCCGCTTCATGCACGTAGATGACCCTTTGTTCACCGATCCTCCTGACGGCCGAAGCAGGAACAAGGACCGCATCCGGTGCAGGTCCCGTCATAAGACGAGCTTCGAGGAAGGCTCCGGCCGGCGGTACGGGACCTATGGACACCGGAACGGCATGGACCCGGAACGCTCCGGAAGCCTCTTCGACCTGCCGGTCGGCATGCTGCACCACAACGCTGATCTCTCCGGCCAGCCCCGTTGTCTGTACCGAAAGGGTATCTCCCGGTTGCAACCGTCCGCTCTGGGCTGGATAAAGGAACAAATCGGCGTGCATGCGCTTCAGATCACCCGTTTCACCCAGTACGGTCCCTGCCTCCAGCCATTGCCCGGGCGATGCCTCGCTGCGCAAAACCGTCCCGCCCAGCAGGGCCCGGATCCCATAGGCAGGTTGAGGTCCTCGCTGCAACAAGGAGAGGGTATCAATATGGAAAAGGCGGAGTTCGGCGGTCATCCCGTCCAGGGCGGCCCGCAAGGCATCCCGGTCTGATCGGGCCTTTTCCTCTTCCCGGACGGAGGTGGCCTGTCCCTGGAGCAAGTCAGCCGTCCGTTGGTATTCCTGGTCGGCAAAGATCCATTGCCGGTAAGTTTCCAGCCAGCTTTGTTGCAGATGGATGAAGTCCCTGCTCTCCACCTCGGCCAGCAGGGCGCCGGGAGCGACCTGTTGATTGAGCCGGTAATGCAGGCGCACGATGCGACCGGAGCCGGGAGCGGCAATGGCGCTCCGGTGTTCGGGGTGAAGCGTCCATTCGCCGTGAAGGGTCGATTCGCCCGTTGTATCCGCCAATGGCCAACGCGTCCACCGAATGCCCGACATGGATACGGCAGGACGATCCATAGTGACCCGGTTTTCCAGGGTATTTGACGCTGACGGAGGGGTTCCGGAGAGCAGACTTTTGTCGGTATTCGGGGACGAGCATCCTGACCACCCGACAACGGCAAGCATGGCCGTGGCCAAACCGGCCCACAGGGAGGAATAAAGACGTGTATTCATTGTTGGAGGAATTGAAGTTGAAGAAGGGATTGACGGTACGCATGGACGGTTTCGATGTAGGCGAGACGGTGTTCCAGCGCGCGGGAAGCGGCCTGGTTCCAGGCAAACCAATCCACGGCACCCGACTGGTACATGGCGGTGGCTACACGTATGATCTCATCCGATGCGGGGAGGGCTTCTGCCCGGTAAAAAGCGAGCTGGTCCTCAAGGATCCGTATATCATTCTCCGTCTCCAGGATCCGCTGTTGTCGTTCCAGCAGATCGCGGTTGCGGCCGGCTTCTGCCTGGAGGACCCCTATCCGGGCAGACTCCCGGGCGGCCAGATAACTTTTGCGAAACAGGGGGACGCTCAGTCCTATGGTATATCCGGGGTAAATGGTGCCGTCAGGGACGAGCTGGCCGAAGACATCCAAATCCCATTCGGGCCGGAACTGCGCATCATGAGCCTCGACATTCACCTGTGCCTGTCGCACACGGGCATTGAGAAGCCCTTCCCATAGGGTCACGGGGGGTTTGTCGGGAATCCCCTGGACAGCCGGGTCCTCGTGGGCAAGCAAAGCAGGCGTCACCGGATCCCCCTGCCCGGTCCAGGCGCCCAATTGCGCACACATGGAGGTATAGGCTTGTTGGAGGGACTCCCGCGTCATACGAAGCCGGGCGGATTCCGTGCGCAGAAGACGGCTCTCCAACGGAGGAGAGGCGCCGCCAGCGACCCGGGTGCCGGCGATCCGGGCCATTTCCGTGTACAGGCTGTCCAGGAGGGCATAATGCGCTGCCAAATCGCGGTTGTAGCGGAATCCGGCGTACAGCATCCGCAATTGCCGGATGGCTTCGGCTTCCGCGAGCAGGACGCTGGCCCTGGCCGACTCCAGGCGCGATTCCTGCTCCTTGCGGGCCGCCCTTATCCGGGCAGAGGAGGGTAGCGCCATCTCCAATCCCAGAACGGTGGTACCAAAAACACCATCTCCCGGGTCGGCATTGATCCCGTGATGAAGCCTGGCAGGTTGCCACGGCAAAGGATGACGGATTCTGGCCTCTGCCTGTTGGCCCGACAGCATTTCGGCCAGAACGGCAGGGTGCTTTCCCCTGACCCGTTGCATGGCTTCCTGCTCCGTCATGGGGACGTCCTGGGCACCCAGTGATCCGGATCCTGCCAAAAGGAGGAGGACAGCAACCGTCGGCCGGGTCCATCCCGGTCTGATCTTTTCAACCAGGAGATAAAGCGCTGGCAGGACCAGCAAAGTGAGCAGGGTGGAAGTGATGAGCCCCCCGATAACCACCGTCGCCAGAGGTCGCTGCACTTCAGCGCCTGCCGTATCGGATATCGCCATGGGCAGGAAGCCCATGGCCCCGGCAGCCGCCGTCATCAATACCGGCCGCAGCCGAAGCATGGCGGCCTTGAAAACCCTGTCCCGCGCTCCGAGATTCTCCTCCTTTTCCAACTGATTGAGATATGTGATGAGCACAATGCCGTTGAGGACCGCAATCCCGAACAGGACGATAAATCCGATGCCCGCTGAAATGGAAAACGGCATGTCACGGATCCAAAGGGCCAGGATGCCTCCTATGGCGGAAAGGGGGACTGCGCTGAGAATGAGTGCGGTATGACGCAGATTGCCGAAGGCCATGTACAGCAGAATGGCAATCAGCATCAAGGCGACCGGTACGGCTATGGCCAAGCGGGATTTGGCGGCGCGCAAATGTTCAAACTGACCCCCGTAGCTGAGCGTATAGCCGGGTGGCAATCGGAGTTCCCTTTTCAAATCCTCTTCCAGAAGGCCGATGACTTTTTCCACATCAACACCCCTTACATTGGCGCTGATGACAATCCGCCGTTGTCCGTTTTCCCGTGAGATCTGGGCGGCTTCCGTGCTGTATCCGATGCGGGCTACCTGCTCCAGCGGCACGAGTTGACCGCCGGCCGTTCTTACCGGCAGCCGCGAGATGACTTCCGGGTTTTCCCTCTCGTCGCGGTCCAGCCGCACGACCAAACGGAACCGCTTTTCCTCTTCATACACATACCCCGCCTGCAATCCCGCATAGGCAATACGGACCGCTTCGGTTGCTTTTTCGGCGGGGATGCCGTACCGGGCCATGCGCTCGTAATCCAGGACAGCCTGCCGGACCGGCAAGCCCAGTACTTGTTCGACCTTGACGTCCACCGCTCCCGGCACGTGGGCCATTCGCTTCGCCACCCGATCGGCGTACCAGGCCAGCGTATCCAGATTCTCTCCAAATATCTTGACGGCAATGTCACTGCGAACGCCGGTCATCATCTCGTCAAACCGCATTTGGATGGGTTGGGTAAACTCATACGCCATGCCCGGCACTTGCCGGACCGTTTGGCTGATCTGCTCCACGAGGTCCTGTTTGGACCGTGCCTTTGTCCACTGATGGCGCGGATGCAACAGGATCAGATTGTCGGCCGTCTCTATGGCCATGGGATCTGTAGGAATCTCGGCAGTCCCGATCTTGGAAATGACCTGGTCCACCTCATCCGGAAATTGCTCAAGGATCAACCGTTGCGCGAGATAATGACTTTCTATGGTCTGGCTCAACGAAGTGCCGGGCTTGCAAAACCCGTGCATCAGGATATCCCCTTCATCGAGTTCGGGGACAAATTCCCCGCCCAGCGTGCGAAACAACCCCAGGGAAATCAGGAACATCCCTGCCGCCAGGACAATGGCCGCCGCCGGCATGCGTATCGCGGCCGACAGCGCCGGACGGAACATGGATTCAAGCGTATGCATGGTCCATCTGGTCACCCGGTTTTCAGAGAGGTCCCGGCGGTTCAAAAACAGACTGGCCATCACGGGCACATAGGTCAGACTGAGTACGAGGGCACCAATGAGGGCGAAGGATACCGTCAGGGCCATGGGTTTGAACATCTTGCCTTCTATGCCTGTCAGCGCATACACGGGCAGGTACACCAGCACAATGATCAGGACACCGAAAACGGAAGATCGCACCACTTTGGACGAGGCCGTCACAATGCCCTCCTCCATATCGGCCCGGGTCATGGGACCCACTTGTTGGCCGGCTTCCTTCTTGAGTACGAGGTAAAACAGCGTAGCCTCCACCAGGATGATGGCGGCATCGATGACGAGGCCGAAATCGAGGGATCCCAGGGACATCAGATTGGCGGAAATGCCAAAGGCGACCATCATGCCCACGGCAAACAACATGCTCAGGGGGATCACGCTGGCAATCACCAAAGACGCCCGGAGATTGCCCACCAACAGCAAGAGAACCAAAATGACGATCAGGGCCCCTTCGATCAGGTTGTTGCGCACCGTTGCCATCGTGCGGTCCACCAAAGCCTCTCTGTCCAGGAAAGGCGTAATGACCACTCCTTCGGGAAGTGCCTCCTGTACGGTGGCCATCCTTTCCTTGACTGCGCGAATGACTTCCGCTGCATTGGCATCCTTGAGCATCATCACGATTCCCAGCACGATCTCGTCTTGTCCGCCGCTGGTGACCGCGCCGAATCGCAAGGCGCTTCCCGATCGAACTACCGCAACATCGCCAACATGGACCGGTACGCCGTCTTTCATGGCCACCACTATCCGCTCGATATCGGCCGGTTGGGACAACATGCCCAAAGCGCGGACAAAGTACAGGTCAGGACCTTTTTCAATATAGGCCCCTCCCGCATTGCGGTTGGAAGCCTGTACCGCTTCGACAAGCTCTTCCAGAGAGACATTGCGAGCCCGCAGCGCGGCGGGGTCAACGGCGATCTCATATTCCTTCTGGTTACCGCCAAAGGAATTGATCTCCACGACACCGGGAATTCCTGCCAATTGTCTTTTGACGGTCCAGTCCTGGATCGTGCGCAAATCCGTGGGAGAATATCGGTCATGAAAGCCGGGCAGGGCCTCGATGCGGTAATGCAGGATCTCACCCAGACCGGTTGATATCGGCGCCATCTCGGGACGTCCGGCCGCAGCCGGTATATCTTCCCATATGGCGGTGAGCCTCTCGCTGATGACCTGACGGGCCAGACTGTTGGGCATGGACTCTTCGAATACGACCGTTATGACACTCAGTCCGAACCGGGAAATCGAACGCAACTCCAGGACACCCGGACTGTTGCGCACCGCCTGCTCGACGGGGTGGGTGACAAGGCGCTCTACCTCCAGGGTTGTCAGGTCCGGGCACACCGTCAGGATTTGGACCTGGTTGTTGGTGATGTCCGGAATGGCATCAATGGGCAGACGGGAGAAGGAAAAGATGCCCCAGGCCACCAGGCCTGCGGTACTGATCAGGACCAACGGTTTGTGCAGCAGGCACAACCTGATGAAGGATGTCAACATGGTTGGAAAAGGGTCTGACGGAAAATCGGCCCTCCGGGGCAAAACCACCAGGGACCAGGACAATCATGGCAGGAATGGGGTCGTCAGACCGCCCGGGGGGGCTGCCAGAAGTCGTCAGGCGCTATCCGGAAATGCCAGAACGGCAAATTGTCCACCAAAAAGGACGGCTTTTCCGCAGGGAGCAGCAAAGAGCAAATCCCCACCAGGCTTTGCAGCGCCGGTATGATCAGGGGAATGGCAATGGCTGCGTCTTGGGTCTGGAAAGGAAGTCCTTCATGGGGATGATCGGCGTGATGTTCGCTGGTCCCTGGTCCATAATGCAGATCCATGAAATCCATGAACGGCAACGAACCCTCTTCGTGGCAATGGACCTGGTAATGGTCCACCAACTCCAGGGAATACCGGATCCAAACCTGGACCCCGACCAGAGAAAACATCTGGGTAAACACCAGCCCCACGGCAAACATTTGCCGCCAACGGGAAGACATGTTCAATCCGGAGCCTGGCATTCCATTCCGCATTCCGTACACAAAGTTAATCGTCCCGTATGACAACCCCCGGATCCTTTCTTTTTGGTCAGCCCTTGGGTCCGGCCTGAGCCGGTCCCGGGGATTCAAAGGCGGAAAACCGGACAGAACGGGATTAGAAACTTCTAATGGACAAAACGCAAAAATGATAAACTGATTGTCGGAACCGGTCGTTGTTTTCATCTGACCGTATTCCCATATTCTACGCCTATGATCGCCTTAGCTACCAAGCATTTCGCCAAGGATTTTCCCGCCAGTGTCGTCGTCTTTCTCGTCGCCCTGCCTCTGTGTCTGGGTATTGCCCTGGCTTCCGGCGCTCCCCTGCTTTCCGGACTGATCGCCGGCATTGTGGGCGGGATTGTGGTAGGTACGCTCAGTGGATCTCACCTCAGTGTGACCGGTCCGGCGGCCGGGCTCACGGTCATCGTACTGGACGCCATTACCTCATTGGGCAGTTTCCAGCTCTTTCTCGTTGCCGTCTCCCTGGCCGGGATCTTTCAGTTGATCCTCGGGTATGTCAAGGCCGGGATCATCGGTTTGTACTTTCCCGTTTCGGTGATCAAGGGGATGCTGGCCGCCATTGGTCTCATCCTCATCATGAAACAAATACCCCACTTTCTCGGCCTGGACCTGGATGCGTTCGGGGAAATGAATTTCATGGGTACGGACGGGAGAAACACCTTTGAAGAACTGATCTATGCCTTCAGTCATATCCATTCCGGGGCCCTGATGGCCGGGGTGCTCGCCCTGGGACTCATGCTGTTGTGGGACAATGTGCTCAAGGAAAAGATTCCCATGCTCCGCATGGTACCCGGCGCCCTGTTGGCTGTCATCGCCGCTGTGGTCCTGAACCGGATTCTGGCGCAATTGGATCCATCCATGGTCATCGGGAGTGAGCATATGGTCCAGATACCCCTGCTCATCGGCGGCGAACCTCTCGACCAACTCATGGCCCTTCCGGATTTCAAGGGTTTGTGGCAACCCGAGGTGTGGAAAGTAGCCATCGTCATTGCCATTATCGCCAGCCTGGAAACCCTCCTCAGTGTCGAGGCCGTGGACAAAATGGACCCCCACAAGCGCATGACGCCCAACAATCGCGAACTCAAGGCCCAGGGCATGGGCAACCTGATCAGCGGCCTCATCGGTGGACTGCCCATGACAGCGGTCATTGTGCGCAGTACCGCCAACCTGGAAGCAGGTGCCAGATCCAAGATGTCGGCCGTTTACCACGGCATCCTGCTCCTCGTGTGTATCCTTCTCATCCCCGGACTCCTCAACCAGATCCCCTTGGCGGCCCTGGCAGCCATCCTGCTGGTGGTTGGCTTCAAGCTCACCAAACCCGCCCTGTATCGTTCGCAGTTGCGCAACGGTATCCGTCAGTTCCTTCCCTTTATTGTGACCATAGTGGCCATTCTGTTTACCGACCTGCTGACCGGGATCATGATAGGCATGTTTGTGGCGGTCTTTTACATCCTCAAGACCAACTACAAGACCCCTTACTTCTATCACGAAGAGCTGCACCCGGACCGCGATGGCCACAAAGTGATCAAACTGGTGCTTTCCGAGCATGTTTCCTTCCTCAACAAAGCGAGCCTGCAGCTCACCCTTGAAAACCTGCCGGACAACAGTGAGGTCATCATCGACGGCACCCAATCCGAGGAGATTGATTTTGACGCGCTCAAAATCATCAACGACTTCAAAACGCATGCCGCCGACAAGGGCATTCGCCTCGAACTCGTCAACATACCGGAAGTCTGACCGGCCGGAGTGGCTTTACACCCGTTCCAGTAAAGCGATGTTCTCCACATGATGCGTGTGGGGGAACATGTCGACCGCACGGGAGCGGGTGACGCGATAGGCCTCTCCCAACCCCTGTATGTCCCTTGCCTGGGAGGCAGGATTGCAGCTCACATACACAATCCGCGGAGGCGCCATCCTCCGTATGGCAGCCACTACATCCTCATGCATACCGGCGCGGGGAGGATCCGTGATCAACACATCCGGAGGACCATGCTCCCGGATGAAGGTATCGTCCATGAGTTTCCGCACATCCCCGGCATGGAAACGGGCGTTGTCCACCCCGTTCAGAAGAGCGTTTTCACGTGCGTCTTCGACAGCCGGAGCCACTTCCTCGATGCCGATCACTTCCCGGCATTGACCGGCGACAAAGAGGGCTATGCTCCCGAGACCGGCATACAGATCGTAAACCCTTTCGGTGCCCTGTAATCCGGCAAAAGTGCGGACTTCCTCATACAGCCGGGCAGCCTGGCGGGTGTTGGTCTGGAAAAAGGATTTGGGGCCGATGGCGTATCGCACATGACCCAGTACTTCTTCCACTTTGGGGGTGCCTGCCCAATGATGGACCGGCAGGTCCAGAAAGAAATCGTTCCATTTGGTGTTGACGAAGTAGTGCAGGCTGGTTATTTCCGGAACCTGTTCCTGCAGGGCATGCAGATAGCGCTCCCTTTTGCGGGCATCCTCCTCTCCGAATCCGACGACCACCAGGACCTGGCCGGTCGTAAATACGCGTATGACCAATTGCCGCAAAAACCCTTGGTGCCGCTTGACGTCATAGAAGCTCAAAGCCTGGGAGCGCCCCAATTCCAGGCAGGTCTTCCGGATTTTCTCCGACGGTTCGGGCTGCAGGAAACACGTTTGCAGGTCCAGCACCTTGTCAAAAGCTTTCCTGGGGTGAAATCCCAGGACCCTGTCCTCATTGGACCTGCCGTCCTCCAATTCCTGGCGGGTCAGCCAACGCCGGGAAGAGAAAGCGAATTCGAGCTTGTTGCGATAATGACGGTCACTTTCCGCACCGATGATCGGAAGCTCGACTCCCAGTCCGGAATGTCCGATGCGCTGAAAGGCATCCCGGACCCATTGCTGTTTTTCAACCAGTTGACGGGCATAGCGGACATGCTGGTAACTGCACCCTCCACAGTGCTCGAAGTGGGGGCAGAATGGCTCGGTCCTGTCCGCGGATTTCTCCTGCCACCGGGTGACAATGCCCTCGGCGTACCCTTTCTTCTGGCGAATGACCTGGATATCCACCACATCTCCGGGGGCCGCATCCTGAACAAAATATACCTTGCCTTCCGCGTCACGACCTATGCCGCGCCCCCTGTCCGCCAATGCCGTAATGGTCAGGGAAGGGATCCGGGGCAGGAGACGACGAGGCATATATGGATATGTTGATGGTGCAAAGGTAGCGGCCAGTGTTTTAGGGTATGGCACACTGTGGTGCGAAAAGCAGATATTCGGGGAATGATACGCAGTACCGCCCAATCTGCCCTGCGCACTCTGCTCCCTGCGGACTTTTACCGCGACCGGCAGCTGTATGATCAATGTCTGGATACCCTGTTTGCCCCTTCCTGGCAATTCCTGGCCGGTCCGGAAATCCCCTCCACACCCGGCCATGCCCACCCGGTGACCTTGCTGCCCGGCAGCCTGAATGAACCTTTGTTGCTGTCGGTGGATGCCGACGGAAAGGAGCATGTCTTTTCCAATGTCTGCACGCACAGGGGCAATCTTTTGGTCAGCACGTCAGGCCGGTGCCGCCAACTGGTCTGTGGCTATCACGGCCGGGCCTTTGCGCCGGATGGCACCTGCCTTCGGCAGCCTGGATTGGATCGTGTCAATGGGTTTCCGGGCAGGGAGGATGACCTGAGGCGTCCGGCCAGCGGCCACTGGGCAGGGTTGCGCTTTGTGCGACTGGCGGGTGATGCCTCCTTCGGGGAATGGATGGCTCCGGTCGCCGAAAGAACCGCCCATTTACCCTGGGAAACCCTGGAGCCGTTGCCCGAACACTTCACCACCTATCCCGTCCGGGCGCATTGGGCCCTGTATACCGACAATTTTCTGGAGGGCCTTCACATCCCATTCATCCATCCCGCCCTGAGAGAGGCATTGGACTTGTCGGTCTATCCCATCCACCTCTTCCCTTGGGGATCCCTCCAAATGGGGCTGGCCAAAGAAAACGAACCCGCCTTTGACCTGCCGCCAGGACATCCGGATGCCGGAAGCCGGGTTTATGCGTGGTATTTCTGGCTTTTCCCCAATCTGATGCTCAATGTCTATCCCTGGGGACTTTCCGTCAATGTGGTCGAGCCTACCGGGCCAGACACCACACGGGTCCGCTATCTGACTTATCGGTTTAGCGGTCAGCAGGGAGGACCGCAAACCCATGCCCTCGCCGCTACGGAAGAGGAGGATGACCGCGTGGTGGAACAGGTACAACGAGGTACAGGGTCACGGCTTTATCATCCCGGCCACCTGGTGCCGGAATGGGAAAGCGCCGTGGTGCACTTTCATCAATTGGTGCTCCGGCATCTCCCGCCCAGGGCCTGAAAAGCCGGGAATCAATAGATTTTCAGACTGAGATCCAGGGACTGCACGGAGTGGGTGAGGGCGCCGATCGAAATGTAATCCACCCCGGTACGGGCAATCCTGCGCACGGTGCGGAGGTTGACCCCACCGCTGGCTTCCGTCTCAAAACGGCCATTGGTGAGCCGGACCGCCTGCCGGAGCAACGGCACATCAAAATTGTCGAACATGATGCGCGTCACCTGTCCGGTATCCAGCACTTCGACCAATTCAGGCAGATTTCTCACTTCTACCGTCACCGGCAACTGCGTGTTACGCTTTGCCTGCCAGGCCGCCACTCTTTCGATGGCTGCGGACACCGATCCGGAAGCCGTGATGTGGTTGTCCTTGATCATGAACCAGTCATACAGCCCGTGCCGGTAGTTGTACCCTCCGCCAATGGAAACCGCCCATTTTTCGAGAAAACGGATACCGGGAGTGGTTTTGCGGGTATCCAGCAATTTGACCGGCAGGTCCTCTACCTCGAAAAGGAAGCGGTTGGTCAGGGTCGCAATGCCGCTCATGCGCTGCATGGCATTCAAGGCCAGGCGTTCCCCCATGAGCAGGGCATGGGTGCGGCATGCAAGGGTAAAGGCCACATCGCCTACATGAACCTCATCGCCGTCCTGATGGCGGAATTCGAATACGGCATCCGGATCGAGCTTGCGAAAGATGGCTTCGGCCAGCCGCACTCCGGCGAGGATGCCGACATCCTTGACGAGCAAACGGGCCCGGCTGCGACTTTCCGGGTCGATACAGGCAAGGGTCGTGATATCCCCGGAACCCACATCTTCGGTTAGTCCGCGCTGAATCAGATCATCGATGAGGGCACTTTCGGGCTGGTAGTGGGGCATGGTGCAAAGATAGCGCCCCTCACATGTCTTTGGTTGGCGGGCGGCTGGCCTGCAAAAGCAATACGGCCGTAGCCATGAACACGAAATTCTTGACAATATACTGCCCGACCAGGGTGAGTCCATAGGGCACATGGGTAAAGAACTCTTCCGGCATCAGGAAGGCCGGGCTCAGGGTAAAGAGCATGTGGACCAACAAAATGCGCAGGGCCCACCGGACGGCTTTACCCAGGATAAGAAGCAGCCCCAATCCCACTTCCCAAACGGCCAGCAGCATCAGCGCCGTTTGGCCGGAAAGCAAGCCAAATGTCAAACCCTCGATGGTATCTGAAGCCAGGCTTTCGGCCGGACTCAGATGAGGGAAAAATTTCAGCAAGCCGAACCACAGGTAACACAAACCCATACTCCATTGTACGAGCCGGATGGTCAATACCGGCATGGCATGATTGATCGAAAGGGACATTGGCTTTCTCTTTATCCGGTTCCTGGCAAAAAACCTGCCTGTTCATTCCAGGTTTGCCTCCCTTTCCTGCCATTGGTCGATAAAAGTGTTCCATTCACCGAATAACCGGGACAATGATTTGGCGGGGCATCTGACCCCGCATATCTTTGATGTGTATTAGCCATATAGTTCACTATGACAACAGAAAACATGATCTCCATCGGGTCCCTGAAGTTCGGGTACACATCGAAGAGGGTACTATTTGACGGGCTGGACCTGGAGCTCCAGGGCGGACAGATTTACGGGCTCCTCGGACGCAACGGGGCCGGCAAAACCACCTTGCTGCGGCTTATAGCCGGATTGCTTCGCCCCTGGGAGGGTGATATCCGCACCATGGGTCACCCAGCCTGGCGCCGGCATGCCACCATGTTGGAGGACATTTGCTTCATCCCTGAGGAATGGGCTGTGCCCGACTTGCCCATAAGGGACCTTCCCGCCATATACGGCCCATTCTACCCCCGATTTGACGAGCGTCTCTTCTGGAAACTGGTCGAAGAGTTTGAACTGCCCGTGGACGGAAAGGTCAGCGGCTCATCATTCGGGCAAAAAAAGAAAGCCATCATCTCTTTTGGTTTGGCCACCAGGGCGCGTTTGCTCATCCTCGACGAACCGACCAACGGTCTTGACATTCCATCCAAAAGCCGATTCCGTAAAATCATTTCCTCCTCGCTGCACGACGAAACCTGCATGATCATATCCACTCATCAGGTTCGCGATATGGTCAATCTCATCGATCCGCTCATAGTGCTCGATCAGGGTCGCATCATTTTTCAGCAGGACCTGGCTTCGGTAGCGCGCAAACTGGTTTTTCGCATCCACACCGGCATCCAGGAACCACTCGGCGTTTTGTACGCCGAACGCATTCCGGGAGGCTATCTGACTGTCGCGGAAAATTCGGGACAGGAGGACACTGATGTGGACCTCGAAGTACTCTTCAACACCATTATTCACCAGCCGCAAAAAATGCGGGAATTATTTCAAGCCTAATTTATTCGTGCATGGACAAGCGACTTCAATTCCCCATTCTGCGCCAACTTGTCTGGAGAGATATTTGGCTCAATCGTTCCTCCACCCTGGTATTCCTCGGAGTGTTGACTGGAATTCTGCTGATGGCAGGAATCATCACTGCTTATTCCAATAAAGGGTTTGGCGATGTCCGCGAATGGCATCTCACCTGGTACGGAATTCTCTTTTTTCTGGTCGGTATTTTCCAGACGGCCGGCGTGTACAGAGAATTCAAAAGACCTGCTACCCTCCAGGATTATCTTCTTTTGCCTGCTTCCCATCTCGAAAAATGGATCAGTCGCTGGCTGCGATCCCTGCCAATGTATTTGTTGCTCTTTACAACGGTTTACACCCTCGCCGCCGCCATCATGAATGTGGCCGTTTATCTGACCCATCACAACTGGTTGCCCTTTTTCCATCCCTTCGACCCTGAAATCATGCGGTTCTGGCTGTGGTTTGTTCCCCTGCATGCCCTGTTTCTGGTAGGTGCCGTGCATTTCAACCGGAATGCCACGCTGAAAACCATCCTGGTTCTTTTTGGGGTGATGGTTGTTTACGGCAGCATCACCGGCGGTTTTCAACAATTGTTGTTCCGTTCGGTCATGAATGATGAACACCATTATTTCATGGATCCCGAAGACTTATTCGGTTTTGATCCGGAGACCTGGCTCCCCGTTTTGAAAAAGGGTCTCAAGGTATTTCTCTTCGCCGTGATCGTACCCTTTCTGTGGTGGGTATCCTTCCTCAAACTCAATGAAAAAGAAGTATGACCCTGCAATTTTCCGACCAAAGGAGCATCTATATGCAAATCGCCGATTTCATTTGCGAGAATATTCTCTCCGGCGCCATGAAGGCGGATGAACGGGTGCCATCGGTGCGCGATATGGCCACGCAAATCGAGGTCAATCCCAATACGGTCCAGCGCAGCTATACGTGGCTTCAGGAACGCGGCATCCTTCAAAACCGTCGCGGTATCGGTTATTTCATCGAGCAGGATGCCTATGTCAAAGTCAAGCAAATGAAACGGGAGCATTTTGTTTCGGAAGAACTACCCGAGTTATTTCGCAAAATGTCCCTTATCGGGTATGACATGGAAGATCTTCAATCCTTTTTCTCCCGTCAACAAGACCAAATCTGACACATGAAAACCAGCAACAAAATTCTTCTTTATGTTTTCGGGACATTGGTGGCGCTCACCATTGCCGTCATGATCTATGTACGGTTTTTCGGACTTCGTGAAATGGAAATCGTCCAGGGAAACGGAGAGGTCATTACCGATGTACGGTCCATGGAAGGATTCGACCACATTTCCGTACGCGAAGATGTGGAAGTATGGGTGGCTCCAGGTGCCTTCAAAGTGGAAGTCCACGGGGATGCCAATCTTGTCCCGTTGATTGAAATTTCACGCGACGCAAACACCCTTCATATCCGGAAGAAAAAAGGCATCCGGTTTGAAAAGGGATCGCCATTGCGCGTCCTTGTCCAGGCACCCGCCCTGACCGGCATCACCTCACTGGGGGCGTCCAGGATCGTCAGTCAGGACACCCTGAAAGGAACGTCCCTGAATGTCGAAATGACCGGCGCCGGAAATGTCCGTTTGCTGACCGCTTATCAAAAATACCGGCTGGTGCTTACGGGTGCCGCTACCGCCAACCTCGCAGGTTCGGGGGAACAATTGGACCTGGCGTTGACCGGTGCGTGCCAGTTCAAAGGGGCCGACCTGGCATGTCGTACAATCCGGATCGAAGGTACAGGCGCCGTCAGTGCATGGGTACACGCGACCGATTCGCTTTACGCCGAATTGACGGGTGCCTCCTCCATCCATTACCGGGGCAATCCCCAAACCCTGGAGTCCGACCTGTCCGGGGCCTGTACCCTCAAAAAGATCGACTGATCCCTCCCGGCATCAACGGAAATCAATCTCCGTATTATCGCCGATGTTGAGACTTTGCCGGGGACCTTGCAAGGTCGCATCATTGCCGATGATCGACTGATGCAGAACCACGCCATCCAGGCTGGCGTAATGCCCGATGATACTGTCGGAAACCATGGTGCGGGCAATGCGCACATCGTTGCCCACACTCACATGAGGGCCGATGATGGAATGACTGATGACGCAGTTTTGCCCGATATAGACCGGAGGAATCACAATGGATTGTTCCAGACCTTGGATGGTTTCGGGAGGTGTCCCCTGTCGTTTCAGCATGATGGCGTTGGTCTCGAGAAGAATTTCCTTCTTCCCGCAGTCAAACCAGTTGCGAACTTCCACAGTCCGGAACGGTTCGCCCGCTTCAATCATGCGCATGAGGGCATCCGTCAACTGATACTCCCCATGGGTTCTGCTGCCGCTTTCCACCAGATGGGTCACAGCTTCCAACAAGGCATCCGCCTGCCGCACCTTGTACATGCCGACAAGGGCCAGATTGGATTTTGGGATATCGGGTTTTTCAATGAGCCGCACCGCAAATCCGTTGTCATCCACTTCCGCCACGCCGACTTCTCTGGGATCCCGCACCTTCCGCACCGCCAGGCAGGATGTCGGTTCTGCCAAAAAAGCCGGAATGTCGAGGTCTATGATCGTATCCCCAAATACGATCAGTACTTCCCCCGCATCTTTCAGGTAATCGCCGGCCACCCATAGCGCATGGGCGGATCCCAGGCGGTCGTTTTGGGTGACAAACGCCTTGCGAACATCCGGGTAGGTCTCCTCCAGGTATTGCCGGATCCGCTCACCCAGATAGCCGATGACAAAAACGAAATCCCGCACTCCGGCATCGATCAGTTGATCGACAATAAAGGCGAGAATAGGCTTGCCGGCTACCGGAATCAGGGGCTTGGGCTGTGTATAGGTGTGGGGCCGCAACCGGATACCGGCGCCGGCCACCGGAATGATGGCTCTCATGAATCCCCAAATTTACAATAGCCATTGCCATCAAGGTCGCCGGCTTCCTGCAAAAACCCTTTTTGAGCGGTTTGCCTTAATTTTGAATACCGGCCGCCGGCTTCCTGCCAACATGGATCACACCCAAAAACCCGGTATTCCCTTCACCAAAGGTCTCCCATGCGTCTCAAAAACAAAATAGCCTTGATCACGGGAGCCGCCCGCGGCATCGGCCTGGCCACGGCCGAATTGTTCGTCCGCGAGGGTGCCACCGTACTTTTGACCGATATCCGGGATGAGGAAGGTCGTGCCCAGGCCGGGCGGTTGGGGAATGCTTGCCGGTATTATCATTTGGATGTGGGTAATGAGGACGACTGGAATGAAATGGCTGCAGAAATCCGAATGTCATTCGGCCATCTTGACATATTGGTCAACAATGCCGGCATCACCGGATTTCTGGAAAGTGCGGGTCCGCATGACGCCGAATTTGCCGATTTGCCCAGTTGGAACGAAGTGCACCGTGTCAACGCCACCGGCGTGATGCTCGGGTGCAAATACGCCATTGCCCTGATGAAAGAAAAGGGTGGCAGCATCGTCAACCTGAGCTCCCGGAGCGGCATGGTGGGCATACCCGGTGCCGTGGCCTATGCCTCCAGCAAAGCGTCCGTGCGCAACCACACCAAAAGCGTCGCCCTCTATTGCACCGACAAGGGATATCCCGTCCGGTGCAACAGCATCCATCCCGCTGCCATCATGACCCCGATGTGGGATGCCTTGCTCGGTGAAGGCGCCCAAAGGGCTGCCCTCATCAAGGACATCGAATACGGCATCCCGATGGGCCGGTTTGGCGAGCCCCTGGATGTGGCCTATGGCGCGCTATATCTCGCCTCGGACGAAAGCAAATATGTCACCGGAATCGAGCTCACCATAGACGGTGGCATACTGGCCGGGAGCGAAGCCAGGCCTCCCACAGACTCCTGAATTTTCTTTGTATGACTACACCCTCTTCTATTCTTTCTCCCCGCGAAGTGGTCCGGCAATGGGTGGACCGCTTCAACCGGGCTGACCCCGATGCCCTCGCAGCATTGTATCATGAAGATGCGGTCAATCACCAGGTGAACCGGGATCCGGTGGAAGGAAAGGATCTCATCCGGCAGATGTTCGCCCGTGAATTTGCCACCGCCGGGATGGTGTGCCTGCCCGAACAGATCTTCGAAGAAGGAGAATGGGCTATCCTGGAATGGAAGGATCCCCTGGGATTGCGGGGATGCGGATTTTTCCATGTCCGGGATGGGCGTATCGTTTTCCAGCGGGGATATTGGGATGAATTATCCTTTCTCCGTTTGCACGGCCTGCCCATCCCGGCCGGCTGACCCCACGGGATCACTTACCTTTGAGGCATGTTGCGTCGCCAACCCAAACCCCGGGCCTTTGATTACCGTCCCCGGTATTTCGATCCGGACAAGGAGGCCTTCCAGCAGGCCAAATCTCCCGTCGAAGAGGATACGGATACCGGCGGGAGGATAAGGCGGATTTCCCGCCATTTTCGCGAATATCACCGCTCACCGGCTACCTCCGGTCATTTTTTTTCTCCCCGGAGAGAGGCCCGTCGTTCCAATGTGAGGCTCTTTCTCATCCTGGCCGGTCTCCTCTTCCTGGCCTATTACCTGATGGTGGCTACCATCCCGCAACTGGAAATGTGGTTGCGTTAATCACCTTGCAGGACATTTCGAAGAGGCTGGAGTACCTTTGGGATTCGTCCCGCCCAACCTGATACTTCTTCCATGGGGGATCTTATCCGACTACTTCCTGACGCCATCGCCAACCAGATAGCGGCCGGAGAGGTGATCCAGCGCCCGGCTTCCGTGGTCAAGGAACTCCTCGAAAACGCCCTTGATGCCAAAGCGGGCCGCATTCAGCTCATTCTGAAGGAAGGGGGCAAACAGCTTATCCAGGTCGTTGACGACGGAACCGGCATGTCGGTGACCGACGCCCGCATGTGTTTCGAAAGACATGCCACCAGCAAGATCCGGCAGGCCGATGATCTCTTCAGGATCCGTACCATGGGATTCCGCGGAGAAGCCCTGGCTTCCATCGCCTCCGTGGCCCAGGTGGAATTGCGTACCCGCCGGGAGGATGACCCTGTCGGGACCCGTCTGCTCATTGAAGCTTCGGCCGTTCTGATCCAGGAAGATTGTGCTACCGCCAAGGGCACCAGTCTGTCGGTGCGCAACTTGTTTTTCAATGTGCCGGCCCGCCGGAAATTCCTGAAATCCGACCAACTGGAACTCCGGCATATCATGGAGGAATTCCATCGCGTGGCCATGGCCTGCCCGGAAGTCCATTTCTCCTTGTATCACAACGACCAGGAAGTCTTTCACCTGCCTCCCGCCAACAGCCGCCAACGCGTGGTCGGTGTGCTCGGCCCCACCACCAATGCCCGGCTCGTACCCGTCGAGGAAGATACGGGTGATCTGACCATCCGGGGTTTTGTCGGCAAACCGGAAACGGCCCGAAAAACGCGGGGTGAACAATTTCTCTTCATCAACCGGCGGTTTGTCAAAAGCGGATATCTCCACCACGCCATCCTCAGTGCGTACGAAGAACTGATCGGTGAAGACCAACATCCGCTGTATGTCCTTTTTCTGGATATCGATCCCGCCCGGATAGACGTCAATGTGCATCCGACCAAACACGAGATCAAATTTGAAGACGAAAGGCTGGTGTATCATTTCGTCAAGGTGAGTGTGCGGCATGCCCTGGGAAGACACGGCATGATCCCCTCCCTCGATTTTGAAGCCGATCACAGCCTGGCAACCAGCAAATTTGATGTGCGAAGCGGCGACGCTACCGTTCGAGCTTCCTCCGGCAATCCGGCACCCGGTACCGGCAAACAAGACTGGCAGGAACTTTTTCGGGTCCTCGAAAAACCCCTGGAGGAAGAAAATCCACAGCCTGCCGTTCCTGACCCCTTCGCACCTGCCGTACTCGTGGACAGTGGATCTACCGCCCCTTCGGAATCGCACCATCTGATGGCCGAGCGCCAAACCGTCCGGCCCTACCAGATCCATCAACGCTATATCCTCACCCCCATCAAATCGGGATTCCTCCTGATCGATCAACAAGCCGCGCACGAAAGGATCCTCTATGAACGGTTTGTCGAAAGGATGCAGGGTGAACCGGCCCGCATCCAGAAAGAGCTCTTCCCACGAACCCTTGACCTCAACCCGTCCGATGCCGCATTGCTCGAATCCATGATCCCCGACCTGCACCGCCTGGGTTTTGATCTGGAGCCGTTCGGTCGCCAATCCTTCATTCTGCACGGATTGCCCGCCGATATGGATCCTCATTTCGATGCGATCCAATTGCTTCGTCAACTGCTCGAACATCACCGGGACGATCTGCCCCTCAAACCGGGTCATCACGAAAATCTCGCCCGTCAAATGGCCCGCCATGCCGCCATACCCAGGGGCACTCCCATGACCGAGGAGGAAATGCTCAACCTTATCGACCGGCTTTTTGCCTGTGAGCAGCCCTACAAAAGCCCGGGCGGACGAGCGGCTTTCATCACCTTCGAACTCGATGACCTGGACAGGCGTTTCCGTTCCTGATCCCCAACTTTCCCCATTCCCTCAAAGGACTTTCCATGTACGCCCTAACCCCCGTGGTCAAACATCTGCTCCTGATCAACATTCTTGCTTTTGTCGGTACCCTGTGGATGGGGGAGCCCCAGGGGGTCATGATGGAAGGCCTTTCCGACTGGGGCCGGCTGTCGCTGGCAGCCTTTTACCCGGCATCTCCCTTTTTCCAACCCTACCAACTGGTGACCTACATGTTCATGCATGCCAGTATCAGTCACCTGTTTTTCAACATGTTTGCTATATACATGTTCGGTCCTCCGGTTGAATCCGTATGGGGCCCCCGCCGCTTTCTCTTTTATTATTTTCTTACCGGATTCGGCGCCCTCGCCATCCATTTTCTGGTCAAGTACATCGAATTGACTTATGGCGACACATCCCTGAGCAGCATGAATGTCCCGGTTCTGGGAGCATCAGGATCCGTGTTTGGCGTCCTGCTGGCTTTCGGCATGCTTTTTCCCGACCGTCAGGTCATGCTGCTCATTCCTCCCATTCCGATGAAAGCGCGGGTAATGGTCATTCTCTATGCCGCCCTGGAACTGTTCCTCGGGTTGGGCAATTTCGAATCCGGAGTGGCCCATTTCGCCCACCTCGGCGGCGCATTGACCGGCTTTTTGCTCATTCTCTACTGGCAGGGATTTCGATTGCGCTGAAGCCGCCCTATTTTTGTCTCATGCTCGCCTCCATTCTCGAAGACGTCAGGCGCGAATTCCGCATGGGGAATATGGTCACGCGGATCGTCATCGTGAATGCCACCGCCTTCCTCCTGATCAATGCACTCCGGCTCATCGCCTGGCTGGGCAATGCCGGCGTCGTCCCCCCCTGGTATCTGACCATACGCAAGTACCTCACCCTTTCATCCGATCCCTGGTTTGATCTCACCCATCCCTGGGTGTTCTTTACCAGCATGTTCCTCCATGAAGGCTTCTGGCATCTCCTGTGGAATATGCTCTTTCTGTACTGGTTTGGCCGGATCGTCGGGGATCTGATCGGCAACCACCGCATCCTGCCCCTTTACCTGCTCGGAGGCCTATTCGCAGGTCTGGTGTTTGTCGCTACCGCCCAATTGCCGCTATACGGGACCCGAGGCGAATTCCATGCCCTGGGTGCCAGCGGGGCCGTTATGGCCATCGTACTCGCCTCTGCGGTGATCGCCCCCGATTACCGGCTCCACCTGCTGCTGATCGGAGAAGTACGGCTCAAATATGTAGTGGGTGTGCTCATTGTCCTCGACCTGATTGGTCTGGCCGGAAATATGAATACCGGCGGCCATTTCGCCCACCTTGGCGGTGCTTTTTTCGGATACCTGTTCGTGATCCTGCTCCGCGAAGGCATAGATGCCGGTAAAGGCATCAATGCCCTGCTTTCGCGATGGGAAAACTGGCCTCGCCGCTCCGTAAGACGTCCCAAACTGATCTATCGCGCTGATTTGCCTGCTCCGGGAACGACTGCGCCCAGCGCATCCCAGAAAAGACTGGACGCCATCCTCGAAAAAATCAAACATCAGGGCATGGATTCCCTGTCGGCCGAGGAACGCGAATTCCTGGAAAAACAAAGCCGGTCTTCGTGAGTCTTCGCACCCTGGCGCTGGGTACAGCAGCCATCCTGCTGGGAACCGCCACTATCGTGGCCCTCCTCGCCCCCTATATCCCCCCCGACCAATTTTGGGGGCCCCTGTTTGCCGCTTATGGTTTCCTGTATCTCGTCGCCGCAATGATCCTGCTGACGGCGATCTGGTGTCTCCGTCCGACACGCGGTATCCTTATTCCCCTGATCATTCTCCTCTTCTGTATTCCCTTTTTGGGTCGGCACTTCAGGTTGGGGCTTCCACCATCCGGACCCGATGGCAATTCCATTCATATCGGTACCCTCAACACTCACAGCCTGCGATTGCTCTCCGGATACACCAAAGGTCATCTGCGGATGGACACCGAAAAAGCTCTGAGCGCTTATCCCGATTTCCTGCCACCGGACATCCTTTGCCTCCAGGAAGTGCCAAGAGCCTATGATCCGGTGGCGGCCGACTGGGGGATGAAAGGAGCCGGTACGCATCGTTACAGGAATACCCTCCTTTTCAGCAGGTATCCCATTGTCCACCGGGGCCAGAAAGAATTTGACGGTTCAGGCAACAGCATCATCTGGGCAGACATCGAAACTCCGGAAGGAAAGATCCGCATCTACAATGCCCACCTCCAATCCCACAGCATTTCTCCCCAAACCGAACAACTCCTCGACCAGCGGATTGACGACCGGCAAACATGGAAGGGGTACAAGAATATTCTGGGGCGGGTGCGCCACTTTACGCGCATGCGGGCAAGTCAGGCACGTTGGCTGGCCGACCATGTCGCCCAGTGTCCCTGGCCCGTGGTGGTCGCCGGTGATCTCAACGATACCCCCCAATCTTACAGTTACAGGGTGTTGGCCCAACGACTTTCAGACAGTTTCCGGAATGCCGGTCAGGGGTTTGGTACTACTTTTGCCGGAAAAATACCCGGTTTGCGCATCGACTACATACTTGGCGGGGATGGTGTTCACTTCCTGTCCCACAAAGTCCACCGGGTTCGCATTTCCGACCATTATCCCGTTTTTGCCAAGTTTGTTCTTTCACCCACCTCCCGGTAACCATCCCTTCACTGGCCTCATTATCCCCGTCCCATGCCCACCCTTTACCTGTACAACAGCCTGACGCGCGAAAAATCCGTCTTCGAACCCCTCCACCCGGGGCACGTAGGCATGTACGTCTGCGGACCAACCGTTTACAATGACGTACATCTGGGGAATTGCCGGAGTTTCATCTCGTTTGATGTCATTTTCCGTACCCTCCGGTACCTGGGATACAAGGTGCGCTACGTACGCAATATTACCGATGTCGGTCATTTGCTTGACGACGGCGAGGACCGGATCGCCAAAGGCGCGCGTCTCGAACAACTTGAACCCATGGAAGTGGTGCAGAAATACACCAACAGCTTCCACGAGATGATGCGCATCTTCAACGTCTCCCCGCCCAGTATCGAACCCCGGGCTACCCAACACATCATCGAACAAATCGAAATGGTCGCGGCCATTCTCGAAAACGGTTACGCCTACGAAATCAACGGCTCCGTGTATTTTGATACCGTTCGTTTTGCCCGGGAAAAAGGCGTGTATGGACAAATGAGCGGGAGAGTGATCGAAGATCTTCTCCAGGAGACCCGCGATCTCAAAAAACAGGACGAAAAACGACATCCCGCCGATTTTGCGATCTGGATGAAAGCCGAACCGGAGCATATCATGCGATGGAACAGTCCCTGGGGAGAAGGATTTCCGGGATGGCACCTGGAGTGTTCTGCCATGAGCACCAAATACCTGGGTCACACCTTCGACATCCACGGGGGAGGTGCCGACCTCAAATTCCCCCATCACGAAAACGAGATCGCCCAGAACTTCGGAGCCTGTGGTTGCGCACCGGCCAAATATTGGGTGCATGGCAACATGTTGCTGCTCAACGGAAAAAAGATGTCCAAAAGCGACGGCAACACCATTAGTCCCTATGAGTTGTTCAGTGGGGAGAGTCCTTTCATCTCCCGCGGTTACAGTCCGATGACCGTGCGGTTTTTCATGTTGCAAGCCCATTACCGCAGCACGCTGGACATCACCGATGAAGCCCTTCAGGCTGCCGACAAAGGATACCGCCGGCTGATGGAAGCCTGGAAGAACATCCAACGGCTCCCTGCTCCTGCCGGAAAACAGGAAAGCGACCTGGACCGCGAAATTCTCGGCCAACTCGATCAAGCTGTTGAAGAGCTCTGCGACGATTTCAATACGCCCAAGGCGCTTGCCCGGTTGTTTGAAGTCATCCCACGGATCAATGCCCTGCATGGCGGCCAGATCCCGCCGGATCAAATCCTGCCCTCAACCCTGGTGCGCCTCCGGGAAACCATGAGCGCGTTGCTTTTTGACGTATTCGGTCTGGCAGAAGAAGACCAGGGTACCGCCTCCGCCACCGTAAATGCCCTGATGGACCTCATTCTGGATCTCAGGGGCCGGGCCCGGGCCTCGAAAGACTGGCCGACCGCAGACCGTATTCGTGACGGGTTGAAAGAAGCCGGAATCGTGGTAAAGGATGGACCTGAAGGTTCTTCCTGGAGCGCCTCGTAAACTCATCCCGATCCGGCACGTGAGGGGGTGGGCCGACCACCGTTGCAGGAATGCCCATCGTCCGCTCCCCTTTCCTGCATCCGGCCATTGCCTTCCTTCATCCGGTAAATGTCGCCTGCGGTCGATTGTCGGGGGATGATCCTCCGGATAACGCCGACTTTTGTCCCCCAACCGCTTTTCCATGTCCTTTATCGAGATCCGGAATCTGAAAAAGATCTATCGCAAATCGGCCGTCAATGTTTCGGCGGTCAACGATGTCAGCCTGGATATCCGCCGGGGAGAATTCGTGGCCATTGTAGGGAAATCGGGATCCGGCAAATCCACCTTGCTCAACCTGCTGGGTGGTTTGGACACCCCCACTTCGGGGATCATCCGTGTGGACGGGACGGATCTTGCTGCCGGCGGCAGGGAGGGTCGTGTTCGTCATCGCCGTCACCGCGTCGGCATGGTGTTCCAGACGTTTCAGCTCATCACGGGTCTTACGGCCATTGAAAATGTGGAGCTCGCCCTCGCTTTCGGGGGTGTAAACCGAAAGGACAGAAAAAGAATTGCCCTTGCCCTGCTCGAACAGGTAGGACTTGCCGACAGGGCCGACCACCGCCCCACCGAACTTTCCGGCGGGGAAGCCCAAAGAGTCGCCATCGCCCGGGCGTTGGCCAACAATCCGGATATCATTCTCGCCGACGAACCAACCGGCAACCTGGATACCCAAAACGGAGAAGCCATTCTCGCTTTGTTACAGCGACTTCATGTTCAGGGCCGCACCATCATCATGATCACCCATGATCCCGATATGGCCGCTGTGGCCCAACGCATCATCCGGATCCAGGACGGACGTGTGCTGGATGAGACTCCTTCCCTCCAAAATCCCAAGGCATGACGACCTCGGACATCCTCCGTATGGCGATCCACAACCTGTGGCGTACCCGGCTGCGGTCCTCCCTGACCGTTCTCGGTGTGGTCATAGGCATTGGTGCCCTCATTTCCATGGTCGCCTTTGGCAGCGGAATGGAAAAGAACGTCACCGACGCCTTTATGGAAAGTGGTCTCTTCGCCCGTATCACCGTTTCACCGCTCAAACTGGACATGAACAGGCCAGTGGAATCCCTGACTGATACCAGCGGTGTCAACGTTCCACTGGATGACGAATTGTTGGATCGCATCCGGCGGATAAAGGGCGTCAAAGAAGCTTATGGCGAGATCCAGCAGCCCGCCAAAGTTGGCTTAGGGGGAAAGGAGACCACCCTGACCTACACTGGCGTTGATCCCGCCATGGGCCTGAAAAATTCCAATGCCGAATTGATCGCCGGCACATTCCTTACATCGGATTCCCTGCCCCAGGCCGTGATCAACACTCAATTGCTCCGAAGATTGAAAATCCGTCTGGATACCGAAGATATGGCCAAGGCCAAGGAAAAAGACACTGCTGGGGTTTATACCTACGTCCTTCCGGATGACCTGATCGGCGACACGCTGTGGTTGAGCACTGCCGTATTCAATCCCATGCGCATGATGGGTGCCCTGATGGGCAACCGCGATGAAACCCCTTTGAGCGAACGCCGGACCCCTCTGATCATCACCGGCATACGGGAATTGGAACCGGATGGTCCGGCCAGTCGCTTCGGTGGTGATCTGCTTATCCCCGCCGGATTTGCCTCGACGATCCCCAGCATCGGTTTCAACAGCATCACCGATTTCCTGCGCAAGGGTAAATCCACACCGGACAAATATGCCGTCATCCAGGTCAATGTAGCGGGGCCGGAAGACATCACACCCGTCCGGGCCGAATTGGAATCCATGGGCCTCAACGCCTTTGCGCTGGCCGAACAACTCAAGGAAGTGCGCCGTGCCTTCCTCGCCATGAAAGCGGTATTGGGTGTCGTCGGATTCATTGCCCTTGTCGTCGCCGGATTGGGCATCATCAATACCCTGTTGATGAGTATCCTGGAAAGAACAAGAGAAATCGGAATCATGAAAGCCATTGGTGGAAGTGAAGGCCAGATCAAATCGGTGTTTTTCGGCGAAGCTGCCGTGATCGGACTGATCGGCGCCCTGGGAGGAATTGCCCTTGGTTGGTTGGTCACTCTGGCTGCCGGAAGCTTCATCAACATGAAAATTCGCGAGATGGGAGAGACTCCTATGGACCTCTTCTACTTTCCCTGGTGGTTGCTGCTGGGATCGATCGGTTTTGCCATCGGCCTTAGTTTGCTGGCCGGTCTTTATCCCGCAAGCCGCGCCGCCCGGATCGATCCGGTCGAAGCATTGCGGTGGGGGTGAGCCCCCCCGTTGCCAAATACAGGCGCTGGCCGAAACCCGTTGATCCCGCCGGCCTGCGTTGATTCAAGGGATCAACCATACCCGTAACGGCCTGCTTTATCCTTCTTTGTCAGGAGGAAGGTCCCATTATATCATGTACTGGAAGTAAAAGCGTTCTATACCTGATGCTTCGCTTCTCATTCCTTCTCTTCAGTCTTTACCTTCTTCCCGTGGTGTCTTGGGGCCAGGAAAATGTTCCGCCCAAAGCGGAAAAAGCGAGGCAGGAAGCCAGGGAATGGATTAAGAAAGGAAAACCGGACAAGGCCCTTGTCGCGCTGGACAAAGCCATACTTCTTTCACCGGATTTCTACGCAGCCATCTCCGATCGGGCGGCCCTGCTGCTGGAATCCGAACCCGCCTCCGCCGAAGCGGATTTGCGTCGTCTCGTTCTTCTCAGGCCGGAAGAGGATCCATCCGTGTGGCTGGCATTGGCACGCATTTGCAGGGATGGACGGCGATGGGAAGAGGCAGTTGTCGCCTACGACCGTTATCTTCATCTTGCCCCTGATACCCATCACGCCAAAGCTGAAGCCCGGAGGGAAAGGAACAATTCCGCCTTTGCCGGGGAGGCGCTGCGCACACCGGTTCCTTTTGTGCCCACTCCCCTTCCGGCAACGATCAACCGCCCGGGTCAAATGCAGTATGGGGCCGTTTTCCGGGGGGATGGGCGCTATATGGTCTTTACCAGAAGGGTGGATGGCCAGGAAGACTTCTATGCCGCCCAAAGGACAGGCCCTGACTGGGCGATGGCCGAGCCCATCCACGAGCTCAATTCCCCACAGAACGAAGGGATGCATTCGCTGGGCCGGGATGGCTCCATCCTTGTATTTACCCGCTGTCAGGACAGCCGGGGTCTGGGCAGTTGTGACCTGTACCTCTCCTCCTTGGGGACAGACGGCCGGTGGTCGGCGCCCCAAAACATGGGACCGGGTGTCAATACCCGCCATTGGGATGCCCAGCCGGCTTTGTCTGCTGACGGCAGTATGTTGATCTTCAGCAGTACCCGGCCCGGGGGCAAGGGGGAATCCGATCTTTGGTGGACCTTTCGGGATAGCGCGGGACATTGGTCGGAGCCGCAACCCATCCCCGGCGCGGTCAATACACCTTTCCGCGAACAAACCCCCTTTTTGCATGCCGATGGCAAAACCCTCTATTTTTCCTCGGACGGCCATCCCGGGATGGGAGACATGGATATGTTTGTCACACGTTTCCAGCCGGGCAAAGGGTGGTCCGACCCCGTCAACCTCGGCTATCCGGTCAACACGGAGGGTCATGAAGGATCCCTCAGTCTTTATCTGGATGGCCATACCGCTTTTTTGGCCACGGACAGAAGCCTCGCGGAAGATTGGCCCCGCGGCATTTATCTGTATGAATTCATCCTTCCCGAAGAGGTCCGCGGTATCCCTGTCACCTATGTCAGGGGCAGGGTGACGGATGCCTCGACAGGACAGGGGCTTCCCGGTCGGTTTCTGGTCCGCCAGCAGGGGCCGGATCGGGAAGCGGCTTATGAGGTATCAGCCCGTGAAAATGGCGATTTTTTGGTCTGCCTGCCCAGTGGATCCGAATATGCCGTCATCCTGGAACTTCCGGGATATGCCTTTTACAGTTCGCGATTTTCGATCCGTGAAGAGAATGCCTATCAGCCGTACGAACTTGACATTGCCCTGCATCGGATTGCGGCTGTTCGTGATCCCGGCCAGGAAGTACGGATTGTCCTGCGCAATATCCTGTTCCCTACGGGCAGTGACGAATTCCACCCTTCATCCCTTTTCGAACTGGAACGGGTAAAGGCCCTTATGGCAGAAAATCCGGACATCCGGGTCCGCCTGGAAGGGCATACGGACAACACCGGCCGACCAGAAGACAACCAGGCGCTATCAAGCCGCAGAGCCGATGCCGTCAGAAATTGGCTTGTCCGGCAAGGGATTGCCGGACACCGCATTGAAAGTGCCGGATATGGAGACACCCGTCCGGTAGCGGACAATACGACATCCGAAGGAAAACAATTGAACCGGAGGACAGAAATGGTTATTTTACGCTGAAGAAAGAACGTACCTTTGCACCCGAATCGAAGCCCCCATGTCAGGAATTCCCTTTTTTAAACACGGTTCTGGTCCGATCACCGTTGTTTTGATCCATGGATTCATGGAGGATCGCCGTATTTTCGATACCATCCTTCCCCACCTCGATCAAAAGAACTTCAGTTGGTTTCTGCCGGATTTGCCCGGATTCGGAGAAGCCAGCAAAGTGGGACTTCTTGAGATATCCATGACCGGGTATGCCGATTACATCAGGGACTGGATCCTCGACCAAAATAAAAACTCCGTCATTCTGGCCGGCCACAGTATGGGAGGTTATGTGGCGCTGGATTTTGCCTCGCACTATCCCGAGCAACTCAAAGGATTGGTGCTGATGCACAGTCAGGCGGCTCCGGACTCTCCGGAAAAAAGAAAAAGCCGGGAGGAGCACATGCAGTTCCTCGAGCGAAATGGTCTGGCCAAATATGCCGCCCGGCTGATCCCCGATCTCTACATGACCGCCTGGAAAGAGAAAAACAGGGGAGAACTGGATGAATGGATCGATCGTGCCTCCAAATACGGGCAAAAAGGAGTCATGCTCGCTTTGCAGTGTATGCGTGATCGCAAGGACCACCGAGATACACTGGCCCAACTGAAAGTACCGGTCAGCATGATAGCCGGGGCACACGATCCCATCGTATCGCGGGAACAAAGCCTGGAAGAAGCCCAACTGGCACCGCAGACTTGCTTCCAAATGCTGGAAAATGCCGGTCATATGGGCATGCTGGAAGACTCCGCCAAATTCGGAGAGGCCCTACAGCAGTGTGTCAATCAGATGACCCAGATTGCAGTTTAGGATTGTCGAGATGCCGCCGCGCATCCCGTATATCCTTCTTGGCCATGCTTGCCTGCAGGGCTTGGTCGAGATCAGTCCCGGTTTGGTTGGCCAAACAGATCAAAACCCAAAGAATGTCCGCCAATTCACCGGCAATGGCCCCAGAGGCGTCTGTGGGGTCTTCGGTGGATTTGTAGGACTGCTCTCCGTATTCCCTTACCATCCAACGGCTTAACTCTCCTACTTCTTCCATAAGGATAGCCATATTGGAAAGAGGATTGAAATACCTTACTCCTTTGGTCCGGATCCATTGATCCACCATTTGCTGGGCCTCCTTGATTTCCATGTCACTCCTTTCTTTTACTATCCATGATCAGGGTGACGGGACCGTCGTTGACCAGCCCCACCTGCATATCTGCTGCGAATATGCCGCTTTCTACCGGGCATCCACTCTGTATGGCCAATTCCTCCACAAAGCATTGATACAAAGCAATCGCCTTTTCAGGTCTTGCGGCACGGATAAAGGAAGGGCGGTTGCCTTTTCGCGTACTCGCGTGCAAGGTAAACTGGGATACAACCAGAAATGCCCCGCCAACAGCGACAATATCTGCATTCATTTTTCCCTCCTCATCGGAAAATATCCTGAGTGTTTTGAGTTTCTGGCATAACCAAATGGCGTCATCCCTTTCATCATCTTCCTCCACACCAACAAGGACCAATAAACCCCTGCCAATGGACGCCACGATCCGACCTTCAACCCCAACCGATGCTTCCCGGACTCTCTGAATGACGATTCTCATAACTTATCCACAAACAGGTAAACAAGCATGTATAATGTGGTGATAACGAAGCACCATGAAAGTAAGTTATTCAGCTCGTCCGCACAAGTTCCGGTGGATAAACCGCACCTTATCCCCACATCGCGGCAAGGCGGCATTTACCCATTCAAACAACTTGCATGTGTTGTGGAGAAAGGGTACCTACCTGACATCCGATCCCATTTTGCACACCACCTGTCCCTTTGGAATTCACTGCTACTTACTATGTGAATAAAGTATCAAATGACTGTTAGTAAAGTTATACAATATTGATAAACAATAATTTAAGATATTATCTTATTGTGGATAAACTTTGCTGGAACGTGTATATCGACAAATCAAAATTTCAACGTACTTGGTTACTCACATATACACCTTACTGATAATGATGATTCTTTTTTATTAATTAATAACTTATAATAATAACCATCAGAGGCCGGTGTTGGCACCTGGGCGGTACTGCGGATGTTCTTAGTTTTGCCCTGTTCAATTCCGGAACATCATGGAGGGTGGAACTTTTTCGAAATGGGTCAGTTTGTGGTTGTTGACCGGGCTTGTCGGCGTATTGGGCCAGATCGTGATCGGAGGAGTTACCCGGTTGACGGGCAGTGGGTTGTCCATCACCAGGTGGGAAATAGTGACCGGGACGTTCCCACCGATGAATGAAGCGGAATGGGAAGAGGCTTTCCAACTTTATCGGGAAACACCCCAATACGCGTTGATTAACAAAGGCATGTCGCTGGACAGTTTCAAATATATATACTTCTGGGAATATTTCCACCGATTGTGGGCAAGGTTGCTAGGTTTGGTATTTCTCGTGCCCTTTCTGTTTTTTTGGTCCAGAGGGATGTTGAGCAGGGATTTGATGCGTCGGTTGGGCATTTTGGTTCTACTGGCTGCGATTACTGCCTCTTTTGGATGGATCATGGTAGCCAGTGGTTTGAATGAGCGTCCCTGGGTGAATATCTACAAACTGGGTGCCCATTTGCTTTTGGGTTTTGCAGTATTTGTCTATTTACTGGATGTTTGGTACCGATACCGGGTGGTTGTGCAACCGGTTCATGACCGGGGTCTTTACAGGTTGAGTGGATGGATATTCCTGATGCTTGTTCTTCAGGTTTTTCTCGGGGGAATGGTATCCGGCATGAAGGCCGGATTTGCTTATCCGACCTGGCCGTCCATGAATGGCTCCTGGATACCTGGCATACTTCTGGACCCAGACGCCTGGCAATGGGATGCCTTTGTCCGGTATGATGAAAATACCTTCATGCCGGCATTTGTACAATTTGCTCATCGTATTGTTGCTTATGGGCTCTTATTGGTTGTATTGATATTGTGTTTGGGATTGATGTACAGCGGTAGTCGTCGATTGAAGAATTGGTCCCTGTGGTTGATGGGTGTCGTATTGATCCAGGTGGGATTGGGCATATTGACGGTGGTGTCCTTTCAGCAGGGGATTCCTGTTTTGTTGGCTTCTTGGCATCAGACGGGAGGTCTGGTGCTGTTGGGGTCCGTTTATTTGGTTCACATGCGTGAATTGACACCTGTTTCACGCCAGGACGTATTAAAAGAAAAGTCCTAATGCCGTATTTTTGCCCGTTATGAAGCAAGAATTCCCGGTCAAAGTGGATGGTAATTTCCGGTATATCGAGACCGGCGGTTCTGGTGAGGTGTTGATTCTGTTGCACGGTCTTTTTGGGGCCTTGAGCAACTTTGAGGGTATTCTGCGCCATTTGAGTCCGACGCATAATGTTTTGGTGCCCATTTTACCGATCTATGAGATGCCTTTGCTTCAGGTGTCTGTCAAGGGTTTGGTGGAGCATGTCCAACATTTTGTCGAATTCAAGGGATTCAGGAAGGTTCATGTTTTGGGCAACAGTTTGGGCGGACATGTCGCGATTCTATTTACGCTCAACAATCCCGACAGGGTGAGTACACTTTGTTTGACGGGTAGCAGTGGTTTGTATGAAAGTGCTATGGGCAATACCTTTCCCAAGCGTGGAGACTATGAGTATATACGGAAGAAGACCCAGGAGACATTTTACAATCCGGATGTGGCTACCAAGGCTTTGATTGATGAAGTGTATGGTATCGTGAATGATCGCTCCAAAGTTATTCGCGTGTTGGCCACGGCAAAAAGTGCCATCCGCCATAATGTGGGTGACCGGCTTTATCAGATTCAGTGTCCTACATTGTTGATATGGGGAAAGGAAGACATTGTGACACCTGTATTTGTGGCTCACAAATTCAACGATCTTATCGCCGGAAGTGAGTTGCATGTGTTGGAAAAATGCGGCCATGCGCCCATGATGGAATTGCCCGATGCTTTCAATGAAATTCTCTATGCCTTTTTGAGGAGACATGCCGGAGAGGCCTGATGGCTTCTTGCGCCAGATTTTGGGAAGGGATACCTGAACGGAATGGCAACATGATGTTATTGCCGGGCTTACAGTACCTGTATGTTTATAATGACGGCAGATTCGTGGAGCCGGGTTACCCGTGCATGTTTCACGTGGAACATGGACCGGATGCATTGACGTTGGACCATATCAATGCTAAAAATCATCGCCTTCATTACCGGGAGAAAAGCTGATTCACGATGGCGTAAAAGTGGAGGGTGCTGGAAAGTCGCGGTTTATGGCATGCCAACCGCTGATTCTGAAGGCTTCCGAAAGGGTCAATTGTTCCACGTGGAACATCTTCAAAGTCGCCGGGCACCCTCTTCATTTACCCTACTGAGGAACAGTCGACTTTCCAGGTTGTGATTCGCCAATGTTTTCTGCATGGCTATTCCGGCTTCTTCGGCCAGCAGGCTGTTTTCGAACAAAGCAAAGATGGCTGGTCCTGATCCGCTGATACTGCATCCCAGTGTATCAAATTGCCGGGCTGTTTCCTGGACTTCATAAAAGCCGGGGATGAAACTTGCTCTTTGGGGTTCAATCCAGGCATCCCGCAAGCTCCGGCGGATCAGCGGGAAATCTGATTGCCACAACCCATGGATGAATCCAGCCAGGTTGGCGGTTTGGGCAACCACCGTTTCTACGGGGACATCTGGTTTCAATATTCCTCTTGATTGGCTGGTAATCAAGCGCAAATCAGGCAATACCACGCTGATAAACAGTCCTTTCGGGGTGGGTAGACGTTGAATGTCCGAGGTTGGACTGTCCCTCACCAATACAATTCCCCCCAACAGACAGGCACATACATTATCTGCATACATACCACCGCTTACCTCTTTTTCAGCTTCCATGGCAAAGGGAAGCAATTCCAGTCGGGACAAGGGTCTACCCAGCAATTCATTGACCGCCATGGCACCTGCAACTGCCGATGCCGCACTCCCACCCAAACCGCTCCCTACGGGGATACGTTTGTGCAGTTCCAAGGCAATGCCATGTCCATCGGGAGCCAGGGCCTTCCACACGGCTCTGGCCGCAATGCAGACGGCATTCCTTTCAGGATCTTCGGGCATTGCCGCAGATTGACCGGTCACTCCCGCCATTCGAATAGATGTTCCCGGCTCCTTCCACGCAATCACCTCATCGCCCGGATTTTCAAGGGCCAATCCCAGGATGTCGAATCCAACTGCCAGATTGGACAGGCTGGCAGGAGCGAAGATTTTGATCCCGGAAGGTTTCATTTCTCGAAGTTAGCCGTGTACAAAGGCCTTTTCAGGTTTAATAAAACCAGGTTTTCAACCATCCCCACCATTCATGCCTCTTCATCCACATCCAAAGGACCATCCAAAAACCGGCAAAAAGCAGGATCAAACCGACATTCCGGCGGGTCTGCCGGTTTTTTTCCCGGCGATTTTTATATCGAAATACCTCTCTGGCCATGTTGCTTATTCCTGTTTTTACCCGTGTCCAGGGATACCTCGCACAGTACTTTCCATACCATTTCGGCACTTGCCTCCCACCGGAATTTCTTCCTTTGCTCCCTTCCCTTATCGATCAGTTTTTCCCTTAAGCCGGACTCCGAGACCAGTCGTCTCATGGCTGTGGTTATCTCCTTCTCGCTATACGGATCCACCAGCAACGCGGCGGATCCGGCAACTTCCGGCATGGCACTCAACCCCGAAGTAATGACGGCCGTATCGCAGCTCATGGCCTCTGCAATCGGAATGCCAAAACCCTCGAAAAGGGATACATAGACCAACGCCGCAGAGGCCGAATACCACAATGGCAATTGCCCGCTTTGGTAACCGACATGGTGGATATATGCCTTCCAGGGAGACTGATGCAGACGGGATTTGATTTCCCCGGACTTCCAGGCCATGCGTCCCAACAATACCAGATGATGCGGGTATCCAGTGTCCGACTTGAAGGCCTCGAACGACCGGATCAAACGCAGGATGTTTTTGCGGGGATGGAGGGCACCCACATATAGGAAAAAGGGTTGTCCCCGCGTTTCCGCATCTCTCAGCTGTTGACATTCGCGCTCGGATGCGGGTACAAAACCACTTCCCACACCATTATAGACCACCGTCAGCTTGTCTGCCGGAACTCCGCTGTCACGGAGGTCGGCGCCCGTAGCCTCGCTGACGGCCAGGACATGATCAGCGCGACGGAGGAATTTGGGCATGAAATACCGGTAATACATGCGCTGGGACAAGGATACATGCCGGGGAAAATGCTTGTAGGCAAGATCATGTACGGTCAAAACCGTGGGCACGGAGGTCCCAATGGACAGAAATCCATCCGGTGACCAAAAGACATCTGCCTGGTATCGTTTGAGCAAAACGGGCAAACGGAGTTCAAACCAGATCCAGAAGAGAAGCGGATGCCTTGCTGGGGGGAAAACTCGGACACATTCCACATTGGGACCAAATACAAAAGAGGAATCCCATGCCCGGTCAAAAAAAAGGATAAAGGTGTCATTCGGGTGGGACAGCACCAACCGTCGGACGATCTCGCAGGTGTACCACCCGATCCCTTCCAGCTTTCCCCCCAGTAGCAAACGGGTGTTGACGGCAATGCGCATGTAGCCTTGGCAGTGTTAGTTACCTTCGCCAAAAATAACCCTGTCTTGCACAAGTCGGACATCCTCATCATTGGTTCGGGTATTGCCGGTCTTACCCTCGCCGTCAAATTGGCCCAGGCCAATCCGGATCTCACCATCCAGGTATTGACCAAAACGTCGGATGACGAAAGCAACACGCGATATGCACAAGGAGGCGTTGCCGCCGTGTGGGACCGGAAGCACGATTCCTTCGAGAAGCACATCCACGATACCCTGGATGCCGGCGATGGCTTGTGCGATCCCGAGATCGTACGGATTGTCGTTACGGAAGGACCCTTGCGCGTCGAAGAGATCATTGCGTGGGGCACCCGTTTTGACAAGGAAGGGGATCAGGACTACAATCTGGGAAGGGAAGGGGGACATACGGAAAACAGAATCCTCCACTACAAAGATCTGACCGGCTGGGAGATCCAGCGCGCTCTGCTGCAGGAAGCCGAACGTCATCCCTCCATTCGTATTCTCGAGCACTACTTCACCATTGACATCATTACCCAACATCACCTGGGATATAATGTCACCAGAGTGACGCCGGATATTACCTGTTATGGCGCCTATGCCCTCAACAAAGTGACCGGGCATATCGAGACTTTCCTGGCCGGGCATACCGTCATTGCAGCAGGCGGTGCCGGTCAGGTGTATCGCCATACCACCAATCCAGTCATCGCTACGGGTGATGGCATGGCCATGGTTTACCGGGCCAAAGGAAGGGTACGCGACATGGAATTTGTCCAGTTTCATCCAACCAGCCTCTACAATCCGGCTGGAGAAAATCCTTCCTTCCTGATTTCCGAAGCGGTCAGAGGCTTTGGAGGCATCCTGCGCGCCAAGGACGGTGATGCCTTCATGAAACGCTATGATCCACGCGAAAGCCTCGCGCCCCGGGATATTGTGGCTCGTGCGATAGATAACGAATTGAAAATCAGGGGAGATGAGCATGTTTGCCTCGATTGTACCCATTTGGACCCCAAGGGATTTGAGGCGCACTTCCCTACGATTACGGCCAAATGCCTGCAAATGGGTATTGACCCTTCCCGCGACATGATACCGGTAGCCCCGGCCTGTCATTACATGTGTGGCGGAATCCTTACCGACGCGTGGGGACGGTCCAGCATCCGAAATCTGTTCGCCTGCGGCGAGTGCACATCTACCGGATTGCATGGTGCTAACAGATTGGCTTCCAACTCTTTATTGGAAGCCATGGTCTTTGCGCACCGGATTTTTCTCGCCTTGGAAGAAGCATCCGGAATTCCGGAGCCACCGCTTGTTCCCGACTGGAGCGCGGAAGGCACTACCGCACCCCGCGAAATGGTGTTGATCACCCAATCCCTCAAGGAGTTGAAGGAGATCATGACCAACTATGTCGGTATCGTACGATCAAACGTGCGTCTCAAAAGGGCGATGGATCGTCTGCACCTGTTGCATCGGGAAACCGAGGAACTCTACCACCAAACCACCCTTTCGCCCCAATTGTGTGAGTTGCGAAACCTGCTGACCATCGCTTACCTCGTGACCCGTTCTGCCACTCTTCGCCGGGAAAGTCGCGGCCTGCATTATACCACGGATTACCCGGAAAAACTCCCGTTCCTGGAATCTACCATTCTTTGACAAAGGGTCTTTTGTCCCTATTGGGGACGCGCCGCTACTTCAAAGGAAAGGAAACCCCCTTCGTTGCGTACCTGAACGGTCTCACGGGTGGCGCCTCCACGGTCCAGCAAGGTGGTGATCATGCGAATCCTGGTGTTTTCACGGAGCCAGCCTCCTTTGTAGTTGCCCGGCAACCGGACAGATGCCGGCGGTGCTCCGGCGGCAGACAAGGGTTGACCGGTATTCTCCTGATGTCGCACGACATAGAGTTGGGTATCATAATAGTCCAGACAAGCCGTCAAGTCTTCTTCCGGTACGTGATCAAACACATGGAGCTGATATCTTTCTACCAGGCCGCTGATCTTTTCAGCGTATTGCGGGTTGGTGGCGTAACCGCATCGCTGGAGTCCGTTCGCCCATCCGCGGTAATCGGTCCGGTCAAGCTGAAACAACTCCTGGTAGCGGGGGCTGGTCATTAAGAAATCCGAATGATCGCGATAACTGTCCGTAACACCTGCATAGCGGCGAAAGCAGGATTCCATCAACCGGCCATCAGGTCCAAAATCGTCATCGACGACGAGCAAGGTATCACCGATCCAGGAGGACTTGCACTTGATCCCGAAATGGTTGTTGCCATCTGTGGCCAGACGGCTCGTTCCTGATGCGGTTTCCAGCAGTCCCTGCGCGAGTTTGATGCTGGCCGGAATCCCGCTGAGGTACATTTCCTTGACGGCCAGTCCGGCATGTTCCCGGATATAGCGCTCCTGATTGGTCCAGACAGGATCGCTCATGTTGTCCTTCGACTGGCCTGCCGATGGGGTCCGAAATAGCAGGACGGCAATGATGAGTAAGACGAACCTCGTTTTCATGATCAGGGGTAATAGGGGTACAGGTATTGGAATACCTATACGCACGATCCGTCAACAGGTTACAGGAAGGGCTTGGGTCAGGCGTTGGATTTCTTCAGATAAGCGCCCAGGGCCATGGTCATGCTGCTAAACTCTGAAGTGGGTGCCTTGATGTTGATGTAGAGCCCTGCATCCTCGGCGGCTTTGAGGGTTTGGTCACCGAACACGGCAATCCGGGTCTCGTTCTGTTGGAAATCCGGAAAGTTGTCGAAAAGGGATTTGATACCCAGGGGACTGAAAAAAACCAGGACATCGTAGAAGATATCCCGGAGATCGGAGAGGTCGCTGCTGACGGTCTGATACATCATGGCCTCCACAAAGTTGAATTTGTTCTCCCTGAGATAGTTGGTCACTTCAGGCGCAGCCAGGTTACTGCAGGGGAGCAGGAATCGCTCCTTGTCCCGGTGTTTGTGCAGCGGGTTTTTGAGGTCCATGATCGTTCTGGCACCAAAAAACACCTTGCGTTTGCGAAAGACAATGAACTTCTGAAGGTAGTTGGCAATGGATTCTGTCAGACAGAAATACTTGAGGTCCTCGGGGATTTTGTAACGAAGTTCCTCGCACATCCGGAAGAAATGATCCACCGCGTACAAGCTGGTGAAAATGATGGCCGAATATTCTTCCGGGTAGATTTTGAAACGGCGGAATTCTTTGGCAGTCAGTCCTTCCACATGGATGAACGGGCGCCAGTCGATCGTAAGGGCGTAATCTTCTTCGAGTTGAAAGTAGGGCGATCGTTCAGGCTTCGGCTGGGAGACGAGGATCGTCTTTACCCGCTTATAAGTTTCCGATACTGCCATTTCCGGGAGCCATTACTGTTTACAACAGGGCGTGACCATCCGTCTGAAGCCATTTGAGAAGAACCAGAACGGGTGCCAATTCAACGGTGCAAAGATAGAGAAAAAAGTGTACAGGCCCTGAAGCCAGGTAGGGCAACCCGATCTGGAGGGCCCTGAGTACACGAAACAGAAGGTGCAGACAAATCCACCCCAGGGCCAGATAGAAAAAAACATCCCTCAGGGTATCCCCGGAGTAGCTCATCCCGATGTTCAAGGGAAACAATCCCATCCCCATGACAACATTGAACAAGCGGATCGAGAAACTGTAATGGGCCATGGGCCGGTTTAGGGGAAAGATGCGACCCGTGAGGTGAAGTACCAGATGTTTGGCCAGGAAATAGGCGGCTACGCCTCCGGCAAAGACCGGGAGCATAATGGGATTGTCACCCGGAAACTGCCCGTTGGTCCAACCGTTGACGGCCTGGTAAAGGAAAATACCTGCATTGGCAAAGAAGAACACATACCACAAGGACCAGGCTGCCCCGTATCCTTTGGTGCTTTCGCGTTGCAGTCCCAGGGTCAACTGGTCATTGATCGTGGCACGCCACCACCTTCCTGTTTGAGTACGTCCGAGGTTGAACAGTAAGGTAGCGAGGATGAACAGGGCCAAATAGATCCAGAACAACAGACCGGGTGCATCCACGTATCGCAGATCGTCATAAGGCTGAAGAGCCGCATGGGGTTTGACGGTTTCGGGAAAAAAACCGAGGATGGCTTCGGCTTCATCACCGCGGATCAGCTCAAAGGGATTTCGCTGGTTGAAGACCAATTCTTGTCGCTCTTCGAGGGTCAGCAGGTGACGCAACTCGAAGGGATTTCCTTGGGCATACAGCATCGGCCCAATCCCCGTCAATAACATGCAAAGGACGAATGTTCGACCCATCCGGCAAAGGTAGGCCCTGGGCCGCGTATGTGGAAAACCTGTATTTTCGGGCAACATGTCCAATCGAACGATTTGGCGGATCGTCTTCTTCGGGGCGATTTCCATCATTGGTATCCTGGCCTTCCAAATGTATTGGTTCCTTCGGGCCTGGGATTTCAAAGACCAGGAGTTCCATCAGAGGGTTCATATCGCGCTCATCAACGTCGCGCGCGAGATAGCCAGGTTCAACAAAAGCGAATTGCCCTCCTATGATCTGGTCAAAAAGCTCAACTCCCATTATTACGTCGTCAACGTCAATGATGCCATTGATGCCGGCGCATTGGAATTCTACCTGCGCAAGGAATTTGAAGCCGTTTCCCTGACGACCGACTTCGAGTACGCCATCTACGATTGCTCCTCCGATCAGATGGTGTACGGCAATTATGTGTCCTTTCACAACGAAGGCTCGGTTAATCCGCAAGCCGGCAATCTCCCCAAGTACGATCAGTTCCTCTATTATTTTGGTGTGCGTTTTCCCGGGCGCACCACCCATATCATGGAGAATATGCCCGGCACTTTGATTTTTTCGGCCATTTTGCTCATTACCATTCTGTTCTTTGTCTATTCCCTATCCATTATCCTGCGCCAAAAACGCCTGTCCGAGTTGCAGAAGGATTTCATCAACAACATGACCCACGAATTCAAGACGCCCATTTCGACGATACGGATCAGCGCCGATGTCCTGATGAAGGATCCGCTCATTCGCAAGGAGGAACGTCTGCTGCGGTATGCCACCATTATTGGCGAACAAAACCAGCGCCTCAATCACCAGGTGGAAAAAGTCCTGCAGTTGGCCCGGATCGAAAAGGGTTCTTTGCGCATCCATCCCGAGCCTCTCGATCTACATGAACTCCTGGGACAGGTGGTTTCAGGTGTCCAGGTCAAGGTGCAGGAACTGGGAGGACAACTGCGCATGGAATTGAATGCCCTTCGGACAAGGATACAGGCTGACCCGCTGCATTTGAGCAATGTAATTGCCAATTTGCTCGACAATGCCGTCAAGTATTGTCGCGAAGTCCCCGTCATCACCATCCAGACCCGCAACATTCCTCAGGGTGTGCAACTCACCATCCACGATCAGGGCATAGGTATTCCAACTGCCGATCAACCCCGTATCTTTGGAAAGTTCTACCGTGTGTCGACCGGCAACGTGCACGATGTAAAAGGATTCGGACTGGGCCTGTATTATGTACGGACGGTTTGCCAGACCCACGGCTGGGACATTGACCTCCGGAGCGAGGAAGGGCAGTATACCGCCATTACGATCACCATTCCATTGTCATGAAGGCCGACGCCCCCCATATCCTGTACGTAGAAGACGATGAGACCCTGGCATTCGTGACCCGCGACAATCTGGAGATGCAGGGCTACAAGGTCACACATTTGTCCGACGGCAAAAAGGCACTCCGGGAAGCTACCCGCAAGGTTTTCGACCTCATGATCCTGGACGTTATGTTGCCAGGGGTTGACGGCTTTACCATCGCCAGCGAAGTCCGGAAAGTGGACACGGAAGTACCCATTTTGTTTCTCACAGCCAAATACCTGAAAGAAGATCGCATCCAAGGCCTGACGATCGGTGCGGATGATTACATCACCAAGCCATACAGTATGGAAGAACTGATTTTACGAGTCGAGGTATTCCTTCGCCGGAAAAAGTTGTTCCGCCCGGACAAAATGGCATCGATCTATACGATTGGCCAATTCACCCTTGATTTTCCGAATCTCACCCTGCATCTCGGAGACCAGGTCAGCTCCCTCACCCAGCGCGAGGCAGACCTTCTGCGTTATCTGATTGCCCACAAAGGAACGGTGCTCAAACGCGCGGATATCCTGAAAGCCATTTGGGGTGAAAATGACTATTTTCTGGGGCGCAGCCTTGATGTATTTGTATCACGGCTGCGCAAAATCCTTGCGGCAGATCCGGGGATCCAGATCGAAAACATCCACGGTGTGGGCTTCAGATTGATCGACCCTTCCTGAGTACGCTCATTGGGGTTCAAACCACAAGCCTCCCTCAATGTCATGATCCGGCTGGTAATGAATGGTTATTTCCTCTCCGGGAGAAATGGGATGCAGGCAAATAATGGTGATGACTTCTTCTTCAAAATCCAATTCGAATTCGGCATTGGGCTGTTCGGAATGGTTGTAAAGCGACCCGTATCCGAGGGCAATGGCGGGCCGATCCCTCCCTGGTCCCCAGAGGAAGTAGTAATCATGCAGTCTTGAGGCATGTATGCGATCCATGTCTTCCGGTGGCAGTATGATCACCGGACAAATCTCGATCACGTCTCCTGTCGCCACCGGTTCTGCTGTAAATACACCCCGCCCTCTTTCCGGAGAGGAGGCGATATACAATCCGGGGATGTGCAGGCTCATCGGTTGCGTGTCAGGTAAACGCCGGCCAAAATTAATACCAGCCCGGCGAGAAAAACGGTGTGGATGCTCTCCCCGTCGGCAAAACCCCAGGCCAGAGCAATCAAAGGGATAAGATAGCTGACCATAGATGCAAAGACCTGATTGGTTTTTTGTACAACATGATAATACAATACTGATGCAAAGACGGTACCCAGCAAAGCGAGCAGGCATATGGCGCCGAAGGCTTGCAGACTGCCGGGGGCGACCATAATGCGGTGGGTAAAATCCGTTCCGGCAAGGATCAAGAGAGCCGGGATACCTACCCAAACAAAACCGATGCTGCCTATGGTCATCGCATCCAGATGGGCCAGTCGGGCCTTGACGGTGTTACCGCTCAGGGCATAGAAAACCGTACCTGAAAGGGCGGCCAAAGCATACCACCCTACGGGGCCAAAAGCCCATCCGTTGATCTGTCCGATAATAAGAAGAACCCCCGTCAGGCCCATGCCTATTCCGGCGACCCAGCTCCAACGGAAAGGCAGACCGAAAAAAGCCATGCCAAGGACAAGGGTAAACAACGGGGTCAGTGAATTCAGAATGCCGGCAACACCGGAGGATATGTGGGTTTGCGCCAGAGCAAACAGAAAAGCCGGAAAACCACTGCCCGACCATCCCACTACGGCCAACCAGGGAATGTCCCTGCGGCGAATGGATGATCTTTTGTGAAAGGCTACCGGTAGCAGAATGATAAAGGAAAGAGCAAGGCGCAGAGATCCCACCTGCACGGAGGAATACACCTCCAGGCCCTTTTTCATTAGGATAAAGGAACTACCCCAGATCAGACTGAGCAGTCCCAGAAGGACCCAGGGCCAATAAGAGGTGCGGTTCAATCAGGTGTTATCTGACGGAAGTAAAACAACCTTTGGGTCTCCCGGGTTGACCGGCCGGCCCGCTCAATGTGGGTGTTCCTCGTCTTTGGCATCGTCGGAGATAGCAACAGGAGCCGGTTCTTCATCCGGTGGCGTGCCGGTTTCCATCTCGGGTTGGGGCTCGGAGGCCGGTTCCTGCGGGGTTTCCTCCGCGGTGACCGGTTCGGATCCGTCAGCGGGATCATCTGTTATCGGAGAGGTATCCGGTTGGTCGGAAGTCTCCACGGCTTCGGGACCGGGTTTTTGCTCGGGGGCGGCTTTGGCCGCTTTGCTCTTACGGGGCCGGGTCTCGGCGATTTCACGGGCAGCCGCCGAAAGTTCCTCTTCTTTTGCCTTCAGTTCCTGACCGGATTCCTCGATTTCTTTGGCTATCCGTTCCTTGATTTTCTGCTTGGCCTCTTCGACACGAAGGCGTTCCTCTTCTTCGGCTATTTTCCGGCGCAGGGCGTTTGTTTTGTTTTCAAGTTCCTGCCGGGTTTTCTCCATATCGGCGAGCTTTTCCTTCTTGGAACGCACCCGGTCTTCAATCATGGCTATTTTGGCCTGGCGCAACTGGACCTCCAACTGTGCGCCGGAGGCCTCCGTACGCCGGTTTTCATATTCAAGGTCCTTCTCGTCCCGCTCGATGGATTTCACCATCTTGCCAATGGCGTCCAGCAGACCTTTCAGCCGGGCCTCAATTCGTCCGAGTCCATCCTTGGCCGCGCCACCGGCGGGCTTGTCGCCAAATCTTTTGTCCTTGATCTTCTTGAAAGCAGCGTCCATCCGGTCCCAGAGCTTGTTGCGGTCATCTCGCGTCAGCGACAAACCGTGATATTCGCGCTGCAACTGCTTGAGACTGTCAAAGGTGTTGATCAGATGTTTCCCCTCCTCAATGCGCTCATGGATGGCATCCAGTTTTTCCGTGAAAAGCCGGGCATTTTCCGATGAAACCTTGCGAAACTGGGCATCGGCGTTCTGCCGGAGCTTTTTCATTTGAAGGAAGAGGGCATCCGAAGATTCACGCAATTGATCCACATGTTCACGGAAAAGGTTGCGATCCCGCACCTGGCCCTGCACTTTTTCCCAGAAGGCCTTCAGCTCCCCCCACAAGGGCTGGCTAAATTCCTCCAGGGCTTCAATCCGGTGCCGGAAGGTGTCCAGCTCGGAGCGAAAGGCCTGCTGCATTTTGTAGGAGAGCACGACAAATGCCCATTCCGACTGAGCCCGCTGGATGACATCACCGCGCTCCACTTTGAAAGAATCGGGAAGGAGGTTTTCGGATAAGGTCAAGGGCCGTGAAATCCGCTCGTGGTTGTCCGGAAAGTCTACAGGCTTGTCGAGCCTCCACGCTTCCATCATGGATTTGACAAAGTCATCGGAAGCCGCCTCTTCGGGGAAGACATACAGGGCGACCTCGTTTTTTTCGGGCAACAGTTCCAGGGCCAGGAGAACGCGTTCTTCCTTCGCGTTCGTACCCCAGATGACGAGCTTGGTCCTCATGAACGTATCGGTTTTCGGTCTATCGGTTTCATACGGTGCCCGGTGGGCACTTGCAGCAGGTTGGGTCCGATGCATCGTCTTGTACGGGCATCAGGTGTGGATTTTATCAGCAGGAATTGTGCCAACTAACCCTCGGGCGACCATGTGTTCCGCGATCTGAACGGCATTCGTGGCTGCCCCTTTGCGGAGGTTATCGGCTACGATCCAGGCATTGAGCGTATGGGCCTGGGACTCATCCATCCGCAACCGCCCGACAAACACATCATCACGCTGGTGAGCCGTCAGGGGCATCGGATACAAATTGTGAGCAGGATCATCCATGACGGTAACCCCTGGGGTACGCGTCAGGATTTCCCTGACATCTTCCAACCGAAATGGTTGCCGGAACTGGACATTGACGGCTTCCGAATGTCCGCCCTGAACCGGAACGCGTACGGCGGTGGCTGTTATGCCGATCTCCGGGGCATCCAGGATCTTGCGGGTTTCGTGGACCAGTTTCATTTCTTCCCGGGTATAGGCGTTGTCCATGAAAACGTCGCAATGGGGAAGACAATTGCCGAAAATGGGCCAGGGATAAGCCATTTGGACAGGTTCCAGTGTGAAATCATTGCGTTCCATTTCATACTGGCGGACGGCTTTGACCCCAGTACCGGTGATGCTTTGATAAGTCGAAACGACAATGCGGGCGATGCCGTACTGCCTGTGCAACGGGGCCAGGACCATGACCATTTGAATGGTAGAACAGTTGGGGTTGGCAATGATGCGGTCCCCGGGGCCTAACAGGTGAGCGTTGATTTCAGGCACCACAAGGCGAATGGAAGGGTCCATGCGCCATGCGGAACTGTTGTCAATAACGATGGATCCCGCATCGGCAAATTTAGGGGCCCATTCCAAGGAAGTGGAGCCTCCGGCACTGAACAGAGCAATATCCGGCATGCGACCGACAGCCTCTTCCATTCCGATGACCGAATAAGGCCTGTCGCCAAAAGTCACCTCTTTGCCTATCGAGCGCTCCGAAGCGACAGGCATGAACTCGGTGACGGGGAACCCGCGCTCCTCCAGGACCCTTGTCATCACATTGCCCACCAGTCCGGTGGCACCGACGATGGCGACTTTCATTTCCGACGGATTTATCTGGCAAAGATACACGGCCCGGACAGGATGTTAATGGCATGTTCATGCTTGTCATGACGCCCGTTGCAGGTATATTTGACACCTGCATGACTTCTTGTCGTTCCATATTTCTGATCGGGATGGTCGCGTCCTTCGGGTGGCTGTCGGGTGTTAATGCCCAATGGATGGAGGATTTTTCCGAAGGGGACCTGTCCACCGGACCTACCTTATGGACAGGTGATCTGGCCCATTTCAAGATCAACCCGGCCCAACAATTGCAGCTTATGGCTCCTGGCGCCGGCACCTCCAGGATCTCTACCTGGCAGTTCATCCCCGACAGCGCGCGATGGGATTTTTTTGTCCGCCTCGATTTTTCACCCTCCAACGCCAATCTGGTGGGCATAGCCCTGATGACCGATCAGGAGGATTTTCTGACCGGCAATGGCTATTATCTGGAAGCCGGCGAAACCGGATCTTCCGATGCCTTTCATTTCTATCGCCTGGATGGCGGACAGCGTACCCTGCTCGCCAGCGGTACGGCCGGATCCATGGGAGGTAACGCAGCTGTGGTCAGGGCGAGAATGGAGAGGAGGACTTCCGGACTCTGGACGTTCCTTGCCGATTACACCGGAGGATGGGATTTCAAGGAAGAATTCACGGTGCAGGATACGGTTTGGCCCACTGGTTCAGAACAATGGTTCGGGATAGGATGTACTTATACTTCCACGCGTACCGACAAGTATTATTTTGACGACCTGGGCATAAATCCGCTGCTGCCCGATACCACTGCTCCCACATTGATCGATGTACAAATCGTGGACGATCAGGAATTGCATTTGCGATTCAGTGAACCGCTTCGGGAGGAGGAAGTTTCGGAACCGGAACACTACGATCTGCAACCCGGGCCGGGACAGCCTTCCCTGGTGGAATGGCAACCTTACGTACCGGCGGAAGTGCGCCTGGTATGGTCTTCGGCCATGCAAAATTTCGCCAGCTATACCCTGAAGATCAGCGGCCTGGCAGATACGGCCGGCAATGTCATGGACACAATGACGCATGCTTTTACCTTCCTCCAACCCCTGATTCCGGTCGCCGGCCAATTGCTCATCAACGAAATCATGGCCGATCCCAACCCACCGGTCGCCCTGCCGGATGCCGAGTATGTCGAGTTGCTGAACACCGGAAACCAACTGCTCGATCTCACCGGACTGAAGATCTCCACATCGTCGGCTTCTGCAACCCTGCCGGCTGCCTGGCTCTATCCTGATTCTTTCATTATTCTTGTCAGGCCCGAATTTACCGACCTGTTTGCCCCATACGGGACGACCCTGGGCGTGCCTTCCCTGCCTCAATTGCCCAACGACGGAACGAGGCTCATGCTGGAGACCTCTACGGGGCAGATCCTGCATGAAGTCACCTACCGGTCGGACTGGCATCCTACAACGACCAAACGCGAGGGCGGCTGGTCCCTGGAGCTCACCTCTCCCTCATTGAAGTGTGCCCTGACCGGCAACTGGCAAAGTGCCGTGGCGCCGGCCGGCGGAACACCCGGCCGGATCAACAGTACCTATCACCCCGCCACGGACTCCACCGGTCCCGTTCTGCTCAGGGTCTGGCCGGTCACTGCCTCCCGATTGCTGCTGACCTTTGACGAACGGCTTTCGGCGCTCCCGGACAGTGGATGGATCACGCTGGATCCGGCGCGCACCATACTTTCGATCCAGTTGGAAGGATCAGGCCATGCATTGACCCTGGACCTCGACCAACCCCTCGAACCCGGTGTCACCTACCGGGTTTCACCCTCAGGGCTGTTGACCGACTGTTTGGGAAATTCTGCGCCGGAAGGACAAAGCGTTCGGGTGGCTCTGCCGGAGCTTCCGGCGCCGGGAGATCTGCTGATCAATGAAATCCTCTTCAATCCCCCCACCGGGGGCAGCGATTTTGTGGAACTGTACAACGCGTCGGACAAGGTATTGTCCCTGGAGGCGTTGTTGCTCGGCAACATGGTGCCCGGAAGGGAAGAAATCCGCCCGATTGCCCGGCAGGCATTGTGTTTTCCGGAAGACCACGTGGTGTTGACGGGCGATACCGCCTTTATCCGGCAATACTGGCCGGAGGCAGAACCGTCGCTGCTTTTTCCGGCAACCCTCCCGGCCTGGCTCAACGACAGCGGCAATGTGACGCTCTTCGTGGCGCAGGGGCCGGATCTCGAGGTCCTTGATGCCATGGACTATCACGAGGACATGCATTACGCGTTGCTCAGGGACGAAAAAGGCGTGAGCCTGGAGCGACTGAGTCCTTCCCTTCCGGGAGCGGATCGGTCCAACTGGCATTCAGCCGCGGAGGAGACCGGATTTGCCACGCCTACCCGACGGAATTCCCAGACCTTCGAACCGGCAGAAGGTGAGCCTTCCCCCTTTGTGTTGGTGGATGTCCGGTTTTCTCCGGATGGCGACGGGTGGCAGGATCAGTTGGTGGTGCAGTATCGATTTGCCGAAGCGGGTACGGTGCTCAATGCCCGGGTATTCGACCGGGCTGGCCGGCATGTGCGCGAATTGGCTGACACCCGACTTTTGGGAAGGGAGGGCGTGATCACATGGTCAGGAGATACCGATGGGGGAATGGCGGCTCCTCCCGGCGCGTATGTATTGTGGTTGGAAACGTATTCCCTGTCGGGCAAGCGGAGGCAATACAAATACCCGGTAGTCCTGGTCCTGCCTTTGGATTGAAGGTCAGGTTTTGCGGTTTGTCCACAAGGAACCCACCACCATACCCAGGATACTGGCTCCCAGTCCGAAGAGCAATGGGGGCCAGTCCGTTTCAACCCCTTCACACAGCAACCAGACCGCCATTCCGCCGACAAGGGCCGCCATGGCCCCTGTTGCATTCGCTTTCTTCCAATAAAATCCGGCCGTCAGAGGTATGAAGAGGGATACGAGACTCAGGGCCGAAGACTGGGCCACCAATTCGTAGATATTGGCCTTCCAAAGGGCCATGAGGGCAGAGATCACAGCCACACCGATAACGCTGAGCCGTATCAGACGCAATACCCGGGCGTCTGAGGGGTCCTTGAGGCGGGGCCTGAGGATGTTTTCCCCGAATACGGTGGCAGGTGCGAGCATGGCGCCGCTGGTGGTACTGAGAATGGCGGAGAGGAGCGCTCCGAAAAACAGGACCTGGGCCGGCAGGTTGCCGTGATGCATGACCAGGGCCGGGAGAAAGTTTTGCCCGTCTCCGCTGGTGACGAGTTCCGGATACCGGTATCGACCCAGCAAAACGATGACCAGGGGCAGCAGGCCAATCGTCAGGTACATGATCCCCCCCAGCCAGGAGGCCTCCACGGCACCTTTTTCGGTACGGGCCGACATGACCCGCTGAAATATGTCCTGTTGGGGAATGGATCCGAGGCCGATGGTTATCCAGGCTGCCACCCAATGGGCATATCCGGATACCGTAGGTTCGGGCAACATCCGGAAAAAGCCGGATGGCAAATCGTTCACCACCGGCCGAAGGTCACCGGTTTCCCTGACCATAATGATCAGAAGGAAAAGGAGCCCACCGATAATCAGGATGGTCTGGATGAAATCCGTGACGGAAACGGCCCACATCCCTCCGCGGACCGTATACACCATAACCACAACAGTACACAACAGGATTCCGGCAATAAAAGGTATCCCTGCAATGGTCTGGAGGATGATGGCCATGGCTACCAATTGCGCGGCAATCCAGCCAAAATAGGATGGCACCATGAACAAGGCAGACACAAACTCCACTTTCGGACCGAATCGATGGCGGTAAAAATCGTTGAATGTCAGTATGTTGAGTCGATACAGCTTGCGGGCAAAGAAAGCCCCGGTCAGCATCAGGCACAAGGCGGCCCCAAAGGGATCTTCAATGACAGCGAGGAGGCCACCGTCGAGAAACTCCGAGGAAGCGCCCAGAATGGTCTCCGAGCCAAACCAGGTGGCAAACAATGCACTGGCAGCCACCAACATGGGCATCTTCCTACCGGCCACTACAAAGTCACGCGTGTTGTGCACGCGACGGGCGGCCCACAAGCCTATGAGGAGCGTAATGGCGAGGTAGAGAAAAAGGGAAAACAAAAGCATCCCGGCAGGTTGGCGGCGAAATATAGAAGATACCCCGAAACCGGATGTACAAGTAAATCCGGGCGAAAGGAAGAGATGAAGGCAAAAGTTGTGTATTTTTGGTACGAAAACGAAATCCTGTAGCTATGAAAAAACTTGTACCCTTGTTCTTTGCCCTGCTTCTTTTACCGGGAGCCATGTCCTTTGCCCAATCCTTTCAGGATGATTTTGAGGCCTACCCTGCGGACGCCTATGTCGGTCAGACATCTCCGGTTTGGCGAACCTGGTCAGCGGCGGGAGAAGGGACCACCGAAGATGCCCGGGTATCCCAGGAGCAGGCGTTCAGCGGCTTGCAGTCCATGAAACTGTTCAGCACATCCACAAGTGGAGGACCCATGGACATCGTTTTACCCTTTGGCGAAGCCTATACCGACGGCACCCTTACCTACGGAATGAAAATGTTTGTGGTTGGTGGTACCGGCGCCTATTTCAACTTCCAGGCCAACCAAACCATCGGTCAGGTGTGGGCGGCGGATTTTTACTTCCGCCAGACCGGAACACTCGATATGACCACCGGCTCCACCAACCAGGGGTCGGCCGCTTTTCCACACGACGAATGGTTTGATGTAAAGGCCGTTCTGGACCTGACCAACAACGACTGGCAAATCTTCATCAACGAGGAGAAGGTAGCCGGATTTTCCAATGTCAACAACCGGGTAGCTTCCATCAATCTCTATCCGGTCAATCCTTCGGGCATCTCCACTTTCTACGTGGATGACGTCTATTTCAATTACGAGCCTTTCATCCAGCCCGACCTGGATGTCTCGATGTTTGCCCTGACCACCAAAACCAAGAATATTGCGGGCAACAGCCAGTCTTTCAGGGTAACGCTGCGCAACCTCGGTTTGGAGACGATCGAATCGGCATTGGTGACCTGGACAGACGGAACGGATGCCTACACGGACACCCTGGAATCCCTGGGCCTGCTGAGCGGTCAGGATCATGTATTCACCCACAGTGCATCCCTGGTCGCCAAGGAGGGGACCACGAGTTATTCGGTGACGATCCATCAGATCAACGGGGGGGATGATCAGAATCCCAATAATGATACCCGAAACATCTCGGTGACCGGCGTAGTGCCGGCCCCGCACAAGCGGGTGATTGCCGAGGAGGGCACGGGTACCTGGTGCGGATGGTGTCCGCGGGGAACGGTCCTGATGGATTTCCTCAAACACGATTACGGGGATTATTTCGTACCGGTGGCGGTGCACAACAACGATCCGATGGCGGTGACCAACTACAACGCCGGCGTGACGAGTTTTCCCGGATTCACGGGCTTTCCCGGCGTCATCATGGAGCGTGCACAGGTAATCGATCCCCTGGGACTGGAGGACGGATTGTACGACCATATCGGTATTGCACCCGGAGCCACCCTGCTGAACGGAGCCGAATATGATGCCGTCAACGGACAACTTCGCATTTCGGTCACAGCCGAGACGCTCCTGGAATTGTTGGGCAACTGGCGGATCAATGTCATTCTGACCGAGGATGGCGTGACCGGATCCGGATCCGGTTACAACCAGGCCAATTATTATTCAGGAGGTGCCCAGGGGCCCATGGGAGGTTATGAATCCCTGCCCAATCCGGTTCCGGCCTCAATGATGGTGTATGACCATGTGGCACGGGCCATTCTGGGCGGTTTCGCCGGACAGTCCGGTTCCGTACCCACACCCCTGGAACCCGGCAACTCCTTCATCCGGGAATTTACCTGGAATGTGCCTGCCAATGTGAACGTGGAAAACCTCAACATCATCAGCACCATCACGATGCCCAACGGCCGTGTGAGCAATGCCAACCGGTTTACTTTCCAGGAAGCCATTGCCAACGGTCTGGCGAGTTCCAACCAGGAGCCGGTGGCCTTGCAGACGCTTGACATCTACCCCAATCCGGCTTCCGACCAGACCACGGTGAATCTCCACTTTACCGAACCCAATGAGGTGATGCTGGAGGTTGTCGACATGATGGGTCGTGTCATGTTCCGCCGGGAATTCGGTGTTTTGTCGGGCGAGCACTGGCTGCATCTGCCCACCTACCTGCTTGACAACGGCATTTACGTCCTCCGGGTCCACACCGGTGAGGGATTTGCCAGCCGTCGGCTGACGGTACAGCATTAAGCCATCAGGTCCTGCCTTGAAACGAAAGAGCCCTTCCACACCGGAAGGGCTCTTTATTGTGACCCCGGCAGGACTCGAACCTGCAACTTTCAGAACCGGAATCTGACGTTCTATCCATTGAACTACGGAGCCAAAGGGAGGACAAAGGTAAACCTTATCCATAAAATTTTGGCCGGCCGGAAACTGAGGCCACAGGGGATAAAAAAAGAGTCCGGAAACACTCCCGGACTCTTTGCCTTTAGATATTTGAAGAATATTACTGATTCCGGATGATGGTCCTGGAAAGGTATTGACCGCTCTGGTCGATGAAGAGAGTATAATTGCCGGCGGGCATATCCCTCAGATCGATGTCTTCATCATAGGTATCGGTGCCGGTGATTTCCTGGGTCATCATCACCTTGCCCTGCGTGTCCATCAGGCGGATCGTAAAAGATTCTTCCGAGGGAAGCCGAAAGGCCACCCGAACGGTGCTGTTGGTGGGGTTGGGAAAAATGCGGAGATCCTGAAGCTGCAGATTGCCGGGCTGGGAAGCTTTTTTCCGGGCTTCTTCTTCCATCATTTCGGCTTCGGCCTGCTTTTTCACGGATTTTTCTTTACGGACGATCTTTTCGCAGCAACCGGGAGGGCAAATGACGGGCAGGCAGCAATCAGCACCTTTTGAGCCGAGAACAACCGGCACTTCCATCTTTTTACCATCTCTCCGGATTTGCAGGGTTACCTGGTCCCCTTCCTTCTTGTCTTGAATAAAACCGCTCACCTCCTCGGGGGTGGTCAGCGAAGTCCGATCGATGCGGTACAGGATATCTCCTTCGCGCAGTCCTACGGCTCTGGCAGGTGATTGGCGCACTACTTCGGTGATGCGGACGCCATCTTCATGGGGTTCCATGACGATGCCAAGGAAAGCCGTGGGATCGGCGGCCTCTTTTTTCATGTGCGGCACCATGTAAAAATCCTTACAGGGCATCTCTTTCCACTGACGGGCCATCCGGATTTCCCTTTGCCCCAGTGTGGCCTCTGCATTTTGTTCCTTTCCGTCGCGGAGGAAAGTCAGGGCAACAGCATCGCCCGGCTTGTGTTCCCTGAGGACCCGTGCAATGTCATTGTGGTTTTTCACCTCATTTTGTCCAATCCGAAGCAATACATCCCCGGATTGGAGACCGGCTTTTTCGGCAGCGCTATTTTCCACGACTTCATCTATGACAGCGCCGGCGTCACTGGCGGAGGTCACTACCCCCAGGAAGGCCTGCTCGGTCATCCTGAGTGTCAGGTTCTCCAGTTCAACGGCGGCATCCCGGAGTTTTTCTTCCCAGACAGGCCAGTTTTCGCGGACATCCTCTTCCAGATGTTCCCAGGCCGCAGGAAAATCTTCCCTGATGCGCATTCGGACCTGCTTTTCCTCCGGTTCGTCACCCATGCGGATTTCCACTTCTTTGGTAATCTCGTTGTGAGTACCGGGGGATTCTGCCGGCTCGGTCAGCCAGGCTTGATGGGCAGGAAGGTCTTCGGCTTCACGAATAATCGTCTCAGTACGTTCGACGCCATCTTCATCCACCCATTTTTTGACCACGGTGACCTTTTTGACGGTCCGTCCGGACGATTCCGTGTCCTGAGCCAAGGACCAGGTCGCCAATCCCAATGCCACGAGTAACAATATTCCTTTTTTCATAAGCAGGAAATTTTGATCAGAATAAGATGATGAAAAGCAATTTCAGGCAAATCTAATTTGCTATTTCTCCGGAAGTACTTAAACGAAAGTTAAAAGGGCGTTAAAGGAATGATAATGGATGGGTGCCCGTACATTTGACGTGCGGGTCGGGGAACCAAACCCCCGGTCTTCCGGTTAGGCATAGGCATGAAGCGTTCCTCCATCTGGATCATAATCGGGCTCATGACCACGGCCCTGGCAGGACTCATTTCCCTGCAGGCCAATTGGTTTATCACCACGATCCGTCTGAATGAAGAGCGGTTCGAGAAGAACGTTCACGAAGCCATTCGCCGGTTTTCGGAGCGGCTGGAGAGCATGGAGAGCATGGCGGCGTTGGAATCCATGAACGGCTATGAATCCGTGTTCCTGGAGAAGGAAGCGCGGCAGGCTCTGGAGAAAAACCGCGGCATCCAGATACCTGCAGATTCACCGCTGAACGATGATTTGCCGAATGACCGGTTGGCGGCATTCCTGCTCAGCCAGAATGCCTGTGATTGCGAGGCATGCCGGCTGGACCGGCAGATCAAGTATTACCAGATCATCCGCAAGCGCCTTCAGCGGACACAAATGGGCTTATATGACCGCATTGGCGACCTGACTGTTTTTCATGCTCTGCTCAAGGAGGAATTGGAGAGCGCCGGCATTACCACACGCTTCCATTACGGGGTGTATTCCTACGAGACCAACAGCTTCATCATCAATGACGGTCATTATGTGGTTCCTGACCACAACGCCCAGGTCAGTCAGATTGGAGGCCTGGATCCCCTCCAGAATACCGAGTACAAGATTTCACTGTTTCCTGAGGCCCAAAGTGCCCCCGGGTTGCTGAAAGTTCATTTCCCGGACAAGGTCACCGCCATCTGGGGTTCGGTGATCCGGCAGCTGATCGCCTCCGTCCTGTTTACGGGCATCATTCTGTTCTGCTTTACTTATACGGTCCTGGTCATCTTTCGTCAGAAGAAGGTGTCGGAGATGAAGAACGACTTCATCAACAACATGACCCATGAATTCAAAACACCCATTGCCACCATTTCTCTGGCCACCGACGCCATCGGCAATCCCGCCGTGTCCGGGGATTCCGGCAAAGTGAGGCGGTTTGCCGAAATCATCCGGGAAGAAAACCGAAGGATGAACCGCCAGGTGGAAAAGGTCTTGCAAATGGCGCAGATCGACAAGCAGGAGTTCATGCTGCAATGGGGCGAAGTCGATCTTCACGAAGTCATTCGCCAGGCCGTGGACAACTTCATCCTGCAGGTCGAACATCGCGAGGGTTATATCCGTCAAGCGTTAGATGCCGATCCCCCGGTAGTGGAAGGAGACCAGACCCATATTTCGAGCATGATCCACAACCTGCTCGACAATGCCAACAAATATTCACCCGAACGTCCGGAAATCGAGATCAAAACCCGGAGCACTTCACGGGGCGTTGAGGTGGCGATTCGCGACCACGGGTTGGGCATCAGCCGCGAAGCCCGCAAGCATATCTTTGACCGGTTTTACCGGGTGCATACCGGCAACTTGCACGATGTCAAGGGATTCGGTCTCGGTCTCAGTTACGTCAAAGCCATGATGGATGCGCACCACGGCAAGGTGCATGTGGAAAGTGAGCCGGGCCATGGAAGTACTTTCACCCTCTTTTTTCCGTTTAAGCAGGAAACAGCCTGAACCCTATGTCCACTGAATACCATCCCAGGATCCTATTGGTTGAGGACGATCAGAATTTCGGCGATGTGCTCAAGTCCTACCTGGAAATGCACGACTACCAGGTGACACTGGCGCAGGATGGCGTTTCTGGCATGGAAAAGTATCGCAGAACGAAATACGATCTGTGCATCCTGGACGTAATGATGCCCAAAAAAGACGGCTTTACGCTGGCCAAGGAGATCAGGGAGAAGGATACCGAAACCCCGATCATTTTTTTGACGGCCAAAACGCTCAAGGACGATCTTTTGCAGGGATTCAAGATCGGCGCCGACGATTACATCACCAAGCCCTTCAATTCGGAGGAGCTGCTGCTCCGGATCCAGGCCATCCTCAAACGCAGCATTCCCAAGGAAGAACCTGAGGATGAAAGGACAGAATTCGAGATCGGCTATTACCACTTTCAATATCCTCTCCGCATTCTTCATTTTCGCAAGCCCGGCGAGGAACAGAAGTTCAAGCTGAGTCCCAAGGAGGCCTCATTGCTCCGGCTCTTTTGCCTGAATTTGGGAGGAGTACTGACCCGGGCTGAGGCGTTGAAGAAAATCTGGGGCGAGGACAATTACTTCACGGCGCGGAGCATGGACGTCTTCATCACCAAGCTGCGCAAATATCTCCTCCTGGACGGTCGCATCGAGATCGTCAACATCCACGGCAACGGATTCCAGCTTTTTGTCAACGAAGAGAAAGCGGCCGGCAAAGTGTGACGGCCGTCCAAAGGATTGGTTGATCAGGAGAGAGGACTTTGCCCGGGGAGGGGAGAAGCCGGATTCCTGTTATTGGACCGTGACCTGAACGTAGATGAAGGCTGCCGCTTTTCCGGACACCAGGCGTGCGGCATCTTCGTTGAGTACCAATTGGACGGAGCCATCAAAGGCAAACCTTTCGGTTACTTTAATCGTAGTGCCGATGGTCAGACCCTGTTGATCGAGAAATCGCAAAAAGGCCGGGGCGTGCTCTTTGACGCCTACGATGATCCCTTTTTGCCCGGGATCCAGTTCGCTGAGGAGTATCTGTTGCCGCATCCTGTAGGCTCCTGAAGCATCGGGAATGGGATCGCCATGGGGGTCAAAGCGCGGATGTCCGAGAAAATGGTCAAGGCGCTCGACGAGGTTTTCGGACCGGATATGTTCGAGCTGTTCGGCGATGTCATGGACTTCATCCCACGTGAAGCCCAATTTTTCCACAAGAAATACTTCCCAGAGCCGGTGTTTGCGGATCAGCTGGGTGGCGATCCGGGCCCCTTCCCTGGTCAATTGAACGCCGCGGTATCGTTCGTAATGAATCAATCCCTTTTCGGCGAGCTTTTTCAACATGTCGGTGACCGATGCGGCCCTGTTCTGGACAGCCTCCGCAATGCCGGAGGTGCTCACGGGATTGCCCTGACGCTCAGCCACTTTGTAAATGGCTTTGAGATAATCTTCTTCCGCCAGGGTATAGGACATGATATCAGCGCGTGCCGATACAAAGGTAGGCCAGGCGACGGAATGGGTGTATCCATTTGCATCCTGCCATTTTGTCTATTGACGCTCAGCCGTTTGTGACATAATGGCGCCATTTGGCTGCTGAATCCGGGATGGAATCTAATTTGTGCAGGATTGCATGCTCAAACAAAGGACATGACGTACGAAGAATTCACCATAAAGACGCAGGAGGCCATTCTCAAGGCACAACAACTGGCCGGATCCCTCAACCAACAACAAGTGGATACGGCGCACCTTTTCCGCGCCATTCACGAGACGGATGATCAGGTGACGGGGTTCTTGTTTCAAAAGGCCGGTGCCCACCTGCAGAATGCTTTGTCGGAGGCCCATCGCCTCATCCAGACTATGCCGGTCGTTGAAGGGTCCGACAAGCAATACCTCACCCCTGAAGCCAACAATGCCCTTCAGGCTGCCCGCAAGGCGATGAAGGAGTTTGGCGATCAGTATATCTCAGTGGAGTTGGTACTGCTGGGGATTTTGCAGGGCAAAGACGCGACGGCGCGCATGCTGCGGGAACAGGGTTTGAAGGAGGAAGGTCTCAAACAGGCGATCCGGGAATTGCGTAAAGGCAGCAAAGTGACGGATCCCCATACGGAGAATACCTATAATGCCCTCAACAAGTTTGCCATCAACCTCAACGAACGAGCCGAAAGCGGCAAATTGGACCCCATCATCGGGCGGGACGAGGAGATCAGAAGGGTTTTGCAAATCCTGAGTCGCAGGAAGAAGAACAACCCGATCCTCATCGGTGACCCCGGGGTGGGCAAGACGGCCATTGTGGAGGGTATTGCCTGGCGAATTGTCCGTGGAGACGTACCTGAAAATCTGAAGACCAAGAAGATATTCACCCTCGATCTGGCTGCCTTGATTGCCGGGGCCAAATACAAGGGTGAGTTTGAGGAAAGGCTCAAGGCGGTGGTCAAGGAAGTGACGGTGGCCGACGGGGAAGTCATTTTATTCATTGACGAGATCCACACCCTGATTGGAGCAGGCGGAGGCAATGGCGCCATGGATGCTGCCAACATTCTCAAACCTGCCCTGGCCCGGGGAGAACTGCGCACCATCGGCGCCACCACCCTGGATGAATACCAGAAGTATTTCGAAAAAGACAAGGCACTGGAACGCCGTTTTCAAACGGTGTTGATCGACGAACCGAGTGTGGAAGACACCATCAGTATCCTGCGTGGTTTGCAGGAAAGGTATGAGGTCTATCACAAGATTGAAATCCTCGACGAGGCCCTTATTGCAGCGGCCGAGCTCAGCCACCGGTATGTCAGTGACCGGTTTTTGCCCGACAAGGCCATTGACCTGATCGACGAGGCGGCGGCGCGACTTCGCATGGAAATGAATTCGGTGCCGGAGGAGGTGGATGAACTCGAACGGCGGGTGCGGCAGTTGGAGATCGAACGGGAAGCGGTCAAGCGGGAAAAGAATGAAAAGCGGATGGAACTGTTGAACGGCCAGATCGCCGAGGCGCAGGAGAAATTGCGGGAGATGCGCGCCCGGTGGGAGAATGAACGGGCGCTCGTTGAAGCCGTACAGGCGGGTCGCGAGAAGATCGAGCAATTGCAGCAACAGGCGGACAAAGCCGAGCGGGAGAGCAACTACGAGTTGGTGGCCACCATTCGTTACGGGAAGATCCAGGAGGAGGAAGCCCGCGTCAAAGAGGCGGAAGAGCGCCTCAAAGCATTGGACAAGGACAAGCGGCTCACCAATGAAGCGGTGGATGCCGATGATATTGCGGAGGTGGTCAGCCGGTGGACCGGCATTCCGGTCAACCGCATGATGCAAAGTGAAAAAGACCGCTTGTTGCGTCTTGAGGAGGAGTTGGGCAAGCGGCTGATTGGTCAGCGTGAGGCCGTTGAAGCCGTCAGCGAGGCGATTCGGCGGAGCCGGGCAGGCCTGCAGGATGCGGGCCGTCCGATCGGGTCATTCCTGTTTCTGGGACCGACGGGTGTGGGAAAGACCGAGTTGGCCAAGGCATTGGCGGAGATCCTGTTCAATGACGAACATGCCATCGTTCGCATTGACATGAGTGAATACCAGGAGAGGCATGCGGTCAGCCGGTTGATTGGCGCCCCTCCGGGCTATGTAGGTTATGATGAAGGTGGTCAACTCACCGAAGCGGTGCGCAGAAGACCGTATTCCATCATTCTTCTCGACGAGATCGAGAAAGCGCATCCCGATACTTTCAACATATTGCTCCAGGTGCTTGAAGATGGCCGTCTCACCGACAATAAAGGACGTGTGGCGGATTTCAAAAACGCCCTGATCATCATGACCAGCAACATGGGTTCGGATATCATCCTTGAAAATTTCGAGGATCTGGCCAGCCTGGGCGACAAGCACCGGCAAGAAATCATTGAGACCACGCGCACCGAGGTGTTTGAGTTGTTGAAACAACATCTTCGTCCTGAATTCCTCAACCGCATTGACGAGCGCATCATGTTTTTGCCGTTGACCCGGGAAGAAATCAGGTTGATCCTCGGCCTGCAATTGCGAAAAGTAAGCCGCATGCTGGAGGAGAAAGGGATTGTCCTGGAGGTCAGTGCACGGGCCATGGATCAATTGGCGACCATGGGGTATGATCCCCAGTTTGGCGCCCGCCCCATGAAACGGGTCCTTCAGAAGGAGTTGGTGAATGCCCTGGCCCGCCATCTGCTGGCGGACGAGTTTTTACCTGGCGACACCATCATAGTGGATGCGGAATCCCCGGTCGAGGGTCTGACCTTCAAAAAAGCCGGACTGCTGGCGAACCTTCCGGCCGAACAGGAAAAAGCGGAAGCCTGAACGGTCGCAGGTCGTCCGGAAAACGGATGATGGACATTCGCCGGGGAAGTCGGATAAGAATGTCCGATCTTAATTAACAGTTGCCCCCACAATAAGGCGGATGGGCCGGTGGTTTATATCCATGACAATCAGAACTTTTGTACCATCCAAACCGACCCTCATGCCTATGAAGGAAACGTTTACCCCACTGGATCTTGTCGCATTGATGTATCGGGAACTTCCCACGGAAACTTCCAACCGGCTTCGCAGGGAGTTGGCGGAGAATGTGCTGTTGCGAGAGCAATATGAAGAACTGGATGCGGCGAGACGTCTGTTGCCGCGCGCCACCTTTGCGCCTGCCGACAACACGGTTTCCCGGCTTATCCGGTACAGCGCCCATAACGCCATGACCGTATGAGTGCGAGATGCGCCTGAAAAGAAAAAGCCCGGTCGATCGACCGGGCTTTTTCTTTGGCAGCAATCGTCCTCAATGGGTGCCATCCACAGGTTGTACTTTCCTGGGTATCATATCATCCCGCATGGCGGTTTGCCAGACAAAGGCGGCAATGATCGTGGCGGCCTGCCGGAGGTCATCCGTGAGGAGATGATCAAAGTTGTCCATGTTGCTGTGATGGGTGCGAGGGCCATAGGCAACAGGGTCCTGAATGAATTGGAAGCCGGGAATGCCGACACCGTCGAAAGGCAGGTGGTCGGTGCCACCGGTGTTTTTCAGGGTGATGGTAGCGGCATCGAGATCGCGGAACGGATCAAGCCATGGACGAAATACCGTACCGGCTTCCTGGTTGCCTTGGAGATAGATGCCCCGGATACGCCCGGTACCATTGTCGAGATTGTAGTAAGCGGAGACTTTAGCCTGGGCGGGTTTGAGGGTTTTGGGTGTATAGCTGTTGGGCTCCGTTTCTGCGTAGTATTTCCGCACGTGGGCGATCGATCCCAGAAGTCCCTGTTCTTCACCTGTCCATAGGGCAAGTTGAAGCGTTCTGCGGGGTTTGATCCCCGTTTCACGGATGGTTTCGCTCAGGATACGGGCCACTTCGAGCATTACAGCGCTGCCGGCCGCATTGTCCGTGGCGCCTGTTCCGGCATGCCAGCTGTCGAGATGGGCCCCGAAAACCACCTGTTCATCCGCTTTGTCGGTTCCGGGCCATTCGGCCAGGACATTGGCTTCCATGACTTCTTTGTCGCTTGTTTTCACCCGGAGGCTGAGGGAAAGTTCCGGAACGATCCCACGGTGGATCAACCGGATCAACCGGTTGAAATGCTCAACGGACATGGTGACCTGGGGAAGGGTAACGGCACCGGCGTGCTGGGCGCGTTTTTCGGGATCGCCGCTGCGGGCGCCGGTGAGAAATACGGTACCCAGATCTCCCTTGTAATGACGCTCAATGACGCAAGCGGGTTTTTCTTCATGGAGAAACTTCCACATGGTCCGGTTGAAGGACATACCTCCGGTAGCTTGCCATTGGCGGCGGGGTCTGGGAGCGTCCGGACCGGCATTGGCCATTTCGAGCAGATCATCCGGTTCCAGGCGGCTGGCCGGCGGGTCAAACCATTCCGACACCTCCCGGATGGTATCGATGAGGACAAATTTGCCTTTCAGTTTTCCGCGATATGCTTCCAGGTCGGCCTCTTCGCTGACATCGAGAAAGACCACCTCTCCCCGGATTTCACCTTTGACGGATGGTGACCAGGCTTTCGGATAGGCGAGGACGGGCCAGTAACCGGGTGTGTAGGCATGCATGGCAAAATGTTCGAGTTCCCAACTCACGCCGAAAGGTCCCCACTCGTCTTCACGCGCTTGTTGCCAGTCCCACGAGGTGAGTGATTCAACGGCCCATTTCCTGGCCTTGGCCAGGTTGGGTGAGCCGCTGAGCCGGGGTCCATAGACATCGGTAAGCATGGAGGCTATTTCGCCGACCTGACTTTGTTCCAGTCCGATGCGGCGGATGATCTGAAGGACGGAATCGGTGGAAATGTCGGAAGGCTGGGCTTGGCCGGGGAGGCAAAGGGCCAGTACAACCAACGCAGACAACAGTCGTCCGGCAAGGGGGAAACGTATCATAAACGCATGTTTGCTCTTCAAAGATACCATGGGGACGCCAAAAAAGAAAGGCGGCAGAAAAACTGCCGCCTTTGCACCTGGCTATGAGGAAAACGGTAAAATGATTCAGGCGGTTTCTTCTTCGTCGCTGTAAATCCTGGCCAACTCGGCATACCGTTCGCGGACGGTGCTTTTGAGGGCTTTGCGCGCAAAGAAAATCCGGCTTTTGACGGTACCAAGCGGGAGCTCGAGGGCGTCGGCGATCTCCTGGTATTTATACCCCTGGAAATGCATCAGAAATGGCACCCGGATGCTGGCATCCAGATTTTCAACCATTCCGTTGAGCTCGTCCATCATGATGTTGGACCCTGCTTCATTGATGACCTGGCTGGCGCCGGAATTGATGTAGTACTGATTGTCGGTGGAATCAAAAACGGTATTGGCCTTAACCTTTTTGCGGTAGTTGTTGATGAAGATATTCTTCATGATGGTGAACAACCATGCCTTGAAGTTGGTACCCGGCCGGAATTTGTCGCGGTTGGTGAGGGCGCGGAACGCGGTCTCCTGAAAGAGGTCGCGGGCATCTTCGCCGTTCTTCGTGAGGTTGTAGGCAAAGGCCTGGAGATAAGCACTCAATTGCCCGAACTGTTGATTGAACTCGATCGTGGACATATCCCGCTTTTTTGTTGAACCAAAGGTAGGACAATCTTTAAACAAAACACAAACAAATGCTGATCTTATTTAGACTTATTCTTAAATAATGTGTCAAAGCGTTGATTATCAACTACATTAGAATCTCGTTAAAAAGACGTTAATATTTTTTAAGTTCAGAAAAAAATGAAAAATGTGGAACGAAGCATCAAAGGCTTTGGAGGAAGGGGGAAACGGGAGGTACGGTTTCAGCGGCAGGAGGGGTCGACGCCCAGGATATAATGGTGCACAATGTCGAGCTTTCTGGCGGTGTCGTCTCCGGCAAATCCCCGTATGTCTTCATCCGTGATCTGTTCAGCCGCTTGCCGGGTCAGCCTGCCGGCCAGTGGCAGCCAGGACCAATGCCATTTTTCTTCTTCATAACCGTGAGGTCGCCGTTCGCCTTTGGGCGTATAAGGTTGGCCGAACCCGTAGGCTCCGGCGTTTTGTTGAAGCCATTGATAGACGAGCCGGCCCTCCCCCTTTTCAAACCAACCATTCTCGAGTTGATTGAGATCGATGTCCGTACCCCAATGATGGCGGCTGGTACCCGGCATGGAACTAAACCGGAGAATACGGCGGGCACGTTCCACCGGATCTGGAACCGAATGGTGCAGATTGACGTCTTCCTCCACCAGGGTCCGGCCTTCCCATTTGGCTTCCCAGATCTCTTTCTGGCGCCGGAAGTTCCGCGTAGCGGAAACGATACGCAGGTTGATGCCGTCCCGGCGGGCATCTTCGTACATGGCCTGAAAGGCCCGGTAGGCATCGCGGTGCATGTACATCCCCGGACGGGAGGCAAAAGCGGGATCGATGGCCACAAAAAGCGGGTGGTTTTCAGGTTCGAATTGGCCGGTGATGTAAGCCAAATCATAAACGAAACTGTCGGGGGCAGGGTAGGAGGTCTCTGCTTCCGGAGGTTTGGCTGCAGGAGGTGATTGGGCCGGTTGGCAGTTGGCCGCCCAAATGGCCAGCCAGGCAAAAAGCAAGGCGGAGACGGTGGCATACCGGGGTGCAATCATGCGGTGAAGGTAAGGGATCATCCCCGCTCAAGACCGGCGCAAGAACCGTTGCAAGGCGGGCAAGAGAAGCCCGGTTTGGGCTTGTGTCAATGTCACATCCATCCCGGGGGACGCCTCTGGCCGTACTTCTGGTGCTTTCTTTTTCACCCGATGGGCGATATGTCTGCGTCCCTGTTCACTGAAGACGGAAAATCCTTTGCGGAGAATGGGGAGGACTTGCCGGAACGTTTCTGGCGGGAGGTTTTCCACCCAGATGGCGAGGGTTTCCCAGAGTGTCGGCTGTCGGATCAGCAGTTGTTCGGATCCGGACAACAGGCCTGCCGTCCATTCCGCCGTATGGGCGGGCGTTCTTTGAGCATTCAATTGTTGACGGATGATGACTGTGAGTTCAGAAGGGTCCAGTTCTCCTTCCTCGCAAGCAAACCGGCTCAGGAAACCGTGGGCAAAAGGGGCGATCCGGTCGCTGTCGGTGAGGGGCAGCACTTGTTGCCAGAACAACAGGGTCCAGACGGATTGTCCGTACTGGCGGAGGTCGGCCAGCAACTGACGGATGCGTCCGGGAAAAGAGGATAGTTCTTCCTTGCCCAGGGAGAGGGTAGCCTGGGGCAGGCCGATGAGAACCCTGGGTACAAGGTGATCGAGCAGGGGGTTCAGGTCGGGCAGCGCCTCGCTGTAGGATTCTCCATAACGGGCCACCTGGATCAGGGGGCTCAGGCTGCCGGCCAGGGGCCATACGCCCACATGTCCCGCCGTGTCATCCTGAAGCCTGCGGGCCAGGGCTTTTGCCGTGTCGGGGAGTCCGGCTCTCACAGCCATCAACAGCCGGCGGGCCAGGGCTCCGGGATCAGAGGGACCTTCCTTGTCACGCAGGGCATATCGGGCGGCGGCTTCTTCGATGGTGAGGCCCCATGCCCCGCATTCGAGCATGCGGATGGTGAAGCCCGCTTTCCATTCCAGACGCCATTGTTCCCGGAAGGAGCCTTTGACCAGCTCACCGGCGCTCTGCAAAGTGCCCCACGGGATATCCAGCAGCAAAAGGCGATGGAGCAGGATGCTGGCATTCCGGTTGGTGGGCTTGCGCAGATCGAGCTCCTGCCGGATGCGACCTGGTGTTTGGCGGGCTCTCGATAGGCGGGCGCCTTTGAGATGCTTTTCAAAGTCGGCTTGCAGGGGAGTGAGCGGAACCTCCGGAGCTACCTTACCCATGCGATCACCGGTGCGCAATTCTTCCCGGATGGGCAGCAGCCATTGGGTATCCCCCCGGGCGAGGACGGCCAGTGCCGCTTCTTCGAGTTCGTCCAATCCCGGACGGGTCATTTGCCGGATGACGGCCAGACTTCTGGCCATTTCGACGGCATCGGCCACCGAGGAAGGGGGCACTTCGACGCCTTTATGGCGAAGAAGGGTGCCGCACCGGACCATCCAGTGTTCCGGGGCGGAATCGCTGTGTTCGTACAGCATGTCGTACCATGCCGGACTGATCATTCCTGCCCCGTAGCCGGAGGAAAGGGCCAGTTGGCCGTACGTCCAGGGCACCCAGGTGGATTGAACCGGGCGGATAGACAGGGGCCGGAGCAAGGATTCGTCGGAGGGTTCATCTTCTTTCCAGGTGCGAAGTGCCGGTACGTGAAAAGCGCCGGTAACGACGGCAATCTTCCGGAATCCGTCGGAGACCGCCCGGCGAATCACACGCCGCATCCACGCCTCTCTCAGCCGGTTCTCCTGTGTCTGGGTGTAGGCATCGTGTGGGCGCAGAGCGGCCAAGAGGTTGCCCAGGGTGTCGAACAGATCCTCCCGGCTTTCCGTCTGCTCGAAAAAATAATCCCACCATCGTTCGGAGTCGGCGTAGCCCATTTGAGCGGCGAGGAGGGCAAAGGGATCGGATTCTCCGGCGGAGGTATTGACATCGTCCTGGGGGAAACGTGCTCCAAACGGCAGATCCATGGGGCGGCAGGGTACCTGATGGAAGAGCGCATAGCGCAGGGCCAGCCATTCCGGGGAAAAGGCGGCGAGCGGCAAATGGGTGGCTTCCCGGTAATCGGCAGGGTCATACAGCAGTAGCGCTACCGGGGGCGACATAGCCGGCCATGCGGCGAGCGGGAGCGCCGGGCCGGCATCTTCCGGGCATTCAATGAGGACGCAATCGGGTGCCCACTCGCGCAAAACAGCCAGCATGCGCCGGGCCGAACCGGGTCCGTGATGGCGGATACCGAGCAGGCGGACATGAGGTGCCGGGGACCGGGTTGGCATGCGGTAAAGGTCTGTTTTTCGCTGGGTTCCGTGATGCAGGCAGCGAATGGGAATCCATTCGGCTCTTTCTTTCAAGTACCGGCAAACGGGTTTTTTCCCGGACGACCTATCCGGATGGTTGATGCCGGCGATTGCATCATCACCACAACCTGCAATGTTCCCTCATTTGGGCCTTGACCTTGAGGCCCCGGGTCTTTTCATGGCCGGAGGGGACATGCCAGGACGAAAACAACAGGCATTTCCGCCGATCAACGGATGGTCGGAAGTGCCATGGAACCATGGCCATGGATAACCGGGTCTCTTAGCTTTGTTATCATATGGTCCGCCTTCGGGTTAACCGACGGCCGCCTGCCCCGGGATATCCGTTCCGGGGTAAAGGCGTTGTACCTGCCGCGCAACCTGCTTCTTCCGGACAGGGTGTTATTTTCAGGGTCGGAATACGATCAACGGGGTATTCCTGTTCGCGTTATCCACAACAAAATCTCCTGTCATGCGCGCTCTATGGACAGGGGTGTTGGCTGCCCTGACGGGCGTCGCACCTGCACAAAGCCTGTATTTCCCGCCCACCGGTCCATCCTGGGAAACCATGGACCCCGTGGCGACGCTCAACTGGTGTCCCGACCGCGTTGCAGAGTTGCAGCAATTCCTGGGGGAAAAAGACACGAAAGGGTTCATCATCCTCAAGGACGGGCGGATAGCTGTCGAGTGGTATTTCGGGACATTCACGGGTGACAGCCTGTGGTATTGGGCTTCGGCGGGCAAAACCATGACGGCTGTGCTGGCAGGGTTGGCTCAGCAGGAGGGGCTGCTGGATATTGACGAACCCAGCCATCATTACCTGGGGACCGGATGGTCCTCCTGTACCGGGCAGGAGGAGGAGGCCATCACCATCCTGCATCACCTGACCATGACGACGGGGTTGGACGACAAATTTGCCCAGGACCCGGATTGTACCGATCCCGAATGTCTGGCATGTCTGGCTGAGCCGGGTACGCGATGGGCCTATCACAATGCCGCTTATACCTTGCTGGAAACGGTCGTGTCAACGGCTGCGGGCATGCCGATCAATATGTACTTCCAGTCCCGTTTGGGGAGCAGGATCGGGGCCACGGGGCTTTACCTGCCGCTGGGGTACAACCGGGTTTTTTTCAGCCGGACCCGGGATATGGCCCGGTTTGGTTTGTTGGTTCTGGCGGAGGGTATCTGGAACGCGGACACGATTTTCACGGATACGGCCTATTTCCGTCAAATGGTGCGGCGGTCGCAGGATCTCAATCCGTCTTACGGGTATTTGTGGTGGCTCAACGGCCAGGGTACATATATGCTCCCCGGCCTGCCCTTTCAGATCCCCGGCAATCTGATCGCCCAGGCGCCGGAAGATCTGGTGGCGGGCCTCGGCAAGAACGACCAGAAGGTGTATGTCGTGCCCTCCGAAGGTATGGTGGTGGTCAGGCTTGGTGAAACGGCCGGTGGGGTGAACCCTACCCTGTCGGGATTCGACAACCAGCTATGGGAGCGGATCATGGCGCTGCCCTGTGCATCGGCCACGGAGCCACAGTCAGGTCAGGAAGATTGGAGGGTGTTACCCAATCCGGCATCGACCGGCTGGATTTTGGAGGGGGGCGCGGATCCGGTTTCCTGGACACTGACGGATCTGCATGGCCGGTTGGTGAGGCAGGGGCATGACCGCTGGCTGGATGCATCTCTGCTCGGTGAGGGCATGTATTTCCTCCGGATCAAGGCGCCCGACAGGATGCCGGTCACCCTGCGATTGGTGCGTTCCGGTACGGGGGAGTAATCCTTTTCCGCTGGCGGGCTGTTAAAGACCCAAAAGGGAATACATGCATCTGACGATCATTGCGGGGAGTCCGCGCCAGGGGAGTATCAGCAAGAGGGTGGCGTTGCACCTCCGGTCAAAATTGGAAGCCGTACCGGGTGTGGAGACGGGATGGGTGAACATGCAGGAGCATGCTTTGCCGCCCATCCAGGAGGTATGGAAGAGGGAGGAAGACGTACCGGCGTCGCACCGGGCGTTGTTCGGTATGATGCATGCCACGGACGGCTTTGTGGTCGTGAGTCCGGAGTACAATGGCGGATATTCGGCGACGATGAAGAATTTCATGGATCATTTCACCAAGCAGGCATATTTGCGCAAGCCCTGGGGGGTGGTGACTTCTTCGACGGGTGCGATGGGAGGCATGAGGGCGTCGCAGCAATTGCTGTTGTTGGGGGCGGGGTTGTTTGCGATACCATGTCCGCGGATGTTGGTGACGCCGCATGCCGACAAGAAATTCGATGAGGATGGCCGGCTTTTGGAAGCGTCTTTCGAGACGGCGATACAGACATTCATGGAGGAATATTTGTGGCTGGCCCGCAAGCTGGTGGAATAATCCCGCACAGGGATGCATAGGGGCTAGTCCATCCAAAGAAGCTTGAACATGGTCCTGTCTGCGACCTCTCCGAGGTCGGAAGGATTTTCAATACTTTATGCAACAGACGGGACTTCTCCGAAGTCCATGCACGGGCCGGGGGCGAAGTTTGAAGGGGAATAATTTACGAGGGACTTCGGCGAAGTCCATAGCATTTGGCCCGGAAGGCAGAAAAAAAGACGACTTCTGAAAAGTCGAAGGCATTTCTCTTCTCTGCGACCTCTCTGAGGTCGGAAGGATTTTCCCACTCTTTCGCAACAGACGTGGGACTTCTCCGAAGTCCGCGATCGGGTTTCGGTGATAGCCTGAGAGAGGTGAGGGGGAGCTCGTTCATAATGGG
>CAYYGN010000011.1:0-43712 GCA_964471595.1 uncultured Saprospiraceae bacterium
GGGATCGAACCAGCATAGAATGCGTTATTCTCTGTACTTGAAAGGGGAAAATCTTGGCGAAAGCCCTTTTTCTGTGGAGGGCTATCTGACATTTCGCCACACGGCCGGTGAGTGGGAGGAGGTTCGCGAAAATCTGTTTGATGTATTCAAAATCATTTCGCTGGCGGTCCGATATGATCCGACAGTGCGGACATCCATTTCTGTGGGTCGCCGGATAAATGCCCGTATTTCAAGTATGGGTGCCATAGACGGTATTCAGGTTGAGCATGGATGGGGGAAGGTGCGCATTGGTGTCATGGCGGGTTCCCGGCCTGATTTTATGGATTATAGCATCAATCCGGCGTTGCTGCAAGGCGGCGCCTGGATCGGATTCGACCTGGGATCCTCCTGGGCGAGATTTCAAAATACTGCTGCCTTTGTAGAACAACGAAATGGTCCGCGGACCGATCGGCGGTTCCTGTATTTCCAACACTCGGGCACCTGGTTTACCCATCTTCATCTCTTCTTGTCTTCCGAAGTGGATTTATACAGGAAAGTGGGTCAGGAAACCAGTTCTACTTTGTCTTTTACCAATTTGTTTGCCTCCCTGCGTTACCGGTTCTCCAGACAGTTGAGTGCATCAATTTCCTATGACAATCGGAAGAATGTCATTTTCTTTGAATCCTACAAGAATTTTATTGACCAGTTGATTGAACAGGAATCAAGACAAGGTCTCAGATTTCAGATCCAATACAAGCCATGGCGACTTGTTTCGATAGGGGCCAATGCGAGTTGGAGGTTTCAGGCCAGTGGGGCCAATCCTTCCCGCAATTTGAATGGTTATGTGACCATGGCCCGGATTCCCTGGATTTCCGGCAGTATGACCGTTTCCGGCAATATACTCAGCACCGGTTATTTGCAGAGCAACATGTACAGCATACGTTACATGAGGGAAATCGTACGCGGCCGTGTAAGTGCAGATGCCTATTACCGGTGGATCGATTACACCTATCCTTCGGATTTCCGACTCCACAATGATCTGGCCGGTATCAATGTAACGTGCAGACTGACTCGTTTGCTGGCAATTCATTTGTATTACGAAGCCGCCTTCGGAAGTGAGAATACGGACATTTCACGTTTGAATGCCAAAATTACGCATCGGATCCAGTGATTATGGCCGGCGATGTGTCCGTTTACTTATTGAGACTTTCTAACTTTACCTGAAAATCCAGAATGATGAAATCGCATTTGTTTGTGTTGGGCATTGTTGGCATACTATTGCTCCACGGTTATGGCTGTGACTCCGGGCCTAAGGTGATTGAAAGTGAATCTGGTGCGGCTGGAGAGCCTCAAATACGAATGGAACAGGAAGACCCCATTCGGGAAGTGGTGGTTGAAGAGGTGCTCCATACCGACAAGTATTCCTATCTGAGTGTCAAGGAAGGGGACAAGGGGTCCTATTGGATTGCGATTCCCAGAAGTGAAGTTGAAGTGGGTGATGCCCTGAGATACAAGGGAGGATTGATGAAGCAGAATTTTTACAGCCGTGAATATGACCGGACCTTTGAAACGTTGTACCTGGTTTCCGACATCAGAAGAGCCGGCGCTTCGCCAGGTGAGCTTCAGACCGGAAATGATCCGGAAGATGTCATCAAGGTCGAACCCGGTTCCATTAAGCCTGCAGAAGGGGCCATCCGTATCGCTGATTTACTGGCCGCGCCTTCCAGGTATGCGAATAAAACTGTAAGGGTTACGGGAAAGGTGGTCAAAGTCAATCCCATGATCATGAGTCGCAATTGGGTCCATTTGCAGGACGGCAGCGGAAAAGATCTGGATTTGACATTCACGACCACCGATCTAGTGACTTTGGGATCGGTGGTGACGCTGGAAGGCAAAGTAGCACTGAATAAAGACTTCGGCGCCGGTTACAGGTATGACGTCATCGTTGAAGACAGCCGCCTGATTCCCTGAATTCAAAAGATGCAGCGTCCCCATCGATCAATTCCTGAGCATTAGCTGTGCAAGTCGTTCCATGAAGACTTTGCCGGTATGCCTTCCCGGTCATATGGATGAACGTGACGGTGTGCGTCCATGTTTTCCTGGCAGAGGGGTATTCCCACGCAACATGTGAGAAAGGTCAAAGTGTCTCTCAAAACCCGGTATTGAAGCGGATAAAGAATTCTTCGGGATCCGGATTCTGCCGTAAGCACATTCGTCCGAAGCCATTAATTTATCCTGGATTATTCGTGTCTAATTGGTGTTTTCATTACACCAATTTTTCATTTTTCCTGTGTTTCCACCATGCGAGCAAACTGATGACAACCAGGGAAATTACGGTATAATAAACAAAATCGGGAATCGGCACAGGATCACCTGCGGCATAGGAATGGAGTCCGGACAAATAATAGTTGACGCCGAAATAAGTCATGACAACGGAAGCCCATCCGAAAAGTGAGGCGACGTTGAAGGCGTACAATCCACGGAAACGGGGGATAAACCGCATGTGAAGAATGAAACTGTACACGAGGATGGTGACAAGCGCCCAGGTTTCTTTGGCATCCCAACCCCAATAACGTCCCCAAGATTCATTGGCCCATATCCCTCCGAGATAAGTGCCGGTACTTATCATGAATAGCCCCCCAATCAAGGTCATTTCACTGATATAGGACATTTCCTTCACCATGCGATAAATGCGTTGACGGTTGGAGGGCCCTGCGAGAGCCATGAGAACGAGATTGATCACCCCAATAATGGCTCCCAGCATGAGGAAGCCATAACTGCCTGCTTCCAGCGAAACATGTATCGTTAGCCAATATGATTTCAATACAGGTACAAGGGGGGTGATTTCCGGATCCAGCCAGCTCAGACCGGCCACCATCATGATGGTGGCCGCCAGCGCAGAGGTTGCCGTCAAGGCGCCGGCTGCACGTCGTGAAAACAGTAATCCGGCCAACACCGTAGTCCATCCGATATAAATCATGGACTCATAACCATTGCTCCAGGGTGCTCTTTGACTTACGTACCAACGAATGGCCAATCCGAAGGTGTGCAAGGTAAATGCCAACAAAAGAATGGCCCATGTGATTTTTATTATTTTGTCCAGAGGTTTGTCTGGTTGGAAGACCGACAAAAAGAGCAGGGTCAGGAAAGCAAGCGTCAAAAGGCCGTATATGGTGCGAAGGCGGTTGAAAATGTCCAGTCGGTTGAGCAGTAATTCTGCAGAGATCCGGCTTGCGACAGGATAAATGGATGATCCGTATTCCTGTTGGTAATTCCCAAGATCTTGAAGGAGGCGATCCGGCTTTTCCCATTGATCATTTTTTCGGGATGTACGCAAAGCATCGAGGTAAGCGGGATAGAATTGATCAATGAATGGCACTCCGGAAGCACCATGACGGGTTGCATCGGCGGGAGAACGCCAGTGATTGGAGGTATCTCCCGGCACGGGGAATATGCGAAACAAGTTCCCCGAAAATACCATACTGCAGATGTTCACTTTTTCATCCACCTTGATCAATTCCTTGTCCAGGACACCGCGGTCGCGTGATTCCTTGTTGTAAGCCGCTCGAACGGCATCGGACAGTTTGTACGAGCCGTCGGTGTGAAAAAAGTCGGCATACGAGGCATAGGGTACATCCACGCCCAGCATTTTTCGGATCTCCGGGTGTTTCCCCAAGCGGATCAGCGGGGCATGGTACCATTCAGATGGCTGAAGGGCCATTCCAAGAATCACTTGTTCGGCCGACAGATTATCGTAGGTTTCCTTGCGTGATAATTTACGCATGACCTCCCTGGAAAGTGTATTGATCGGCTTGAGTCTCCCATTAAAATCCTGTACGACATTTTTTCCGAACTTGTCCGCGTGCCTCCTGGACACAGGGACGGTTTCTCCGGATTGGGCTGCAAGGAAGCCGTTAAGCGTGCATGCCAGTACCAGGGTAGCCACGCCGGCTTTCGAACCCGAGCGAATTCTTTTCAGGAGGACGGCCAATTGCCGGAATCGGCTGGATGGCGTGAAGAGGGTTATGATCATGCCCAATGTGAGAAGAAAATATCCGATATATGACAACCATGTACCTGGTGCGTCATGATTGACGCTGAGATAAGTGCCTCCTTCATCCTGGTCATAAGAAGATTGAAAGAATCGGTAACCTTCATAATCCAGGATATGGTTCATATAAATCCGCTGTTCACGCTCCAATCCCGTGCGGGGATCCTTTAGGGTGACTTCACTGGCGTAGGAAGACGGATTCTGTGTACCGGGATAGCGTTCCAGAATAAAGTCACGCAAGTACAGCGAAAAAGGGAGGAATCTTTTTTTAGCGCCATAGGAGGCCTGGACGCGTATACCCGGCAATTCGAATGTGCGGGGCCGGCCTTCTGCTCCGGGTGCTCCATAGATATAGTGCTTTACCGTACGACCTCCGGAAGATATGGCCAATTGAACGCCTCCCACGCTTGTACTGGTCATCTTGCGATCTGCCGATTCCATTTCTACGCGACCATTTTCCATGAAGTCGGCAAAGACAAAACTGGCTGAGTTGTTTTGATAAAGACTGCGGAGGGCTAAAGGATGGTCAATTTCCGGCATCACAGTGTCCCGCATACCAGAGGCCATCTGCATGACGGAGTATATTTGACCGGGCCTGCCCACCAATTGCCCGCCTGCATAGTCAATGACAAAGGAACCCGGTTCAGCAGGCTGTCCGAAAGAAAAGCGCGTTCCATGCAGATTGGCGACCTGTCCGTAGGATAAATGATATTCTTCCCGGCCATTCACCCCCCCCATAACGATTTTGACCACGGGAATACCGGCCACCGGATCTTCGACCATGACTTCCTTGGGATTGGGTAAAAACCCGGTAACTTCAACCGTCACTTCTTTGGATCCGAGCCGGTACGCCTCACGAAAATGATTGGATCCTCTGGATGAAAACAAGACCGGTTCTTCAAAAGAGAAAGTACCGTGCTCCGTTTGCGCTTTGAATTGAAGGTAGGTTTCGGAAGAGAGGAAATGATTTGAAGCACTTCCTTCCCGGATATGCATCATGCCTTCAAATCCCCAATACCGTGTGACGCCTGCTCCGGCAAGGATCAACAGGATGGCCGAATGAAAGGTCAACACGCCCCACTTCCTTTGCGGGATCATACGGAACCGGAAAATGTTGATGACCAGAGATATTCCAAAAAGAAGCAACAGGAGTTCGAACCACTTGGTCTTGAAGACCAAAGCCTGCGCCGAACTGGTGCCAAAATCATTCTCGATGAAGGTAGCGGTACCAATGGAGCCGGCTATTAAAATCATGTATAATCCGGCTGCCGATGGAGAAAACGAAATTTCAGCGAAAATCCGGCCCAGACGGGCCGCGCGATGGAGGATGGGGAGTGGCATAAAAGAAGAGGGCTAATGGGTCAGGACCTGCAATAAAATGCCTTTCTGCAAACGACCGTATTGCAGGCAAAGATAAGGCGGATTTGATTAGGTACCTGGTCCTGCTCCTCCGTCAATAAACGTGCTGACCCCCGTTGATGGCGTAGTTGGCGCCGGTGATGAAGGCCGCCTCCTTGCTGGCCAGGAAACTGACCAGGTGGGCTACTTCATAGGTGCCGCCCAACCGGCCCACAGGGATGTTGGCCACAATCTTGTCCCGGTATTCCTGCGGCACGGCCATAACCATGTCGGTACCGATGTAGCCGGGCGAGATCGTATTGACGGTAATCCCTTTGTTGGCCACTTCGATGGCCAGGGTTTTGGTCAGTCCGTGCATGCCGGCCTTGGCAGCGGAATAGTTGCCCTGGCCAAATTGGGCACGCTGCCCATTGACCGAACTGATGTTGATGATCCGGCCGTATTGCTGTTCGATCATCTGGTTGATGACCGCCCGGCTGCAATTGAAGGAGGAATACAAATTGGTGCGGATGACAATGTCCCAGTTTTCATAGCTCATTTTGCGGAAAGCACCATCCCGGGTAATGCCCGCATTGTTGACCAGGATATCGATGACGCCATGATCTTTTTCGATCTGCTCGACCATGGATACAACCTGCGGGTATTCGGAGACATCGGCCTTGGCCATGGCGAATGCATAGCCTTCGGCTTTCATTTTCGCGGACCACTCTTCGGCCTTGTTGTCCGTGCGGTAATTGGCTATCACGAAATAGCCGTCATCGGCCAGTTTCTTGCACATGTCTGTGCCGAGTCCTCCGGTGGCACCGGTCACGAGGGCAATGTACTTTCCGTCCTTCATGGCATAGTTTGTTTGGTTGGAGCCCAAGATAAGTTGCTCCCGGAGATTCCCCTGAAAAGATTTCTTGCACCCTCCGAACAACAGGCAAAGCTTGCCGGAAGCGCCGGGGAGTCCTACCTTTGGCCAATGACGCATCGCTTGATTTTCCTCGGCGCCCTGGGGCTTTTGTGGTGTTTGGCTTCAGAAGCCAATGCCCAGTTTGATACCTACACCTACGTGACGGACCGGCGTTTCACCGATCCGACAGATTTGCTGGGCTGGCAATTCCGCCCCAATGAACTGGAGATCCCCGAGGAACGAAAGTCCGCCCTGAGCCCGGGAGATTACCGCTTCGGGGTAACCCAAAACAACCTGTTTGTCGAAGGGCCAGACATTGCCGGGGTCTATAGCATCAATAACATCAACCCTACGGAATACGGCTACATGCTCCTGCTGATGAATGCGCGCAATCCGACCCTTCAGGGCCATCTCAAGGTGGTCCTCAACGACCGAAGGCAGGCGGATGCAGTCATTTTCAAACGATCCCCCCGTGAAAAGGAAATGGTCTTCTGGCTACCTCTGCTGAGTGAAAGAGATTACAGGGCCGAAGCGGAATGGTTCACGGATCGCAGAGAGCTCTTCCTTCCCGCTACCGATAGTCTGTGGGGCACCGAGATCCGGCCTTTTTTGCTGCTGGATGGCCTGGAGGGCAAACAACAACGACTCACGGTGGATGACAGCACGTACTTCCGCTTCAGCCGAGAGATTGCCTACACCGTCAAGGACAAAAAGAAAAGGAAGAAAGGGGAAGTCAGCCTGGTTGATTCCCTGGGACTGACGGCAGAGGATCTGTTGGCAGACAGTACCCTCCGGGAAGAGGCCGGAGTGACGGTCGAAGAGCGGATCGCTGATTTTTTAAGATTCAAAACCCGGCTCATCTACGATGACGGAGGCACCAAATGGGTGGAAGAGGAACATGAAATCCGCGAAGTGACCGAGCGCAGTGACCGTAAATCAGGGGAAGCAGACGACAAGTACGAATGGGAAATTGAGTTGAAAAATGGCGAACGTTTGGGTCTGTACCTTGATTTTCAAAGGCATGTCAGTGCGCTGGTCCGGGGAAATCAACGGTTCCTGATGCGAGGCTATTGATCCGGAACGGATCTTGTCCGGTCGGCGTAATGTCCGGGTCGGTCGTGTGATTACCGGTATCCGAAGGTACCGTGATATGCTTTACATTCGCCCTCCCGATGGAACCGGAAACCAAGCTCAAACAGATTGAAGCGGAGATCCGGCCCTGGCTGCCGCTGATGGGCCGACTGGCGGATGAAGTCATGGACCAGGACGTGTCCCGCTATCCCATTTTCGTCGTCCATCCGGCCACTATCGAACTGGGACTGCCGCTGGTCGAAAAGGGGGAGGAGAGCAGGTGGTCCATCCATGTCAGTACCCTGGAGGAATTCGTGGGCAGACAGATCGTCCTGGCCGACAAAGTGGACGAATTCCGCGAAGTGTACAAAGACCCGTCGTTTTACTTTTGTCTGTTTGTGCTCTCCGATCTCGGCGCCCAGTTCATCTTCCTGCCCCGAGGCGTCCATTGAGTCCATACTTCCTGCCTTTCGCCGGGTTGTCACCACTGCCAAACAGGCAACAAATCAGTATTTTCCGGGATCTTACCGTTAAAAGCGGGTTAAAATGCCGGAAATTGACGAAAAGCGAACAAGAGGCCTTTTGAAACAAAGGACCAACGCTTTTCACCAATTGTTCGTTTATCCATGGGAAAAATCCCTGGGTTCGCAATTATGTTCTGAATTTTTCTTCCAAAAGCCGGTCCATCACCAGGCGGGAAATCCGGGACGATGGCCGGGAAATGGAATCTAACGCCAATGTTTTATACTTTTGTATGTCTAAAGGGCTTTTCTATGAAGAAATCCTTACTCCTTTCCATCTTTCTGTTGACGGCGGCGGTTGTTTTCGCCCAGTTCAACATGCAACCTTCGACCTCCTCGGTCTCATTCCAGGAGGCGGATTTTGACGTACATGCCGATTCCCGGCTCATTTACAACGGCAGTGTGCCTGTCGTGCTGCGTTGGGAGATTGTCAATTTGTCCGGCCCCAAGGAGTGGGGCATCTATACCTGTCTGGGCCTGGCATGTTACAGCCCGGGACAATATGTCGGATTGCAGACGATCCAACCCAATGAAGAAATGATCGTTCAGGCCCATATCCTTCCCCAGACCGTGTGTGGTACGGGCTCCTATGATATCACCTTTACGGACACGACTACCAATCAGGTGGTAGCTACAGGCACTTTTACCTTTCAATGCCAGTCGGTCAGCACTTCCAATCCGGCCAGTGCCAAGCCCGGAGCCATTTTTCCCAACCCGGCCATTACCTGGTTTTCCATAGGCGATACACCAGGGGCGCACCGGGTGGAGATGTTCAACATCATCGGCAAGCAAGTAGCACAGTTTCCCTACCAGCCTTCCGGCCGCTATGACATAGCCCAATTGCCCGGTGGCATGTATCTGGTGCGAGTGGTGGATTTGCAGGGACGCGTCCTTTCGAGCAAGCGGATGTCCAAGAACACTCCCTGAGGAAACGCTTCGATAACAAACATACCTGACAAAGCCCGGAATATCTCCGGGCTTTGTTGTTTGGTCAAATCTCCACTCAGGCCGGGTATTCCACGAGGTTGCGCGCCGTCTCGAAAAGGCGGATGAACAGGTCGTAGCGGGCATCCAGCCGGAGGCGGAGCCGCTGCCAAATCACCATGGCAATGTTTTCCGCCGTAGGATTCAGGAAGTGGCCACGGTCATCGGGCGTATTGAACTCCGCCAATTCGAGGTTGATGTTTTTGTGGTCAAAATAATCCTCAACCTCCTCGCGGATCAGGTCTTTCAGGTATTTGAGGTCGATCAACATACCGGTTTCAGGATCCAGTTCTCCGACCACTTTGACTTCCAGATCGTAATTGTGACCGTGGAAATGGGGATTGGCGCACTTGCCGAATACCTCCCGATTGCGCTGGTCATTCCAGTCAGCCCGGTGAAGTCGGTGGGCAGCGTTGAAGTGAGCCTTGCGTATGGCGGCGATGCGCATCAGAGGTATATTCTGTCACAAACATACGATGGGAGGACGGGTTCTCACCGGATGCCCGGTCCACTTTGACCGCCGGATAATTCGGAGGGTTGCAGAGGTGCCCTTATGTGTACCTTTGTCAGGATGTCCACTGCGGAGTCTGTCAGCGCATCGATTCCGAACCCGGAAACCGTCAGCAGGCAGGAATGGATACACACCGGGGCACAAGCTACCGGTGAGGACAAGGAATGAAAGTATGACACCCTGGAACTTTGCCCAACTACCCGGACTGGAAGAGGAGAAAACGCTCCTCCGGCAGTTGTCTTCCGGAGCAAGGATTCCTCATGCCTTGTTGTTCCTGGGCGATTACGGCTCCGGTACGTTGGGTCTTGCCCTGGCCTTTGCCCGTTTGGTATTGTGCGAATCATCCGGTATGGAGGAACCCTGTGAGCAATGCCCCGGATGCCGGAAAACTGCGGGGTGGGTGCATCCCGACCTTCATTTTTCCTTTCCCGTTGTCGGAACCCGGCAAACGAGCCGGATGCATCTTGCCAGTTGGCGCTCCACCATTTCCACCGACCCCTACTTCACCCCGGCTGCATGGTTTGACATCCAGGGCGGAGAGGACAAGAAACAAGGCAACATCAATGTGGATGAATGCCACGAGATTATCGAAAAGTTGAATGTAACCGTGGTGGAAGGGGCCTACAAGATCCTCATCCTTTGGGGAGCGGAATTCCTGGGTACGGAAGGCAACCGTCTCCTCAAACTCATTGAGGAACCACCCGACCGCAGCCTTTTCCTCATCATTGGCGCTGACACCACTCGAATTTTGCCCACCGTCTTGTCGAGATGTCAACTGATCAAGGTCAGGCCGTTCCGGGATGAAGAGGTGGCAGAAGCGCTCATTGCGCACAGCCTGGCCGGTGAGGTCGAAGCTATCCAGATGGCGTTCCTTGCCGATGGTAATATTCATGAGGCTTTTCGTCTGGCCGGCTCCGGTGAGTGGGAAATCGCCGCTCAATTCCTGCAGTGGATGCGGTCCTGTTACAGGAAAGTGGGTATCGATACGCTACGACTGGCTGAAGCATTGGCGGCCTTCAACCGGGAAGACCAAAAAACCTTTTTGATTTACGCCCTGCATTTTGTCCGGCAAATGGTCCGCGCCCATTCCGGGATGACAGACAAGATCCGGTTGTCCGGCGCCGATTTGCAGGCAGCGAGGGATTTGGCGGCGTTGTTTGACCTGGACCGGTTGGAAGAACTGGCCGAAATGTTCCGCCAGGCCCTGTATAGTGTGGAACGGAATGCCCAGAGCCGGTTGCTGTTTGTTCACTTGTCCGTACAAATGCATGCCCTCTTCCATGACAGGATCCGATATTTGAACACCCAAAACGTTTTTTCCTGATGGCATGTGCAGCGTGTTCATGTAAAACCGGCGGCAAACCCAAGGGATGCAACAGCCAGGGGGGTTGTACTTCGGGCGGCTGCAACCGGTTGAATACCTATGACTGGCTCAGTCAACTGGACATCCCTGATCCGTCCTCCTATGATGTGGTGGAAATCAGTTTCAAACACGGTGTACGCAAAGGATTTTACCGGCGCCCTCATGCCCTGGGTATCGTCACCGGCGATATGGTGGTGGTCGAATCTTCCGTCGGACACGATGTCGGGCGCGTTTCCCTGTCGGGAGAGCTCGTCAGATTGCAAATGAAGAAAAAGCGGATCAATGACAACCAGGTCGTGTCCAACGTCCTGAGACCTGCCAACGAGCGCGATCTTGAACGGCTGGCCGAGGCGCGAAATGCCGAAATGCCTACCCTGGTCAGGGCAAGAGCCGTGGCCGCCAGTCTGGGTCTCAACATGAAGATCGGAGACGTGGAGTATCAGGGTGACAAACGCAAGGCAACCTTTTACTATACGGCAGACGGCCGGGTGGATTTCCGTGAACTCATTCGGCATTTTGCCGGTGAATTCAGGGTCAAGATCGAGATGCGGCAGATCGGTGCCCGGCAGGAATCCGGATTGATCGGTGGGATTGGTCCCTGTGGCCGGGAGCTGTGTTGCTCCACCTGGTTGACAGATTTCAAATCCGTCAACACCGCCGCTGCCCGTTATCAAAACCTGGCCATCAATCAGGCCAAATTGTCCGGCCAATGCGGGCGGTTGAAGTGTTGCCTCAATTACGAGTTGGACACCTACCTGGAAGCATTGGGTGATTTCCCACAGGATACGGAGCGCATCAAAACGGCCGAAGGCATGGCTGTTCTGATCAAGACGGATATTTTCAAGGGTTTGATGTATTTCGCATACGACCGGGATCACGGCAGGGGAAAAGTATATGCCCTCGACAAGGACCGGGTAAAAGAGTTTGTCGAGATGAACAAACGGGGGGAATTCCCGGTTAGTCTCGCAGCCGAACAAGTTGTAACAGCCCCGGTGGACGATGAACATGGTTTCGATGATGACGTAACCGGAATCGTCGAGCTTCCCCCGGACAAACGCCGGAAAAAGAAACGCAGGAAGGGTCCTCCGGAAGCGGGGCAAAACCGGCAAGGAGGAGGTTCGGGCCCTACCACCCCCAGACCGCCCCGTGACGGTACCCGGAATCCCCGTAAAGGTCCTCGCGGTCGTTGAACGAGGCATATTTTTTTCCTTTTGAATATCCAAAGCGAAGTCAATGTCCTTTGATCTCATCATCATCGGTTCGGGTCCTGGCGGGTATGTAGCAGCCATCCGTGCTGCCCAGCTGGACATGAAAGTGGCTCTTGTGGAGCGGTACCCCACGTTGGGAGGTACTTGTCTCAACGTCGGATGCATCCCGTCCAAAGCGCTGCTCGATTCCTCCGAACACTTTCACCAGGCAGCTACCCATTTCAGCGATCACGGTATCGGGATTGGAAAGTTGTCTCTTGATCTGCCGGCCATGGTAGCCAGGAAGAATGCTGTCGTGGAGGCAACGGTCAAAGGGATCGAGTTTCTCATGAAGAAAAACAGGATCGAAGTCTTTCACGGTCATGGCTCCTTTGTGGGTCCGGGTCGTGTGCAAGTGAAAAAAGCAGAAGGAGAAACAGTGGTGCTGGAGGCCTCCAAAATCATTATTGCGACAGGTTCGAAACCAGTGGTTCCGTCCGGTTTCGGTTTTGACAAGAAACGGGTCATCACCTCGACAGAAGCCTTGCAGATCGACAAGTTGCCGGGAACTATGCTTATCATAGGAGGAGGCGTCATCGGGCTCGAGCTCGGATCGGTATTTGCACGCCTGGGCACCAAGGTGGAAGTGGTGGAATTCCTGGATCGCATAGTGGCGGGTATGGATGGGGATTGCAGCAGAGAGTTGCAGCGCTCTTTGAAAAAACTGGGCGTCGAATTTCACCTGGGCTGCCAGGTAACCGATGTGAAGCCGGGTGCCCGAAAAGTGAAGGTGGCTTTTGAAAGCCGCAAAGACGGAACCCGTTCGGAAAAAGAGGTGGATTATTGTTTGGTGGCCATCGGGCGACGCCCTTATACCGAGGGATTGGGACTGGAGACCATCGGACTGACGACGGACGACAAAGGGCGGATTCCCGTCAACGACCACCTGGAGACAGCCGTGCCGGGGGTGTACGCGATCGGCGACGTTGTTGCCGGTCCGATGCTGGCCCACAAAGCGGAAGAAGAGGGGGTATTTGTCGCGGAGGTGCTGGCCGGCCAAAAGCCGCATATCGCCTATCACCTCATCCCCGGGGTCGTGTATACATGGCCCGAAGTAGCCGCAGTTGGACATACCGAAGAAGCATTGAAAGAGGCGGGAACTCCCTACAAAACCGGCAAATTCCCATTCCGGGCGCTGGGTCGGGCGCGGGCCAGTATGGATACGGAAGGGATGGTGAAGGTGCTGGCGGATGCCCGGACGGACGAGATCCTCGGCGTACATATCGTCGGTGCGCGCGCGGCCGACCTGATCGCCGAAGCCGTTGCCCTGATGGAGTTTCGCGCCACAGCAGAAGATGCCTCAAGGATGTCCCATGCGCATCCCACCTTCGCGGAGGCGTTCAAGGAAGCTTGTCTGGCAGCTACCGCCGACAGGGCCATCCACATCTGATGTTCAGCTTTCTCCGTTTTTTTTGCGAAACAAACCGGCGATGGAATGCCCGATCTCGTCCAGCCGGTCCAGGTTTTCATCGAGAACATCCGCCAGGGAGGCATTGAGCATGTCTATCCGGGTGTGTCCGCCCAGCGCAGACTGGACCGGGTAAACCATCACGAAATTGTTGTGACGGACATTCTGGTCCAGCAAAGGCGGGATGCGCTGCATGAAAGGATGATAGGAGGGGCGGTCTCTGCGGCTGAGTATGGCGATGACTTGTTCATCCGTCTGGAGGTCGCGCAAAATGGGAGGCAGGTCTGACCAGGAGACACACACCGAAAACCGGGCGCCAATGGGATGACGGGCCTCCAATTCCCGGAAGTATTCCAGGGTAGATTCTGGCCCGAAAAAATGGAGTTCCGAGCCGGTATTGCGCGCCAGATTCCACAATTTCCCCACCCAAAACAGAAAACCGATTTCCCTCTCCGCTTTTTCAGGGACAATGACCAAATGTCGCCTTACCGTGGCCATCGGCTGGACGGTCTTGCAGATGAAAAGCGTTGTGGTTGCCTGGGCCTGTGGGCTGTCGGCCATTTGGTGGACAAAGGAATCGGCCAGGGCTTTGTCTCTCTCCAGGGGCAGGACCAGATCGGTAATTCTGTGTTCGCGGATCACGTGGCGGATGCCATTCAGAGGGTGGATGTCGTAACGGAGGAGTTCATGGAGGAAATGATCCGTCGACGCTGCCGTCCGTGCAGCCGCCTGCAGTATTTTTCTGGCTTTCCCTTCCGCCGATGGATCCGGAGGCTCTTCCTCCAGGACATGCAATGCATAGAGGCCAGTCTTGTTGCGGCGGGACATGAGCGATATGCTGAAAGCTACCATGTCCTCCACATCGGTCACAAGGTCTACCGGTATGAGGAATCGTTCCAATGCGTCGCGGAGCCGGGAAGGTTCCTCCCCGGCTTCGGCCAGGGCTATGGCCGTAGCTCCTTTTTGGGTGGAAAGAGAAGCCATTGTGCAAGTCACGAGGATCATCAACAGGGTGCCATTGAGGATGCGGTCATCCAGGAGGCGGACCGGAGCAATTACTTCTCCGGCCAGCGCAGCCGCGTCTATTTGAGGCTGGTTGAGGACGATCTGGTATCCGACCAGGACGGCAGCCAGAGTAGCTGCGGCCTGGGCATTGCTAAGACCGAAGATGACATTGCGTTCCGCCGGTGAAAATCCGAAGGTCTTTTGGGTGAGCCAGGCCGCCAAAAACTTGCTCAATGTGGCAACTGCCGTCATGTAGAGCCCGACGCGAATGGTCTCCACGTCGCTGAAGAAAGACCTGAAATCCACCAGCATGCCCACACCGATCAGGAAAAAGGGGATAAACAAGGCATTCCCCACAAATTCTATACGGTTCATCAACGGCGATGAAGAGGGAATGAGCCGGTTGAGGGAAAGGCCCGCCAGGAAGGCGCCTATGATGGGTTCAATCCCGGCGGCTTGAGCCAGAAAACCACCGAGAAAAACCATGCCCAGGACGAAAATGTACTGGGAAATACTGTCGCCATACCGGCGAAAAAACCAACGGGCAGCCAGAGGGAAGCCCAGCAGGACCATGACGCCAAACAACAGGACGAAGAAAGCCAGTTGCCACCAGAAGCCAGGGCCGGACTGGCCCGTAGTCAGACCCACTATAGCCGCAAGAACCAGCAAGGCCAGGGTATCCGTTATCAAGGTTCCTCCGATGGTGATCGTTACCGCGCGATTGCGGACAATACCAAGCTTGCTGACGATGGGGTAGGCAATAAGGGTATGGGAGGCAAACATGCTCGCCAACAGGATGGAGGACGGCATGGGGAGATCCAGGACCCAAAGACTGACAACTGTACCGATCCCCATGGGGATCAGGAAAGTAAACAGACCGAATACCAGGCTTTTTCTGCTGTTCTTTCTGAATTCGCGGAGATCGATTTCCAACCCGGCGAGAAACATGATATACAAAAGGCCTACCGTTCCGAAAAGGATGATACTGCTGTCGCGCAGCATGAGATGAAGACCGTGCGGACCAATGATGGCTCCCGCAATCAGAAGACCGATGAGATGCGGAATCCGCAGTCGATGGAGCAGGATCGGCGCAAACAGGATGATGAAGAGGAGAAGGGCAAACTGCAGGACTGGATTCTGCAGCGGCAGGCTCACATCCACAAGACCGGTGAAGAGAAGCATTGTCTTCGGGAAGGGGAAAAGCAACCCGCATCCAATGTACGGCCTCTGTCACCAAATGTTCAGTTTTCTTCCTGGCACCTTTCCAGGATGTCGAGGAATTGGGCCAAATGCCGTTCCTCATGGGTGACGATGATCTCGGCGGCGGCGCGCAGCGGATAGGTAATGGCCTTGTTGGCCGGGCTGAAAATGAGCGTGTCTTTTTCCATGAGAGGGATCCAGGACGTCAATGCCGCTTTGAGGACTTCCTGCTGCCGGACAAATTCGGCCAGCGGGTCACCCTGTCCTTTGACAACTACCGGTTCCCAGACGGGAAAGGTTTTCATCCGGCGTCGTCGATCAGGGGAAACGGATTTCAAAATGAATTGGCCCAGCCATTTGGCCAGGAAGGGAATGCGTGTGATGGGGTGGAGGGGCAGGTCTCCCCGGGTTGCCTGTTCGACCAAAGGGTAGTAACTCCGGTTGATCCGTATCAGATGTTCCAGCACTTCGGCAGCGCTCCATTGATCAGGGGCAGGACGAAGCCACCACCATCCGTCCGGAGCAGAGGCCCACTTCTCCTTCAGCGTGGCGGTCACCCGGTCTATGCGTTCCAGCCAGGAGGGTAGCAGAAGGGAAGGATGGGTCGCGGTCATGAGGCAGGTTCCGGTATGTTTTGGAGGCGGCGCCGGACCCGTAAAGATAGCGGCAACGGGGGAATGATTCGGGGGGTCTACCTTTGGGCACAAATGGGTTCCCGCAGGCTCCATGTTGTGGCTTTTGACGTGCCGTACCCTCCGGATTACGGCGGGGCCATGGATATATGGTACCGTCTCGAGGCCCTGCATGCCCTCGGCATCAAGGTGGTTTTGCACGTTTGGCAATACCGGCGTCCCCCGGCGCCTGAATTGCACGATGTTTGCGCCGAGGTCCATTATTACACCAGGCCGCTGTGGAGGGATTTGCTGTCAGTCACCAGGCCTTATATCGTGGCTTCCCGTCGGGACCCCGCATTGCTGGAGCGTTTGTTGAGCGACCGGGACCCTGTGCTGTTCGAGGGTCTGCATACAACGGCGTTCCTGGCCCATCCGGCGTTGTCAGGTCGAATGACGGTCGTGCGGATGCACAATGTCGAGCATGATTACTACAGGCAACTGGCAAGCCGGACAACCCACCCGGTCATCCGGACCTTCTTCAGGGTAGAGGCGGTGCGGCTGCAACGCTATGAAAACACGCTCCGGTATGCCCGTTGGATAGCGGCCATCAGTCAGGAAGAAAAGAGGCAATTGGCCGCCAGGTATGGCCTCGAGCGGGTATTTCTCCTTCCTCCCGCGCATCCTTACCGGGAAGTATCCCTGTCAGGCGGCACCGGTGAATACGCCTTGTATCACGGTCATCTGGCCGTACCGGAAAACCGCGAAGCCGCGCTTTTCCTGATGCGGGAGGTCTTTTCCCGGTTGAAAATCCCTTTGGTGGTGGCGGGTCGTCATCCCGGACAGACCCTCCGGAAGACCGCAGCCCGCATGCCCCACGTACGGTTGGTGGCCAATCCCGACAGTCCAGAAATGGACCGTCTGATCCGGGGAGCCCAGGTGGTTCTCCTTCCCGGGTGGCAGTCAGCCGGTCAACGGTTGAAGCTCATTGCCAGTCTCTACCAGGCCAGACATATCCTGGCCAGTCCGGCCATGGTGAGGGGCAGTGGTTGGGAGGATCTGTGCCTGTCGGCCTCCACGCCGGACGAATGGGTGGAGGGAATATCCAATTGCTGGGATTTGCCTGTATCAGAAGCCGAGACCGCAAGGAGAACCGAGCGTCTGAGGGAATGGGATACCGGGCACCACACTCTGGAACTGGTGCGCAGAATGGGTTTGGGCAACGGCGTTTAGCCTGGAGCCCATCAATTGGCCCTCCAGAAAAATGGCGTGAACAGGACCAGCACCGTAAACAATTCCAGACGACCCAACAACATCATGAACCCGAGGATCCATTTTCCCGCATCGGAAACGCCGGAAAAATTATCCATAGGACCAAGGTTGCCGATGCCGGGTCCGATATTTCCCAGACAGGTCGCAACGGCCCCGCCGGCAGAAACCAGATCCACCCCGGTAGCCGTCAGAGCCAGGGTGCCCAAGCCGAACGTGGCCATATAAACGAGAAGAAAGACCATGATATGCGTGAGAATACGCGGAGCGACCACCTGACCGTCCACTTTGATGCGGACCATGCCCCGGGGGTGTATGATGCGTTTGAATTCCAGCCAGGAATTCTTCAGGAAGACCATATGACGGACGATCTTGATTCCGCCCGCCGTTGAACCGGCACTCGCACCGGAAAACATCAACAGAAAGAAGATGAAAGTGAGGGCGCTGCCCCAGGCCGTGTAATCGGCGGTAACAAATCCCGTAGTGGTAATGATGGAAATGACCTGGAAGAGGATGTCCCGAAAGGCTTGTTCGGAAAAATGACGCTGGTAAAGGGGAAAAAGGGTGATCGCCAAAAGGACCAACAGGGCGGTGCCCAGGAGATAAGAACGGAATTCGGAACTGGCCCAGGCGCGACGCCACCGGCCCGTGATAAAAAAATAAAGGATGGTAAAGTTGGTACCCGCCAGAAACATGAACAAGACGATCGTGTACTGGATCCCGGCGTGGTCCCAATAAGCGATACTGGCATTGCGGGTCGAAAATCCTCCTGTAGCCATGGTGGTCATGGCATGATTGATCGCGTCAAAACCACTCATGCCCTGCCAATGAAGGAGGGCAAAAGCGGCAAAAGTGAGGCCCACATACAGATACCACAATCTTTTGGCCGTTTCCTGGATCCGCGGATGGATTTTGTCGCTGGTAGGTCCGGGAGCTTCGGCCACGAAAAGCTCGATACCGCCGATGCCCAGGAGCGGCAGGATGGCTACCGATAGAACGATGATGCCCATCCCGCCAATCCATTGGGTGAAGCTGCGCCAGAAGAGCAGACTTGGCGCTACTTTTTCCACGTCGGCGATCACACTGGCACCGGTGGTCGAAAACCCCGACATGGACTCAAAAAAGGCATCGGCCACATGCTGGAGGCTGCCGCTGAAAAGGTAGGGCAGCATGGAAAACAGTGATATTCCGATCCATCCCATGGTGACGACCAGGTAGCCGGTCCTCTTGTTGATCTGGAGGTTGTTGCGGCGGCGAAGCCTGAAAAGCAGATAACCGGCGGCGACGGTCACCCCACTGCTGAGCAACAGGGCAATGTGTTGGGCATCGCGGTAATACAGGGAAACCGGCAGGCAGATCAGCATGCCTGCGCCCAGGATGATCAGAAGGATTCCCAATACGTGACCCGCTTCCCGGAACAGGATCATCAGCGAAACATTTTTTCTACGGCCTGAATCGCCTCCGGCAGCGCAAAGACAATGACTTTGTCATCCAGTTGCAATTGGAAATTGCCGTCCGGGATCATGCTCTCATCGCGGCGGATTACGCCTCCGATCAGGGCGTGTTCCGGGAAATGCAATTCCCTCAGCGGCACCCTCGTCAGCCGGTTGGATTTTTGCACCACAAATTCGATGATCTCCGCATCCACGCCGTGCAGACTGGTGATGGCTTCGATCTTGCCTTTGCGGACATACCGGAAGATATTGTTGGCCGCGATCAGCTTTTTGTTGATGATGGTGTCCACGCCGATGTTCTGGCTGATATGGGTATAATCGGCATTTTCCACCAGGGCAATGGTTTTGGCAATGCCGTACTCCTTGGCCATCAGGCTGGTGATGATATTGGTTTCCGAGTTGGGGGTGACGGCAATGAATACATCCATCTGTTCAAGACCCTCCTCCCGAAGCAGTTCGATATTGCCGGGATCGCCTTTGACCACCAGGGTTTTTTTGAGGGTTTCGACGAGGTCTTTGCAGATGTTTTTGTTGTCCTCGACGATGGTGACGTGATAATCCTTTTCAAGCAATTCGGCAGTGCGGATCCCCACATCGGTGCCGCCCAGGATCATGATCCGTCGGGCGGGCTGGATCTCTTTGCCGAACAGGGAAAGGACCTCTTTGATCTGATGCCGGCTGGTGATAAAATAGAGGTGGTCATTGCGCAGAAGGACGGTGCCACCCCGCGGGATGATGGTTTGGTGCCCGCGTAGAATGGCGATGGGCTTGAACCGGATACCGGGGTGATGGGCGGTGATTTCGTCAATCGTCCGGTTGACGGCGGGAGAATGGTGTTCCAGGGTGATGCCGAAAAGGGAAATCTTGCCTTCTTCGAATTCGAAATGATCGGTCAGGGAGCGTTGTTTGACCAGGCGCTCGATTTCCTGGGCAGCAAGCGCCCGCGGTGAAATCAGGCTGTCAATGCCCAACTCATTGAAGAGCTCCCTGTTGGCAACATCGAGATATTCTATATTGGACACACGGGCAATGGTCTGCCGGGCGCCCATTTTCTTGGCGAGGATCGCCGTCACCAGGTTGGTTTTTTCTGAGGTGGTGACGGCCAGAAAAAGATCTGCATCTTCGGCTCCTGCCTCCTTCAACACACCCACCGAACCCGAATCGCCCCGAATGACCTGCACATCAAGATGGGACTGGGCGTATTCCAGTACTTCCGCATTGATGTCGATCAAGACGATGTTCTTCTGTTCAAAGGAGAGCAGCTTGGCCAGATGGAAGCCGATATCGCCTGCTCCCGCGATCACTATTTTCATGCCGGAGGTAGAATCCCGGTGCAAATATCCGCTTTCTGAGATATCCACGCCAGAAAAGCATCATGCCACGACATGCAGGCCCGGTATGACGGTATTCAGACCCGGTACAGGGTGCATGACCCCGAAGGCAAGGGGAGGATGCTCCGGCCACGAAGGGTAGCCGGCCAGGATAAGCCATGACTGAATCCGACGACCCGCCACAGCCTCCCGAACATCCATCCAGAAAGACCATTCCTTTTCCCAGCGGCGCAAAATCGGGAATCGCCGGGACCACTGGCAAAATACGCGGAACATCCAATGCCTTTCCAGCGTGCGGTACACAATGCCGGTCATGCGCAAGGTATCCTGCATTTTCTCCTCCATGCCGGCGATCAGCGTGGATGGATCCGGGAGAACAGGTGCCATACCCGGGCGATGGGGCGTATAATTTTTCAACTCGATGAAGTACACCATTCCATCCCGGATGGCCAGAAAATCAACGCCACGCAATCCGTGACCGGTCATGTATCGAAACCATGGCGTGCGGTCAAACCGGACGACCCTCCATGGATCGTCAAAACAGATTTTCATTCTGCTTTCGGAATGACAGACGGACATCAGCGCTTGGGCATTCGTAAGCAGGCAGGCTATCGGACAAGGACGGCGTCCTCCAGGATGAAATGGAGGTGATTCCAGTCATCCTTGTTGAGTCTCAGCTTGCCGCGAAAGGTATAGAGATGGTCGTTTTTGAAGAAAGGCCTTTTGCCTTTGAGCCGGATTTCCGCAATACTCTCCACGCCCGCCTTGCCACAGAAAAAACAGTTGGCAAAGGAATACCGACTCAGGATGATCCATTCAAACCCGGGCGCCTCCGTGGCCGGAATGACATATCCGGTCAGCGAAATCTCTTTGCCATCCCAGGCTTTGATCGCAGGTCCGAACTCCGGTACCGGGAGAATGTCCCTGAATTCACGCACGTAGGTATCGCTGAACCTGACTTTGGCAAACACCTCCCACATGTTGGGAGACTGGGCATTCGCCGGGCTACCTCCACTCAAAAGCAGGATCAATGCCCATGCAGCTTTCAGGGCCCCGTCATTCCACTTCAATGCGCCGTATTTCACTTCCCAGAAACGTAGACCCAAGTCGCTGTAGTATCCCTCCTGCTGCCCGAAGTCAGACCACCATTTCGTCCCACGGGATGGTAGACGATGGACGTCAAACGCGCATTGTCAGCGCAGGGTACCTGCGCCGGATTTTTTTCCACACCCTGTGCATAAATATATCAGGATGACTCCCGAAGCGGGAGGCCCAATCCACTTACCTTCACAGTCCATTCGGACATATGCAAAATACATTTAATATGCCAGTAGAGATCGAAACACCAGCCACTTTCACCTATCAGGAGGCACTGGCCGCAACCGTCGCTTATTTCGGCGGGGATGAGCTCGCCGCGCAGGTCTGGCTCAACAAATACGCGCTCAAGGATTCATACGGCCATCTCTATGAGCGCACGCCGGATGACATGCATCGACGTATTGCTGCGGAACTGGCCCGCATTGAACTGCGCTATCCCGGACCCATGCCGGTGGAAAGGATCTACGGACTGCTGAAGGATTTCCGCTATGTCATCCCTCAGGGCAGCCCGATGGCCGGCATCGGGAACCCCTACCAGATATCCTCGCTCAGCAACTGTTTTGTCATCGGCAATGAGGATGATTCCTACGGAGGCATTTTCAGAACAGATGAAGAGCAGGTTCAGCTCATGAAACGCCGTGGCGGGGTCGGCCACGATCTTTCCCACCTGAGGCCACTCGGTAGCCCGGTGAAAAATGCCGCCCTCACCTCCACCGGCGTTGTGGGATTCATGGAAAGGTATTCCCATTCCACGCGGGAGGTGGCCCAGGATGGACGCCGGGGCGCCTTGATGCTGACCATTTCAGTCCGCCACCCGGATGCCGAAAAATTCATCGATGCCAAAATGGAAGCCGGCAAAGTCACGGGTGCCAATGTCTCCGTACGCATCGACGACGAATTCATGAAGGCGGCCATGGCCGGACAACCCTATGTCCAGCAGTTCCCGGTGGACAGCCCGGACCCTGTCGTCCGCAAGGAAGTGGATGCCGCTACTTTGTGGAGCAAGATCATCCACAATGCCTGGAAGTCGGCCGAACCCGGCATTCTTTTCTGGGATACCATCCTGAAGGAGTCTGTGCCCGATTGTTATGCCGACCTCGGATACCGGACCATATCCACCAACCCCTGTGGAGAAATCCCGCTCTGTCCGTATGACAGTTGCCGTCTGGTGGCCATCAATCTATACAGCTATGTGGACCGGCCGTTCACGCCACAGGCAAGGTTTGACTTCGATCTGTTTCGGGAACACGTTGCCCAGGCGATGCGGATCATGGATGACATTATTGATCTGGAGATAGAGAAGATCGATCGCATCCTGGAGAAGATCGAGCTGGATCCTGAGGGACAGGATGTCAAAATGGTGGAACGCAAACTGTGGCAGAAGATCCGGAAAACGTGTGTGGAGGGTCGACGGACCGGTCTCGGCATCACGGCTGAGGGCGATATGCTGGCCGCCCTCGGGTATCGTTATGGCACGGAAGAAGCCACGCGTTTCAGCGAGGAAGTACATCGTACTCTGGCTGTGACGGCCTACCGCTCCAGCGTGGATATGGCCAGAGAACGCGGACCCTTCGCGATTTACGATACGGCAAGGGAGGAAGGCAATCCGTTCATCACGCGCCTTCGCGAGGCCGACCCCGGGCTTTACCGGGAAATGACGCGTTACGGTCGCCGCAATATTGCCCTGCTGACGGTCGCTCCTACCGGTACCACCAGCCTTATGTCGCAAACGACCTCCGGGATTGAACCGGCCTTCCAGATCCACTACAAGCGCCGTCGCAAGATCAATCCCAATGACCTGACAAGGAAAACCTCCTTTGTCGATGAAGTTGGCGACCACTGGGAGGAATACATCGTCTTTCATCACAAGTTTCTCACCTGGCTGGAAGCCAACGGCTACCAGCCAGAAGAGGCGATGCGCCTTCCCGAAGAAGAGCTTGAGGCCCTGATCAGGAAATCACCGTACAACAAGGCTACCGCCAACGATGTGGACTGGGTAAGCAAGGTGCACATGCAGGGTGTTATCCAGCGGTGGGTGGATCACTCCATCAGTGTGACGGTCAACATCCCCGAAGAGACCAGCGAAGAGCTGGTGCGCAAAATATATGAAACGGCCTGGCAAAGCGGGTGCAAGGGTTGCACCATTTACCGGGAGGGATCACGGTCAGGTGTCCTGGTCAGCCATTCTTCCAAAGAATCGGCGACGCATGCAGGCTTTCCCGAAACCCTTCCGCCGCGACGTCCCGACCAATTGGAAGCGCGCATCATTCGCTTTCAAAACAACTCGGAGCCCTGGATTGCCGTCATCGGCTTGTACGAGGGTCGTCCGTTCGAGATTTTCACGGGACGTGCTGATGACACTTTCCTTCTGCCTGCCTATGTCAGTTCCGGGTGCGTCATCAAGGTCAGGGACGAGAATGGCGACAAGCGCTATGATTTCCGGTACAAGGACCGCGACGGATACAATGTGACCATTGAGGGCTTGTCCCGCTCATTCAACAAGGAATACTGGAATTATGCCAAGCTGATATCCGGGGTGCTGCGTCACGGTATGCCGATTGCCTATGCCGTTGATCTAATCGAGAGCCTCAATGTGCCTGAGGATTATATCAACACCTGGAAAAACGGTGTCGCCCGGGCACTCAAGCAGTTCATCCCGGATGGCACGGCACCTTCGCACCGGAGTTGTGATCATTGTGGCGACCCGGATGGTTTGGTTTACAAGGAAGGGTGTCTGACCTGCAAAAGCTGCGGTTTCTCCGAGTGTGGATAACCCGGTTCGGGGGGGGGCACCCGTCCTCACCGGTTGACCTCTGCTTCAGTTCCAGAGCCCGAAGTGCTCCAGGTGCAGCTCCTGGCCGTAGAACAACCGGGTGGTTTTTTCGAAGGAGGGGGTGAAATCCGACACGTAGAAACGGTGGGGCGGTCGCGGGTCCTGGCGTAAGAGACCGGTGTCGGTCAGTCGTTTTCGCACGGCGATCGCCACGACATCCGTGCTGTCATAAATGGCAGTGGTTCCCTGGTACCAGGCTTCGATCTCGGGGCGGATAAGCGGATAATGGGTGCAGGCCAACAAAAGGGCTTCGATGCCATTCAGGGAAGGATCCCCCAGGTAAGTGTCCAGGACGGAACGGCTGATGGCATCATGGACGAATCCCTCTTCGATCATGGGCGCCAGGAGCGGAGTGGCCAGGGAGCATACCTGGATACCGGGCACCCGGTCACGCAAACGGGCACTGTATATGCCCGAATTGATGGTAGTTCGGGTGGCGATGACACCAACTCGTCGATGACCGGATTCGGCGACCTTGTCGACGAGCGGATCCACCACATTGACAAACAAGGCGCGGTGTTCAAAAAAATCCAGCAGGATGTCATAGGCGGCTGAAGACGCGCTGTTGCAGGCCACCACGATCATCTTGCAGTCTTGTTCCAAAAGGAATTTGGCGATCCGGAGGCTGTAATAGCGGATGGCGTCGGCCGATTTGTCCCCATAGGGCATATGGGCCGTATCACCGAAATAGATGATTTGTTCCTCCGGCAACAAACGCACAACGGCATTGGCGACTGTCAGGCCTCCGATGCCGCTGTCAAAAATGCCGATAGGTCGGTTGGCGGGATGCACCGGTCACTCGGCTTCCGGTTCCGGCTTGATGCCCATTTTGTCCATCACTTTCTGGGTGATGTCGAGCTTGGGGTCTGCATACAGGAGGATTCCGTTGCCGGGACTGGCGTCAAAGACATAGACAAAGCCTTCCGCTTTGGCAATGGTATCAATGGCTTCCTGAAGTTTCTGGATAATGGGGGACACCAGGATTTCCTGTTTTTCGGCCACTTTTTGCCGCATTTCCTGCTCGAGATTGTTGATGTTCTGTTCCTCGGCCTGGAGTTTGGCGATTTCCTCTTCCTGCGCCTTGGGGGCCACTTCACCGGCTTGTATTCTCTGCTGCAGCGCCATGCCTTTTTTCTGGTATTCCTCTACCATTGTCTTGAGGCGGCTTTCATATTGTTTCTGAAAGACTTCGAGTTGGCTGTTGGCTTCTTTGACTTCAGGGAGAAGCGCCATGACCTGGGCGGAATTGAGGTAGCCGACTTGCTGCGCTTGGGCAGGGATAAATGCGGAGACCAGGGTCAACAGGATCCAGAAATACTTCATGCGGATAATAGAGATATCAGGTTTGGAAAAAGAGGGCGAAACGAGACTTCCGTCAGCGACAGGGCGCATGTTCAACGTTTGAGACGTTGCAACAGGTCCTCGGTTTTGTCAAATTTAGGATTGGCAAAGATGATTCCCGAGCTGCTGCTTTTGTCAAAGATAAAGTCATAACCCCTTTCATTGGCATAAGCTTCGACAATGCTGTACACGCGGTCCTGGATGGGTCTGACAAGATCCTGGCGTTTTTTAAAGAGTTCTCCCTCCGGCCCGAACTTGGCTTTTTGCATCTCCCGGATTTCCTTCTCTTTGGTCAGGATTTCTTCTTCGCGTTGTTGCCGCATTTCTTCACTCATCAATACCTGCTCGGCCTGGTACTTGTTGTACATCCCTTTGACTTTGTCAAACTCCTGTTCGATCTCCTGACGCCAGCGGGCGGCCAGTTTGTCAAGGTCGTCCTGGGCCGTTTTATATTCATCCAGGCTTTCGAGAATCAGATTGATGTCCACGCAGGCTACCTGTTGGGCCTGCAACGTGGTTTGGGTCGCGAGCAGGAAGACCACCAGGGCTGTGAGAAAGGTGAATGGTTTGATATTCACTTCATTTGGATTAAGTGGGCAATAATGTCGTCCATTTACTAAGGGGCAAAAATAGGATTTTGTTGCATGGCACCCCGCGACTTCGGGAGAAATGATGCCGGGCGATGATTTGTGATGATCACAAATGGCAGACAATCAGGTATATATGTTCATGAATAGCCGGTTGGACCGCTGTTTTTAACGACATATTAACGGCGGTGTAGAAAATGGTCTGGATTTTGTCCCAAGACATACGGATGGAATTTTACCCGGAGTTCCCTCTACCTTCACTTTCAACAAACGGCTTCGGATGAAGGCATGGATTCCAAGTATGGGCCCGGAAGCCGAGCAGGCGCGGGCCCTGGCCAATGCCCTCGGCATACCGGGAGGGGACGGTCAGCCTTTTCTTCCCGGCTGGTCGGACATTGAAGCGCTGGAGCAGGCCATCCATTGTCTGGAAAATACGGATCCGGCCTGGACGCTGGATGGAGGAGCACTGCGCGTATCTTTTCTCCGGGCAATGGGACGCGCTCTGGAAGGGTCCCGGGAGGAATTGATGCGGTGGGCGCTGAAGGAAACCCTATACAAGGAGGACGATGCCTCCGTCGATGTCCTTTCCCTGGCAGAGGCCTGGACGGCTACCGGCCGATGGCTGGAAAGGCACGGCGACGCTGAAGGTACTGAACCGGCCGGGATCATTGCCCTGCTGGCTGACGGTAGTGACGAATCCTGTCTTCTGGCCGGAAGTGCGGCCATGGCGGGGATCCTGGCTGCCGGTTGTACGGTCATCTATGCCACGCTTCCCGGTCACTTGGGGCTGGACCACGCCCTCATCCGCCTGATGTGGAGTACGGCACGAACCATGGGGATATCGGAGGGCGTCGTACAGATGTTGGCGGTAGGTTCCCGAAATACCATGCGGCATTTGATCCAACAGGGTTCCGTGAAAGGCGTTGTTTGCGCCGGTACGCCCGAATTCGTCCATCAGATTTCAGCAGACACCAGGGACAGAAGAACATCCGTTCCCTTCCTTTCGGTTTCGGGGTCGGAGGCGGTCTATGCGCCGACGAAAGATGCAGGAGAAAGGGTCGAAGCCTGGAGGCAAACGGTCTGAGGGAACCTGTAATCCCCCACTCAATATTCTGCCGGGGAGGGCGTTTTACTCGCACTCCCGACCATGCCCAGCCGCCCTGCCCATCTCCGTAATAAACCTGCCTCCCGGCGAGGGTCACCTGCCGTCCGACGCCGGCTTCTCAAAGGCATAGGTCTGGTGACGGCAACGGTGGCCGGCCTTTTTCTGCTGCTGCTGGCCGGGGTCTACTGGGGTTGGTTCGGCCTGTTGCCCGGCCGGGAGGAGCTGTCCGCCATTCGCCACCACGAAGCCACGGAGGTATGGTCAACCGATGGAGAACTGCTCGGAAAGTATTATCTTGAAAACCGGGTATTGGTGGACATGGCGCACATCAGCCCCTGGGTGCCCAAGGCGCTGGTGGCCACCGAGGATGCCCGTTTTTTTACCCATCGCGGCATAGACCTGACAGGTACGGCGCGGGTGATCGTCCGGACCCTTTTGTTTGGAGATCGCCGACAAGGAGGAGGCAGCACCATCAGCCAGCAACTGGCCAAAAATCTGTTTCCCCGGGAGAAAGGCGGGATGCTGCTCGGCCAGAAATTGCGGGAGATGATCATTGCCACCCGCTTGGAAAAGGCTTATGACAAGGAGGGCCTTCTCCACTTGTATCTGAATACCGTTCCGTTCGGCGACAATATTTACGGGATCGAAGTGGCGGCCCGTCGTTATTTCGGAGTGTCGGCATCTCGACTCCAACTTCACGAGGCCGCTTTGCTGGTGGGTATGCTCAAGGCCAATACCGCTTACCATCCCGTTCGCCATCCCGATCGCGCCCTCCAGCGCCGGAATACGGTGTTGGCGCGTATGGCAAGTCAGGGTGTGATCAATGCAGAAGTGCATGAACGGGCGCAATCCCTGCCTCTCGGCCTCCGATACAGCCGCGAGAGTCACGACGCCGGCCTGGCTACCTATTTCAGGGAACACCTGCGCCTGGAGGCCGGCACCATATTGGACACCCTCAGAAAACCGGGAGGAGAACGATACGGACTCTATACCGACGGGCTCCGGATATACACGACCATTCATGCCGGCATGCAACGCCTGGCGGAAGAAGGCATGTCCAGGCACATGGTGGCCCTGCAATCGGCCTTTGAAAAGGAGTGGGGCAAGGACAAGCCCTGGGAAGAGGATGCCTTGCTGCGGAGGGCCATGCAACAATCGCCACGCTGGAAAGAAGCCGAAGTGGCAGGGTTGGACGAGGCGGAGATCAGGAAGCAATTTGGCAAACCGGTGGATATGCAGGTTTTCACCTGGCAAGGGCCGGTCAACAGAAAGTGGACACCCATGGATTCGATCCGGCATGCGCTTTCCCTGTTGCATGCGGGCATTCTCGCCGGAGACCCTTCTTCCGGTGCCGTTCGGGTATGGGTTGGGGGAATCAGTCAGCAATTTTTCCCCTACGACCAGGTCAAGGCGCGGCGACAGGCGGGCTCGGTGTTCAAGCCGGTGGTGTATGCGGCAGCGCTGGAGGCCGGCTTTGACCCTTGTGACTATTTCGAGGATCTGGAGGTTACCTATGGAGAATACCAGGACTGGACGCCCCGGAATGCCGCTCAAACGAATGGTGGCGTCTACACGTTGGCGGGAGCGTTGGCGCATTCCCTGAATACGGTTACCGCCGCCCTGATCATGGAGATGGGTGTCGAACCGGTCATTGACCTGGCCCGGAAAATGGGGATCAGGGGGAGGTTGCCCGACCAGCCGAGTCTGGCCTTGGGGACCGCCGAGATGGATTTGTTTGATGCGCTGCGTTTGTATGGCACTCTGGCCAATGAGGGCCTGACTCCCGAGTGGTATTATATCGAAAGGATCGAGACTTCTGCCGGAGAGGTATTGTATGCCCGTTCGGTCGAAGCACAAAAAGCGACCTTCAAGCGATCGCTGGCGCCGGAGCATGCCCTGGTACTGCGGCACGCGCTGGAGATGGCGGTGGACAGCGGGACGGCCATGGCGCTTCGCACCACTTATGGATTGCGGGGCGGATTGGCCGGCAAAACCGGTACTACCCAGGATCACGCCGATGGCTGGTTTGCGGGATTCTCGCCGCATCTCGTTGCCGTCGCAAGGGTAGGCGCTGCCTTGCCGGTGATTCACTTCCGGACACTGAGATCGGGGTCCGGGGCACGGACGGCACTTCCGCTCTTTGCCAGACTATGGTCCGGCTGTCAGGCGAGTCCCGCCTTGCGGCCTTTGGTGGCTCCTCCCTTTGCGCCATTGCCCGAACATGTGTGGGCGGAAGTCAACTGTCCCCCATATCTCGAAGAATACCCCGAACTGGCTGGTGAACCGGGGGGACTCCTGGATTTTCTGGGGCTGGGTGCGGATAGAGAAAGCCGGGAAGATCCCGGCTACCAGCCCAGCGAATTGGGTGAAAAAATGCGCAAGGAACGGGAGAAAAGGAAAAAGAAGGAAGCCCGAAGGGAGGCATGGCGATCCTTCTGGGATGGTGTGTTGGGGAGAGACTGATGCCCCTGTGGCCGTGCCGGGCAAAACTCCTGTGTACCTTCGTCCAATGATCGCTTATTTGAGAGGGAAAGTGGTCCGTCGGGGCCCTACTTCGGTCATTCTGGATTGTCATGGAGTTGGCTATGAAGTGCGCATCAGTTTGTACACGGCCTCAGCCCTGGAGCCGGCAGAGGACATATCTCTTCACATTTACCACCATTTCAGCCAGGATCACCAGGCTTTATACGGTTTCGGTACCGAGGAAGAGCGGCATTTGTTCGTTTTGCTGATCTCCGTGTCGGGGGTTGGACCCAATACGGCCCAATTGATTCAGAGCTACATGAGCCCGGGCGAAACCGAGGCGGCGATTCTTGCGGAAGACATAGTCGCCTTCCGCAAGGTAAAAGGGGTGGGGGAAAAAACCGCCCGACGTATTCTGGTGGATTTGAAGGACAAGGTCGTCCGCAATGCGGGTGGTGTGGCGTTGACGGCTGCTCCTCAGGACAATAGAAGTGCCGAGGAGGCGTTATCAGCACTATTGGCCCTGGGTTTCCCCCGCGCTCAGGCCCAAAAGGCGCTGAACCGGGTAGCGGAGACTGTCGGCCGATCGGCAACCGCAGAGGAGCGGATCAGGCTCGCCCTGAAAGAGCTCTCCTGAGATGCCGGCTCCCCACGAAGCAACCTGGTAGGACCGTTTATCGTATATGGCGTGTGATGCTCTCATGGAGAGTTTCTCCGACAGGAAAATACGATGTTAACAAACACCATAATGTTCGCTGGGTCGTTTTCAGCAAACGTTACATTGAGACTGGCTAATTTATGAGGTATCTGGCGGTTCTTGGGGTATGGGCGGCATGTGCCTGCATGTCGGTCACGTCCGGCCATGTGGCCTTTCATTCCCCCATGGTTCGGGATACCATTCCCTCACCGAATTACGGATTCTGGCGCAACGGGCAGGGACAGGATCCCTATATGTTGAAAGATCCGAAGTTTATCGAAAAGACGGTGGAGTATGACCCCTCCTCCGGGAACTACCTGCTTTCGGAGCGCATCGGAAACGAGTATTACAATTCACCGACGCAACTCAGTTTCAGCGAATATCTCGAAAAGCGGGGCAAAGAGCTGGAACAGGAATATTTCGGCAAACTGTCGGGATCCAGCAGCGCGATCAGCAGCCTGGCCGACCGGCAGGATCCCTTTGCCCGGTTTGATCTGAAAAGCAACCTGTTGGACCGGCTGTTCGGTGGCAACAAAATCGAGATCACCCCCAAAGGGCAGGTCAGCCTTTTTTTCGGGGTCAACTACAACAAAACCGACAACCCGATACTGCCGGTACGCCAGCGTTTGCAGGGTGGATTTGATTTCCGGATGGGCATCCAGGTGGATGTCACCGGAAAAATCGGGGAGAAGCTCAACCTCTCCACCAGTTTCAACAACCAGGCCACCTTCAATTTCGACAACCGCGTCAAGCTGAATTACAACAGCGAGGAGTTTGGCGAGGACGACATCATCCAGAAAATCGAAGCGGGTAATGTCAGCCTTCCTTTGCGCAGCAACCTCATCCAGGGCAGCCAGGCTTTGTTCGGTCTTAAAACCGAGATGAAATTCGGTTACCTGCGTTTGACGGCCCTGGCTTCCCAGCAGCAGTCGCGCCGCAAGGAACTGACCATCCAGGGAGGGGCACAGGTATCGGATTTTGAAGTGAAGGCCGACCAGTATGACGAGAACCGGAATTTTTTGGTTTCTCATTACAACCGGTTGAATTTCGAGCGTGCACTGGCCAATATTCCCCAGGTCAACAGTCTTTTTCAAATCACCCGTGTCCAGGTATGGGTGACCAATGACCGCAACGAGACGGAAAATATCCGGGACATTGTCGCACTGGCCGACCTCGGCGAATACGATCAATTTACCAATCCCAACGGCGCCCAGCTTTACGGCGCAACCGGACCCAGGAATACGGACATTCTCGGATTGGAATTGCCGGCCAACAACGCCAACGACCTGTATGAAATGTTGCGCGGCAATGCCATGGCCCGCCGTCTGGAAACATCCGTGGGCGCTCTGCAGTCCGGCCAGTTTCAAATGGAACAGGCACGTGATTTCGAAAAAGTCACGGCCCGCTTGTTGGCCCCTACCGAATTCACGTTGGATGAAACGATGGCCAAGCTGGGATTCATCCAGATCACGACCAACCTGAAGCCGCAGGATGTGCTCGGGATTGCTTACGAATTCACCTACAACGGACGGCATTATCAGGTTGGGGAATTTGCCGATGACATTCCCTACAATCAGATCGAACCCAATGTCTTGTTCGTCAAAATGCTGAAGAGCATTACGCAAAGGACGGATGTTCCGCTCTGGGACCTGATGATGAAAAACGTGTACAACATCGGAGCCTACAACGTCAGTCAGGAGGACTTCCGGCTGGACATTTATTACGAGGATCCGGGAGAGGGCATCAAACGATTCCTGCCGGCCTCCAATCTCTCGGGTGTGCCGTTGATCCGTGTGTTGAACATGGACAAGCTCAATGTCCAGCGCGATCCCCAGGCAGACGGAATATTCGATTTCATTCCCGGGATCACCATTTTCCCCCAGAATGGCCGGATTATGTTCCCCAAGCTGGAACCATTCGGTAAGGCATTGTCGGACCAGATTACCGATCCGTTGTTGGCGGCCCAATATTCATTCCCTGATCTGTACGACACCATTCTTGTGCGCGCCCGGGAAGTCCTGGATAAAAACCGGTTTGTCATCAAAGGCACCTACAAGACCAGCGTGACGTCAAGGATTTCCCTGGGGGCATTCAATTTGCCGCGGGGGTCATTGCGTGTGACGGCGGGAGGCACCATCCTGCGGGAAAACGAGGACTACATTGTGGACTACAATGTCGGTCAGATTACCATTCTCAATGAAGCTTACCTGAAGGCGGCGACCCCAATTCAGGTATCGTTCGAAGACAATACGCTTTTCGGATTTCAGATCCGCACGATGGTGGGTTTGAGGGCCGACTACGAGAAAAGCGAAAATTTCAGGGTAGGGGCCACCTTCCTGCAATTGTTCGAGCGACCGCCTACCTTCAAAGTGAATATTGGTGATGACCCGATCAACAATAAAGTGTACGGGCTGGATTTTGCCTTCAACCAGGAGGTTCCGTGGCTGACAAGGGCGGTGGACGCCATTCCTTTTATTGATACCAAGGCCAAGTCGACGATTCAGGTATCGGCCGAGGGAGCCCTTTTGCAGCCTGGACATGCCAGGGCCATCAACGAGGGTCAGGACAAGGGTGGTGTAGTGTATGTGGATGATTTTGAAGGCAGCACCGCCAATTTGCCTATCCACATCCCTAGTACGCAATGGGTGATTGCCAGTGTACCCCAGGATGCGGGCACGGGCACGACCGAGCGTTTTCCTGAGGCCAAGCTGAGTAATTCTACGGTGAGCGGGGTCAATCGTGCCATGGTCAACTGGTATCAGATTGACCCGAGTGTACGGACAGGTGGCGCTCCTCAGGATCCTTATCAATCCTACGTGGACAGGACCGAAGTATTTCCCAACCAGCAGGTACAACTGGGTACGAATACCGAATTGCGCACCCTTGATTTGAGATATTATCCGGAGGTGCGCGGCCCCTACAATTTTGATCTTCCCAACGGAACGGATTATTCGGATGGCATCCTGCCGAACGGGTTGTTGCGGAGTCCGGAAAAGCGCTGGGGAGGCATCATGCGGGATCTGACGACGACCGACTGGGAACAAGCCAATATCGGTTATGTGGAAATGTGGATGCTTTCTCCATTTCTCAATGGCAACGACGGCAATCCGGGCAAGCTGGTCATCAACATCGGCAACGTGTCCGAAGACATCCTCCGGGACGGGCGCAAGGCCTTTGAACAGGGACTGCCCACCAACCGGAATCCGACATCGGTGGACACCACCTCCTGGGGCCGTATCCCGGCCAACCGGCAAATCAACGTCGCGTTGGATCCCGATCCGGAAGGGCAGCGCCAGCAGGACCTGGGACTGGACGGACTTGACAATTCCGGCGAATTGGCGGTATTTCAGGATATCCTCGACCAGTACCGGGGTTATTTGCAGGCCCAGGTCATGGCCGCCATCGAGGCCGACCCCTCCAATGACGATTATATCGCTTACCGGGACAGCCGGTTCGGCAACAGCTCCAACATATTTGATCGCTATCGCGGATTCAACGGATTGGAAGGCAATTCGGCCCAGCCGCCAACCAATGACGGATTTACCACAGCCAGCCGGTTTCTTCCCGACATGGAGGACATCAACCGGGATGGTACGATGAACGAGTCGGAGGCGTATTTCGAATACGAAATTCCTTTGATCGACGACGGCATGGGCGGGCTCCAGTTTAACCAGTTTGTGGTGGAATCCCTGGAAGGGGAGCAGGGCCGGATTTGGTACCGGATCAAAATTCCTGTCGATCAATTTACCAAGCGGGTCAACAACATCGCCGATTACCGGGCCATGCGGTTTATCCGTATGTACATGACGGAATTTAAACAACCCGTCACGCTGCGGTTTGCGGAAATCAGTATGGTGCGCAACCAATGGCGGATTTACGAGCGGATACAGAATTCCGTCGGTGAACCAGAATTCGACAAACCGTTGTTTGACGTAAACGCCGTGAATATCGAGCGGAATTCGGAAAACCGGCCGTTCGGCTATCACCTGCCTCCCGGTATCGAAAGGGAGAACAACGCAGGACTTTTCCCCAATTTATTGCAGAACGAGCAAGCACTCAGTCTTGCTTTTTGCGGATTGGGGCAGAGCAACGGGGGATTCAAAGGCATTTACAAGCTGGTGAATCTCGACATGCGGGTGTATGAGCGCATGAAGATGTTCGTGCATCTGCAGGAGGGATTTGTTCCCGGATTGGGTGAAACCCGGGACCAGTTCAAAGATGGAGACATCAGCATTTTCATCCGGTTCGGAAGTGATTTCGAGTCCAATTATTACGAATACGAGATTCCTTTGAGTGTTTCCAAACTGGAGACGGCGCCTGGATACGACGACAGTGATTACCGGAGGTATATTTGGCCAGCGCAAAACGAAATCGATTTTGCCTTGTCCTTTTTCAAGGATCTCAAACTGAAGCGCAACAGTCAGAATGTCGGCTTGGGCGCCGTGTATGAGGAAGAAATTATCCGGACGGTATCCGGACAGGATTATATCCACAAAGCACGGGTTAAGGGCAATCCGAATATCGGATTGGTCCGCGGTGTCATGGTGGGCATCAAAAACAATGACGTCAATGCGCACTGCGGAGCGGTTTGGATCAACGAATTGCGTTTGACCGGTTTGGACAACCGGGGAGGCTATGCGGCTACGGCAAGGATGCAGGCACAATTGGCGGATCTCGGACGGCTGGATGTGGCGGCCAATTATTCCAGTATCGGATACGGGGCGCTTGATCAGAAAGTGCAGCAACGGTCGCGTAAGGCAGATATCAATTACGATATTGCCGGTACTTTGGAACTCAGCAAATTCCTTCCCGACAAATGGAACCTGAGCATTCCGTTTTACGCGCAGTACAGCAATACGACGAGTACGCCCGAATTCGATCCATATGATCTGGATATTCCACTCAAACAAAAGCTTTCCATTATCGGCGATGAAGCGGTGAGGGATTCGGTCGAATCCGCAGCCATTACCCGTACGCAGATCCGGAGTTACAATTTTACCAATGTCCGGAAAGGACGCGGATCGGCCGATCGTAAACCCATGCCCTGGGATATCGAGAATTTCGCCTTCAATTATGCCTGGTCGGAGACCGTCAAACAGGACCCGATCATCAGCCGGGATGCACTTGAGGTGCAGAATGGAGGATTCAACTATTCCTACGGGGTCAAAGTCAAGTATATCGAACCATTCAAAAAAGTCATCAAAAGCAGTAAATACCTCGGACTTGTCCGCGATATCAATTTCAACCTGGTGCCCAACAATTTCACGTTCAACACCGTCATGGACCGACGCTTTGGCGTGACTACCTATCGGTTTGCCGGAACGGATCCTGCGTTGAACACATTTTACAACAAGCAGTGGTGGTGGGACCGTACTTACAATCTCCAGTGGGATTTTACCAAATCTCTCAAGATGACCTTCAATGCCCAAAACAGGGCAGTGGTCGATGAATTGCCGGAATTTCAGGATTCAGGGACTCCTACACCTTCCCAGGCCAAGAAGGATGAAATATGGCGCAATATTCAAAATCTGGGCAGGACCAAGGATTACAACCACAATTTCAGTCTGAATTATACCGTGCCCATGAAGAGCATTCCCTTTATGGACTGGATCAGTCTTCGTGCCCAATACGATGGGTTGTACAGTTTCAATACGGCTTCGCTGAATGTGGACTCGCTGGGTAATGTCATTCGCAACGGCAACACCAGGAGGCTGAATGCGGATCTCAACTTCGAAGCCCTGTACAGCCAGTGGAATTACCTCGACCAGATCCAGGGGAAGAAGGGCCGTACGGCGCCCGGTCGCCCGGCTCCGAATGTCCAATCCCGGAAGTTGGGTAGTCAGTTGCCCGACGGTGAAGAAAAAAAGGATGGCGAAGGGGAAGACAAGAAGAAGAAAAAGAGGGAAGGACCAACCCGTTGGGAGAAAATTCTGATCCGTCCGTTGCTTTCCCTTCGCCGGGCGCGGGTGGATTATCAGGAACAATTTACCAACACGGTACCCGGATATACGCCTCCTTCCCGCATTATGGGGATGAACGAGTTTAATTCACCCGGTTGGGGATTCATCTCCGGATACCAGGCGCCCACCACCTCATGGCTGGACCAGGCTGCTGCGAGTAACTGGATCACGGACAATGTATGGTTGAACCAAAATGTGGAGCGGACCTATCAACAGCAATTGCGCGGTACCGTGACCCTGGAGCCGATCAACCAGTTCCGCGTGGATGTGGATTTCCAGCGCACCTACAACGAGTCGTACTTCGAGCTGTTCAAAATCAGGGAACCTGGCGAATCCTTTACGCACAATCCCATTCAAAACATCGGCACCTACAATATTTCCTATTTGTCCTTCAAGACACTTTTCAGGAGTGATGACGGAGCCCGGGAATTGTTTGACCAGTTCCAGCAAAACCGGGAAATCATTTCCCAGCGACTGGGAACAGGCAATCACCCGGTCGATGCAGGGTATACGACCGGATACGGCAAACGGCAAATGAGTGTGTTGATTTCGTCATTCATTGCCACCTATACGGGACAGGATCCCCAGACATCCCCTTTGTTTGACGAACTATTCAATTATGTACCCCGGCCCAACTGGAAATTGAGCTATGACGGACTGGCCAAGTTGCCGGGCATGAGTGATATTTTCTCTTCGTTCCGTATCACCCATGGTTACCGGTCCACATTAACGGTCAATTCCTTCCAGTCGGATTATGCCGATTTCGATCCCGCCAATCCCGATCGCCTCAATCCGGAAAGTCTGAACTATTACTCCGAATTCATTATTCCGGACGTGGTCATTACGGAGCAGTTTGCCCCATTGATCGGTATCGACATGCGCACCAAATCCGGACTGACCCTCGGTGTCAATTACAATACCAGCAGGAACCTGCAATTATTGCTGAATGATCCCCAGTTGCCGGAGACAAAGGCAACGGATATTTCCGTCAATTTGTCCTATGTCATCAAGGGTGTCAAAATACCTTTCCTGTATTTTGGAGCCGACAAGAGGGATCGCAAAAACAAACCGGGGCAGGATCTCACCATCCAGTTGAACACCAGTTTCCGGGATGATATCCAATTGAATCATCAGATTGATACGGAAGAAGTCATCTCTATTCCCGCGCGCGGAAATCGCGCCATACGCATCAATCCCACGATCGATTATCCCCTGAATGACCGGATCCGGCTGCAGTTGAGGTATGAATACACGCAAAACAAGCCCAAGACCTTCAACGGATTCAAGACGACGACCAATGTGGGCGGGATCAATGTGATTTTTACGCTGAATTGATCCTGTTTCAGCGGACGTATTCCCAGGCGGAACGCCAGGCGCCGGTGTCTTCACAATGCCGGAGAAATGCTTCATAGAAGGGGTCTTGTCCGATGGTGGCGCTGTCCCCGATGACGACCAATTGACGGCGGGCGCGGGTCATGGCTACATTCATGCGCCGGTAGTCTTTCAAAAAGCCTATTTCCGAGCGGTCATTGGACCTGACGAGACTGAGGATCACGATATCGGTCTCCTGTCCCTGAAAGCCGTCAATGGTCTGGACGGAGAGGGGCAAGTGCGCATAGGCCCCATTGACCAGCAGGACCTCCCTGAGGTGTTCCACCTGCTCGCGGTAGGGCGAAAGGATCATGATTTCCGGGGGAGGTTGCTCATGGGTGAGCAGAGAATCCAGATGGCAGGTGATCAAAACGCCTTCATCCGGATTACTCAGAGACCGGGAAACGGTATGGAGGCGTTCGTCGAACCCGCAACCGGCTGTATCGACAAACAGCAGGGGAGGGAAGGTGCTGTCATCCGGTTGATTTTTCAGGAGAGCCGGTGCGGATTGGAGTTGTCCGCCGTAGAAATAATGGTTGGAGAAGGCCATGATGGCCGGTTGCATGCGGTATTGGAGATTAAGCAATTGCACAAAGGGGAAATGGGGAAGAAGCCGCTCCATGAGGGTGCGTGATAATCCATCCCTGGCGGCATCCGCGGATTTGACCGTAGGCGGCAGCTGAAAAGGGTCACCGGCCAGGATGACCCTCTCTACGCGATCGAGGGGAATCCACAGGGCGGGCTCAAGCGCTTGTGCCGCCTCATCGACCACCAGTGTTTGGAACCGTCGTTTTTCCAACAGGGGATGGGATGCCCCGGTAAGGGTGGCAGCAATCACCTGTGCGTTGTCGAGGATCTGGTCCACCAGCCGGTCTTCCAGGTGTCTGGCCCACTCTTCCAATTCACGGGCTTCCTTATAACCGGCCTGGCGCTCCGATTTGGCCACTTGATCGAAGGAACGCCGGAAACGCCCTGCTTTTTTTCTCGCTTCAGCGGCCTGGATCCGGATTTTCCGGATTTCCCGATTTTCGGAGTGAGCGGCCACGCGGGCATCCAGGGTCAGTCGGACCACCTCTTCATCCACACGTGAGATATGGCCCAAGCGCACTACCCGCAGGCCGGCCGCATCAAGTCTTTCAGCCAGGACATCGGTCGCCGTATTGGAGGGGGCACAGACGAGCACGCGCGTTTCTCGTTCCGTAAGCCGGGCAATGGCGGCAACCAGCGTGGTCGTTTTCCCGGTTCCGGGAGGGCCGTGGACGAGAAAGGCGTCTTTGGCCGCCTGTATGCCCCGGACGGCAGCGATCTGGGCATCGTTGAGGGTGGGTTCCGGATCGCCGGCAACGGCATCTGCCGGCAAAGATTCCGCAGGGCGCATGCCGGCAAAGATTTCCCTGAATTTGGACAGTGTGCCCGATCGGGCTGTCAAGGCGCGTGCCAGGGCCTTTTCCATTTCCTGGTAGGTACGTAGGTCAAAATCCAGGTCCACACCCAGGGCGCCTGCCGTCAGCCAGTCGGGAAGATCCTGGACATGCAGGATGATCTGCATGCGGGTATCAGTGGCGTAATGGATCACACCATTCAGCCGGGGATTTCCCATATGGGCGGCAAGGGTATAAAAGGTGGCAGGGGCGCCGGCTTTGAGACGGGAGTTGTTGGGCGATGCCGAGGTGCGCTGCACCGTCACCTGCACTTTGTCACCGATCGTAAAGCCGGTCTTCACGACGGTTATGGGATACCAGGAAAGACCCAGGCGGACACGGTCGGCCAGCGTCATTCCGGTCACCTGCTCCTGCCAGGCCACATAATCCGCCTCTTTTTCCCGGGTGAGCAGATGCTGGAGGTGTTGGAGGTATTCGATGCCGGGGTCCATGGGTCGGAATGGTCCGATCGGGTTTAGGGGTGAAAGGTAAAGTCGGGACAATGCCCAACCGTCATCAACAGAATTTTCATGCAAAAGATGCTGTCAGGCCCGATGAGGATCCATCGCTTCTCCCTCGGGATCCGACAACAGAGTGGCCAGGCGGCTTTTGACGTCCTTATCGCAGAAGGCCGCCTCGATGGCCATCAAATTGGTTTGCTGAAAATCGCAGGAGGTCCAGCCGAAGGCTTCCCGGACAAGACGGTATTCCCGGGTGAGGTTGGTTTGCGAAATCCCCCTGCCGTCCGTGGAAATGCTGAGTGGAATCCCGGCCCGGTACAATTGGTCAATGGGGTGGTCCTGCATCCGCTTTACCACCCGGGTCTGGATATTGCTGCCCGGACATATTTCGAGATGGATCCGGCGGTCGGCCAGTTCCCTCACCAAATCGGGGTCTTCGACACTGCGGACGCCATGTCCGATCCGTTGGGGTTGGAGCAGTCGCAGGGTCTCCCGCACACTTTCGGGCCCGCGTGCTTCGCCGGCGTGGGCCGTACAAGGCATGTTTTCTTCTTGGGCAAGCCGGAAGGCAGGGACATGGGGTGCCAGACCGTAGCCCGACTCGTCACCGGCGAGATCCAAACCCGCTACGCCATCCCGGCGAAAATCGAGGGCAAGTCGTGCCGTAGCCAGGCTTTCATCGGCACGAAAGGAGCGCAATGTGCAAAATATCAGACGAAGGGTGACGCCCGAAACCGACTCCTGCTCCCGGGCGCAACGGCAGACGGTATGGGCCACCTGGCGGGGGGAAAGTCCCCGGCGCGTGTGAAGGAGGGGGGCGAAGCGGATTTCGGCATAGATCACCTGGTCCCTTTGGAGGTCGGCAACGAGTGCCTGAAAGGCTGTCTCCAGGGCATGTTCCGTCTGGAGCAGGTCAATAGCCGGGTTTACGGTATCCAGAAAATGGGTCAGGTCGCGGCATAAGGGAGGAGCTACCCATCGCTCCCGGAAGGCTTCGGGTGTCAGGTCGGGGATCAACTGCTTGGCGGCCGGGTAGAGCAGAGAGGTATCGAGATGGACATGGAGTTCTACCCTGGGGTGCGCCAGGCGGGTAGAGGGATCAGCCTGGTGGGGCAACAACGCGGGAGAGCGGTGAGATTCGGGGTCCATGATCAGGGCAATACGGCATCGAGGATGCCCTCCAGGGCGCGCGGCGGGGCTGCTCCTGCCTGTCTGAAGCGAATCCTGCGTTCGGGATCGATCACGAGAATGTGTGGATAAGAGCGGACGTTGTACAGGGACTGAAACCGGGCGGTGCGGTCCGGGTCGTGTGCCAAATGCCATTCGGGAGGCAACTGCCATTCTGCGGATTTGGCCCAGCAGGGTGCACCCGGTCCGCTGCGGCCACAAACGGCCACGACCTGCAGATCCTGGGGGGAGCGTTTGGACCAGACTTTCAGGATTTGCGGCAATTCGCGTTGGCAGAGTTGGCAATCCGGCAACCAGAAAACCAGTATGGTCCACCTGGCAGGAAGCTGGTACAGGGAGAGCGGGTGACCTTCCGGAGTGCGAAGAGCGAGATTGGGCGCTTTTTGCCCGATGAAAAGGCGTTCGAGGCGTTCGGCGTGGAGCCGGAGGAATTCCCTGCGGTCTTCGGACATGCCAGGCAGTTGACCACTCAGGACATACTTTTTTACCAGGTGGACAAACAATTCGTCCATGCCAAAACGGTTGACGGGCTCCAGCATCTGTAACAGATAGGGTACATACATGCCAAAAACCCTCGGGTTTTGGACAGCGAGTTGATCCAGGAGCTGGTCAGCCATGACGATGACGGAATCCGGCTGCGGGGGAGGCATCATCATGATGTAGAAGTCGAGCATGTCCAGCCACAGGGGCTGGTTGGCAATTTCAGGATCCGGGAGGTGAATGGGGTCGAGAAAGTGCCGTTTCAGCCAGGAAAGCTGGCATTCCGGGGTGTTGCATCCGGTGGGTGGGATTTGAAACAGGGCTATCCGGATCAGTTCGGCAGTGACTGTCCCGTGATTTTGGGTGATGAAGTCAGTCTGGAAAGCGTGCATCCGATGCCGGGCGAGGGTTAGGGTTTTCCAGGAGGCATCCGTATTCAGCATTTTCCACTGGTCGGTAGCGGTGGCCAGTTGTTTGGCATGCAGGGCATATTGGTCCATATACCTGAAATAGGCGGCATTTTCCGGGCTGCCGGTGACCACGGCGCGGGCATAAAAAGCGTGAATGTCGGTTTCTATGGAAATGGACGGTTCCCGGCCGTTGATCAGGCAGGTATGAAATTCTGGTCGTGCTTCCGGTGCCCGGCGCAACACCCATCCGTAGGTTCCGGGTTCGAGGGGCTCCCTGAATACGAAAACGAATTGGCTGTCCCGGTCCGGGGTGGCAGCCATGAAGGGCTGGATGCCTCTCCCGTAGGCCACACCAAACCAGAGGGTGTCTGCGGGATATTCCCGGATCCGGATACGCAAGGTATCGGTGGTGTTGCCAGCCAATGCCGTGTCGGGCATAGCGGCAAACAGGCAGCAACCTATAAGGGACCAGAGAAGAAAATAACTGGGAAGGGCAAAGGTGAGGGGAAATTTTTCAGGCCTGAGCATGTCCAAAGATAGGTCAAAACAAAAGGGGCCGGAGCTCGGCTTAGCGGCGCAGCTTGTCCTCATAGACGGATATCCACGCGTCCGGGGTCAGGCGGGCGGCCAGTTCGCCGAGGAGGTCGAAGGGGATCTCTGCCGGCTTTTTGAAACGGATGCAGCCTTTTCCCATGTCCGGCTTTCGGGGGGACACATGCTGCCAGGATTGCACAAACCAGTCCAGGAGTTCGGGCTGTGCGTACAGACCCATGTGGTAGACGGAGATATGGTTTTTCTGGGAGGCGAATCCCATAAAAGGCAAGGGTTGTCGGGGATCACAGTGGTTTCCGGCCGGGTAAAGGGAGTGGGGTACGACGTAGCTGGCCATGCCGTATTGCATGACCTCTTCGAATCCGCTGGGCAGGCGGGCCAGGATCGTCTCGCGCAGGCGGCGGAGGGGTTCCTGCCGGTCCTCCGGCGCTGCAGCCAGGTAGGCATCGACCGAATCAATCCGGGAAGACATGGGACGAAGATAGGCAATGCGAAAATCATCCCGGGAAACCGGATCAGCGATTTAGCCTGCCGGCGTTGAAGCCGTGTGGATGCCGTCCCATGCGCTTTGATGGACAGCATCTGCATGAATCCCCGGCTAACCTACCATATGCAGCCTTCCTGTGGAAATATGTGAAACGCCATAACCCGTAAGGCCAATCCGGGTTTCCCGCATGACAACAGGATCATGATGATCACCAGAAGTTTATGGTAGCCTAAATTCTGATGATAACCTTAACGGGAATGCTTCACATCCGCTTGATTTCCAATAAAATCCTTAACTTTATTCATTCGGATCTAGTGGTATATACCTTAAACCCTCTATGGACATGATGAAACGAGTCCTCCTCCTCACCACCCTCCTCCTGGCCCTCCTGGCCGGATGCACGAAGAAAGACCCCCCTCCCCCTACCACAAGGACATCTTTCACTGCAAAGTCAATGGTGAGGAATGGACTCCTCATTGTGTTTCCGATCCCTTATTTGGATGTAATGCAGTCGACTGTCAGTATTATTGGAAGGATACAAAAACAATTTCTTTATCTGCGGTACGGAGAGAGAATAATGATTTTGTTTATCAATCATTGAGATTATATAAATATAAATCAATTATTGGAGATAATGATATAGGGCCTACCACAAGAGAATTCACAGACTGGAACAAACCATCCGGATGCCGCTACCACGATATGGACACAACGTTGGTTCGGCGTCTGAACATATTAGAAGTGGATACGGTAAATTTCCTGATCAAAGGGACTTTCGAATTCACAACAATAAATGAATGCAACGATACCATGCATATCACCGACGGCTTCTTCCACGTCAATTTTCGATTTTAATGTTACTCACATAAACCCTAAACAATGAAATATCTCGCTCTTCTTCTCATTACCATGATCTCCCTGGCAACCTCGTGCCATAAAGAAGATCCCAAAACACCCGATAATTGGCACAAAGATGTGTTCCGCTGCAAGGTCAACGGC
>CAYYGN010000011.1:43812-64924 GCA_964471595.1 uncultured Saprospiraceae bacterium
CCGCCACCTGCCCCTCCGATGGCCTCTTCGGCTGCAACCCCATCGACTGCCAGTACTATTGGAAGGATACGAAAACAATTTCTATAAGGTCAACCAGAAGATTGACAAACAATTCAATTTATCAGGGTTTGAGAATGTATAAATATAAATCTACCTTAGGGGATAATCTATTACAATTGACAAAAGAGGAATACATTGACTGGAACAAACCCTCCGATTGTAGATTTCATGACCTGGATACAACTGCTACCCGACGACTCACAATATTGGAGGTAGATACCGTCAAATTCCTGATAAAAGGCACTTTTGAATTTACTGCTATCAATGAATGCCAGGATACAATGCATATATCCGATGGCTTCTTCCATGTGAACTTTCGCTTTTAACAACGCCACAAAAAAACTAAAACAATGAACAACCTCCTCCTCCTCCTCACCACCCTCCTCCTGGCCCTCCTGGCCGGATGCAAGAAGGAAGAACCTACCTATCACAGAGACATCTTCCGCTGCAAGGTCAACGGCGAGGAGTGGGTGGCTACCTGCCCCTCCGATGGCCTCTTCGGCTGCAAGCCCATCGACTGCCAGTATTACTGGAAGGATACGAAAGGATTTGAGATAGCTGGTATTAATAGAAGTTTTCAAAATGAAATCTATCAGTCTATGAGTTTTTCGAGATACACAACTATTATTGGAGAAAATTTGATTCCTTTTAGGAAATCTATATTTAAAGATTGGAACAAACATGATAATTGTATTGGTCATGATTTGGACACCACCTCAGTAAGGCGCTTGACGATCCTGGAAGTGGATACCGTCAATTTTCTGATCAAAGGCACTTTCGAGTTCACTGCTATCAATGCCTGCCAGGATACCATGCGGATCACCGACGGCTTCTTCCATATCAATTTTCGATTTTAATGTTACTCACATAAACCCCAAACAATGAAATATCTCGCTCTTCTCCTCATTACCATGATCTCCCTGGCAACCTCGTGTCAAAAAGAAAATCCCAAAACACCCGATAATTGGCACAAAGATGTGTTCCGCTGCAAGGTCAACGGCAAGGATTGGATCCCAAAATGTGTTTCTGATCCCCTTTTTGGATGTAATGCGGTAGACTGCCAGTATTACTTTGATAATAAAGGTTTTGAGATAGGTGCTGTTAGGAGAATTCCTCTCGACTCAATTCAGGAATCTATTGGACTTTTTGCACGACCTATACTTATAGGAAACAATTTAACTATCTTTCCTGCTGAAAACAATTTTGTTAATATGAAAAATAAATCTGGTTGTAGATTTTATACAATCAATCCAAATCTGTCATATACTATTATGATATTTGAGATTGACACAGTAAAGTTTCTTATTAAAGGCGCTTTTGAATTTTCGGCTATTAACAATTGTCAAGATACAGTTAGGATTACAGATGGTTTCTTTCATGTAAACTTCCGATTTTAATCTAATATATTTTCCATGGTGTACTCAATAAGAGTTGATGAACACCTTTGCTCAAACGATTTTCTCATATCAATAATTAACATTTAAACCTTCCTGCCATGAAACTCCTTTTACTATTAATCACCTGGATCGCTATTATCCTACCGTGTGCCACACAGACTCCGGATTCAACCATGGAAGAGCGCATCCTCGGGGCCTTGTCCCAGCTCAACTATGACTCCCTCGTCACCGGAATCCATATAGATCGAGTGCCTCAATATCTGCCAGTGGAGATAATCAATGGTGTTGAATATTCGGATAGTATCGAGATGAGCTGGGAAGCACTCACGATGCTATACGGCATGTTGGCTTATTGCCAGGTGGACACCATCCATTTTCCCTTACTAGATAGTGCTTATATAGAGGCCTGGCAGAGCTTGGAAGATCTCGACACCACTGTCATTGGTGGCCTTTGGATGCGCTATGACCGCTTCAAACCGCTTTATAATGTCGGTTTAAAATGGGTGACAGAACCAAGTACCATATTTAGTTGTTAGTGAGTTGTTAATAATAGTTAGATCTTATCTCCGAATAAGATTATATAATAAATTAGCACTTGAAAATTGGACAGCCAGCCATGTTTTTTAGTTCTCACCACTATTTAATAATAAAGTAGGAATGAACAGCCATTTTACGTTGTTTGCCATTGGAGTCATCATTGCATTTCTTTGTAGTGTTTCAGGTTGTAAGAAAATTGATTTTCTTAATCCCTGTGTGCCCCCTCCTGCCGTAGTACCTTCCAAAACCAGTAAAGGCCTGAATACCTTTGGGTGTAAAGTCAATGGTAAATCGTGGAGTTATAATCCTGTACCTTATTTTTGGAATTGGGAAAAAGGGCTTTACTGTGTTTATACAGAACCTTGGGATCATGTGAATATTCGCGCTACAAGAAATTATAAGTTGTCTTGTGATTCTGTAGTCCAGCGTATAACGTTTAGTATAAAATATGTAAATGGAAATGATTCTTTGAAAATGCCTTTCAGTAGTTATATATTCCAAGATTTTCAAAATAAATGCAATGGCAAAATCAAAGAATACGAGCTTGACACCATACAACCATATGGGGTCCATTTATTTTATAAAGACTTGAAAAAGCGAATATTCTCTGGAACTTTTTATTTTACGGCTATAAGCAAGGATTGTCTTGATACGGTTCGAATTACAGACGGAGTATTTGATATCGTCGCAGATCCAGGCTAAAATGATATATCAGACTTGTCTATTTTCTTCAACTATTTCATAAACCAGACTTATATATCATGTTACTGTTATAAATCCCACTCACGACTGTTGGCAATTGCAATTTTAGCCCAGGGAACATTGTTAATTGGTCAAATCCTTGAACATTCACCGGAGGATAGCAGGGTTCATCGAAGATCGATATGGAATCATATTTCCTCGGCGAGATCCCGGATCGTAGCCAACACTTCCTGCCATCCTTCGGCTGACGCGAAGCGATGCATGCCGTTTTCCACCCGGTTGAAATCCCCCTGGGCAACGGTCAGCAGCGTGCCTGTCCTGGTCTTTTTGAGGGTATAGGTCGTCGTCAGGTAATTGGCGGGTATGTCTTCATAAGGCCCTTGCGGGTCGAAAGCGGTAAAAGACAACAAAACGGGTGGTTCAAACCGGAGAACATTTCCCAGGACATGGACGGTACCATCCAACTTGCCTTTCCACAGGAGCGTGCTTCCGGGCAGCCAGTCGGTTTCCGGAACGCAGTGGAACATGAACAGCGGGGTAAAAGCCGGATCGGTGAGCAAAGACCATACAGTATCCGGCGGAGCCTGTATCTCCACCGAGCAGGCGTAGTAAAGGGGTTTGGCAGGCCTCATGATGCAAATGCCCTACGCCCGGCAGGCCATCCTGCCGGGCGTAGGGTGATCATAGTCCGGCGCTGATCAGGAAGGCAGCGGCGAAGGCGATGATGGCATAGAGTTCGGGGAATACCGCAAGAACGATGGTGCGTCCGAATACGTCATGTCCCGAAGCGATGCCTTCAATCCCGTGAGCGACCACCTCTCCCTGTTTGATGGCCGAATAGAGCCCGGCCAACCCCAGGCCGATACCGGCGGCGAGAATGGCAGCTCCCTGGGCGACGGTCAGGTCACCCAGTTCGGCGATACGACCGTTCATGACAAAGAAGCCAATGAAGCCATAAAGGCCTTGAGAACCGGGCAGGGCGCTCAGAATCAGATAATTGCCGAAGGCGTCCGGTTTTTTCTTCAGCGCGCCGATCGAGGTTTTGCCCCCAATGGATACGCCTATGGAAGAGCCAATACCGGGCAGGCCGATCATGAGTCCAACGCCGATGTAGGCGAGGATGAAGGCAATGCTCATAGTTCAGGATTTAATTTTTTGGAAAAAGGAAGATAGGGTTTGCCGCCGCCGGAAAAACCGGCATTTTTATAGAATTCCACAAAGGTGAGACGCATGGGATGGACAAAGGCGCTGAGGGTGGCCAGAAAGAAATTCATGCCGTGACCTACCGCCAGGATTATCAGGAAAAAGAGCCACCCGATAATGGATCCATCCCCTTTTACACTCGTGGCGATATCGTTGACTACCAGTCCGAGGATGGAAGATGAAAGTCCGAGCGCGAACAACCGGATATAGGAAAGCATGTCGCCGACGAGGCCGGAAGCGCCATACAACTCCCACAGACCCAGGCCGACGCGTTTGAAGATATTGCCCTTGGGTTCGGAGAACAACAGGATCAGCGCTGTACCGGCGAGTGTAATCCATACATTGGACGGGGCGGCCCACTCATTCCACATCATGACCGCGCCGACGAGGGCGATCAGCCAGCCGGCAGGGGCAAGGCCGTAAACCCAACCGAACTGGAGAGCCCGGTTGAAGACCCTGATCAGCATACCGGCAGCGATTTGTACGAGGCCGATCCACAATGCGAGCTCGAAGAGCTGATCGGATTGGAGCACGTAGGGGGCCAGGGGTTTGAAAAAGGCAAAATTGGCCAGGGGAATACTGAAGAGCGACCCGGTGATCACGCCAACGACCATGGTGGCAAAGCTGAGCCATTGCAAAAGGGTCAGGGCTTCGCGATAGGGTTTTCCTGCGGGCAGATATTTGAAGACGGTCCCTGCCAGAAAAAGGAGGGCGCCGTAGCCCAGGTCGCCGAGACAGAGCCCGAAAAACAAGGTAAAGAAGGGAGCGAAATAAGCGGTGAGGTCCAGTTCGGAGGCACTGGGCAGGGCAAACAGTTTGCCAATGGGCTGGAAGAGACGTGCGAAGCGGTTGTTGTTGAGCAGTACGGGGATGTCATCTTCCGGAGTGACGGGCAGGTTCATCCAGACGATCTGGCCCTGGTCCAGACGATGTTCGAAGGCCTTCCGGTGTTCATCGGGCACCCAGGCCTCAAGATAGATCAGTTTGCCGGAGTCGTCTTTCCGGGATTGATACATGGCCTGATGCCAGCTCACGGCCCCTGCTAAGGCGTCCATGGCCTGGCGGAGGGCATTGCGGCGGGCCGCCAGGGCGTTGAGTCCTCGTTCGTTCTCTTCGATCTGCGCCAACACTTCTCCATGGCGGGTATGCATGTCAGCCGGGACCATGTCCGGGGGAGAAATCTGTTCGGCATCGATTTCAGGGGCAGCCGGCCGGTCGGTGAGAAGAACGAAATGGACGGTATCGCTTCCTTCCCGGAAGGTCACGAGGGTGAATCGGTTTTTCCATTGGGGTTGGAAGGCGCGGGCGGGACAACGGAAAAAGTGGGCATACACGCCATTTTGGGCCAGTTGGCGAAAGTGGCCGAGCGGGACGTCCTCCCACTCCTGAAGCAGAGAGATTTGAGCTTTCAGGTTTTGCAGGGACTGCTCGAGGGCATAGCGCCATTCGATGCGGCTTTCCAGTTCGCGGACGAGATCATGGGCCAAGGGACATTGGTCTTCAGGGAGGGCAGGCACCTGGCGATCTTCCAGCATTTGGTGCCAGGCTTTGTAGCGCTGCCATTTGGTGACGAGTTCTTCGGAAGCGGGAGCCCATCCCTGCTGATGTTCGCGGATATGTGCGACACCGGACTCCCGGAGGTCTTCCAGGAAGTCGCGAAAATCGTCGTGATGAGCCACGAAGATGTATTTGTGCATTCGGGCGATCATGGCAGGGCGGATTCTTTTTTCTTTTTCAGCATTTTCATGGCGGCCATGGCCAGGTTTTGCTCGTCCTCCAGGAAGCGTTTGATCCGGCGGATGGCATCCTCATGTTCCGGGATTTGCACTTTCTCGAAGAGGTTGAGCTTTTGGGTGGTCCGTTTGCGTTCGAATTCGAAAACGGCGGTCTGGACTTCGAGCATGTGCAGCCGGATACGGGCCTCCATTACGTCTTGCAGGAGGAGCATGCCTTGCGCCGTCCAGAGGGGTGCATCCAGCAAGGTGCCGGAAAGGGGCTGGAAGGTGACGGAACGGAAGGAGCGGAAAGGTACCCCCGCGAGTTTGCCGGAAGCGGTGTCCACACTGGCGATGCGGACCAGGTTGGGGTCGAACTCCGCCCAGAGTTCCCCGGCGGAAGCGGCCTTCCGGCGGGCTTCCTGCAGGTGGCGCTCTGCATCAAGGCAGAGGTTTTGCAACCGCTTGACCTCCAGCCGGAGGGCTGCCTCTTTGGCCCGCAGGGTGGGCAGGGCCGCCTGGCGGATCTTCAGCCCTTTGATCAGTTGCTGAAGGGAAACCTTGTTGAACTGGAATTTCAGTGCCATCAGTCCGGCCAGTATTTGCGGATCAATTGTTCCTTGACACTCACTTCTTCCCGGGTGAAATGGGCCGCCAGGATCCGCCACAGGCGGTCGAGAATGGCATCCATATCGAGATTGACGTCGATGGAAAGAATTTGTTCGGTGTAATCGCGGGCAAAGCGGATGGCGCGCACGTCATAATCGGTCAGATCAAACCCGTTCTCTTTTTTCGAGCGGGCTTCTGCGGCATCGGCATAAAGACGGATGGCCGTATTCATGATCTGTGGGTGGTCTTCGCGTGTTTTTTTGCCGATCACCAATTGCTTGAGCCGGGAGAGGCTGCGGAACGGGTCGATGATGATCTTGCCGGTATCGGTGTCCTTTCTCAGGAACAACTGGCCCTCGGTGATGTACCCGGTATTGTCGGGAATGGCATGGGTAATGTCGCCCTGATTGAGGGTGGTGACGGCGAGAATGGTGATGGAGCCACCCCCGGCCGGCAATTGGAGGGATTTTTCATAGATCCGGGCCAGGTCGGAGTACAGCGATCCGGGCATGCTGTCTTTGGAGGGGATCTGGTCCATCCGGTTGGCCACGATGCTGAGGGCATCGGCATACAGCGTCATGTCGGTGAGGAGGACCAGCACCTTTTCGTTGTTGGTGATGGCAAAGTGCTCGGCGGCGGCGAGGGCGAGCTCCGGAATGAGGAGTCGCTCGACGGGTTGGTCCTGCGTGGTATTGACAAAGGCGACGATTCGGTCGAGGACGCCGGCCTGCCGGAAGGTGTCCCGGTAATACAGGTAATCGTCATAGGACAGGCCCATGCCGCCAAGGATGATCTTGTCGGCCCGGGCGCGGAGGGCTACGGTCGCCATGACCTCATTATAAGGCTGGTCGGGGTCGGCGAAGAAGGGAATTTTCTGACCGCCCACGAGTGTGTTGTTGAGGTCGATACCCGGCAACCCGGTGAGTATGGGCTCGAAGGGCTGGGCGCGACGGACGGGGTTGGCGGATGGACCCCCCAGAGAAATGCGCTGTCCTTCGACAGGAGGGAGACCATCCAGGGGTTCGGCGTAGGCATTGAGGAAGCGCCCCAGCAACTGATCGCCGATCGGCATGTCGGGATACCGGCCGAGAAAGAGGACTTCGGCATCGTTGGAAAGCCCTTCCGTTCCGGAAAAGATTTGAAGGGTCACCGACTGGCCTTTGACCCGGACCACCTGAGCCAGGCGTCCGCCGACAATGGCGAGTTCCTCGTTGTGCGCACCCGGCGCATCGAGGGTACATGTCGCCCTGGTGATGTCGCGGAGATGGTGATAGCGTTTAGCAAACGGATTGATTTCCATATCAGACGGCCATTTCCGTGGCTTTTTCGGCCAGGATCCGGGAGAGTTCCTGGTGGTAGTTATTGAATTCGTCCGATTCCCAGCGGGAGTAGTTCATCTGCCGAAGGGTGTTGATGACCTTGCTGAAGTAAGGCCGCACCTCGGTATAGTTCTCGAAGGGAATGGGCATTTGACATATTTCCAAAACCAGCCGGCTCATACGACGCTGGCGCTCCAGGGGAGCGAGCTGGTCGATCTCGTCAAAGGCATCCTGCTGAAGCAGCACGAAATCGATCAGTTCGGAGCGCCAGAAGTCAATATGATTTTCCAGGGATACGCCGTCATCACCCAGGATATTGATCTGGTCGGCGGCTTCCTTGCCCCGGATGAGGAGATTCTGAAGGGTCTTGGCGTTGGCGATCCAGTCCGAACCCACGCTTTGGACGTGGGATTCGGCAAACTCGGGGTAGTCGAGATATTTGGAATAACTCTCCAAAGGGTCCACGGCGGGATAGCGTTTGCTGTCGGCCCGGCGTTGGTTGAGGGCATAGAAACAGCGCGCCGCTTTGCGGGTGGATTCCGTGACCGGTTCCTTGAAGTTGCCACCTGCCGGTGAGACGGTGCCGATGAAGGTGACGGCGCCTTGTTGTCCGTTGTGCAATGTGACGGTACCGGCCCGGCTGTAGAATTGGGCAATGGTGGCGCTGAGGTCCATGGGAAAGGCATCCGGACCGGGAAGGTCTTCCAGCCGGTTGGCCATTTCCCGGAGCGCCTGGGCCCAACGGGAAGTGGAATCCGCCAGGAGGAGGACCCGCAGGCCCATGTTGCGGTAAAATTCAGCCAGGCTCATGGCGGTATACACGGAGGCCTCCCTCGCCGCCACCGGCATGCTGGAGGTGTTGGCGATGATGATGGTGCGATCGATCAGCGGACGACCGGTGCGGGAGTCCTTCAATTCGGGAAACTCCGTGAAGATCTCCACGACTTCGTTGGCCCTTTCGCCACAGGCGGCCACGATCACGACATCCGCATCCGCCTGCTTGGCGAGGGCTTGCTGCATGACGGTCTTGCCGCATCCGAAGGGGCCGGGGATAAAACCGGTACCTCCCTCCAGCATGGGATACATGGTATCGAAGATCCGTACCCCGGTCTCCATCAGTTTGTGCGGGCGATGCTTTTCGCGGTAAACGGTGAGGGTCTGCTTGGCTGGCCATTTCTGGACCATGGATACTTCACGGACCATTCCCTGTTCATCTTCGAGTCGCGCAATGGTATCACGGATGCCGTAAGAGCCTTCCTGCACGATATCCCGGACGGTGAATCTGCCTTCCCACCGGAAAGGCACCATGACACGGTGGGGCAGTCCGTTTTCGCTCAGTTCGCCCAGCCAGTCGCCGGCCCTGACAGCGTCGCCGGCTTTGGCAAGCGGTCGGAAACCCCATTTGCTGTCATCATCGAGCGGAGCCGACTGTTGGCCGCGCTGCAGGAATACGCCTTCGAATTTCTCCAGGTCGTTTTGAAGGCCGTCATATCGTTTACCGAGCATTCCGGGCCCCAGCGTGACCTCGATCCGCTCGCCGGTAAAGGTCACTTCCGCCCCTTCGGAAAGGCCGCGGGTGGTGTCGAATATCTGGACGTAGGCGGTTTCTCCGATGATTTTGATCACCTCGCCCATCAGGGAAGCGCCATCGGAGGATACATAGCAGATCTCGTTTTGGCGAACAGGTCCGGAAGGCCTGATTTCCAGCAGATTGGCGGTAATGCCCCGGACGACGCCTTTGGTGGTGGTATTCATAGGAATTCTTGGACGGCCTCGCCCACTAGGTGGTCGAGGAGGTTGGCAGATTTGGAGGAAAGCAAAGCCGACCGGCGCAGACAGATCTGCTGCCGGAGGGCGTATCCGATCAGGGCGTTCAGCGAGAAGGGCTCCAGGTTTTCTTCGCGTTCCAGAAACTCCCAGATCCATTCGTCGGTATCCCACTCTTTTTGAAAAATATCGGCCTGGCGCTGGATGACCATCAGGTTTTCCGGAAGGGATTCGACGGCACCTCCGGAGGCGGACCATTGATCCAGGATGTCCTGAAGGACTTCGCGTTCCTGAAGGAGGACGGGACGCAGGCTTTCTCCGGCTTGCTGGTTGGTGTACAGCCTCAGGCGCACCTGAACCAACGCCCATTCGCGCAGCAATTCGTTGTCCTGTGTGATCAGGTATGTCAGGGCATGGCGGGCGAGGGCAAGCTCGGTTTCCTTGCGCTGACCGTTGAGGTTGCGGGTGCGCACCTCCTCCAGAAAGGCCGTGAGGTAAGGCCAGGAGGAGGCATCTCCGGACACCAGGCGCTGGATGTCATCCTCGGCCAGGTTGCCTCCGGCCACAAACTGCTTGCTGCCCGTCAGCCGGTTGAGGAGGTTGGTGTGATCGGCCTGAACGTAGGCCAGTTCGAGCGTACGGCGATCGCGGTCATCCAGGAGGTCCTTGTAGGATTGGGCCAGATGGAGAGGACGGAATCCTTCCATGCCTTTCCGCGGGAGCGGAGGTAAGGCAGCGACAATGCCGTAGTACGCGCGATCAGGCTTCGCCATCGATCAGCTCCTGGAATTCGGCGGTGAGGAATTGCTTCAGATAGGCGCTGAAGTCCGCCTCCGAGAATGAAATCCGGTAATGTTCTCCTTCCTTTCCGATCTGGAAACCAGCGGTGAGGCCTGGGGTGGGCATCAGCACGGGTGCTTCGTCGAGGGCTTTGGTCAGAGACTCCCGCACCTGTTTGCGCCAGGCTTCCGAGGTCTGTTCCGGGATGGCGATGACCAGTTTGCCTTTGGGTTCCCATTGGAGGTGCCTGATCAGGTCGGTCATGAACCCGGCGATCCAATCGGCTTTGCCGAGGGTTTCCCGGACGGGTTGCTGGACGACCCGGCGTGACAGGAGATTTTCCAGTTCCTGGCGCAATTGCTGCCTGGATTGCCGGACCATCATCTGGATTTCCGAGCGGGCTCTACGCTGCAGGGCCATGGATTCGTCCTGGGCTCTGGCCAAAATGTCAACCGACTGTGACTCGGCTTTCTTACGGAGATCCTCGGCTTCTTTTTGGGCGTTTTCCAGGATTTTTCGGGCCTCGGCTTCCGCCTTCTGAACGCCTTCGTCCAGGAGTTTTCGCGTCAGCGCCTCAAGTTTTGCATCCATGCCGGAAATTTTGTGCGGCAAAAATAATCCGCCGGAGTTCCCCGCAGGTTGATTTTCATCATTATTTCTGATGACCTGATCAATATCCCTTCCCGCCAACGAAAACCCGGCTCCTGCCAGGGTTGGCCGGACCCTGTTTCAAGGTCTGCCGGTAAGCACAACGGGGATGACAACCACACCCGTTTCGGTGGTAAGGATCATCCAGTAAGTACCTGCCGGTCGGCCGGTGAGGTCCCACTCATCCATAATGCGGGGCCCGGTGCGGCGCTCAACGGCGTGGCCGTTCAGATCATGCAAGACCGCCGACATCAGCCCGGGTGCCGACTCGGTCACGCGGATCCGGAAAGACCCTGATGCCGGATTGGGTGTCAGGAAGATGTCTCGCTGCGCGTCAGGTCCATTCACCGAGGAGGCATTTTCCACCAGGAAGCATCCGGTACGGGTGCAGCCTTCGCAATCCGTTACTGTCAGGCAATATTCCCCCGGGGCGAGGCCTGAATTTTCGGCGACGGTAACCCCGTTGGACCACAGATAGGAATACGGGTTGCATCCGCCGGAAACGAAGGCGATGACGGAGCCGTTGTTCTGGCCTGAACCTGACGGTTGGATTTGGGCAATCAATTCGAGACTGTCGGGCTGCAGGACATCATAGGGTCCGTAGTTGCCCGTACGCCCCGTTTCGGAAGTAACGGTGCAATGATAGGTCCCGGCATCCAGCATGTCGATGAAAGGACCCGACTGGCCGTTGCTCCATTGGATGTCTTGTTGGGGTGTTCCACCGGTCAGCGTGAGGCCAATGGAACCGTTGCTTTCCCCATGGCAGGTCACATGAAGGATTTCAGCCGTGATGTGGGGCAGGCTGGATTGGATGTGTACGTCTTCGCAATGCAGGTCTTCGTGACAGGCGTCGGCAGCGGCCAGGCAGATATTGAGGAGGCCGGTGTCGGGGACGATGACCTGGACGTTCGGGTCTTCGGATTGGAATCCGTTGCTGAAAAACCAGTAGGTATAATCGGCGTTTTGGGAGAGGTTGGTCAGGGTGACCTGATCGTAATACACCGAGGCGTCAAACTGGCTTTGGGCTTCGATGGCCGAATAATCGATGGTCAGGGAATCGGAGACCCCGGCGCCCAGGTTGAAGTACCGGCCACTGCTGCTTTCCCGGAGTTCCACGGCCCTGACCTGGTAAACGGTATAGCCGTCCCCGCTGCAGGAGTCGGTATAGGAATTCGAGGTGAGCGGGGTTCCGGTGAGTACGGTAAATTCCGACTCCCCTTCCTTCTTTTTGTAAACGTGATATCCGAGGGCCCCCGGGACCTCCTCCCAGGACAGGTGGACATGAAAACCTTCCTGTTGGACCATCAGCGCCGTTGGTGGCCGGAGGACATGCATGACGAGCGTGGGATCGCCCATCAGGGCGGTGTGGACGCCGGCAGCCCCGAATCCCGACTGGTACAGGGCACCGTTGTTGTTCATGCTCAGCCTTGCGCAGTAACCGATGGGTTCACCGAGGGCCATGTGGTGAAACATCCAGTTGGGCCTGGCTGCCCAGGCATTGGTCAGGGTGGTCCCGGTGGCAAGAGCGGCCCGGAGGAGGTTGTTGCCGCTGTCCCAGTCGCCAAAGTAACTGCCGAACAGCATGGTGAATACGGTCTGCAGGGAATCCGTGGTAAAATTGGTGGTATTGGTAATACCTCCGGCGCTGTTGTAGGAGCCCGGACCGCAGCCATAGGACCACAGGTAGCTCTGACTCTGCAGGGTTTCGCGGTAAGGCAACTCCTTGACTTCCGGGTAGCCGAACATGGGAACGAAGTTTTTCCATCCGTTTTGGCCAAACCCTTCGGCAAAGCCGGCAAAGTTGTTTTGAATGAGGCCCCTTTCCACGGCCGGCAACATGCCTTTGCGCCAGGCGTGATTTTTATCGAGATAATTACGCAGGAGTTCGGTTTCGGACTGGGGGAAGGCGTTCAGATTGAAAAAGTCCACCCGGCCTACGCCCAATTCCAGGGTGGAAGGAAACGAGCTTTGGTCAAACTTCCCGTCTCCGGGGATGTTGCGGTTGCGCATTTGACTGGCATCCACCACATTGACGGTATTGTCCGTCCAGGTGCCGTCCAGATCGCCATAATAGCCGTCACAGGGCCAGGCCCCCTGGTGGTCGGGGACGTGGCCGTCCGGTGCGATATTGCCGCTGTAGGGCACAGGTACGCGACCCAGCAGGAAAAGCGTCTGAAAAAAGGAATTGTCACCCGTCAGGGCTTGTTTGATGAGTTGGCGGACGGTTGGCACGGGATCATTGCGGTCCACATACAGCATTTTCACCTTCCAGCCGTCTTCTTCGAGGTCGCGGTGGAGACGGGCGATTTCCGGGGCGAGGGAGGTTTTGAACGTGCTGTCCACTACGACGAGGCAGGTGCCTCTGGTATGAACGGGATGGACATCTATACCGGCATAACAATAACCGGCGCTCGTTCCGCCGCCATACCCGGCCAGATTTTTGACGACCCGGTATTCATAGGCCTGTCCAATGTTGACAGCCGTATCCGTCCACGATGAGTCCGTAGCGAGGGTCGTACCCAAAACGGTCCCCCAGTTGCTCCCACCTTTGGATTTCCGGTAAACGGAGTATCCCGAATTCTGGGTGTCTTTGACCCAGTGCAGGGTGATCCGGGGAGGGGTCTCCTGGATTTCAGCCCGGATCATGACCGACATTTTGGCATCATTGGCATTCTGGGCCAGGGCCGGATGTAAAAAGCAGGCGAAGAGGATGGGGAGAAGTAAAAAACGACGCATGGGAAACAGGTTTACGCGTTGGTCAAGGCATGGCAAATATAAGGGATCGGGAGGCCAAATCCTACGACCTGGCTCAAACAGCAGCGACTCCGCGAATGCGGAGCCGCTTGCCGGACCTGGTTGAGCAGGTACTCAGGGTGTGTCAGTTCTGGATGTAATAGACGATGCGGGTGAGCCACTTGGCGGTATCCGGTTCAGTGGTTGGGTCAGTGATGTATTCTTCGATAACGGGGGAGCCGGCCGTGAGTCCGAAATCCTTCATGTAGTCATCCATGGCAAAATGGGCCTCGCCGCTGCCTTCATACGGGCCGTAATAGTCGATCGTGACTACCGGTCCGGCGGGGAGTTGTTCGACGGCTACACCCGGAGCGTTCTTTACCTCTTTGACCGGTACGGCAGTTGCCAGATCAGCCATTTGGCCTTCCATGTCCCACTCGTAAAACAATCCGGCGGGAGGTCCGTCCAATGCAGCGCCGGCTTTCATGGCGGCATTGAAGATGGCCGGCATATTTTTCTGAAACCAGGCCGACATGTCGGCAAAGCTGACACGGGCACGGTAGCCCATGTAAACCCGTGCCGGAGCATCACTGCGCTGTATGGCATATCCGCGATAAACGGGATTGGCGGCCTTTTCTTCGGCCATGGTTTTGAGTTTGGCCAGCCCTTTGTCAAAGGAATTTTCCAGAGACCCCTTCATACCCATGATCAGTGAGATCACATTGCGGGGGAAAGGAGACTTGCCGGACAGCCGCCACTTTACCCGTGTACTTTCATCGGCATCTTCCAACATCACGGAGGCTTCCGCCACATCTTCATACGGCTCGATGAATTCCAGCCGGGAATCCACCCGGGTATTGTCTTCGACGGCGGTCAGGGTCTGGATGCCTTTGCCTACATCGCTGTTGCCATCCCAGGTCATGCTTGAACCCGGGGCGCCGTCCTCCCCTTCCCAGGTGGTCACCTGATCGGGATCCAGTTCTGCCCATGGACTCCAAGTCTGCATGTCGCGCAATGAGTTGGTCAAATTGAATACCAGGGGCTTGGGCGCATCAATCAGGACCTCCCGTTCGACGGTCCATTCTTTGGGCAAGACCATGCCAAGGATCAACAACACGCCGATCAGGGCGAGCAGGATCCAACCGATCATTTTGAGGATTCTCATGGTTAGGGAATTTTTACTGCCTAAATGTAGGTATTTCTGAATTTTTCCAACAGAAAGAAGGATTGATCAGGTCCGGTTTGTCCGGTAAAAGCAAATCGAGCCAGTCAGAAAACCTGCCATGGCGGCATTGACCATCATGAGGGGCGACTGGCCGGCCAGGGCGATGCCTGCCCCCAGTAGGGCCAAAAGCCATGGAGCCAGGTCTCTTCCGTTGCGGGGTCGTGTTTTGAAGGAGGGGAAAGGCAGGGAAGACACCATCAACAGGCTGAGGAGCAGCGATGCGGCGGCCATGCCGGCTGCAATGGAATCGAAGGGACTGTCGGTGGCCAATTCCGGCCACCATAGCGCCAGACCGGCGTACCAGAGGGCATTGGCAGGAGTAGGCAGCCCGGAAAACACAGGGCTGGCCGGTCGAATATTGAAAACAGCCAGTCGCCAGGCACTGGCTACCGGTATCAGCAGAGCGATGGCGCAATGCAACCAGGTGTCCGGCATCATCCGGAGAAACAAGAGGGCAGGGGCAACGCCGAAGGTGACCATGTCGGCCAGGGAGTCGAGTTGGAGACCGACCGGTGAAGTCTGGTTCAGCCGGCGGGCCACCCATCCGTCCATGACATCGAATGCGGCGCCCAGGGCGATAAAACCGGCGGCGGTCAGGGGCTGGCCCGTTTGAATGGCCAAAACGCCGGCCGTCAGATTGGCCAGCGTGAACATGTCGGCGATCCTGGGGAGGGTCATGACGGAAAGGTAGGTGAAGCAGGTCAGCCCAGTCGTTCCAGCAGCCGGCTGCTGATCCGGAGGAAGTCCATTTCGGTGATGATGCCCACCAGTTCTTCACCCTGTACGACGGGCAAACATCCGATCTGATGGTCGCGCATGCGTTTCATGGCTTCCAGGAGCGGGGCGTCCTGAGAAATGGTAATGGGTTCATGGATCATGATGTCGTCGATGATCTTCGGTGTTTTTCCTTCGAGTTTGTAGTTTTTGGTATAGTGGCGCAGCAACAACCGGGAGGTGATGAGTCCAATGAGTTTGCCTTTTTCATCCTCGACGGGCATGTACCGGATTTTGCGCCAGTCCATGATCTCGGTGACCATGGGGATGGGGTCTTCCCGGTGGGCGGTAAACAAATCGGTGGTCATCACCTCCTCAATGCGTAGCCGGGAGGGCTGGTAGCGCATCAGGTGTTCCTGGCCGGGCATGGGCCAGGTATGGCCGGGGGCGTTGGTTTTCTGGTTTTCCATGATGCTGGATGTAAGGGCACTGAGGGCCTCGTCTTCGCTGATTTCGTTTTTCAGACGTGTGAAGGCCCGGAGGAGCCAACGGGCCCCGTTCATGTGTTCGCGGGTGCGGTCTTCGACAACGCCCAGGTAACGGCGGATATCCGCTTCACGGACACCGGCATGCCGCAACCCTGCCTCGGCCATGGGGAGCAAATGGTCCATGACGAGATGGATAGTGCTTATTTTCTTGTCATCAAACCAATTGAGTTGTGTGTCAATGCCGAATCGGGCGACTTTGCCGAAGTTGTCGCGCACGTCTTCCCAGGACACCTTTCGGGTGACATCCTCGACCTGGCGGCCCATTTCCGTCATGGTGCCCAACCAAAAGGCGGCATTCGCCATCTCATCTACCACGGAAGGGCCGCTGGGAATGACCCGGTTTTCGATGCGCAGATGGGGCTTTCCGTTCTCGCTCACCCCGTAACACGGGCGGTTCCACCGGTACACCGTGGAGTTGTGGACCTGTAGCGCCCGCAGCCTGGGCACTTGTCCGTTTTTGAGCAGATCGAGGCTCTTTTCCGAATGCTCGCTGCCGATCAGGGTGCGAAACCGGGCGATATCCTCTTTGTAGATCTGTAAAATGGAATCGCGTAGCCACCCGCTGCCAAATTGTACGCGAGGGCTGCGTTCGCGCATGTGGTCGTGGGTGCTGCGGGTGTCGATGGATTGTTGAAACAGGGCAATCCGCGATTCGTGCCACAGGCGGCGACCGAAGACAATGGGAGAATTGGCCGCTACGGCGAGGACTGGTCCGGTGAGGGCTTGGGCAATATTGTACAAGCGGACGAAATCGGATGGATCCACCTGCAGGTGGACCTGGAAGCTGGTATTACATGCCTCCAAAAGGGGGCTGTCATGGCGGACGAGGAGTTCGTCAATGCCGGTGAGCCGTAATTCGAAGGCCTGGCCGAGCTGCATTTCCTTCAAAGCTCCCATCAAAGCGTAGTACCTGTCCCGCGGTGTCAGGTTTTCCATGACCAGGTCGTTCTTGCGAAGCGTGGGCAAAATCCCGGTCAGGACAAGGTCGGCGTTGATTTCTTCCAGGTGGGAGCGGATGATCTGCAGGTATTCCAGGAGGGTGGCCTCCGAGCGCGAAAAGCAATCCCCCGTCAGCTCATACGGGGGCAGGTTGATCTCCAGGTTGAAAGCGGCCAGTTCGGAGGTCAGCCATGGGTATTGCTGCATGCGATCCAGCATTTCCATCGCGACCGTCGCCGGCTTGAGGGAATCGGTGTGCACGAGCACCATTTCCTGCTCTGCCCCCATGCGGGTGACGCCGGTTTCAAACCACTCGTGGTCTAGCATGTACTGAAGGGCCTGGATATCGTCGAGCAGGTTGCGGACATATTGCTGATGCTCTTTTTGCCGGCCGACCCTGGAAACTTTTTGCACCCCCATTTCCACGCAATTGTGGCGCATGATACCCATTTTTTGGCGAATCCGTCAGGAGCCATCCTTGTCCTTCGTCCTACCTTCGCTTCATGTTTGCCCGACTTCTGCTCATTCCGTTTGCAGCAATGGCCATTGCGGGACTGTATCTGGCCTATGAGAAGGACGAGGCATGGACCTGGTTGCTCATCGTTGCCGTGACGGGCGGAGCCGCCATTTTCATCCTTGGCGACCGGATCAACTGGTGGTATTACAACCGCCGCCCGCCCGATGTGGATGGGCCTGTGCGCATGTTGTTGGAACGACATGATCCCTATTACCGCGCACTCTCCCCGGAGGGCCGGCTGCTGTTTCGGCAACGCATGGCCTTGTTTTTCCTGGGCAATGATTTCATGCCGCAGGGATGGGAAGCCATTCCCCATGACATGGAAGCCGTGGTGGCGGCAGCGGCCACCAAAGTGCGGTTCAACCGCGAGGGGGCGATTTATCCGGATTGCCAGCGGATCGTTGTTTACCCCGGACCTTTTCCCAGCCCGGCGCATCCGGAAGAATGGCACCGGTCCGAGTGGTATGCTGCGGACGGGGTGTTGCTGTTTGCCGGCAGGGATCTGATGGAGGCCTACCTCCACCCGGGGCAATTTCCCGATATCGCGGTATATGAATACATCCGGGTTCTGAGGGACCTGGAACCAGACCTACCCTGGCCCGCGCCGTCCCGTGAACCTGAAACGGAGATCCGGGCCATCAGCGGGTGGACGGCCGACAGAATTCGCGCCCTCATCGGACTCCGGACCCTTGACCTCGAGGCGATGCGCGCTTCTCTTTGGTTTTCGCACCCCGAACGAATGCGGGAGGTCTGTCCCGAACTTTGGGACATGTATGCCCGCATTTTCGAACGCCCCCATACCCGCAATCCGCTGGCATGAGGGGCACAACCAGGCCTGTCGGGTGCCAGGAGGGAATTTCTACCTTTGGAGGATGGCGCTGATACTGCCCGTTCACGGGATTCATCCGGTTTTCGGCCGGGATTGCTTCCTCGCAGAGAATGCCACGGTGGTGGGTGATGTCCGGATGGGGGATGCCTGCAGCATATGGTTCCAGGCGGTGGTGCGTGGGGATGTCCATCATATCCGGATGGGTGACCGGGTTAATGTACAGGACGGGGCGGTCCTGCATTGTACGTACCGGAAGGCGCCTCTGGAAATCGGCAACGAGGTCAGCATCGGCCACCGGGCCATTGTGCACGGGTGTACAATCCACGACCGGGTTTTGGTGGGTATGGGTGCCATCGTCATGGATCACGCCGTAGTGGAATCCCATGTATTGATCGCCGCGGGCTCTGTCGTGCTGGAAAACAGCCGGCTTGAATCGGGCCATATTTACGCCGGCGTACCTGCCCGCAAAGTAAAGGCATTGTCGGAGGAGCAACTGGCGGACACGATTACCCGGATTGCCGGCAATTACGTAATGTATGCCGGGTGGTTTGAACCGGATTCGGACAGTAAGGGCTAATCCCTCAGTTTGCTCAGCAGGCGAAGGAATTCGATGTAAAGCCAAACCAGCGTGACGAGGAGGCCCATGGCGGCATACCACTCCATAAAGCGGGGAGCGCCTTCGGCTTCCCCTTTTTCGAAGAGGTCGAAATCGAGCAGCAGGTTCATGGAAGCGATGCCGATGATAAGGAGACTCAGACCAATGCCGATAAATCCGCCTTCATGTAGATAGGGCACCGTTACACCAAAGAAGGAGAGGATCCAGGATACGAGATACAGGGCAAATACGGCGAGGGTGCCCATCAGGATGCCGGCCCGCAGTTTTTGGGTCACGACAATGATACGCGCCTGATAAAGGAAGAGCATGATGAAGAGCATGGCGAGGGTCAGGGTCACGGCGTGGAAGACGATCCCGTTATAGGCGGCGGCATACCAGGCGGTCACAGCGCCGACAAAAAAGCCTTCTGCCAGGGCGTACAACGGAGCCAGAATGGGAGCCAGGTGCATTTTCCAGGTGGCCAGGAGGACGAGAATGAGTCCGGCGATGGCGCCGCCGATCAGCACGATGGGGCTGGGAAAGGCATATCCGAACAAGGCGGTCAGCAACATAAGGCTGCCGAGGATTATGGTCTTGCCAACGGCGCCCCGGGCTGTCATGGTCGCTTGTCCTTCGGCGGATTGGAGGAGGTCCTGGGAAGAAAAGCGGGATTCTTTGAGAATGGGGTTGGAGCTTTGCCGGTTCTGGAGAAAACGCATGGAGCGGAGGGTTGTGTGAGAGGAAAAAGGGTGGTCAAAAATAGTGGATTACGGGGATAACGGTTACCTTTCTGAAAAGATTCATCATGGCGGTTTACTTCACCGAAGATTTTGTGCGGTTCCTTCAGGAATTGGAAATAAACAATGACAGGGATTGGTTTCAAGGGCAGAAGGTCCGTTATGAGCGGGAAGTCAAGAAGCCGTTCGAGCGATTTGTCGAAGAAATGATCAGCCGGGTGCAGGCGTTGGACCGGCGGATCGTGCTCACGCCCAAGGATGCCATATTCCGCATTTACCGGGACACGCGATTCAGCCAGGACAAATCGCCTTACAAGACGCATGTGAGTGCCGTTATTTCATCGGGGGGCAAGAGCAATCCCCACATGGACGGAATGTATATCGAGTTGGGCGGCAAGGTAGCCAGGTTGTACAGTGGGGTCTATGAGACGGACAAAGCCGGCCTGCAGGCCATTCGCGAGAAGATGGCCGCCGAGCCGGAACGGTTTGCCGGGCTACTGGTGCAGCCGGATTTTGTGCGGTATTTCGGCGAGATCCGGGGTGACAAAAACAAAGTTTTGCCGGTCGAATTCCGCGAAGCAGCGGCCCGGCAACCCCTGTTGTACAACAAGGCCTTTTACTATTTCACAGAGTGGCCGGCCGTCCGGGTGACCGAGGAGGGATTTCCGGAGGAGGCCATTCTGCGTTGGGAGGCTGCTCGCCCCATGAACGCATTTTTACAGGAAGCCACAGGAGGAAAAAGATGAGCCGGCGAGAGATGTGGGTTATCCGTTGGTGGGTGATGATCCTGTTGGGATGGGGGATGGTGGACGGCGTCTGGGGTCAGAAGGTGCTCCAGATTGAGCGATCGGGAAGTCTGAAAACCATCAAGATGCACATCGGGGATGAGGTGACTTTCAGTCTCAAGGGAGCGCCCCGGCAGTATTACACCCGAGACATTCTCGATCTGTTTCCGGAAGTTCAGACCATCCAGTTCGCCGGAGGGGCAGTATCGGTGGATCAGATCGCGGCGATCCGGATGCGCGGATCCAACCATTGGGCGAAGAGCCTGGGCGGCATGGTGGGCATTTTTACGGGAGTATGGGCTACGTACAGCCTCCTGGATGTACTGATCAATACGCGGGCACCGGCCCCGTTTCAGTATTGGGTGGGAGGAATAGCGCTGGGTGTGACGGGGATCTTGTTTCTGGTCCCGGAGCGGGTCCTGCGTATGGGAGATCGCCGGCGATTGCGCGTCCTTGACCTCACCTTTTATCCCGACAGCGGACCGCAGGGCGACAGGCAGGAGCCTTGAAGCCGACTTGCGGCAGAGGTTGTGAAATCCCTTTACCTTTGTGCCTTCATTGGAGAAGTGCCAGAGTGGTTGAATGGGCCGCACTCGAAATGCGGTGTACTGGCAACGGTACCGGGGGTTCGAATCCCTCCTTCTCCGCCATCGTTCGCCGAAGCTCCGCCAGGAGCGTAGGCGAACAAGAAAACCCTGCGAAGCTCCGCCAGGAGCGTAGGCGAACAAGAAAACCCTGCGAAGCTCCGCCAGG
>CAYYGN010000011.1:65144-86468 GCA_964471595.1 uncultured Saprospiraceae bacterium
AGGCGAATATCATTCGCCGAAGCTCTGTCAAGAGCGAAGGCGAACAAGAAAACCCTGCGAAGCTCCGCCAGGAGCGAAGGCAAAACCTTCCCCTGTTTCATTTCCTGGGAGACTACCCCTGCCATCCCGCCGGCAAGGATGTCATTTCGTTGGGATGCCCGCCTTGTGGAAATCAGACGCCAGCATGATTTCCGTCATGACACAAGCCCCTTCCCGACATGAACTTCGCCCCGGAACATCCCGATCCGGGGCATCCATTAATTCCGCAAGGCAAATTGGGAGAAGTTCCTATTTTCAGAGCCGTTTTGCCTGGCAGAACGAACACCATTCTTTCACCAAAAGGGAATCCATCATGAATTACGACACGAAAAACATCCGGAATGTCGCCCTGCTGGGACATTCCGGATCGGGAAAAACCCTGTTCAACGAATGCATGCTCTACGAAGCCGGCGCCATCAACCGGCGAGGTACCATTGAAGACCAGAACACGGTATCCGACTATACAGATATTGAGCAGGAAAGAGGCAATTCCCTGTTCGCCACCCTTATGCATGTCGGATGGAAAGATTCGAAAATCAACATCATTGATACGCCCGGATTCGACGATTTTGTCGGGGAGGTGGTCAGCGGGCTCAAGGTCGCCGACCTCGGTGTCATGTTGCTCAACGCTCGCAGTGGCGTGGAGGTGGGTACCGAACTCATTTGGGAATACGTCGAACAATTCGAGACGCCCTGCATCTTCGTCGTCAACCAGTGCGATCACGAAAAAGCCGATTTTGACAATACTCTTGAACAGGCCCGCAACCGGTTTGGTCCCCGCGTCATCCCGGTCCAGTATCCGCTCAATCCGGGTGCCGGCTTCAACCAGATCATCGATGCCCTCCGCATGGTGATGTACGAATTCCCCAAAGATGGCGGCAAACCGGTCAAAAAGGAGATACCCGCCGGAGAATTGGCCCGGGCCGAAGAGATGCATAAGGCTCTTGTCGAAGCAGCTGCGGAAAACGACGAGACGCTGATGGAACACTATTTTGATCAGGGAACACTGTCCGAGGAAGAGCTGGCCCAAGGACTTCGGGTAGCCATCGCCCATCAGCAGATATTTCCCGTATTCTGCGCCTCTGCGACCCGCAACATGGGCTCAGGACGCATCATGGGGTTCATCAACGACGTGTGCCCGTCCCCGGGTGACCGCCGGCCCAAGCGCCTCGAAGGGGGAGGCACCCTGGTCTGCAATCCGGCCGACAAGACCACCCTGTTCATCTACAAGACCACCACCGAACCACGGGTAGGTCTGGTCAGTTACTTCAAAGTGTACAGCGGGGTGGTGCATGCCGGAGATGAACTCATCAACGCCCGCAACGACAGTCACGAGCGATTCGGAAACATCTTCGTCTCGGAAGGAAAGAACAGGGAACAGGTCAACCAGCTCGGAGCGGGTGACCTGGGGGTGACCGTCAAACTCAAGGACAGCCATACCAATGACACCCTGAATGTCAAAGGAACCGACCGGCAGATCGCCCGCATTGCCTTTCCGGAGCCCCGTATCCGCACGGCTGTCAAACCGCCCAACAAGAGCGACACGGAAAAGGTCTCCAAAGCCCTGCATCAGATCCAGGAAGAGGATCCCACGCTCGTGGTCGAACACAGCCAGGAACTCAAACAACTCATCCTTCACGGCCAGGGCCAGTTGCATCTGGACCTTGTTCGTTACCGCATCAAAAAACTGTACGATCTCGATCTGGAATTCATCAAGCCGCGCATACCTTACCGGGAAACCATCACCAAAGCGGCCAATGAGGTGTACCGACACAAAAAGCAAACGGGAGGAGCCGGCCAGTTTGCCGAAGTGCACATGCGCATCGAGCCCTGGCATGAAGGCATGCCCGATCCGTCCGATCTTGTCGTGCGCAATCGGGAAGAGGACGAATTGCCTTGGGGTGGCAAGTTGATCTACATGTGGTGTATCGTCGGGGGTTCGATCGATGCGCGCTTTTCCAATGCCATCAAGAAGGGCATCATGAACAAAATGCAGGAGGGCCCGCTGACGGGTTCGGCCTGTCGCGATATCCGCGTGAGCATTTACGACGGCAAAATGCACCCCGTGGACAGCAATGACATGGCCTTCCAGACCGCCGCGACCATGGCCTTCAAATCAGCCTTCCGGCAAGCGGCCCCGCAGATCATGGAGCCGATATACGATGTCGCCATCCTGTGTCCGGAAGAACACATGGGAGACATCATGGGCGACCTGCAGACCCGACGCGCCATGATCATGGGTATGGATGCCGAAGGTCACTACCAGAAAATCCTGGCCCGTGTCCCACTGGCCGAATTGTACCAGTACAGCTCCACCCTTCGCTCCTTGTCGCAGGGCCGGGCCAAACACAGCCGGTCTTTCGCGGAATACATGCCCGTGCCACCGGATGTCCAAAATCAGCTCATGTCCGATTACGAAGCCCACGGACACGATGAAGAGCATTGAGCGCGCAATGAGCCATCGCGATCAGTAGGTGGGATTACCAATGATCACCAAGCCCCGGATGCCTGCCCGTCCGGGGCTTTTTCGTCCCTTTTTTACGGGCTTGAGCCCATCAGGATCCTCACCTGCGCTGCCCTTTTGCGGCCGGATGACCATAAGGGAAGACATCTGGATGCCACATTCGATGGTGGGGGCCATGCCCCCTCATCCAGAGCGGAAAGCGACCGGGAAGGTCCGCTGACCGGCCAAGGTCGGGGCTCCGGTATAGCATTAGCGTGTACAGGGCGATGAATTGGCCTATCTTTGCAGGCTTTTACGGTCCTTGTAAGGCCGTCGGGTCATGAAAACAAAGGATGCCAAACGCCAGATCGAGATCCGCAACAAGCGGGCTTCCTTTGAATACCACTTCCTCCAGGTATTCGAAGCGGGTATCCTTTTGACCGGGACGGAGATCAAGTCCATCCGCAAAGGCAACGCCAATCTGACCGACGCTTTTTGCGTCTTCAAAAAGGGCGAGTTGTATGTGCGCAACCTTTTCATAGCAGAATACGAATTGGGCACCGCCTACAACCACGAACCCCGGCGGACGAGGAAATTGCTCCTGCGGGGCAGCGAATTGGTTAAATTGGAGCGCAAAGTCAAGGAGCGGGGCCTCACCATTGTCCCGACCTGTTTGTATGTCAACGAGCGGGGATTGGCCAAACTGGAAATCGCATTGGCGCAGGGAAAGAAATCCTATGACAAGCGGGAGTCACTCAAAGCCAAGGACCAGAGTCGTGACCTGGCGCGGATCAAAAAGATCAGGATCTGAGTCTCACCGGTGGTCGGGTTGCCATTCCAGGGATTCGATGATCCGCAATATGTCTTTGCGGACGTAATCCACCACGGGGGCCAGAGAATCGGGATCGGGGCGGGTATTGAAATAGAGGCTGCCTCTCAGAAAATGACGGGTCGAGTCCGTCAGAAAAAACTGAAACGGAGACGCACTGGGCCCTTCCAGACTGAAGGCCATGCCCGAGACGCCACCGGGCAACCGGATTTTGAATTCCTCGATATAACTGGCGCGTTTGTTTTGCTCGTTGGCCAGGCGGTAGGCATCCTGGACCAGCCTTTGGAATTCGTTGTAATGACGCACCGGGGAATACGTGCAGTGCAGGTCGGCATTAAAGACCTCCATATGCAGGTCAAACCAGCAGGGATGGGGCGTTGAGCCGTCGAAAAAGGCCGATTCCTTCCGGGGTTCCATGTAGGCGGGATGGGAAAACCGGAACGGGCAGTCAGTCAGGGCAAAATCCACCATGGCCGTATCGGGATACACAATGCGCGGATAGGCGCGCGGTTTAGGCTCCAGTCCGGGATCCGTTTGGCATCCTGTGACAAGAAGGGCGGCCAGAAGAAACCGGATCATGAGCGGACGGGTATGGTGAGTTTGATTTCCTCAATGCGCCGCTTGTTCACATTGGTCACACGAAAAGTGTAACCGGAGAATTCGACGACAGTATCCTTGCGGGGAATGACGCCGGCGAGTTCGAGAACCAGTCCGGCGAGGGAATCCGCATCTCCCTTTACTTCATCAAAAAAATTGACGTCCAGATTCAGGATCCGGCAAACGTCGTTGATCTGGGTTTTTCCTTCGAAGAGGAAATTGCGCTCGTCCAGTTGGCGAAAAGGGATTTCCACCTCATCGTCAAACTCGTCCTTGATCTCTCCGACGATTTCCTCCATGATGTCTTCGAGGGTAACCAGTCCGGCGGTCCCTCCGTATTCATCGACCACGATGGCGATATGCCTTCTCTCTTTTTGAAATTCCTTAAGCAGGTCGCTGATGCGTTTGGATTCGGGTACGTACAGGATTTCCGTTCTGACCAGTTCCTGCCAGGCAAAATCCTCGGGTTCCTGGGTGTGACCGATCAGGTCCTTGGCATAGATGATGCCTGTAATATGGTCCATGTCCTCCTGATAGACCGGGATCCGGCTGTATCCCGACGAACGAACCACCTTCATGAGTTCGCCGAAAGCCGAGGATGCCTCCACGGCAACGATATCTGTCCGGGGCCGCATGATCTGTTTGGTATTGACATCGGCAAACTGGATGATCCGTTTCAGGATGTCCACTTCCTTGTGGCCGTGGTGATCATTTTGGACAGTGAGTTCGATGGCGCTTTGCAGGTCGGACGGGCTGGCACCGGTATCGCGCAGGGAGGCGAGGCGTTGCTCCATGCCGTCTGTCCAACGGACCAGCAGCAGGGAAAAAGGGCTGAAAACCTTTCCGAGGAAGGTGAGGGGGCCGGACATGGTCCGCGCGATGGGGAGCATGTTGAACCGCGCATAGATCTTGGGCATGATCTCACCGATGAGCAAGAGCAGGGCCGTGACACCTACCACGGCGATGATGAAGTGAATGGCGTGTCCCAGCGATTCCGGCGAAGGAGCGAGAGCGCCCAGGTAAGGGTGAAGCGTGACTGCCCAGCGGGTGCAGAGCTCGACGGAAAGCAGGCGTCCCAGCACCGAGTTGGCGACGAGGACGATGGCGATGTTGACAAAATTGTTGCTTATGAGAATGGTGGCCAGGAGGGAGGCGGGTTTTTCGAGGAGGCCCAGAATGCGCTGGGCGTTGGCCTTGCGATCCTCCTTCAGCGATTCGATATCATGGACGGCCAATGAAAAGTAGGCCACCTCCGATGCGGAGATCATGGCGGAGAAGAAAAGGAGGACAGGGAGGAACAGGAAGCCGAATATCAGCCCCGGGTCCACGGCCATCAGGGGTAGTGCCGCCAGGGCCAGGCTACTGTCAGGATCGGGTTCCAAGGAAAGGGATTTGGTTTGACATTACGCCGGAAATGCGGGGAGGTTGCATTTCAGAAGGGCAAATCCCCGTCATCATCCTTGTCCTGGTAGGACCCACTATTGCTGCCCGATGCTTCGATGGAGGATTCCATTCGGGATTCGCCGCCTTCTCCGGACATGGGGCGTTCGGCGGTGCGGTCGAGGATACGAAGGACATTGGCCGCGATTTCCGTCACTTGCCGCTCCACGTTATTCTGATCCGTGTATTTGCGATGGGTGATCCGTCCCTCAATATAGACAAGACGCCCCTTGCGCAATTCTTTTTCGACGCGCTCGGCCATAGCTCCCCGGCAAACGATTTCATGCCATTCGGTCAATGTCTGCCATTCGCCGTTCTTGTCCCGGTAATTTTCATTGGTGGCGATGGAGAAACGGGCGATAACGCCGCCATTGTCGAACCTGCGCAATTCCGGGTCACGGCCCAGATTGCCGATCAGGGTTGCTTTGTTGATCATGGAACGCGCTTTTACGGGATGAAAGAGGTCCGTGGATCGTTCAGAAAACGCCGCAGAATCCTCGGAAAGGCAAAGTTAGGTAAATCGCGGATTTCCACAGTCATCCACTCCGGCGGAAGAGCTTTGGTCCGGGTAATGGAGGTCGTGAGGATCCAGGCGTGAATGTGCTGGTGGGTCAATACCTGTTCCCATGGGCCGCTAACTGACATTTGTTTCAGCGGAGGGAGAAACGGCCAGGCGGATCGCGCCAATACAGCGGGATCATCCACAGGTGCATCGGTTTCAAGCAGTGGAAAGGTGAAAAGTCCCCGCCATACATCTCCCCTGTCTCGCCGAACCAGCCAGGTCCGGGAATCTTTTTTCAGCACCAGAAACAGAAAGTAGCGGTGACGCAATGCCCGTCGGGTCTTTTTGGCGGGAAAAGCGTTCACCCTGTCCGTGTTCAAGGCCATGCAGGATCCGGCAAACGGGCAAGAGGGACAGTCGGGCTGGCGGGGTACGCATTGGACGGCGCCAAAATCCATCATGGCCTGGTTGAAGGCTGCAGGATCGCTCCGTCCCATCAGCATATCGGCCCGTGCCTGAAACTCCCTCCTGACCTCGGGACGGGCAGGATCTCCTTCCAGACCCGTCAGACGGGCCAGAATCCGGATGACATTGCCGTCGACGACCGCGTGGGGCTGTCCGAAGGCAAAAGAAGCAATGGCCGCAGCCGTATAGGGTCCGATCCCGGGCAGGGCCAGCAATCCTTCATAGGTGTCGGGAAATTGTCCTCCATGCGTCGAGGTGACGATCCGCGCCGTTTGATGCAGGAAGTGGGCGCGGTTGTAATACCCCAGTCCCTCCCACAGCCGCAACACTTCGGCAATATCCGCCTGCGCGAGCTCCCGGACGGTCGGATAGTGTTCCAAAAACCGGTGGTAATAGGGTGTGGCCTGGGCGGCACGGGTCTGCTGGAGGAGCATTTCCGACAACCAGATCCGGTAGGGATCCTGCTCTTCTCTCCATGGCAGGGGCCGGTCAAGGTGACGCGACCAGTTGATCAATTTTCGGGCAAAACCGGGAGGAGGCGTCCATCGGATCCGGGTCATGGGGACAAAGATCCTCATCCCGGGCATTCCATGGCCAAACCCATAAAAGTTGCCCATCTTTGGCACCGGCAAACCTGCACCCTATGAGCGCTCCCGTGTCCCGCAGCCGGATCGACCGGTTCCTTTCCGTGATCGAAAGACTCGGCAATGCCTTGCCCCATCCCGGCACCCTGTTTGCCGGAATGGCCTTGCTGGTCATCCTCCTCAGTTGGTTGTTGAGCCGGTTTTCGATCAGTGTTGTCCATCCGGGCACCGGAGAGGTCATTTCCATCGTCAACCTGGTTTCCGCCGAAGGATTGCACCGTATCCTCGGGCAGATGATCACCAATTTTACCGGGTTCGCCCCCCTGGGTACGGTCCTTGTCGCCCTGCTCGGTATCGGTATCGCCGAAGGCCTGGGTCTGATCAGTACGGCACTGCGGCTCATTGTGCTCAAATCTCCCCCCCGTTTGTTGACCATGGTGATCGTATTTGCCGGCGTGCTCAGCAATACGGCCAGTGAGGTGGGATATGTCCTGCTGGTGCCTCTCGCTGCCATTATCTTCCTGGCGGCGGGACGCAACCCGCTCGCCGGACTTGCCGCCGCCTTTGCCGGTGTTTCGGGAGGGTACAGCGCCAACCTGTTGCTCGGTACCATCGATCCGTTGCTGGCCGGCCTCAGCCAGGAAGCTGCCCAAATCCTGCAACCCGGCTATGAGGTCAATCCCATGTGCAACTACTATTTCATGTTCTTTTCCACCTTCCTGATCACGGGATTGGGCACCTGGGTGACGGAGCGCATCGTCGAGCCGCGCCTCGGCAAATACGAGGGTACTGAGAAGGCCGAAGAGATCAAACCGCTATCCGGCCCCGAGAAAAGAGGACTCTGGTTTGCCCTCGGAGGCGCCTTGTTGTTTACGGCGTTCGTGCTGGGTGGACTTGTCCCCGCCGACGGCTATCTGCGCGATCCGGAAACCGGCAATATTCTCAAATCGCCCTTCATGTCAGGCATCGTGGCCCTGATTTTTCTGGGAGCGGGTCTGATCGGCATCGCTTACGGCATCGGTGCACGGACCATCAGTTCGGATGCCGATGTCATGAAAGGCATGGGCAAAAGCATGGAGACTTTGGGATCCTACATCGTACTGGTATTCTTTGCCGCCCAGTTCGTGGCGTATTTCAACTGGACCAATATCGGACTCGTCGTGGCCGTGCAGGGGGCGGAGGTGCTCAAGGCATCCGGACTGGGACCCATCCCCCTGATGGTGGCATTTGTCGCCGTGTCTGCCACGATCAACCTGGTCATGGGCAGCGCCTCCGCCAAATGGGCGATCATGGCCCCCGTATTCATCCCCATGTTCATGCTGTTGGGTTACAGCCCGGAGTTCACACAGGTGGCCTACCGGGTGGGGGACAGTGTCACGAACATCATCTCGCCGATGATGTCGTATTTCGCCCTGATTGTGGCGTTTATCCAACGCTACGTACCCAGGGCGGGCATCGGAACGGTGGTCGCGACCATGTTGCCCTACACTGTCATCTTCTTTATCGGCTGGACCATCTTCCTGATCATCTGGATCCTGCTGGAATTGCCGCTGGGTCCGGGCGCAGGGATGTACCTGCCGGCAGGGTAATCCGCATTGTGGATGTATTTCCGAAGGTAGTCGGACGGGAGGATGGGCCGGCGAGGATTACACCTCGCGGTCCGGATTGAAGGCCTCCAGGTAGTCGCCCACCTTCCGTAAAAATGAGCCGCCCAAGGCCCCATCGACCACCCGGTGGTCATAACTGAGGGACAGGAACATCAATTGGCGAACGGCAATCATGTCCCCGTAAGGCGTTTCGACGACGGCGGGCTTCTTGCGGATGGCACCGGTGGCGAGAATGGCTACCTGGGGCTGATTGATGATGGGAGTGCCCATCACATTGCCGAAGGTGCCCACATTGGTCAGGGTGAATGTGCCGTCCTGGATTTCCTCGGGTTTCAGTTTGTTTTCCCTTGCCCTGCGGGCCAGGTCGTTGACCATCCTCGTCAGACCGGCCAGGTTGTACTGGTCGGCCTGTTTGATGACCGGCACGATGAGATTGCCGGAGGGCAGAGCGGCGGCCATACCGATGTTGATGTCTTTCTTGCGGATGATGGTGGCGCCGTCCACGGAAATATTGATCAAAGGAAAATCGAGAATGGCCTTCACTACGGCTTCGATGAAGACAGGGGTAAAGGTGATCTTCTCCCCGTATTTGGTTTCGAACGACTTTTTGATCTTCTCCCGCCACTGGACAATGGATGTGACATCGATCTCGACAAAGGAAGTCACGTGGGGTGATGTCTGTTTGGACATGACCATGTGGTCGGCGATGAGGCGTCGCATCCTGTCCATCTCGATGATCTCCACGTTGCCGCTGACTGACCGGGAGACAGCCGGCTCCGGGGATGTGGCCGGGGTCGCCGGGGAAGGGGCGGGCGCAGCGGTGCGGTTTTCGAGATATTGGAGGACATCAAACTTGGTCACACGGCCCTGAGCGCCGCTGCCCGGGATGGCATCCAGTTCGTCGGCGCTGATCTGTTCCTTTTGGGCGATGGTACGCACGAGAGGGGAATAGAAGCGTGAACCATCGGCGCCGGTGCGGGCGGGTGCCGGTGCTGCGGGTGTCCGGGTTGGAGAGGTTACGGGAGCAGCGGTTTCGACGGGGCGTGCCGCTTCCCCGGGCGCGGCAGTGGTGGCTGCCGGTTGTCCGTTGCCGTTGGGTGCAGGGACTTCTCCGGCGCCGGTGAGGATGACGGCAATGGCTTTTCCAACGGGCACGACGGCATTCTCCGGGAACAGGATTTCACCCATGGTGCCTGCGACGGGTGACGGCACTTCGGAGTCCACTTTGTCGGTGGCGATCTCCAGGACGGTCTCATCCAGTGCAACCGGGTCGCCGGGTTTTTTCACCCAGCGGAGAATGGTGGCTTCCATGATGCTTTCGCCCATTTTGGGCATGATCAGATCTACCTTGGCCATGGCGCGCGCGATTGTGCTTGGATGGGGCAAAGGTAGGTTTTTTCCCGGGCTGTAGCGCGCCGGCAGCCCTGCGGGCATCCTTTTCAGGGAGGCAGGGCATTGACATATGTTTAATTCACAAATATAAATTTACATTAATTCATATGTGCAAGAATATAAAGTAAGCGCAATGGACCCGGCCGGGTGAGGGCCGTGATCTTCGTCAAGGTGTTAGGTTATCCTGTGGGAACGGGGACAAATCCGGGTGTTTCAGCGTACTTTTGCGGTCCACTTTGGTAGGGATATTCCGGTGTGTTGACCACCCGTTACCAAGGGTATTCAAACCTTTCCCGCATGAACGAGCAGATCGTCGGCCATCGGCCGCACAACGCCTCTCTGGAATCCATCGGCATTCGCGATTATCAGACCGCATACTGGAATCTGACGCCGGAAGAGCTTGTCGAGCAAAGCCTGCGTCGCGGCATGGGCGAGTTGAGCGACAAGGGCGCTTTATCGGTGACCACGGGTAAATTTACCGGCCGGGCGCCCAAGGACCGTTTTATCGTGCGAACGTCCGAAACAGACGGCAGTGTGGACTGGACCAGCAAATTCAATCTGCCCGTCGAAGAAGCCGTATTCGACCGGCTTTACGAGAAGGTCTGCGGTTATTTTTCGGGTAGGGACGTTTTTGTCCGGGACGCGTATGCCTGTGACCATCCCGGATACCGGCTCAACATTAGGGTCGTCAACGAATATCCGTGGAGCAACCAGTTTGCGTACAACATGTTCCTCCGTCCCACGCAGGAGGAAAGGGTCAATTTCGAGCCGGACTGGCTGATCCTCAACGCACCCGGATTCCAGGCCGATCCGGTGTCCGATGGCGTGCGCTCTCCCAATTTCGCCATCATTCATTTCCAACGGCGCGTGATCCTGATTGGCGGTACGGGTTACACGGGCGAGATCAAAAAGGGGATTTTCTCCGTGTTGAACTACCTCCTGCCCCACCAGCATGATGTTCTGAGCATGCACTGCTCGGCCAATGTGGGCGCCAAAGGGGATACGGCTATTTTCTTCGGCTTGTCCGGTACGGGAAAAACCACGCTTTCCGCCGATCCGGCCCGCCCTCTTATCGGTGACGACGAGCACGGATGGACCTCTGACGGCGTGTTCAATTTCGAGGGTGGGTGTTATGCCAAATGCATCGGCCTTTCCGAAGACAAGGAACCGGATATCTACCGGGCCATTCGCCACCGCGCCATCCTGGAAAACATCGTCTACAAACCGGGCACACGGGAGCCGGATTACGACAACAAGACCATCACCGAAAACACCCGGGTTTCTTATCCGATCGAGCATATTGCCAATGCCTGCCATCCCTCGCGGGCCGGTCATCCGCGTCATATTTTCTTCCTGACCTGCGATGCCTATGGGGTTTTGCCGCCGATCTCCAAACTGAGCCCCGGTCAGGCCATGTATCATTTCATCTCGGGTTATACGGCCAAAGTCGCCGGCACCGAGGACGGGGTCACGGAGCCTACCACCACATTCTCGGCCTGTTTCGGTGCGCCCTTCCTCCCCTTGCATCCCACGCGCTATGCCGAAATGCTGGGCGAGCGGATGCGACGCCATCAGGTATCCGTCTGGCTCGTGAATACCGGCTGGACAGGAGGCGCCTACGGTACCGGACAAAGGATGTCACTCCGTTACACCCGGGCCATGATCAGGGCTGCCATGGAGGGCCGGTTGGACCAGGTCACGTATCAGGAGGACCCCTTGTTCGGGCTGCAATTTCCGGTCCACTGCCCGGAGGTACCGGATGAAGTGCTCAACCCGAGGAACACGTGGACGGACAAGGATGCCTACGACCGTCAGGCCACCGAGCTGGCCCTGCAATTTGCCAGAAATTTCCAGCCCTACAGTGCCCAGGCCTCGCAGGAGATACGATCGTCCGCCCCTCGTGTAACGCTCGAGGAATTGGCCAAATCCTGAACGGTGGAGATACCGGGCAAGGAAGGGGTATGGCATCCGTTGGAGAAAGTGTGTGCCCTCCTGGGCGAGGTCGCCGACGAAGCCGGCAAAGCCATTCTCGAAGTCTATAACCGGTTCGAACCCTCGGAAGTCATCCGGAAGGAAGATCACAGCCCGCTGACCGAAGCGGACCTGACCGCGGACAAGGTGATCGCCCGGCGATTGCGGGACGCTTTTCCCGGGATCGCATATTTCTCGGAGGAGACGGGCGATATGGATTTTGCTCATCGGCAGCGACTGGCATGGAGCTGGCTCGTGGATCCTCTGGACGGGACCCGGGAATTCATCCGGAAGAACGGGGAATTCACCGTCAATATCGCTTTGTTGCAGGGCGAAAGGGTCGTGGCGGGCGTTGTCGCTGCCCCGGCAAAGGGCCGTTTGTACTGGGCCTGGAAAGGAGGAGGTGCCTGGCGGAAGGGAGCATCAGGACCGGAACGGTTGTCTGTTTCATCCTTTTCCCGCAAGCAGACCGGACTCCGGTTTGTCGCCTCTCGTTCCCATCGCGATCCGGAGACGGAGGCATTTGTGACCGGTTTTCGCGAACCGGCCTTCAAAGCGATGGGTTCCTCGCTCAAAATCCTGCTGCTGGCATCCGGAGAGGCAGATGTGTATCCCCGTTTTGCTCCGACCATGGAATGGGACACCGCCGCAGCACAGATCATTCTCGAAGAGGCGGGCGGACACATCCTGGATGCGGAAACCGGACGTCCGCTGGCGTACAACAAACCCGACCGGCGTAACCCCTACTTCATCGCGTGGGGTGGCGTGACGGATCTTGCCCGCTGACCTCCCGGGGTCAGGGATTCATCAGTCCTTCCACTCGGCAATAAACAGGTTGGTGTCCCGGGTGCCTCCGTTGTTCCGGTTGCTGGAAAAGGCGAGGTATTTGCCGTTGTTGGAAAAGACCGGAAAGGCCGAAAAAGTATCATCGGCGGTAATGCGCTCCAATCCGGTGCCATCCAGATTGATCAGGTACAGATTGAAGGGGAAACCCCGTTCGGAGGCGTGGTTGCTGCCGAAAATGATTTTCTCTCCTCCCGGATGGAAGAACGGGCACCAGTTGGCTTTCCCCAGGCGGGTGACCTGCCGGACATCCGTTCCGTCGGCATTGGCCACAAATATTTCCATATTCGTGGGTTCGACCAGCCCCTGGGCGAGAAGCTCCTTGTAATCGCGGATCTCTTCATCGGTCTGGGGGCGGGAAGCCCTCCAGACGATCTTGCTGCCGTCGGGAGAAAAAAAGGCGCCTCCGTCATAACCCAGCTCGGAGGTGATTTGGCGGACATCCGATCCGTCGATGTTCATGGTGTAGAGCTCGAGGTCGCCGCTGCGGTCACTGGTGAAAATGATACGGTCTCCCCGGGGAGAAACGGTGGCTTCGGCATCGTAGCCGGGCGAGTCGGTCAGTTGACGCACCAGCTGGCCGTTGAGGTCAGCCACGAAAATGTCAAAGGTGGGATAGATCGCCCAGACGTATTTGCCGCCCGGACGCCTTTCGGGTTCGGCGGGGCATTCTTCGTCGTGATGATGGGTGGAGGCGTAAAGTACGGTCGTGTCGCCGGGCATGAAATAGGAACACGTGGTGCGGCCACGCCCCGTGCTGACAATGGGAGGCACTTCGTCGGGCCAAGTACGGGTCCAGTCGGTGACATAGATCTGGTCACATTTGGTCCCCCACCGTGGATTTTTGGCCTGGAAAACGAGTTTGGTGTCATCGAATGACCAATAGGCTTCGGCGTTGTCGCCACCGAAGGTCAACTGGCGGATGGATTTGAAGTGCGACTCCCCGGGGAGGATCAGCGAATCGGTCCAAACCCCGGTGGAGGGTTCGGTAGCAGCAACAGGCGCGGAGGGGCCGCAGCTTGACCCGGACATCAAAGCGGTGGCCAGGAGGGCAATAGGAAGGGTCAGGGACCGGAACATGACGTGGATTTTTGTACTGGCCGGCAAAGATACCGTTTGACAACGGGCGTACTGGTCAGAAATCCGTCATTTTTTGAGAGTGTTAGGGCGGTCCGGCGGATTGGGCCCTGATTTTTCGGCGGTCTGGTGGCTCATGACGACCTCCTGCTGGCGGAGGGATTCGTTGTGTATGGCCTGGATGAATTCGCGGGCGAAGGATTCCGAAAGGCCGGCCTTCATGGTGCGCAGAATGCGGCTTTCAAAGATGGTTTTCCACCGGTCGAGTTGCAGGATGGTGACGTCTTTGAGCCTTTTATAGTGGCCGATCTCCCGGCTTACTTCCATCCGGTGGCCGATCAGGGCGATGATCTCTTCATCGAGCTGGTCAATATCATAGCGCAGCGCTTCCAGATTGGCCAGAAACTCGGGGTCGTCCACCGAACTCCGGCGGCGATGGAGGCCGAGAAGCAGCAAGGCCAGTTGGTCGCCCGTCAACTGCTGGAAGGCATCGCTCAGGGCTTCGTCGGGCCGGACATGGGTTTCGATCATGAGGCCGTTGAAATCCAGATCGAGGGCCTGCTGGCTGATCCCGGCCAGCAGGTCACGACGCCCCCCGATATGGCTGGGATCGCAGAGGATATCCAGATCGGGGATCCGGCGCCGCAATTCGATCGGGATCTCCCACATGGGCGCGTTGCGGTAAATGCCGGGTTTGTACACCGAAAACCCGCGGAAAATGGCGCCCATCCGGCGGATGCCGGCGAGATGGAAACGCTCGAGGGCGCCCATCCAAAGCTCGAGGTCGGGATTGACCGGATTTTTGATCAGGACGGGGACGTCGTGACCGGTCAGGGCATCGGCGATTTCCTGGACGGTAAAGGGATTGGCCGTGGAGCGGGCGCCAATCCAAAGAATGTCCACACCTGCCTTGAGCGCCAGTTCGACATGGCGGGCTCCGGCGACTTCGACACAGACGGGGAGACCCGCTTCTTTGCCCGCTTCGGCTATCCAGGGCAATGCCTTTTCACCCATCCCGGGAAATGCATCCGGGCGAGTCCTGGGCTTCCAAATCCCCGCACGGAGGATATGGGCGCCCGCCCGGGCGGCACCCATACAGGAATCCAGGGTCTGGGCCGGCGTCTCCGCACTGCAGGGCCCGGCGATCAAAAGGAGGTCTTCCTCAGGGATGGGCCATCCCCATTGTCGGATCGGGGTCAATTCCATGAACGGGCTAAAGTAGGCGTTTTCATCGCAAGCAGGAGGCTCGGGTTGATCGCTTTCCGCTATAATGACGCCAAAGGGCGGATGGTTCATTGCAGCGGGTGAAGAAGGAAGGACAAAGGGGTTGCCCCGGATTGTGCAACTTTGCGGCAGCTTCATCCCCGGATCAGCTCATGAAAAGTTTCCTGTACCTGGTTATATGGGCGCTGGCCTTTGCCTTCTCCTGCTCTTCGGCGCCGGCAACCGACACGCCTGACCCTGGCGAAGGAGAATCCCTGTACCGCAAGTACTGCGTCCTTTGTCACGGCGCGGATGGCAGGAAAGGCTTCAATGGCGCTCCGGACCTGACCCTCTCCTCGCTGAAACGGGAGGAGCGCATCCGGTTGATAACCGACGGCAAAGGTCAAATGGCGCCCTACAAGGAGCTCTTGACCCCGGAACAGATCGAACAAATTGCCGATTTCACGCTGACCCTCCGCTGACGGCCATGGGCGAACATGTCTTTGCCGGTGTCATGTCCGGGTCATCGCTCGACGGGTTGGACCTGGCCGTGTGTCGATTTGTCCTGAAGGAAGGCCGGTTGGAGTCCTGGGCACCATTGGCCGGGAAGACCCTTCCGCTGCCCCATGCTTGGAGGGAGCGGTTGAGGCAACTTTCTGATGCCGGTCCACAGGAGGTGGCAGCTGCCCATGCTGCCTACGGGCGGTGGGTCGGACAAAGGCTGCGGCATTGGCTGGACCGGGAAGGGCTCCGCCCTTCAGGCGCTGGGTTTCACGGCCATACCCTTTTTCACGATCCGGATGGATCACCCGGATACAGTGTCCAGATCGGCGACGGCGCCTATGCTGCCGCAGCTTCGGGTATTCCGGTCATCACCGATTTTCGCAATGCCGATATCGCTGCCGGTGGACAGGGCGCTCCCATGGCACCACTGGCAGACACGCTGCTATTTCCGGGATATGATGCCTGGCTCAACATCGGGGGCATCGCCAATATCACCGTCGCCGGCACGAAGGGCAGGATCTCGGCCCGGGATGTATGCGGCGCCAATCAGTTGCTCAATGCACTGGCGGCTCTGAAAGGACGGTCCATGGATCGCGACGGTCGACTGGCCGCAAAGGGCCGCGTCCTGGACGAACTATTGCACCAGGCCAATACACAGACATCGCCATCCGGTATCCGGTCCCTGAGCAACCAGGAAGTCCGGGAAGGTGTTGTCCGGCTTTTCCTGTCGTGGCCCGGTGCCGTTGAGGACCGGTTGGCCACGGCGACCCGGTGGGTGGCAGCTCGGATCGCGGAGGCTCTGCCAGAGGCCGGGATCCGGAAAGAGGCTGTGGTGATGGTGACAGGTGGAGGCGCCTTCAACCGGCATCTTCTCCTGCAGTTGCAGGATCGCTTGTCATCCCGGCGGTGGTCGCTCTTGCTGCCCTCCGCGTATACGATCAGGTACAAAGAGGCCTGGTTGATGGCGTTGGCGGGCCTTTACCGGTGGTTAGGGATGCCCAATTTCGTGCAGGGAGTCACCGGTTCGCGGAAGGCGGTGTGTGGCGGGGCGCTCTTTCTGCCTCCGTCATCCTACCTTCGTTCGTGAATGTCGTCCCTTCCGCACATCGCCCTGACCGGTGGTACGGGTCATACCGGCCGCTGGATCCTGAAGGCCCTGCTGGAACAGGGATATTCCCGGATTCGTTGTCTGACAAGGAGGCTGCCCGCTCCGCCCAACAACGGTGTGGAATGGGTGAAAGGCGACCTGTCCGACCCCTTCAGCCTGGAGGATTTTCTGGAAGGAGTAGACGTCCTCATTCATGCGGCCGGTATGGAGTCCTATCGTTTCCTGGACAAGGCCCGTCTTTTTGAAGTCAATGCGAAAGGGACCGGTCATCTGGTCAATGCCGCGTTGTACAAGGGCGTGGGTCATTTCATCCATGTCAGCAGTGCGGAGGCATTGGGGAGGCATCCCCTGATCCCCGTCCTGGACGAACAAGTCGAGTGGGTGCGGTCACCGCTCACCACACCCTTTGCCGAAAGCCGGTATGAAGCCGAGCTCGAAGTGTGGAGAGGCATGCAGGAGGGGCTGTCGGTATCAGTCCTGCAGCCGGTGATGATCCTCGACCCTTCCTGCCGCCATCGCCTGTCACGGTTGCTGATCCGGTGGGTGGAGCAGCAAAGGCCCTGGTTTCCGCTTGGCAGCGGGTGTTTTGTCGATGTCAGGGACCTGGCGGATTTTGTCGTGGAACGGGTGGCGGCTCCGCCTTGTGGAGAGCGCATCCTGGTCGGTGCGGAAAACCTTTCGTTTCGGGACCTGCTGACCAAGCTTGCCATGGCCGGCGGGTACGATCCACCTCAGAAGCAAATGGCTCGAAGGTGGGCCGGAATGGTGGCGCTGTGGAACCGGTTGACCGGTGGACCCGGCATGCACCCGCAGGAAGTTCGGCTGGCTTTTCAAACCGTGCAGTACGACACTGCATTGTCCCGTGAGCGGTACGGTTGTCGTTACCGGGACATCCGGGAGACGCTCGCGGACATGTGGCGGGGAGCCGGGGATCAGTCAATGGTGTAGCGGGCCACGATCCCGAAGTAATCACCGACATGGGGCAAACGGAACAGGCGTTCCTGGCCGTCAAATTCGGTCCGGAAGATCGTGTCGTACAGGGGGAAAGGAGTCACGTTGTAGGAAAGGCCGAGGAACAGACCTCCTTTGCCTTCCATCCGGTATTCCATACCTGCCACCGTCAGGCTGGCCGGGCTGGCAAAGGAGCGGTAGAGGGCGAGAATTTCAAAGGACCCTTTCTTCACACCCAGGTCACTGAGGATGGACTGCATGTTGAGACCGGTACCGGCCGTGAGCAGCCAGCGGGGTGCGAGGCGCTGGTAATACATGAGCAGTACGGGCAGCTCGTAGATGGTCATGTCCATTTCGAGGTCTGAGTGTTGCATGTCCCGAACCGCTTCGTACTTGAAACTTCTGCGGAGGAGGGTGATGCCGCCGTGGATCTGGAAGCTCCGGTTGAGGCGGAAGGAGGCCAGCCCTCCAAACTGGAAGCCTGGTTTGGGCGTGATGGCATAATCGACACCGTCGAAGGAGTCCTCGTTGGGTCTGACGCGGAAGAGGGCGCTGGGGACGATGGCGGCGGCCTGGAGATGGAAATTGACGGGTGGGTCCTGGAGGCGGGATGATGCCGTTTGCGTCCGGGCTGTCATGGCACCGGACAATAAGCCGGTGAGCAGCAGGACAAACCGGACGGAGGCGTTGAGTGGTTGCGACATCCCTGAATAAACGCCAAAATACGGCGCATCCTGTATGCGGATGCCATTTCCTTGGCCAATCGGCGACATTGGGGCATTTGGTCCGGTTAGGGTCTGTCTCTCACTTAGGGATCAGTGGCAGGACATCGGAGATTTCCGGGGAATGTGGACATGGGGAGATGTCAGGGAAGTCCATGACCCGGGATTGAAGTGTGTACGGCAGGCAAAATTTCTCCAAAAAATGTTAAAATTTGACATTTTTGCACATCATCTATCCATATTCCCAAAGAAAGGGTTAAATTACCAGGATTTTTGATATGGTTTGTTCGAGCTGATTCTGTTGGGCGCCTGGCAGATGGTTTATAATTGGCATTTTCTAATGAAAGTGAAATGAGTGAATTTAAGGCTATTCAAACGATTTGTCCGGATTGGAGGGCAAGTGACTACAGCGTTTGCCCAGGGATAACGGACAACCTTTATCTGGTAGATATGGTGGCAAGCGACTTTAGTGTCGGGGTGTATACCAGATCCATGTGCCGCCTTTCCTTTGGTAGGGTAATCGATGATTTTCCTGAGTTTGATGAAGAATATTTTGCAGAAGAACGAAGAGCTGCTCCTCAAAATGAATCCTCTATTCAAAAAGTCGGGTGCTATACAATATTTACCTATACGCAAGTTGAAGGGATATTCGATCACCAATCCAATGAAGGCGGTCCCCCTGGTCACCACATGATCCGTATGGTGGACTTGAACGGAAGACTGTTCATGGAGAAGGAATTGAAAGCGTCAAAGGATGCTATCCCGGCCACACAATATCTTTCCAGGGGTAACTTTTTGTTACATTACATCAATGATCATCCCGTGGAAACCCGCCAAATCAGTATTCAACGTTAAATGAACATATCATGAAAGATCGGTTCTTTACCATTCTCGTTTTTTTGATCTTTGTAAACGCAAACCTGGCAGGCCAATGGGTGGTAAAGCATGTAGAGGTCCAGGGACAAACGATCTATGATCTGAAGATGCTTTCTCAAGGAATTGGGATGGCTGTGGGGGGTGCCGGATTGATCCTTCGTTCCGACGATTATGGAGAGAACTGGACCCCAATTCCTTGCAATGTAAACAGAAATTTCTTTCAAATCGGCTTGATCTCTGCAGACATGATAGTTGCTCGCGGGGACAACGAGCAAAGGGATGGGTCTATTTATAAATCTGTGGATGGAGGTTATACTTGGGATATTGTATATACCCATTATAGCGATTTATTTTCTTTGCATTTTTTCAATGACTCAGTTGGGTTGGCATCAGGCACCAATGCGATCATTCGGTCTGCAGATGGAGGAAGTACCTGGACAACGGTATATGATATTCCTGTGTTCACAAATTACAAAGCGGGATTGGTCTGGGTGGATGTTGCTTCAGATTCTGTGGCCTATGCAGGCATCCTCGTCTGGAATGACGGTTTGAAAAACATTACCAGATTTTTACTTAAGTCCGTTGATGCGGGAATGACATGGGAAAAGATTATTTCGTTAGGGGATGGCTCTGGTTACTGCGAAATGTACTTTTATAATGAGTGGAACGGATTTTTTGATTGGGACTTTTTGAATAGAACACTTGATGGCGGGATGACTTGGGATACGACAAATAATATTGGATCTGTCGTGGATATAAGTATGCCTTCCCCTGACAAAGTCTATACGGTCAACCATCCTGTGGCTTATATCCAGGAAGGCGATGTTCCGACAGAATTTGCCATCTGTTCCTCAGAGGATGGTGGATTGACCTGGCTGGGCGACCTGTCTCCAGGAGCGCACCTTGAAGCGATACATTTTATTAATGATTCTGTAGGATTCGTGGCAGGTGATCACAGTTTGATCATGAAGACGGAACACGGAGGAGGCCCTATACAGGGTGAATATCCCTGGCACTTGTACACGAGTATTATGAATGAGACGGATAATATGTTCGAATTTACACTCTACCCCAATCCTGCTCAAGGTACAGTCCAAATTGATTTTGGGAATGAATCAACTTGTTTTCTGCGTGGAGTCGATATTAACGGACGGATAGTCATTGAACAAATAAACTACCCATCCAATGAACCAATGGACATTCAACATCTTTCTTCGGGGATGTACTTCATTCTGGCGATTTTGGAGGATGGTGCGGTGCGTACAGGCAAGCTGTTGGTCAAATAGATCAGATCATCGGGTCAGGGGATTTATTCCCGAGGCATTGAATGATGTCCTGGATGAGTTGGGTGAGCGATGTGATTAATTCCTGGAAGATATTCGCATCCTTGACAGTATCCTTGTCGAGGATGGTGTTCTGGATTCCCTGGATGCCCTTTTATACGCCAACCTGGCGGATAGTCTGGATCAGATTTTGACTGAACTGACAGAAATCCGGGGTTCTTATTTGGATACCATTGAGGGCAGATTGGACTACTTGTATTCCCGATTGGACAGTATTGAACCGGTGGAACATTTTGATGAACAGCTACAAGCCGTAATGAAAATTTGGGTTAGTAATGCACTTCATCCGGAGGATACGTTGACCGCAGGTCAGGTTTCGGCATTGGATGAAGGGGGGCAGTCATGTCGGTTTGCAGATGGGCCTGCGGTAGTAATGGCAAGGGCCATGCTGCTGATGCGAGGCCTGAATCAACCCACAGGAGATCATCCGGATTGTCTGGAGGAGTTGAATGGTGAAGCGGAAGTCCGGAACATGGGTGAAGCCGGAATGTGGAGATTGGTGCCAACCGTCACCAATGGTTCAAGTAGATTAGAGCGAATTCAGCCATTGCGTACCGATACAGAAGTAATACTGGAGGTCTTTGACCAAAATGGCCATTGTCATTACAAAGGCGTTTGCAATGGCAACAAGCAATGGCTGGATTTTGCGGGTATCCCCGGAGGAGGATATTTTATCCGGATTTCCGAGCGTGAACGACCTCCTGTCATCATCAGGATGGTAAAAATCTGACTGTGCATCCAGGGGCCGATCTGTGACCGAAGTCGGCCCCTTATTAGTCGTCCCTTAATAACGGATATTCCGATCTTAACCGGTTGAAATATATTGAG
>CAYYGN010000012.1:0-85564 GCA_964471595.1 uncultured Saprospiraceae bacterium
GTACGACTTCCTCCTTCGGACAGGACGACTGGCTACTCGTCAAACTGGACACCAACGGGCAGGTCGTATGGGCCGATACCATCGGCGACCCGGATCAGAATGAATACCTGTGGAGTTTCCACCGCGAGCCAACCACCGGGGACATGTGGCTGGCGGGCAGCAAGACCAATTTCAGCGGCACCAAGACCTATGGCACTTTTATCAAATTGGCGGCCGATGGTTCCTTCCTGGGTGATGGTATAACCGGGACGTCCGTCCACGAGACCAGTGGGTATGTCAGTGTAGCCGGAATGCCCGATGGCGGAGCTGTCCTCCTGCTCCACCAGCAACCCAAGGGCCTCGGCCTGCTTCAGCGCATTAGCGGCACCGGAACGCCCATTTATGGGGAGAATCTGCCGAACAGCGGTACGGTCAGCAATTACTCCCAACTGGTGGCGCCCTTGTCCGACGGACGTTTTTACTTCTTCCGCAACACCGGCTCTCCGAATGAAGGCACGGCACAGGCCGAACTTTCCCTTCGCGGCACCGATGGCACGCCGATTTGGACAAAAAGCGTTTACGCCACCAACGGCGAAGGGATTACCACCGTGCGGAACATGGCCGCCCACGCCACCGATGGTTTCGTTTACGTCCTGGCTCGCCAACAGGGCAATTCCAATACCACCTATTTGATGAAATACGACCCCTGGGGCAATCAGATTTGGTCTGCCATACCGGTAAGTTCGCAGGATGCGCGCGTCAAGATAATGTCCGACACGACGGTGGCCGTCATCCACCCCCGTGGTATCGACATCCGTGACGCTGTTACCGGCAACAAAGTGCTTCAGCGGGATTTCAGCGGGAATGACCTCTACTGGGACCACCGGCTCTACGATGCGGACTTTCTGCCCGACGGTCGCGGCGTATTTGTGGGGGAATCGCTGTCGAAAGGCAGCCGGGACGGGTATTTCGGGTTTTTCGGGACCGTGAGCGAAAACATGGCTCTGCTGTCGGAAGCGTATATCGGGACCATTGGGCCGGACGGTGAGGACGACAGTCCGCATGTCGCCGGAGTAGGCGGACATCTCTTCCTGGCCAGCCACTTCCCCACCGGCGATACGTCCGGCATTGATATCCAGTTGCGCCGGATCGACCCGGTGGGTGGCACGGAGGAATGGACGAGGACCCTGAGCGCCCCCATGCAGGATTATGTCGGTACCATGACGCCGGCATCTGACGGGACGCTCCTGCTCGTGAGCGACACCCGCAAAGTGACCTTCGACATGCCTGATGGGGAGGAGGTGGTGATCCGCAAAATGGATCCGGACGATGGCGCCGTCATATGGGAAATGCGTGTGCCCAATCCAAAGGGGCACTACCTGGCCCGGGCGGTGGCGACCGCTGACGGCGGTGCGGTAGTGGTGTATCACGGCGATGCGACCGATCCGGCAGGGGACACCCTCGGGTTTCAATACAAAGTCTTGCGTATTTCGGCGGCGGGCGACATCCTCTGGCAAAGCCGGATCGAACCCACCTGGTCGTCCGTGATGGTCACCGATCAGCGGAGTGTCGAAGAGGTGATCGCACTCCGGGATGGCGATTTTCTGGCCGTCGGCATGGAGGACGAGTGCACCGGCCTCGTGGTCAGGATTGACGGCGCTACCGGCGCCTCCCATATGCTGTCTCTGCTCGAGCCCGAAGCAGTCAACCACAACCGCCGGGCCACGAGTGTGGTGGAGACCGCCTCGGGAGATCTGATGATCGTGGCGCCCAATGATAACGGCAGCGCCGGACTGGATTCGGTGTATTTGTACAGAATTGCGCCCGACGGGACCATCTTGTATCGTCAGGGTCTGCGATTGGCCAATTGGCATCATGGTACGCGATTGCTGAAGGACAACGATGACCGCCTTTACCTGCTCTTGTCCCATTTTTACGTCAATTCAGGACTGCCGGCAGGTCTCGTTCTGCGGCGTATTGACGAGAATTTCGGGACGTTGGCCGAAACGGTGTTGTATGAGGAGCGCTGGCAGCCGGCCTCGGCAACATTGCTAACAGGCGGGTCGGTGGCAGTGGCACGGACAGCCCAGCTCACCAACTCCCGCGATCTGCTGGTGGCCAAAACCCAAGGTTTGCCGACGGTAGCCACCCGGGAGACGGGGTGGCAAGGCGTATTTGAGATTTCACCCAACCCGTTGGGAGCGGCGGAATCGCTGAGGGTGGTGTTGGAGAGCAGCCATGTCGGTGCGCTGCGGTTGGAGATGATCGGTCCGGACGGGCGGTGGATCTCGGGCCGTACCGTTGAAAAAACGGCGATCCGGCAGGTCTTTGAGATGACGGTTTTGCCGCCGGATCCCTGGTTCTTGATCCGGATTTCAGATGGGGAGAGCTCCGCCATGCGGCTGGTGGTGCGGTGACGACAAGTTAAATTTCGGCTGAATGTTAAGTCCGTACGTTTACCAGTATTTCAACGTTTGGTGAACATGATTTTGTCCGAACCGGAGGACAGATCAACCTTTCCAGAAGACCTTTTTGTGTCATTGGCTAAATCAGGCATCATAAGGCCGACCATTTGAGTAATTTTGAGCTATGAGCAGTAAGGTAGATGTGAACAGCAACATGATTACCTGGGCTATCACCCGGGCGGGATATGATGTGTCTGCTTTTGCCGAAAAATATCCCAAAATACTGGAATGGCTGGAAGGACACAAGAAGCCGACTGTGAAACAGTTGGAAGAATTTTCCAATAAAGTGTATCTTCCGTTTGGCTATCTCTTTTTGCCCCACCCTCCCCTGGAACAACTACCCATTCCATTTTTCCGGACTGGCGGTAATCATGGAGGCCGACCAGGTATTAATGTGTACGATACCATATTGCTTTTACAGCAAAGGCAGGATTGGTTGAAGAACCATTTGAAGGACAATGATTTTCAACAACTGCCTTTTGTAGGGAAATTCAAGGACAGTAATGATGTAAATGCCATTGTCACTGACATTCGGCAGACATTACAATTACCTGAGAATTGGGCAAGTCAATTTGGGACCTGGCAGGAAGCACAAGATCATCTGGTGCTTCATATCGAAGACAAAGGAATCATCACCATTTTCAACGGAATCGTTGAAAACAATACGCACCGACCCATTCCGGTTGATGAATGCAGGGGGTTTGTATTGGTGGATGATTACGCACCATTCATGTTCGTAAATAATGCCGATTTCAAATCTGCACAGATGTTTACAATAGTGCACGAGCTTGCACATATCTGGACAGGATACAGTGCAGGTTTCGATTTCAGAAGATTGCAACCTGCCAACAACCCGATTGAAATTCTTTGCGATAAGGTAGCTGCTGAATTTCTGGTTCCTGCCCAGGAATTTGATGAAGTATGGAGTCGCAGTCCCGATGACTTCAGTTATGCATCCCGCTATTTCAAAGTAAGTGAAATTGTAATTGCACGAAGGGCATTGGATACCGGGAAAATATTTCGGGATCAGTTCTTTGATTTCTATGAGGCATATTCCAAACAAGAATTTGCAAAGAAAGAAAACCAGGGATCTGGTGGCAATTTTTATGCAACCACCAAAAAGAGAATCAGCATCACTTTTGCCAGTCATGTAATTCAGGCGTTAAATTCCGGAAAATTATTGTATCGTGATGCTTGCAAGCTCACAGGCCTGAAAGGTGACACGTTCGACAAATTCTTTTCAACACACCTGTAACCGGAATGACTCTTTATGTTGTTGACAGCAATTTTTTTATCGAAGCGCATCGGATTAATTACCCGATTGATGTTGCTACAGGTTTTTGGAACAAAGTCAGGCAATTGGCATTGGAAGGAATGATAATAAGCATTGACAAAGTAAAAAAAGAATTGTATGACAAGAACGATGCCCTTGAATTCTGGTGCAGGGGCCAATTGCCGGAAGACTTTTTCAAGGACACTTCTGTTGTCATGAATACCTATGCACAAGTAATTGACTGGGCCATGTCGAGAAGTGATCACTATTTGTCAAATGCATTAAATGAGTTTTTAGATGCTCGCGAGGCGGATACTTTTCTTGTAGCGTTTTGCCTCGCCGATCCTGTAAACATGGTGTTGGTAACACAGGAAGTCAGTGAGCCATACAGACGAAACAAGGTGAAAATTCCGGATGCATGCAGGGCATTTAATGTATCATGTGTAAATACCATTGAAATGTTCAGACAGTTGCGTGAAACTTTTTAATTCTTGTAGCAATGACCCACACATGTTTATTGAGATCACGCTTGAAAAATTAACCTATATTAGGAAGCTTACATTATATAGAGAAATCAAATGAATACGGCATGACAATTCAATCTTTTCTGATTCTTTGTTTCCTGACTGTCGGGTCCATCCAGTTGTCGGGTCAGCCGGTGACGCCGGAGCGATTGGGTTTCAGGGCGGATACCATCCGGGATGAGAAATGGGGAGATATCCATTATTATATCTCTGCCGACAGCAATGGAGCGGCTAAGCCCGTCCTGCTTTATCTGGACGGCTCGGGTCCTTATCCGCTGTTTCAATATACCGAGCGCGGCATTGGCAGTTCGGTCGTGTTGGACTTCATGGCCTTGTCGGCGGACTACCATATCGTCCTCATCAGCAAGCCGGGTGTTCCCTTTATCGATTCGGTCAAAATGGACAACGGACGTCCTTATTATGAACCTCCTGCAGCCTACAAAGCAAAGCTTTCTCTCGACTGGCGGGTGCAGTCGGCTGTGTTGGTCCTCGACCGGGTCATCCGCGAGCATGCGGTGGATACCTCCAAAATCGCCGTGCTGGGGATATCCGAAGGATTTCAGGTGGGCGCCAAACTGGCCTCATTGCATGCAGGGATCACGCATGCGCTCCTGATGGCAGGGAATGGCCTCAACCAGTTTTTCGACTTCATCCTGCACCACCGGACCGATGCCCTGTGTGATGCCTTGCCGGTCGAAGAGGCTCAAGAGAACATTGATTCCCTGATGGAGGTGATTTCCTTGATTTATGCCGATCCGCTGGCCACCGACAAGGAGTGGTACGGCCATACCTATCTGCGATGGAGCAGTTTCACGAGCAACAACCCGACGGAAAACATCCTGTCGCTCGACATACCGGTCTATATCGCTGCCGCTTCCCAAGACCGAAACACATCGGTGCTTGGGACGGACTACCTGTACCTGGAGAGCCTCAGAACGGGCAAAACCAATATTGTTTACAAGGTATATCCCTATGACCATTCCTTCAATGAATGGCTCAAGGATGAGCAGGGCCAGGTAACGGGGGTCAAAGGCCACATGCAGGAGGTCATCCGGGAAGCGTTGGATTGGCTGGCCGGCCATTGAAATGGGCGGCTCACCATGCCGGTTCATTCAATTCCTGAGCCATTTGTCCCTGACTACCAACTCTCCCTCCTTGCCATACAGGACAACCATATACAGTCCGGCCGGTAATGGGGAGGGTAGAAAATATTCTTGTTGGCCCCCGGTGTGTGACAGGGGTATCCGGAAAGCCGCAATGCCGGCAGTATTGTATCCCACCAATTGGTAATCGCCCGGTGCGAGGTGAAGAAATTGAATCCGGGCTTCAAGATCGGCGGGATTGGGCGATATGCGTACGGTAGGAGGATGTGCTTTGGATGACGGTATTATCGTGGACAAGGGGTCAGTATTTTTGTACACGATCTGTGTGGCAAAAGCCTGATTCTTGTCCAGGGTCACGAGGGCAATGGGTTCTTTGGACAAATCGCTGAGGAAGATATAAGTGGCGGTCGTGTCCACACCCAATTTGGTGTTGCCCGTAAACTGAATAACCTGGTCGGTCACATCCAGCCATCCGAGTGGACTGATTTTGGCATCCACCCGGGTTTCGGTGTAGGCGACGCGTTTGACACGAAGCACCTCGTAAGTGCCACCGGGTATACTCATTTGTCCAAACGCATCCACGGCATCCACAAAACTGATAGCGATCCGGATCCGGAATGAGTCGGCCGTAAACGGCAGGGAAGCGATGAATGACGGAGGGAATGCGTCGGGATGAAACGCTTCCAATACACCAGAAGAACTTGCATGGATATCAAAAAACTGCAAAGGCGCCCTACGATTCACCAGAGGCGGGTTGTACCGGAAAACGGCATCCAGACCAAGATCGTATCCGTCAGGCCCTGCCCAGGCCACTTGTTAGACCGTGGTGGCGGTAACCTTTTCATATCGCTCGGTGAATGGCTTCGGGATCGAAACCAGTGTGGCTTCCGGCAACTGGGATCCGGCACTCCCCTCCATGGCCGGCCGGTAGATCAGGGTTTGGGTGGCATCGGCATTCAGTCCGGTGAAATCCCAATTCTGCATCCCGGGTGGTGTGATCGAACCGATGGTTCCGGGGTTGTTATCCACCACCAGGTGCAAGGTATCGCCGACCACCGGGAAGGTGGCACTGGTGATGGTAATCTGGCCGTAAAGGGCGGGACCAAGGGATGTCCAGACCAGAAAGGAAGTGATGGATTTCATAGGGGAAGGCTGGAAGGGTGAATCCGGTCAAAGATAAGAAACCGGAAACGGCAATTTCCGTGACCCGCATCATAGAGAACGGAGTGATGTTGTCTGACACGTGCATTCTGCCCCAATAAAAGAAGGTGATGGAGATCGAACGGGTCCTTTTCTTTCCTGGAAGGGAATGCTGCCAGTCGATGGAAAAGCCCCGCCCCCTTAGAGCATCCATTCCGGACAAGTTACAGGCGGATGGCTGACCCTGAATTTCACCCTTCCAACCACTCCTCCCCCGTCCGGTACACGGTGCCTTTGAAGAGGGCCACCAACTGACCGGCCTGGTTGTGGACTTCCACGCGGTACACGCCGATCTTGCGGCTACAGTGGTCTTCGATGGCGGTAGCAGTGAGAATGTCTCCGGCCTTGACCGGTCGCAGGTGGGAAATCGAAGTCTCCACGGACACCGCCTTCAGGCCGTGTCCGTTGGAGGCAAAAGCCAGCGCGCTGTCGGCGAGGGCATAGGAGATGCCGCCGTGGGCGATGGAAAATCCGTTGAGCATTTCCTCCCTGACCGACATCCGCAGGGTACAGTGACCGGCGCCTTCCTCCAGGCGTTCGATCCCGAGCCATTGGCTGAAGGCATCGCCAGCCATCATTTTGTCCACCACCCGGGTGGCCACGGTGAGTTGGCGGTTATCCATGCTCCGGGTCGTTTTCGGGCCAGAACCGCTCACTGCGGGCCGACATTTGACGCAATCCCGGGCTGCAGCGGTAGCGCGGGTCGTGGTAGTAGTGGAAAAGGCGGTCGAGCACGGTCACCACGGCAGAGATGCCCCATTCATCCGCCCAGCGGAGCAGACCTTTGGGATAATTGACGCCCAGGGTCATGGCCAGGTCAATGGCGTCACGGTCGGCCACCCGGTAGTACCAGGCATCGGCGGCTTCGTTGATCAGCATGGCCAGTATGCGCTCGAAGACAGCCGAGCGCTCAGTGGCCGGGATCTCCGCCGGGTCAGGTGCCGGAGTGCCGTCTCTGTAGTCGTAAAATCCGCGTCCGCTTTTGCGGCCCAGCCAGCCGGCATCCACGAGGCGGCGCTGGGTGAAGGACGGTTGGTAGCGCGGTTCGTGGTGGCAGGCCTGCCATACGGATTCGGTCACGGCCAGGTTGACATCGTGGCCGATGAAATCCATCAGTTCGAAGGGGCCCATGCGGAATCCGCCCTCCTCCTTCATGATGTGGTCGATCTGGGGAGCTGTGGCGATGCCTTCCTCGAGGATGCGCAGGGATTCGCTGTAGTAAGGACGGGCGATGCGGTTGACGATAAATCCCGGCGTGTCGCGGGCAAGAACGGGCCGTTTGCCCCATTGGTCCATCAGAGCCGACATCCGGGGGGGCAGGCCGGGATCGGTCTGCAGGGCGGGAATGACTTCTACCAGGGGCATCAGGGGCGCCGGATTGAAAAAGTGCAGACCGAGGAATCGCTCCGGCTTTTGGCAGGCGGCAGCGAGGGCCGAGACGGACAGTGAAGAGGTGTTGGAAGCGATGACGGCCTGATCGGATACGAGGGCGGAAAGTGTGCGGAAGAGTTCTTTTTTGACCCCTTCGTCCTCAACGATGGCTTCGATGACGAGGTCGCTGTCCTTCAGGGCACCGAGGGTGCCGGCCCAGGCGATACGGCCGAACAGGGCGGTGCTGCCGGAAGCGGACATTTTGCCTTTGGCCACCAGTTTGCCCAGGGTTTCGTGGAGGCGGTCGCGGGCGGTGGTGAGGGCGTCTTCGCGGGCATCATAGATGACGACGTCGTGACCCGCCGCTGCCGCCACCTGGGCGATTCCCGCTCCCATGGCTCCACTGCCGATGATGCCGATCTGCTTCATGAGGTAATACGATTCGCGGTGTCAAAGGTAAGCGATCCCGCCTCGGTGGTTGGACCAACGGACATTCGGGCGATGGGCACCGTACCGGCAATGAACCCGAGGGGGGAGGACGGTTGTTTCACGGATGCCGGAAGGCCCGGCAGCCCGCGGCCGTCGTGTCCCTTTAATTTCCGTCATTTGCAATCGATGTCCCACGACAAGAGGATCGAGTCCGCCGGCGCCGAGGTGGCCAGGTCCCTGCGCTTTTCCCGGCTTCTCATTCCGGTGCTGATCGGGATCGGGGTTGTCGCCTATTTGTTGTGGCGCCAGTTTGAACCGGAGGAATTTGCCAAGATCAACTGGACGCTCCACACCCTGGGCTGGATCGGCCTGGCGGCGCTGCTGTTGATCGTGCGCCACCTGGCCTATGCCGTGCGGCTGCAGATTCTGTCCGACGGATTTTTCTCCCTGCGCAAATCCATCCAGCTCATCTTCATCTGGGAGTTCAGCAGCGCCATTACGCCCACGGCCGTCGGCGGTTCGGCGGTGGCGTTGTTCGTCCTTTCGCGCGAGAACCTGCCTTTTGCGCGGACGGCCACGATCGTGGTCCATACGGTGGTGCTGGACACCATTTTTTTCATCGGATTCCTGCCCATCCTGTACATGTTCTTCGGTTCGTCCATGATCCGTCCCGGCATGGCCAGTTTTTTCGATGTGGACGGCTGGGGGTTGACTTTTGTGGCGACCTATCTGGTCATGGCTGCGTACGGTGGTTTCTTTTTTTACGGCCTCTTCCGCAATCCCAACCAGTTCAAGCGCATCCTGGTCATCCTGACCTACAACCGGTTTTTCCGCCGCTTCCGCCACCAGGCTATCGACACAGGCAATGACATCATTGCCGCTTCCCGTGAGCTGGCCCGCCATCCCTTTTCCTTTCACCTGAAGGCTTTTGGGGCCACGGTGGTGGCCTGGTCATGCAAGTTTCTGGTGCTGAGTGCGCTGATTAACGGCATCGTGCCGGAGCCGGACCTGAGTTTCGGCCACCAGGCGCAGTTGTTCAGCCGGCTGATGGCCATGCTGGTGATCATGGCGTTCAGTCCTACCCCAGGGGGTTCGGGATTTGCCGAATACGTCTTCGGCGGCTTCCTGTCCGATTTCGTGCCGAGGGGCATCGCCCTGGTCATCGCCTCCATCTGGCGACTGATGGCTTATTATTTCTACCTTTTTGCCGGCGCCATCATCATCCCTGCCTGGCTGCAAAGCCATTTGAAACGCCGCCGCCCGGCCCTGCCGGACGGGACATCTCCGGCAGAAGATCTGACGGCTTCCGGAAAAGAATGACCGACATTCGCTCAAATCAAACAAAAGGTGTTATCTTTGCCCGACACCGTATTTTTTGTTTAAAAAAAGGGTATGATCACGGAAGACAGACGCCAGTTGAATGAGCGGTTCATCCAGGTCTTCGGGATGTTGGAAAGCCGGGGAGTCATTGTCAAAAACGACCGCGACGGGAAGGGGATGGGTGATTTTGCCGAGCGCATCCTCGGCAAGAAAGGCTACGGGCACATCATCCGGGCTTTTCTCAATCGCGATGACCGACGGGTGATCGATTACCATCACGCACGAACGATCTGCCGGGAGTTCGGCGTCAATGAAAACTGGTTGCTCTACGGCAAAGGCACCCCCTTCGGCATTGATCCGGTAACGGTGGCTCCGGTACGTCCGGCCGGTGGCCAGATCCTTTTCACGAGCGCCCAGGCGTTTGCGGGTTCCACGATCGGACCCGACAGCTTCGAGCGGGAATCGCTGGATTACTTCAGCATCCCCGGATTGCAGGGCAACGACCTGGTGGCTTTCCCCATTCAGGGCAACAGTATGGAGCCGGTCATCCAAAGCGGCGACATTGTGGTGTGCAAGCCGGTGGAGCGCCTCGAACAGATCAGGGACAACGAGATCTACGCCGTCCGGATCCACGGTTCGCTGTGGGTCAAATACGTCCAGACCATCCCGGACAAGCGGGGCCGGATCGCCCATCTCAGGCTCATTTCGGCCAATTATCTTGAGCACGACCCCTTCGAGGAGGAGGTGGATGCCTACACACGGGTGTACAAGGTGGTGCGCAAGATCAGCCAGGTCAACTGACCCGACCAATCTAGCGTCCCCGGAAAGCCGTCAATTGGCTATGCAGGCCTACCTTCGTCCACAAGGCGGACACCTGTTGTTGTCCGGTTGACATGCCATGGTATTTGACATCCTTTTGTTGATCCTGGCCCTGGTGGCCTTGTTGGTCGGTCTGATCGGGTCGGTTCTTCCGTTGCCTGGTCCTCCGTTGAGTTTCCTGGGCCTGTTGCTGTTGCATTGGACCCGGTTTGCCGACTTTACGGACAAGGTCTTGTGGACGATGGGGATATTGACGGTGCTGGTGACGGTCATCGACATGATCGTGCCGGTGTGGGGCGTCAAGCGGTTTGGTGGGACGAAATTCGGCATTTGGGGCAGTACGCTGGGACTGCTGGTGGGCATGACTATGGGCCCCTGGGGGGTGTTCGTGGGTGCGTTTCTGGGCGGACTGGCGGGCGAGATCCTCGCAGGCCAAAGCACATCGAAGGCGACCCGAGCGGCCTGGGGCTCGTTTGTCGGGTTTTTGTCCGGCGTCCTGCTCAAGCTGGCGCTGTGCGGCGTGATGTTGTGGTATGCCGGAGTGGCGCTGGTTCAGTCGTTGGCGGGTTGAAGGGAAAGGCCGATCCATTCGGAGGGGCCGCCGTCGCTGTCGGTGACGAGGAGGTAGTCCGGTGAGGCGGGGTTTTCGCCGGGACCCGGGGCGATGGATTCGGCTTTGAACGGCGGCAGGGCTGCCGGGCCTTCCCAGGGGCGCCACCACAATAGGGAGGCCGGTCCGGAAGGCGGCACGCGCAAGGCTCCGATCAGGCTTCCGGCGACGGGGCCGTCCTCGATCCAGTTGGGGGTATCTTCGGCGGAGGCCGTAAAGAGCAGGTGTTCCGAGCCGGTTTGCCGGCAGGCCCCGGAGAAGGCGCAAGGGATGTCGTTCAGGGCGGGCAATTGAATGCTGGTGTGCCTGACGGGCAGAAGGGTGTCGGGCCGACGTAGGTAGTTCCAGAACGCGGAGATGTCAATGCGGATCACCTGGTTGAGGCCCCGGTTGAGCAGGATGAGGTCGTTGCCGGCTACGGCGGCGGCTTCGATGTTCCATTGATCCGGGGTGGATCCGGTTTTCTGCCTGAGGAAGGCATAAAGGCCGGTGAGCGGAAAGACCTCCTGTCGGGTGGGGTCTTCGGGGTCCACGACGTAGAGCACATCCCTCTGGGGGGAGAGGCTGCCCGAGCCGAAGAGGAGGAGGCGTGGTCCCTCCGGCCCGATGGCGAGGGTGATGGCTTCGAGGTCGGGTTTCTCGGCTTTGGGGAGGGTAAAAGTGGCCGGCAATCCGGTGAGTGGCCAGCGATGCAGGAGCTTGCCTTCGGTGTCGAGGGAAAGGAGATAGGGGTGGTCGTCGCCGATGGCGAAATAATGGTCGCCATAGCGTTCGAGCCCGGACAGGGAGGGCAGGCCGGTATGGTGGCGGAAGCGGATGAGCACTTTTTCAGGGGGTGGTGGGTCGTTGTGCGAGCAGGACATCACGGTTAAGAAGAGGGCCAGGGCGAGGGGGAAACGGCGGAGGGAAGGCATGGAAGGATGTGCCCCTCAAACTTACGGAATAAACCGGGCTGGCGGTATCTGGGGGGATGGTCTTCAAAACGGTTCCAAATTTTGGCTGTTTTTCAAATGGTTAGAAGGGGGGGGATGAAATTTTTTTTGAAAAAATGCTTGTCGGTTCGCCCAAATCGGTCTACCTTTGCATCCGCTTTGGAGAAACCCTGTTAACCTCCGTAAAAAGACCTATTGTGAATACGCTCAGTTACCGCACGGAATCGGCCAAAAAAGAGCAGGTGCAGCGTCGTTGGTACGTTGTGGATGCCGAAGGTCAGGTTGTGGGCCGGATTTGTTCCCAGATTGCCGCCATTCTGCGTGGCAAGCACCGTCCCGACTACACGCCGCATGTGGACACCGGCGATTATGTGATCATCCTCAATGCGGACAAGGTCCGTTTCACGGGCAAGAAGATGCTGCAGAAGCAATATCTCACATATTCGCTGTATCCGGGCGGTCAGAAGTCGCGCACGCCTGCCGACGTGTTGGCCAAGAAGCCTGAGCGTATCCTGGAGCATGCCATCAAGGGCATGTTGCCCAAGACCAAGCTCGGCCGGGCCATGTACCGCAAGCTTTTCATCTACAATGGTGCCGAGCATCCCCACGGCGCTCAGAAACCCGAACCCCTCAAATTCTAATCAGGTATGGATTTCATCAATGCTGTCGGACGACGCAAGGCCTCGGTGGCCCGCGTGTACCTGCGTAAGGGCAATGGCAAGATCGAGATCAACGGGCGCCCGTTGGCCGAGTATTTCCCGATGCCGCACATCCAGAGCCGGGTGACCGATCCGCTTCAGACGGTGGGCCTCCAGGCCGCCGAATACGATCTCGTCGTCAATGTACTGGGGGGCGGATTCAAGGGGCAGGCTGAAGCCGTGCGTCTCGGGGTTTCGCGGGTATTGGTAAAGCTCAACGAGGAGTTCAAGCCTTCGCTGAAGGAGAAGAAATATCTGACGCGGGATTCCCGCGAGGTCGAGCGCAAGAAATTCGGCAAACCCAAGGCCCGCAAATCCTTCCAGTTCTCCAAACGTTAATCATCCCTCAACGGACATCTTATGGACAACGCGCTATATAAGGAACTGCTCGAGGCTGGTGCGCATTTCGGCCACCTCAAGCGCAAGTGGAACCCACGGATGCAGCCCTATATCTTCATGGAGCGCAAGGGCATCCACATCATTGACCTCAATCGCACCCAGGATTGCCTCAGCCGTGCGGCTGACTACGCCCGCCAACTGGCTAAATCGGGCCGAAAGATCATGTTTGTCGCCACCAAGAAGCAGGCGAGGGATATCATCCAGCAGGCGGCCGAATCCGTCAACATGCCATTTGTGACCGACCGTTGGCTCGGGGGTATGATGACCAACTTTTCGACCATTCGCAAGTCGGTCAAGAAGATGCAGAACATCGAGCGCATGCTCGGTGACGGCAGTCTGACTTCCATCACCAAGAAGGAGCGTCTGACGCTTTCGAGGGAGCATGAGAAGATGAACAAGGTATTGGGCGGTATCTCCGAGCTCAACCGTTTGCCGCACGCCTTGTTTGTGGTGGACATCCACCACGAGCACATTGCCGTGGCCGAGGCCAACCGGCTCGGGATCAAGACCATTGCCATGGTGGATACCAACAGTGATCCCAACCTGGTCGATTTCCCGATCCCTGCCAATGACGATTCATCGCGTTCGATCCAGGTGATCACCCGGATCCTGACCAGCGCCATCAAGGAGGGTCTTGCCGAGCGGCAGGCCAACAAGGAGAACCTGGTGGAGGAGGAGTCCGAAGCCTGAACCCCCGAAAAGGAAATAACCCATGATTTCAGCAGCAGATGTGAAGAACCTCCGCGACGCGACAGGCGCGGGGATGATGGATTGCAAAAAAGCACTGGAAGAAGCCAACGGCGATATCCAGGGAGCCATCGAGATCCTTCGCAAGAAGGGCCAGAAGCTTTCGCTCAAGCGGGCCGACCGTGAAGCCAATGAAGGCGTGGTCATTGCCATCACCACCTCCGACCGCAAGCGCGGTGTGATCGTGAAGCTGAGTTGCGAGACGGACTTCGTGGCCAAGAACGAAGATTTTGTCCAACTGACCCGCAAGTTTGCCGATATCGCTCTCCAGAGCTTCCCGGCTGATCTGGAGTCCTTATTGGCCCTGCCCTTCGCGTCGATCACCATCGGTGAAAAGGTGAGCGAGCAGGTCGGTGTGATTGGTGAAAAAATCGAACTGGCCGCTTATGAGCGCCTGGAGGCCGAAACGGTCAGCCCATATATCCACATGGGCAACAAGGCCGGAGTCCTGGTCGGTTTGAACCAGCCCGGAGAGGCCGCCTATGAAGCCGGTCGCGACGTGGCCATGCAGGTAGCAGCCATGCACCCCATTGCCGTGGACAAGGACGGGGTCGATGCTTCAATTGTCGAAAAGGAGATCGAGATCGGCAAGGAAGTGGCCCGGCAGGAAGGCAAGCCGGAGGAGATGCTCGAAAAGATCGCTCTCGGCAAGCTCAACAAGTTCTACAAGGAGAGCACCCTGCTCAATCAGGATTACGTCAAAGACAATAAAATGACCGTGGGGGCCTACCTCCAATCGGTCAGCAAGGGACTCACCGTCACGGCGTTCCGGCACGTCAAACTCGGCTGATCCGGCAAAGAGCGAATAACCCAGGTTGTTCGCTCTTTTTTTTTGACCCGGGACCTGCCCCGGCCGGGTACGGTGCCCAGGAAAAAATCCTGTGCGGACCGTTTGCCGGATGCAGGTCCTTGCTTACATTTACCTTCATGAAGATCCGGTACCATCGCATTTTGCTCAAGCTCAGCGGGGAAGCCCTGATGGGCAGTTCCACTTACGGGATTGATCCCGAGATGCTACAGCTCTATGCCCGGCAGATCAAGGAGTTGACGGAGATGAAGGTGGAAGTGGCGGTTGTCATCGGAGGCGGTAACATTTTCCGTGGGTTGCAGGCGGAGCGCTCGGGGATCGAGCGGGTGCAGGGCGATTATATGGGCATGCTGGCCACGGTCATCAACGGCATGGCTTTGCAGAGTGCGATGGAAGCCAACGGAGTCTTCACGCGGCTGATCACGGCCATCGAGATGAAGGAAATCGCCGAACCCTACATCCGACGCCGGGCCATCCGGCATTTGGAAAAGGGTCGGGTCGTCATTTTCTCGGCGGGTACAGGCAGTCCGTACTTTACCACGGACAGCGCGGCCGCTTTGCGGGCCAGCGAGATCAAGGCGGATGTCATCCTCAAGGGCACCCGGGTGGACGGGATCTATGACGCCGATCCGCTCAAGCATCCAGAAGCTGTTCGCTTTGAGCACCTGACGTTCGAAAAGGTGATCCGGTTGGGCCTCAAGGTGATGGACATGACGGCCTTCACCATGTGCCAGGAGAACAATATCCCCATTGTGGTCTTCGACATCAACGATCCGGGCAACCTGCGCCGCATCGTCGCCGGCGACCGGGTCGGCACATTGGTCGAGGGATGAAAAGCAGGGGACGGGACATCCCGCCCCCTGGCAACCAACCAACAGAGAAAATACAGATTTCGGAGGTTCAATGGCCAGCCGTCTCCGGTGCCGGTCTTGCTTTCGCCGGCGGATGGAGCGTTTGCCGGAGCAAATGGTCCAGGGACCGGGCCATCACCCGTCCGGCAGACGGTATTTGTCCCGGTGTCAGGCGTACGTCCAGGGAGGGGGGTCCGGGAGGATCCACCGGCCACAACTGCCAGACGATCAGCCACTGTTCACCGATGGCTTCCACGCTACCGCTGAGGAGGTAATCCGGTTTCCGGCAGGAGACTTTTCCCAGGCCGGCGGCCAGTTCTTTCAAACGGATATGGGTGAGAGTTCCCCCGGGTGGCCGGACGGGCTGCCAGCACACCCGGTGATCCCATTGTTGTCGGGTCTGCGCCATGATTCCGTTCAACCCGTGCCGCTCTGGTCCAGTCAGTCCCACCATGTGGAGAGGAAGCACCGCCAGTCGGATCTGGCGGGGCCAGAGGACCATCCAAACCGGAAGGGTGCATATGACCAGAAAGAGGGCCCGGGTGAACATGTCGGAATCATTACGTCACAAAGTTGGGGTGGCTAAAAAGCGCTTTTGAAGCGACTTTCCGTAAATACAGATATTTATTTCTCTAATATCGATACAACAAGAAAAACTTTCTGATCCAAAGACCCGGACACGGAAGAATGACAAAGAGGTTCATGGATGTCTAATGATTAATTTTAAAATATTTATGTACGCAAAAATTATGTACTTGCAATGCATACTTTTGAGGTATAAAAAGTAAAAATATTCGCCATGAAATGCAGAACCATTGTTTGTCTCGCTATTTTGAGCACTATGTGGGGGACGGGATGTGACCTCATTGATGATTCTCCATGTGGTGTACGGGAGTCGGCAGAAATGTATTACCTGGGCAGTTCGATCGTGGATACCACGACGGGGGCCTACCATACCTACATGGATGGCAACACCCGGGTGTTCCAGTGGAGTCACCTGATCGAGAATGTCTGTGCGCAGGAGCACATCAAGGCGGAGGCCCGGGTTGCCTTGTTGGATGCGGCATCTGCAAGCGGTCTTCAGGCCAGGGCCAGGTTGAGCTGGCAATTTTTTTTCGAGAAGAACATTGTCATGTCCTTGAACCATGACGATTTGAAGGGCAGCGGAGAGGCCGGATTGAAGCAGGCCTTCGACATGGATCCCGGCTGGTTTATCCAGGCAGTCGAGGTGTTTTTCCCCACGAAGGGTTCCTACACGGCCGACACCGCCTTTTTGAAAATGAATGTCATCAGTGTGGAAATGACGACCAAGTACCGCAGGCATTGAGAAGGCTTTAGGATGGGAAGTTTGCCTGGTGCTGCAACCCTGGGTTGGTCGGCATGGGTGAACGGTGAAGCCTCTTGAATATCCCTTCCTGGAAGGGGAGGGAGTGTATGCTGGATGCAATCCGGTGGTACGGGCATGCGGCATCGCGAAGCGTTCGTGGGGAGAGATGAAACTTTCCGGTCGATTTTCCGGCTCTTTTTCAAAGATTTATGCCCGATTGTTTCCCCGCTTGGAAAAAAAGCATACCTTTGCACCCCTAAATGTAAGCTAATGCTTGACGAGAATCTTCTGGAAAACGAGGAAACGGTGCAACCCGAGGCGGAGGATCACGCCTCTGCCGGAGAGGAACAGGCTGAGCCTGTCGCTCCTGCCTCCCGCCGTCCGGTGGTAGAGGAAGCGGTTGCTACGGCCCATGACGACTTTGACTGGTCGGTGGGTAAGCGCCAGCAGGTTTATTACAAACCGGAAGCGCACCAGGCGATGTCCGCCACGTATGAATCCACACTGAGTGAGATCATCGAGAATGATGTGGTAAAGGGCAGGGTCATTGGCATTTCCAATGGCGATGTCATCCTGGACATCAAACACAAATCCGACGGTCTGGTATCCCTGTCCGAATTCCGGGACCAGCAGGACCTGAAGCCCGGTGACGAGGTGGAGGTTTATGTGGAGCAACAGGAAGACGAGCGGGGCCAGTTGGCGCTTTCCCGCCGCAAAGCCAAGTTGTTGCGTGCCTGGGAAGATATTGTGGCTTCCTACAATGAGGGCATCATCATCAAAGGGACGGTTGTCTCCAAGACCAAAGGCGGACTTATCGTCGATTGCAGCGGACTGGAGACGTTCCTCCCCGGTTCGCAGATCGATATCAAACCCATCGTGGACTATGATGCCTATGTCGGCAAGACCATGGAATTCAAGGTGGTCAAGATCAACGAGAACATCAAGAACGCGGTGGTTTCCCACAAGGCCCTGATCGAAAGCGATCTGGCCGAGCAGCGGGATGCTATTGTCTCCGGTCTCGAGAAGGGGCAGGTGCTGGAAGGTGTGGTCAAGAACATCACCGATTTCGGTGCCTTCATGGACCTCGGCGGTGTCGATGGTCTGTTGTACATCACGGACATCAGTTGGGGACGGATCAACCACCCCTCGGAGGTGCTCGAGATCAACCAGAAGCTCAACGTGGTTGTGCTGGACTTTGACGAGAACAAAAAGCGTATTTCTCTCGGCCTCAAGCAGCTGACCCCGCACCCCTGGGAGACCATTTCTCAGGAACTGCAGGAGGGCGCAACCGTCAAGGGAAAAATCGTCAACATCGAAGATTACGGCGCTTTCCTCGAAGTCATGCCCGGTGTCGAAGGTCTCATTCACGTCAGCGAAGTCAGCTGGAGCAGCCAGCCGGTCAATGCCCGTGAATTCTTCAAGCTCGGAGAAGAGCGCGAAGCCAAGATCGTCACCATCGACCGGGATGACCGCAAGATGTCTCTGAGCATCAAGCAACTTTCCGAGGATCCCTGGACGCAGGTCACCCGTAAATTTCCGGTGGGCAGCCGTCATACCGGCACGGTACAGAATCTCACGCCATACGGTGTATTCATCGAGTTGGCGGAAGGCATCGGCGGCATGATCCACGTGTCCGACCTCTCCTGGACCAAGCGATATGGCCATCCGAGTGAATACACCAAAGTGGGCGACAAGCTGGATTTCATCATCCTCGATATTGATGAAGAAAACCGCAAGCTCTCTCTCGGCCACAAGCAACTGGAGGAGAACCCCTGGGATACCTTCGAGAATGTTTTCCCGGTAGGTTCCTACCACGAGGCCACCGTTCTGCGCCGGGACGACCGCGGTGCGGTCATGTTGTTGCCTTATGGCCTGGAGGCTTATGCTCCGCTCAAACATATCCGCAAAGAAGACAACAGCCTGGCCAGTCCGGAAGAAACGCTCACCGTCAAGGTGATCGAATTCAACCGGGACGACAAGCGCATCATGGTGTCTCACCTGCGTTACCTGGAGGACATCCGCCGGGAAGCCGACGAGCAGGTCAAGCAAGGCCACGAGAAAGAGGAGACACAGGTCCGCCAGCAAATCAAAAAGCAGCAGTCGAAGATCGAGAAATCCACTTTGGGCGACCTGGGCATCTTTGAGGACATCAAGGAACAACTCCAGGAAAACCAGGATCAGGCTGCCGAAGAGACCACGCAGGACGGGGAGTAAATTCCCTTTTTTGCCGAGCGACAAACGGTCCGTGCCCCGAGGTACGGGCCGTTTTTTTTTGTGGCCGGACATGGCACGAACAGACCGGATGGGATACCTGAAAACCGGGGGTCCCTGGCAAGCGCCTTATCTTGGCTGTATGAAGAGGATCCGGATACTATTCATCCTTTTGGCCTTGGGCCAAACGGTTGCTGCTTCCGAAATACCGACGGGCCGGTTGGACAACCCCTATCAGGTGGTCCTGCAGCACCTGTACTGGCTGCAGAAAGACACCTATCGGCCACCGATGTCGGCCCTGGTCATGCCGGAAGGTGTGGACAGTACAGAGGCCGTGAAAAGGAGCATCCAGCTCAAACAAATCCTGGATGGAAAGGGGCTTTATGTCCATCTGGACAACATTCCCCGGGATACGGACTACCGGGACAGTGTGACGGGCCAGACCCGTTATGTGTTGTTTCCGCTGGAATTGCCGGTCGTGTACGTGGAGGCACGGGACGGGAGTTGGAGGTACAGCCGTGAGACGTGGGAAGCCATACCGCAGTTGCATCGCAGTGTTTATCCCTTCGGGTCAGACCGTTTGATCACCTTGTTTGGCAAGGGGTCTCAAGAGACCTTCATGGGTATCGCGCGATGGCAATGGGGCGGTATACTCGGTTTGGTGCTGGGATTGTTTGTCCTTTACTGGATCCTGTATTTCCTGTTCATTCCTCTGCTCAGGGCCATTTTTAAACGCATCGGTTTTTACAATCCGGAGGAATTCAGGACGCTGCAGCATTTCGACCGGTATTTCACTCTATTGATCCTGGCTAGGCTGGCCTTGACGGGTATCCCTGCCCTGATGTTGCCTGCGGCCATCAATATGTGGCTCTTGCATGGGATTAGGATCGCGGCCTGGCTGATGGTGCTGATGATGGGTCTGCGGTTTATCGATCTGGCCTTCGGGCATCTGCGGCGTATGGCGGACCGCACGGATACGCCGACGGACAACCAACTGCTCCCGTTCCTGCGCAGAGGAGCCCAGGCGGGATTGTGGATTCTGGTGCTCATCCCGGTATTGAGGCTGTTGGATGTCAACTTCACGGCCCTGATCGCTGGCTTGTCGATCGGTGGCCTGGCATTGGCATTGGCCGCGCAGGACACCGTTAAAAATCTGATCAGCACCCTGATCATTTTCATTGATCACCCCTACCGGTTGGGCAATTACATCAAGGCGGCCGGCGTCGAAGGTACCGTGGTGGAGATCGGTCTCCGATCCACACGGATGATGACCATTGACAGTTCGATTATCACCATCCCCAACAGCAACATGATCAATAACGAGATCACCAATCTTGGGGTCAGGCAATTCCGGCTGATTCATTTCATGATCGGGGTGACTTATGATACCGATCCCGGGCGTATGGAGGCCTACATCCATGCCCTGAGGGAGATGGCTCTGGCCCACCCCGATACGCTGGACGAACACATCATGATTTATCTCAGCGGATTGAACGCCTCATCGATTGACATCCGCTTCCGGACGGCCATATTGGCTCCGGACATCCGCACTGAATATCAGATCCAGGAAGAGCTGGTCATGGCCATCATCAGGCATGCCCGAATGCTGGGAATTTCCTTTGCATTCCCGAGTCAGTCCGTGTACGTGGAGCAATGGCCGGCTGCGAACGGCATGGAAGAGGACTTGCCCGAAGACAGGGAGGCAGCACGCCGGGACATGGTCGAAAAATTAACCCGTGAGTGGTTGGATCGTCGAACAAAAACCGACTCGTCGTCCTTATCTTTACGAGAGGATAAACCATCCGGATCCTGATGATCAAGGGATGGCGATACCGACAAACTCCTTAAATTCAAAAGTCATGGCATTCGAATTATTCAAGAAATGGTTTGGCCGCGTCCAGGAAGAAGTAAAACAAAACCTGGAGCAAGTGGACCAGCGTACGCAAGTACTGCAGGGGAAGGCCAAGGCCTTTGCGGAAGAGGCCAAACAATCGGCGGACCGCACCTTTGAAAAGGCCGGCGACATGATGGAGGAAGCCGGCAAAGTGGCGTCCGAGATGAGCAAGGAAGCAATGGAGAAGGCCAAGGCCTGGGCCAAGGAGGCGGAAGAGACCGCCGAACAGTGGCGTACCGATGGCACCGAAGCGGCCAAAAAGTATTGGCAGGAGGCCAATGAAATCACGGACAAGATGCAAGCCAATGCCAGGGAGTGGGCCAGGAAGACGGAGGAGTTGATGAAGGAATGGCAGGCCAAAGTGGATGAAGCGGCCAAGAAGGCTTCCACCCAAATGGAAGAGGCCGTTGAAAAGGGTGCCGGCGAGAAAGAAGCGCCTGTTGGTGCCAGCAAGGCCCCTGCCCAGGAAACCACCAAGCCGGAGGGCAATGGTGGCCAGGCACCCGAGCAAGGCTGATCAGCCGGTTCGGCGGGCGATGTAACGGATGCTGGACCAATGTTGGCCGGCGTCGCGGTTTTCTTGTGCGTCGAGGAGTTGTAGTGTTTCGTTTTCCTCGAGGATGTGGCGGACTTTGTCAGGAGGCATTCCGTACATTTCCATGACCGGCTGGCGCAGCCAACGGTACCACCGGATTTTTGCCGTGTACAGCCATTGGGTCCATCGACCTCCCGTCCACTTCTGGAGCAGAGGAGTGACCGATTGGACAATGGTGGGCTTGCTTTTTTTGATTTCCTCTACCGGCAACTGAAAGACCAGGATCCCACCGGGGATGAGAAGGCGTCCGAATTCGCGGAGGTATTTTTCAGCATACATGGGTGCCATGTGTTGCAGGGTGATGTTGGTATAAATAGAGGCAAATGAGGCATCCGGCAAAACGGCCAGATCATCCTGGTCATTGAGCAGAAAGCGACACCGTTCACCCAAAGGATTGAGCCGGATGGCTCCTTCAATCATGGAAGGGGCGATATCCACGCCGGTCACAGACGGGAAGTGATCTGCCAGTGCCTGAGTAAGGCGCCCCAATCCGCATCCGAAATCAAGGGCATTTCCGGTAGGAATACGGACACCGGCGTTTTCCAGCACTTTCAAGACTCTCCGGATCTCTTTCCTTCCTGTCTGGAAGAAGGAATCCACATCCCACTTTCCGTTTTTCTTGTCTTTCCGGGTCAGAATGGCCCACATGGGATCCTTCCTGCCGAAAAGGTCCCAGTTGCGTTGCAAGTCACGAAGATCCATGTCGTGGCTTTTCAGAATAACGGGACAGGTCTGTACAAAGTTTGTGCGGTATTCTTGCGGCCGTGGACAGTACCTTTGCATACGGCAACTTCGGGACGACTACTGAAGTTATAGGACTATGACAACCATTGGACGGAAGGTATCGGGATTGGTATTTTTGTTGGCGGGAACGCTGACGGGCCTGTATGCGCAAGACAGTACATGGAAGACACTGGGGAAAATCACTTTTACCAAGCAGTATGACGAACTCCTGGGCTTCAAGGTGGATGTCCCGGTCTTCTCGCCGGAAATCAAAAAACTTGAAGGAAAGACCATCCAGTTGAAGGGGTACATCATTCCGGTGGAGGGATACCGCAGTCACAAAGAGTTCATTTTTTCCGCTTTTCCGTACAACATGTGTTTTTTCTGTGGAGGTGCCGGCCCTGAAACCGTGATGGAGGTCAAGACCATCCACCCCGTCAAATACACCACGGAGCCCATCACGCTGAAGGGGACCCTGCGTCTCAACGACAAGGATATCAACCGGTTGATGTATTGGCTTGAGGAAGCGGAATTGACCGGTTCCTGATTCAGGATTTCTCCAACCATTTGGCCCAACCCCACCGAAAGACAATGAGCAGGCCAATCAGAATGGCCATGACCCACAGGAAGGGGATCCAGGTAAAGACGATCAGGCGGGTGCGATCGAGGATCCACATGAGCAGGAGCACAACAAGGATCATCATGAGCAGGCCGGAGAGTCGGCCGAAGCCCGGCACCTGACGGAGGGGGATGTTCCAGCGGATCAACCACAAGGTAGCAACCATGGAAATGGCAGGGAGCACCTGGGTCAGCAAGTTCATTTCCAGTATGGATTTCCGTTCGAAAAGCCACAGGTAAACCGTCAGGAGTAGGCTGAATATACCGGGCACGGCGGTCATGTACACGAGCAGCGCGTAAAGGGCATTCCAGGGAGAGAGGTGCGCTTCGCCCCGACCCAAAATACCGGCCAGCAGGGCGGTGAGGGGAACGACCAGGAAATACCCGATCAGCACGAAAGGATGTTGCTGAAGAAACTGGAAGAATTCACCCAGGGTCATGGTGCCTGTGGATTATACGCCCAAAACGAAGCGGACGGGATCTTCGAGGAGTTCCTTGACTTTGACCAGGAACGTCACGGAAGAGGAACCGTCAATCACGCGGTGATCATAGGAGAGGGCAAGGTACATCATGGGCCGGATGGCGATTTGTCCATCCACGACTACCGGTCTTTCCTTGATGGCATGCATCCCGAGAATGGCGGATTGAGGCTCGTTGATGATGGGAGTGCTCATGAGTGAACCAAAAACACCGCCATTGGTAATGGTAAACGTGCCGCCGGACATTTCTTCCAGACTCAGTTTGCCGGACCTGGCTTTGTCGGCGAGCTCTTTGATCACGAATTCAATTTCGTGCAGGGCCAGGCTTTCGACGTTGCGCACGGGAGGCACCACCAGACCGTTGGGGGTGGAGATGGCGATGGAGATATCGGCATAATCGTGATAGACCAGGTCTTCGCCGTCGATGAAGGCGTTGACTTCCGGCATTTCAAGCAGGATTTTGGCGCAGGCTTTGGCGAAAAGGGACATGAATCCCAGTTTGATGCCGTATTTTTTGACGAAGGCATCCTGATATTGCTCGCGCAGGGCGAAAATGGCGCTCATGTCCACCTCGTTGAAGGTGGTGAGCATGGCAGTGTTGTTTTTGGCCGAAACCAGCCGGCGGGCGATGGTCCTTCGCATGCGGCTCATCTTTTCCACACGTTCCTGTCGGGAAAAGAGGGATGCCGGAGTGGCAGGTGAGGATTTGGGGGGTTGAATGTTGTCTTTGCCGCGCTGGTGGTCAGCGGCTTCCACATCGGATGGCGTGATCCGACCATCGCGGCCGGTGCCCTGAATTTCGCCGGCGGGAATGTTTTTTTCCCTCATTTGCTTGGCTGCTGCCGGTGAAGGGTGTCCTGTGGCGTGGGAGGCTCCGGCGGGAGTCTGTGCCTCGGAGACCTTCGGGGTCGAGGGTTCGGCGGCGGGTTCGGCGGCGGGTTCGGCGGGAGAAGACGGGGTGGATGGCTGTTCGGAAGCGGAGGTGTCAAGGCGGGCGATGAGCGCACCGATTTCCAGATCATCACCGGCGCTGGCCACGTGGATGAGTTTGCCGGAAGCTTCCACCGGATATTCCAGCGTGGCTTTGTCGGACTCGAACTCGCAGATCGGTTCGTCCATTTTCACCCAGGCGCCATCGGGCTTGAGCCATTGAGACAAAGTGACTTCAGTAATGGACTCACCAATGGAGGGGACACGGATCTCGATCAGACTCATACCAGCGTTTTCGGGGCAAAATTACCGGATTTCAAATGGATGGTTAACCTATAACGCAGGAGGGGGACGGGGGTTTCGGCCATGGCGGGCATCAAGGTCGGGGATGATAGACGGCGATCCTGCCCGGTTGGCCTTTCTTACCTTCCGAAGCGATGTACATGTTGCCTTGGGCGTCGAAGGCAATGCCTTCTGCCTGGGGTAGCCACCGGGCCGGCAAAGGATGAATGTGACGGAGAGTGGCGTCTCTTTCGAATTCTAGCAGCAATTTACCCCGGGCACTGAGCAGAAACAAACGTCCGGATTGCGGATGAACGGCGATCCCCGAGGGGCCCAGGGGGAAACTTCCGGGTTTTTTGTCCAGCCATTTGAGAAGCCGGCGTCGGGAGGCACGCGACATCTTGGTCCGGGAGATCGCTTCCCGGAGGGTGGTTTTGTCGATGCCTGTCACCCGGGTATCCGGATTGCCGCTGGCGGGATGCCAGGAAACCCAACCCTTGGGATCATCCGGGTTTTGACCAGGCAGGTCCTTGCAGGCCAGCAGGAGTACCTGTCGGAAGGGGTCCCATCCCAGGCCTTCTATGTCGCTTTTGCCGGGGAAAGGTGAAGGGAGAATGATCTCCTCTCCCGAAGGCCCGTTTTGCCAGGGGATGCGGTGGATGCGGCCGCTGCTGTGGAGCAGATAAAGGGTATCGCGGACCCATTCGATCCCTTCATAATCGCCGGGAGGTGCCAGCGGCCAGGTCTGCAACAGCGCACCGGTACCTGGTTCCAGACCGTAGATGGCTCCGGACTCGTCCTGGATGGCCAACAGCCATTCATCCTGTCCGGAAAAAGTGAGTCCGCTTACTTCCACCAGGACAGGGGGGAGCGGCCAAAGGTTGTCGGGTTTGTTGAGGCGATAGTCTTGACCGGTCAGCGGAAGACCGCACGACAAAGCGATTCCTGCAACTATCCATTTTTCCATTGTATTTCGAGCCATTCCCGGCGAAGTTTCAGGTTGAGGTAAGGGGTATGTTGGTACAGGAGGCGATAAGCATCGATGGCCGCCCGGCGAAATTTCCGGCCCTCCGGTTGGAAGGCCGATTGGGCCAAAGCTTCGGCGCGGACCAGGGCCGGAACGGGATGATCCAAGGCCCAACGGATGAGGGCGTCTTTATCTTCTCCTTCAATCGTTTGTAGCCGCAGGACCATCCAATCCTGAAGCAGGGAGGGTATTTCCCCTTCGACAACGGCCGATTCGACTTCTTCGAGCAAGGGCCTGGCCGCCTGGGGCTGTTGCAGGAGCACAAACCGTTCGGCGAGGGCCAGACGGGCGTTGATCAAGAGGCGCTGGTTGCCGATGGACAAGGCGGTTTGGCGGGCATGTTCCAGCCATTCTCCGGCTTGTTCCTGCCGGCCTGTCCATGCGGCATGGCGTCCCAGGGATATCAGGCATTTGACCTCCCCTTTGAGGTATCCGAGGTCACGGCTGCCTTTCAGGGCTTCCAGGAGCAGGGGTTCTCCCGACTCCTGGCGTCCCAGCCGGAGGTGTAGGCTTCCCAGCAATTCACCGGCGATGGCTGTTCCTTGTCGATCCCCCATTTCGAGGGCCAGTTTGAGGTCTGCCTGGTAGTCGTCCAGGGCTTTTTGCCAATCTCCGTTTTGTTCGTGGACCATTCCTCGAGTACCCAGCGCAATGCTCATCCAGAGCCGGCTGCCTGCTTCGCGGGCCAGGGTCAAGCCTTTATCGAGGTGCTCCAGAGCTTTGTCCAGGCGACCCATTTCGTTTTGCACGACACCGAGGTTGGTCAACAGGGCCGGAAGCGGTTCTTTCTCGCCGGTCTGGAAACGGAGCATGAGGTCATCGTACAGGATTTGTTCGGCCTCGACATAACGGCCCTGGTTCATCCGGATCAGGGCCAGGTTGATCAGGAGGGGGTTATCCTGGCCCTGACCGGGCAGGAGGAATGTCTGGCGGATATACGCCTCGGCTTTGGCATAGTCGCCTTTGCGGAAGAACAAGATGCTGAGTTCTCGCGCGCAAAAGGCCTGGCCGCCCTGGTCTCTGGCCGATTCAAACCCTTGCAGCGCTCCTTTCAGGTCGCGCTCTGCGCCCGGGTAATCACCTCTCAGCATGTTTACCTGGCCCTTGCGGGCGAGGCGCCAGGTCTTGAGGTTGTCGGGCGCTTCTTTCCAGACATTGTCCTCCAACAGGGATGCGGATTCCTGCCATCGGTTGAGCGACAGAAAGGCAGGGAGCACATCAAGCCGGATGGCGGCTTCCGATTCCGGAGGTAATGCCTCTGCGACGGCTTCTTCGTACAGGGCGATGGCTTCAATGTTTTGATAAGTGATGAGGGCATTGGCTATCGCTTGACGAAACCAGGTACCGGCTTTAGCCGATTGGCCCCCTTTGCGAAAATGACGGGCCAAAGCGGGAAGATCCACGGCGGAGTCTGAGGCGGCGCGGATTTCCAGACAGAGGCCGACGGCCTCATGGGCTTTTTGCAGCCAGGTATTCATAGGGAGGTCGTAGATGGCCTCTCGCATGAGGCTGTGGCGAAAGACAAAGGTGCCGTTGCCTTCGGGATCCAGGATTCCGGCTTCGGCGGCTTCAAGTAGGTATTCCTCGAGATGGCGGACAGGTTCTTCCAGCCGGCCCATGGCATCTCTGAGCTCTTCCACCGTAAATTTTTTGCCGATCACGGAGGCCCATTGCAGCGCTCGTCCTATCTCGGGTCCCAACTGATCAAAACGCGCCAAAAGAATATCGCGCAGCGACCCGCCCAGCCTGATTTTGGATTCCGATACCTGCATTTGCCCATCGGTATCCGTCCATACCAGGGCATGTTCCTGGAGGTATCGCAGGAACTGCTCGGCAAAGAAGGGGTTTCCCCGGGTGGTTTTGAGGAGCAGATTGAGCAGGGAAACGGAAGGGGCCGCCCCTGTCCGTTGAAGGACCAGCCGGGCGAGCCCTCGTTCATCCAGGCCGTCGATTTCCTGATGGACATATCCGGAAATGTGGGCCCGGGACAGGAGGGGTGTCCGCGAGGTCAGGAGGAGGCGAATAGTGTGATGGTGTGCGGCTTCCAGCAGAAGGTCACGGGAGGGAGGATCCAGATCGGCCCAATGTTCGACCCAAACGGCCAGTGGCCGGTCGGAAGCGGGGCTGGTCAGGGATTGCCGGAGTATTTCCTCCCTTTGCAGATAGCGTTCCTTGGCCGGCAGGTCGTCGGGCAAGGCATTCATGCGGTTTTGGAGGTGAATGGCGCCGGACCCGCCCAGTTGTAGCCATGCCTGGGTGAGAGCGGCGAGGGCGTCGGTAGGAGTGACCCTTCCTTCGACAGACAGCCAGGTAAAATCCGTTTCCAGGGACCGTACCACAGCCCGGGCCACAAAGGATTTGCCGGAACCCGGGTCTCCGGTAAGTTCGACGACCGGTGTTTCATGGTGCCGCAACCTGTCGCTCAGCCTTTGAATCAGTTCCGGGTCATGGAAATTGGTTTTGTCACGTGCGGAGGTGATGGGTCCCTGGCAAAAGGACCATACATCAACGGGGGCGGAAAATCCTTTGGCGACGACCGGACCCAGGGATTGGGCGGTCAGGGACAGGCCCTTCAGGGTGTCCGTGTCCGACCTCGCCTCTCCTTCACGGGCCTGTAAAGCGAGTCTGGCGGCAAGATTGACCGAACGCCCGGCCACGATGTACTGTCTGCGGTGTGCATTGCCGGCCAATCCGCAGAACGCCGGACCGGTAGCCAACCCCACCCGGATGGGCGGGCCTGTTTGCCGGCAGAGTTGGAGGAGATCGGCGGCGGCCTGTACGGCCCGTTCGCGGGAATGGCCTTCCGTCACCGGCGCTCCGAAGAACGCGACCATCAACCCTCCTTTGTCGGTAAAATCGATTTCCTTGACATAGCCTCCCTTCCGTTCAATGAGGCGGCAGGAAGCGGATAGCCAGTCTCCGGCTGTGAGGTCCCTGGAGGAATCGGTCACCGAAACAAACATGCCGGTCACCATGCGGAATGCGGCCCCCTGGAGCCGTGCCAACAACCCTGATGGAAAAAAAGCCGAAGGGTCGAATCCGGAGATGGGCCAATGCGGTGTGGAAGATGATGGTGGCGATCCGGACAGCAGGAAAGAGTGATCTCCGGAAGTGAAGGTGTAACCGGCCCATTCGTCCGGACGGAAGGTGGTTGCCAGGCGGATTTCACCGGGTCCTGCATCCTGTTGGGCCTGAACGGCACTGTCCATCCCATCACCCCGGATATACCAACGGTGGGGAATCTCGCGGGTAATCTGCCAATGCACGGATCCGTTTCCTATCCCGATGCGGAGCGGAATGGGCAGACCCGATCCTTCCATGAAGGATTGAATGGCCACGGCGGCTTCCAGCGCAGGCAGGGCGTGACGACCCGGAAATATGCCGGAAAAGGCATCCCCGGCAAAATGCGGGATAAATCCCCCTCTGCTGTGAATTTCGGTAGCGGCGGTTCCGAATACGCGATCCAGCAGACGGGAAAGTTTTTCCGCCCCGGTTTTTCCCTGGGCAAGCCAGCTCTCGGTCAGGCCGGTAAAACCCTGCAGGTCTGCAAACAGGACAACGGCATCCGTTCCTCCCTGATAATCCGAGGAATGGACCTTCCGGATAACGAAGTCAGGGATCAGTCCTTGCACGGCGTGAAAATAGGGTTATCCGTCCACCCGGCCTTCGGAGGCAGTTGGGCGACAAAAAGAAAAGGACGGCAGGATGTCCTGCCGTCCTTTTGAAGGATCCCTGATGACAGGGTTTATCCTTTGAAAGCCTTCCGGGCAGCCTGACGGCCATCCTCGAACTGAACGCGAATCAGATAGAGGCCGGGATAAAGTGACGAGGCATCCCAGTTGCGGGTCTCGCCGACGGGGAGGGCATTGAGGACGGCACGTCCCTGGAGATCCAGTACCTGGAGGGACCGGATGGCACCTGTTGCATCCAGATAAAGTTGTCCGGAGCCGTCAAACCAGGCATTCAGATAATTCAAGTCAGCCGGATCCTCTACAAAGGTGGTCCAGGTTTCGGCGGAGGCAATATTGGAGTAGGCCGAAGGACCCGTGGTATTGACCGCCCTCACGCGATAGTAGTATTCGGTATCGGCATTCAAGCCATTGTCGATCCAGGAGGTGACATTGGCACCCACTTCATGAGCCAGGGTAAAGTCAATGCCATTCAGTGAGCGATCGATTTCGAAACCGCTCTCATTGGAGCTGTTGTCATTCCAGTTGAGCTGGATGGAGGTGGCACCGGCAGGAACGGCGGCCAGACCTGTGGGTGCATCGGGTGCGGCACCGGCATTGTCACAATCCTCGATGATGATGCGGGTGGAGTTTTCCCACGTCGCATTGATGTAAATCTGATCGATGATCTCGACATGCCAGTTTTCGGGCGTATCGTAGGAATAAGTGGTCCGGTTGAGGGGGGTTATGATGCCACCCCCATCCACGCTGGATTCCAGGCGTTGGGTCAGGCGATCCGATCCGTCATAGGTATACGCCACCTGACCAACGGTCATCCAGGAGCCGGGAGCGCCGATCTGGATTTCGTCCATGCTCACCTGGCCCGGTTTGTTGTAGGTGTAATTGGTCCGGCTTACGAAACTCCACATGGTGCCGTCCCATTCCTCGATGACCCACGAGGCAACGTCGCCTTCAGTCGGCGAGACATAAGTGTAGGAATAGCGGGAAAGGGGAACGTATGCGCTGCTGTCCGGATTCCATTCCCAGGAGGTTTCCTGTTCCAGTTGGCTGTTCATGTTGTAGCTGAAGGCCGTAGTATCACCGTTCTCCAGTTCAGCCGTGAAGATGTTGACCTGCTTGGTGGCGGTGGCGATGAGCAGGTCGTTGGCATCGTAGTAGAAAAGATTGGTACCGAAGAAGATGATGCCGAGCGGAAAACCGAAGATCCCGGTATTGAGGTAGATGTCAATGTGGGAGAATTGACCGGAAGGGGTGTAGTAGGGATAAAGTTTGACGTACACGACCAGATCACCGGATACCGGATCCGTGGTGTATTGGATGATGGAATCCATGCCTTCGGCGAAGGGATTGTCAGGATCAGGGGCACCGAATACCACGGTTTCCACAATCAGTTTGAAGCCTTCGGTTTCATCGTACTGGGCAATGCTTTCTGTGTGGATGAGGTTGCCGTCCTGATCATCCACGATCGTGATGATCTGGTTGGTGCTGTCCCATATCATACCGTTGGCCGTGAATTCAGTCTGACGGGTGCAGCGAATGATTTCCCGGGCGGGCGCCGGAGTGAGGGTGCGACTTTCCTTTTGCAGGATGCCCAGCAAGTCGGTGATTGGCGGGAGCGGCTGATTTTGCGCCGGAAGAAGGGCAACGGAAAAGAGCAAAATCAGGAGGGGTAGGAATTTTTTCATTGCTTAATTTTTAGGGGGATTAGGAGACAAATTTAAGGGGTTTGCCGTCGTCAGGCCAGAATCCGGGCATTTTATCCGGATTTTGTGTTCCTCTTAACATTTACGGATTGGCACAGACTGGCAAAATGCCTGTACCATTTCCAATAGGGTTGGAGAGTGGAACAGGTGTCGGTATTACGGTCTTTCCGGGTCATGGCCATGATCTTGAGCCTGATGTTGGTTCTGTACCAAAGAAACCAATCCAGGATCAACTGGTCTTCACGGGTCATCAGGACAGGAAGGATTTCCTGATAGGTTTCCAGGAAGGCGGGCCACAAATGCCCTTGATCGAGGACATGGAGGTCCATGCCGAGGAAGGCCAGTTCGCTGAGCAGGTCAGCATGTTGCAGCCGGGCGTCGAATTCCAGGCCATCAAACAAAACCGGATGGTCACTGAAAAAGATATTGCGCGTATGGAGGTCGCCGTGGCCGTCGCGGAAGTATCCCAGCTTTGCCCTTTCCATCAGGCGGGGTTCCAGTGATTGGATCATGCGGAGGGCTTCAGGGACGGAAGTTTCCAATTGCCGGGCAGCGTCGGGTCCGAAGCAGGCTTCCAGGGCGGGCAGGCTCTGCCGGATATCGGCAAAGTCCTGTCCCAGTTGCCGGGCATCCGGAGGCGACGGGAGGATGGCGGCGTCCCGGTGAAAACGGGCGAGAACCCGGGCCAGGGTTCGGATCTCGTCCGGGCCGATTTCCCCACGACGCAGGCGCAAATCCAACTGGTCTTCGGGATTCATGCGCACCATCAGGACCCCGTGGTCAAGGATCCTTCCCTGGTGACCATTCAGGACAGGACCGGTAGGCGCCATTCGGATCGGCATGACGTCGAGATACATGTCCGGGCTGAACCGGCGGTTCAGTTCGAGTTCCTGCCAGCAAGCCAAACGGCGTTTTTCACGGGTGGAGAAATCAACAAAGGAAAACCGGACCGGCTTCTTGACTTTGAGGGCGCGATCACCAAACAGAATGACCCAACTGATATGGGTTTCCAGCAACCGGGCATCGGGATCCAGTTGTTGCATCAGTTGGATGACTTGCCCGTTATCCATGTCATTCAGGGTGCGTAGGTACGGGAATGGAGCCAGGTCACGATGGCTGTCAGGGTTTCTGCGGGATCTTGTCTGTCGGTCGATATGACCAGATGGGGGTCTTCCAGAGGTTCCCATTCTTTTTTGACGGAGAGGTAAACCCGGTAATCCGCTTCGGACCAAAGTCTGGGAGATTGAACCCTTTGGCGGATGATGGGTGCCTTGGCGGTCAAAACGATCCATCGGATCGGATAGCCTCCTTCTGCCGCCAATTGCCGGATGCGGGCGCGATAAGACTCCAGGGCAAAGGTACCATCCAGGATGACCGTCAGGTCTTGCCGGATGGCCTGTGCGGCTTTTTCCCACAGGGTGGCATAGACGAAGGATTTGTCCTCCGGGGTGTAATGGCCACTGAGTCCCAGGTCTATCCGGACCTTATCCGTATTGAGGTGGAGGGCATTCAGCCGCTCGGCGAGTTGCATGGCCAGCGTTGTTTTGCCGGTTCCCGGAAGTCCGCAGATCACGATAAGATGTCGATGGAGGGGGGAGGGGCCGGTCATGGGTTGCCGGGTTTGGCGCCTTCCACCACGATGACCAGTTCGCCGCGTATTTTGTCCCGGGTACCAAATTCATTTCGCAAATCGGCGAGACTGGCGGTCAGGGTCTCTTCGTGCCATTTGGTCAATTCTCTGGAAACCGATGCCTGGCGATCCGGTCCACAGTGAACCGTCAGTTCATCCAGCAACCGGAGCAGGCGGGTGGGGCCTTCAAAGAGAACAAAGGTGAACGGGTATGCGGCCAACCATTGCAGTCGGGTTTGCCGGCCTTTTTTGTGAGGCAGAAAGCCTTCAAAATGAAAGCGGTCGCAGGGAATTCCGGACTGAATCAGGGCCGGGATGAAGGAAGTGGCCCCCGGGAGGCAGTATACAGGGATGCCGGCTTGCCGGCAAGCTCTGACAAGGAGGAATCCGGCATCGGCGATGCCGGGAGTCCCCGCATCCGAAATCAGGGCAAAGGAGGCTCCGGCCTGCATTTCACGGACCAGGGAATCCGTCATCCGGTGTTCGTTGTGAGCGTGGTAGGCCCGTACGGGGGTGTCGATACCGTAGTGGCGCAACATGGGCAGACTGACCCGGGTATCTTCAGCCAGAATGGCTTGCACTTCCTTCAGAATGCGCAAAGTGCGCAGGGTAATATCTTCGAGGTTTCCGACCGGAGTAGGCGCCACGTAAAGCATGGCCTTACACGGCTGGAGCCAGCGTAAATTCGTAATGCTCCATGATCATGTTGGCCAGCAGTTTTCGGCATACCGTATCCACTTTGGCGTTGGCATCGCTTTCGGTTTCGGCCTCCACCACCATGCGGATATGTTTGCCGATGCGCACGTCATCCACGCCGTCGATATGGAGGTATTTGATGTTGTTGGCGACCGTCTTGCCCTGTGGGTCCAGCAATTCCTTGTGAGGCATGACGTTGATGAGGGCAACATATTTCATGAGAGGGGGATCTTTGAATACCGGACCCAAAGATAGTGCGGATGGGTCTCACTGTCGGAAAAGCACAACTTTCTTTTGGAAGGGTATAACCCCAAAGGCAGGCATGGCGTTATGATGTGGATGTGGGCCAGTAAACCAGTCATTTCTTCCCTCCTCCGCAGGGGCCTGTTGTGGGTATTCCTGTTTGCCGGTGGCGGGGTTTGCGCGCAGCCGGTCAATGATGCTTGTTCGGGCGCCATTTTTTTGTCGGATGTGACCAACTGGTGTTCGGATTTCGGTGCATATACCACCGTGGATGCCACGCCTTCGGGTTTGGTACCGGCGAGTTGTATGACCGGGTCCCAGCGGGATGTCTGGTTTGCTTTTACCGCCGAGGCGACTGATGCCACCATTGTCCTGAACGGCAATTCGGGGATTGGCGCCGGGGGTACGATGTTCGATCCGCGCATGGCGCTTTACAGCAGTTCCACCGGAGATTGTAGCGGGACACTGACCGAGCTGGAATGCGCTTTCGGCAACGGTGTCCATGTCATCGAAATCTATTTCGGAGGATTGACGATAGGCGAGACGTATTTCATCCGGGCATCGGCGTTTTCGCCCAACGGCGGCACCTTCCAGATGTGCATCAACAATTACAACGCGATCCCCGAGCCCAATGCCGATTGTCCTACCGGCGTCATCCTGTGCGACAAGTCGTCATTCAATGTGGAAGCCCTCGCCGGATTCGGCCTGATCGATGAGGATCTCGGGGCGGAGCCCTGCCTTTCTACGGAGAGCAGCTCGGTGTGGTACAAGTGGACATGCAAGGATGCCGGGACCCTGACGTTCACCCTGACCCCCAACAATCCTACGGATGACCTTGATTTTGTGGTGTATGAATTGCCCAACGGTGTGTACGATTGCACGGACAAAATCACGGTGCGCTGTATGGCTTCCGGGGAAAATGTCGGTCAGCCGTTCCCCAACTGGGAGCCATGTACCGGTCCGACCGGCCTCAATCTGTCTTCCACGGACATCGAGGAACTACCGGGTTGCCAGGCCGGTGATGACAATTTCATCGCCGCCCTTGACATGGAGGTGGGAAAGAGTTACGCCTTGATCATCAATAATTTCAGCAATACCGGTAATGGATTCTCGATCACCTTTGGCGGTACGGGAACCTTTGTAGGTCCGGAGGCGGAATTCATCACGCTTCCGCCCCAACCGACGTATTGTATTGCCGAACCCATCGCCTTTCAGGATATCAGTTCCTATTCGCTGGGTACCATCATCGGACAATCCTGGTTTTTCGGTCTGGATGCACAGCCGGCTACGGCTTCCGGTCCCGGACCGCATTCTGTCAAGTACGGCTCGGAGGGTACCAAAACCATCGCTTTGGTCATCGAGACGGATCAGGGATGTCAGGTAACAGCGCTGCAGGAGGTCGTGATCGAGACCTGCTGTGACGGATTGAATGCCATGCAGATCGAGGATACGTTGTCTCATCTGGATTGCTACGGGGATTCGGACGGAACGATAGACCTTACGGTGACCAGTATAACGACGGTGGGATTCATGTGGGACAACGGTTCGTTCATGCCGGATCAAACGGGTCTGTCGGCCGGATTCTATACGGTGACAATCACGAATGAGGCCACATGCGATACGGTGCTCACCTATGAGATCACGAGTCCGCCAGAGATCCTGGGTCAGCCGCAGGTGACCATGCCCACCTGTGACGGCGGGCAGGATGGGGCTATTGTCCTCCAGACTGCGGGAGGGGTGCCCCCGTACCTCTACGATTGGCAGGACGGGATGGGATTCGTGTCCGATCCCACCCACACCAATCTTTCGGCCGGATTGTATGTAGTGACTATCCGCGATGCCAACGATTGCGAGGTGACTTTGGCGGTGGATGTGCGCGAACTGGAGTTGGCGTTGAATCCGGCTGTGGAGGCCATTACCGAGCCGAGTTGTTACGGGGCTTCCGATGGTTCCATAGTCCTTCAGGTCATCAACGGCTTGCCACCTTATTCCTTCAATTTCAACGGAACCGGTTGGTCGTCCAATACCATGTACGGCGGATTGCCGGCGGGTACGTATTACGTGGAAGCGCTCGATGCCAATAATTGCCGGGGATACTTCACCTTTTCGGTAGGTCAGCCCGACTCGCTGGTGGTGACGCTGACCGGAACCGACATTTCCTGTTTCGGCTCGATGGACGGGGCCATTGCCAGTGAGGTCGAAGGGGGCACGGCCCCGTACACACATCAATGGAGCAACGGATTTTCCGGGCCCGGCCTCACAGGGTTGGCGCCCGGTACCTACTCTGTTACGGTTACCGATGCGAGAGGATGTACGGCCACAGCGACGATTGATTTGGCGCAACCCCCCGAGTTGTTCATTTGGGAGGAAGAGGTCGTGGATGTCCGTTGTTACGGGGAGGCAAATGGACAACTTTCCGTCTCGGCCTCCGGAGGAACGCCGGGTTTTCAGTTCAGTCTGGATGGGGGACCCTATCAGGACGAGCCGGATTTTGGGGGTCTCAAGGCGGGCATCTACACCGTTACGGTGCGGGATGAAGCCGGGTGTACGGCGGAAAGAATGGTGACGGTCAACCAGCCACCTCCGCTCCTGGTGGATGCAGGACCGGATGTCACCATCGAATTGGGGGAGACCACTTTGTTGCAGGCCGTAGTTTCCCCGCCCTTCACGCCGGTTACCTACCTGTGGAATCCCGAAGAATCCCTGGATTGTGCGGATTGTCCGGAAGTTACTTCCTCGGCGGTCAATACGACGACATACACGGTGACTGTGGAGGATGAAGCGGGTTGCACTGCGACGGATCAGGTGACGGTCGTCGTTTTGAAGATCCGGGATATTTACATACCCAATGCCTTTTCTCCCGACTTCAACGGGATTAATGATCTATTCACCATATACGGAGGAAAGGCCGCCGAGGCCATTCTGGTTTTGCGCATTTACAATCGTTGGGGAGGTCTGGTGTACGAGGGTGAATTGTTGCCGTTGAACGATGACAGTGCAGGCTGGGACGGCACTTTCAACGGGAGGCCTTTGGATCCTGAAGTTTTTGCCTTCTATGCCCTAATCCGGTTCCTGGACGGAGAAGAGATCATTTACAAGGGCGACATTCAGCTCATCCGGTAAGTTTTTTGAGGGTTTCGCGGATCCTTCTCTTTTTGTTCAGTTGCTCCAGCACCACCGGTGGTGAGGCTCTTTCGCTACAATCCGTCAGGGGGCAACGTTCACAGGTCAATCCCACCGTCTCGGATTCCTGCAGAGAGGATTCCGGCAGGCGAAATTTTTGTTTGGCTTCGGTATTCCATCGCAAACCGATCATCCATCCGTGGTATTCGCCCTTGTGAAAAGCGGAAGCGCGTGCCATGCCCAGGCAAAGCCATGGTTCGTGGTCTTCGAAGGCCATGAAACCCATTCCTGTGGCGGGTCCGTTTTCGTTTTTCATGGCCAGCCGGGTGATCAGCCGGACCGAGAGCCATCTCCGGCAATAATGTTCGCCGGGTCTGCGGGCATATCGCCGTTTGACGCGATGGAGGTGGAGTTCTTTATCCATGTGGAAAGTGCGGTCACGGATGTGGTAAATCAGCCGGTGGAAAAAGACCTGGTCCAGACCCCAATGGGCGGTAATGACGTTGAAGCGTTGGAATAGAATGTCGGGACCAATCCCGTAGGTATTCAGCCAGGATGCCATCAAGGCCGGATGGAAAAGGCCGGATTCCATGGAGGCGCAGAGGCGGTCGAGGAAAGCTTTTTCGGGGATCAACAGGGCGACAGCAAAGTAGCCGGCTTTGAAATTGTGCAGTACCTGGGCAAAGGAACTAGCGCCCTGGATGGTGGAGGCAAACGGGCGTGGCTGCAGATGGAGGAATTGGAATCCGATCTCCTTGCCGAGTTGGAAAAGGAGTTGTTCCTCTTCCAGTTGGGGATGAAGCAGGAGTTCCCGCCGTGAAGGGACATAGACGGACCGCAGATGGAGTAATTCGGGCCACTGGGCCAGCCCGTCAGGGATGAGCCGGATGCCGTAGTGGTTGATCAGGATCCTTTTGAGTTGGGAGGTGTTGAGGGCCTCCCCGGTCAGTCCGAATTCGTTCCGGCAGGAAAGGGCAGCTTGTTCAAGATCGGGAAAGTAATTGTTGTGGAGTTCCTGATAGGCCCGCATGGCGGTCAGAAAGAAATGGTCTTCACCCAGGGCATGATCCTGGGCGAGTTCGACCAGACTGGAGAGGAAGGCATGGACCCTGCTGGGTGCTTCGGCCAGCAATTCGAGCAGCCGGTTGGTATCGATACCGAACAGGTCGAGGGGAAGTTCGCTGAGAAAATCCGATTGCAGCAGGGCGGCGACCGGAGCCAGGTGGGGTCCGGGATCCTCACTACTCAGCCAGGCGGGAGAACACTGCAATCCGCGAGCCAGTGCCCTGAGGCGTTCCGGTCGGGGAAACTTCTTTCCTTTTTCGATCTCGTTGAGGAAGGAGACGGAAAGGCCGGTCAGGCCAGCCAGGTCCGCGTAGGAAAGCTGTTTGGTCTGTCTCAGTTGGCGGACTTTCAGACCGAAAAGGAGGCGCTTGCCAGGTTCCTTCACCTGGCGAAAATACAATGTGGCCAACCTTTCCGGGGGCTGTTCAGTGCCGGCCGGGACTGCGGGAGATGAAAGAGCAAGGAATCAAGGCCTCAGAATTCGTAGCGGAAGATGGGATCGAGGTCTTCGAGCTGTCGGATTTTGCATTCCAGGTCTTTGATCCTGCCGGAGTCCAGGCCATAGACCCATCCGTGGATCTGGAGGGGGCGTTCCTGCCAGGCTTTCTGGACAATGGAGGTTTTGGCCAGGTTGTGTACCTGTTCGATGACGTTCAATTCGACCAGTCGTTTGGCTCTGGCATCCGTATCGGAGATGGCTTCGAGTTCATCGACATACTTCTGATAAACCTCCTTGATGTTGCGGACCCATTTGTTGACCAGGCCGAGATGGGAGTGGCTCATGGCAGCGAGGACACCTCCGCAGCCGTAGTGGCCGCACACGATGATGTGTTTGACCTTGAGTACTTCTACGGAATACTGAAGGACCGACATGAAATTGAGGTCGGTGTGGACCACGACGTTGGCAATATTGCGGTGGACAAATATTTCTCCGGGATCGGTATTCGTGATCTCGTTGGCCGGTACGCGACTGTCCGAGCAGCCAACCCAGAGGAATTCCGGTTTTTGTTGTTTGGACAGGCGTGTGAAGAAGTCGGGATCCAGGGCGAGCCGTTCGGCGATGAACGTTTCGTTTCCTTTCAGCAGGCGTTGGTAGGAGGCTTCCATAATGGTTGGGGCTGTTAGGACAAAATAACGCTGTGCCTACGTGCAGGGATGTGGGAAGGACCACAATCTAACCCCATTCTAATCTGGGAGGGGGATTTTTATCTTTGCCAGGTGACACTCAGGGCCTATTACCGCAAAGGATGTACGGAAGCGGGTTGTGATGAAGCTGGACGGGGATGCCTGGCCGGTCCGGTTGTCGCTGCGGCCGTGATCCTGGACCCGGGGTGGAATCATCGCTGGCTCCACGATTCCAAGCAATTGACGGCCCGCCAAAGGGAGGTGGTTGCCTCGGCAATCCGGTCCGAGGCGATTGCCTGGGCGGTGGCGGAAAGCAGTCCGGAAGAAATCGATCGCTTGAACATATTGCAGGCCTCCCTGCTGGCCATGCACCGTGCCATTGAGGGATTGGGAACGTCGGCCGAACTGCTGCTGATTGATGGAAACCGATTCCGTCCTTACCTTGGGTTACCCCATGTTTGTGTAGTCGGCGGGGACGCCAAATTCAGATCGATTGCGGCGGCTTCCATTCTGGCCAAAACGGCGAGGGATGCCAAGATGGTCGCCTGGCATGCCCGATATCCCGAATATGGCTGGTTGGACAACAAAGGATACCCGACGATATTTCACCGGCAGGCCCTGGCTCAATACGGACCCACCCCCTTGCACAGGACGTCATTCCGTTGGCGACCTATAGAGATAGAAACTTCCGAAGGGCAAAGCCGGCATCACACCCCCATGTAATAGGACCATGCATTATCCAAGTCTCCCATTGAACCTTGTGTCGGCCTCCGTGCTGGATGAATTAGGGCAAGTCATCGGTCAGCTCGACGACATGACCTACCGGAGTCCATTGGACATCCTGCAGGGAAGCAGCATTGGTCAGCATGTCCGGCACATCCTGGAATTTTATCAGTGTTTGCTGGACCAGGCAGAAGGAGGATGTATCAGTTATGGGTGCCGGGTCAGGGATACGGAGATCGAGACGGACCCGCACAAGGCCATCCGGATGGCCCGATACCTGGCCGGACGTCTGGAAGAGGTGCCGGCCGATTTTTCGCTGACGCTAGCGTCGGACGAATTGGAGGAGGGCAAGGGGCCACTCCATTTTGCCTCATCCTTGTACCGGGAATTGTATTATTGCCTGGAGCATGCCATCCATCACAAAGCCATATTGCGCATAGGTATTGCGCGGGTGCGACCGGATATTGAGCTGCCGGCCCATTTCGGCATAGCTCCATCCACATTGCGTTACAGAAAGCAGACATGTGTACGGTAACCTGGGTCCCGGATGGAAAGGGAGGGGCCATTCTCACTTCCAACAGGGATGAGGCGCCGCACCGTTCGGCGGTAAAGGTGGAAAAGCGACCAACGGCGGGCGGGGAACGCCTGCTGTTTCCGGTGGATGAAGGCGCGGGGGGTACCTGGATCTGTGTTTCCGACCGTATGCGGGCGGTGTGTTTGTTGAACGGCGCCAAACGGCGACACCGGCACCGGCCGCCCTACCGGCGCAGCCGGGGGCTTGTGGTGTTGGATGCCTTTGAATTTCCGGATTTCGACACGTTTGTCCGGCAGGTGGACCTGAAGGGCATAGAGCCATTTACCATGGTACTTGCAGAGGGGGACCAGGCGTCCGTTTTATGGTGGAACGGCAGGGCCAAGGACATCGAAGCCGTGCCCGGGCACAAGCCCGCCATTTGGGCATCCTCCACATTGTATCCCTATCCGGTCCGTCAACGGAGGCTGAGGTGGTTCCGGCAGTTTCTCACGGAACACCCGAGCCCGGGCATGGAAGAAATCCTGGATTTTCACCTTACGGACAATGGGGACCGGGTGCATGGTCTTGTCATCAATAGGGATGAAAGGGTCAAAACCGTCAGCGTCACTTCGGCACGGCTGGGGGCCGGGACGGGCTTGTGGCAACACCATGATTTGGTGCGTGATCAAATCCACCGGTATGATTTGGGTGCGTGACTTGTGGATCCGGTGGTCAAGGTGGGAATTCTGGCCTGCCTGGCTGTTTCATTTGCCGGCTGCCGGGCTTTGGTGCTGGTATGCCATCCGGTCCGGCCATCCGTTGTTTTTTACCCGTGTCAACCCTGCCATCCCATTGGGGGGGCTGCTGGGGGAATCAAAGTGGGAGATCATGCAGGGTTTTCCGGAAAATCTTTGGCCTCGGTCGCTGTATGTACCCCCGGATGGCACCGACCGGTGGCTCCGCTTGCAAGAGATCCGGAAAGGGGGTTGGACCTTCCCCCTTGTCGTCAAACCCGATATCGGGGAGCGCGGATATCTGGTCCGGCGGTGTGCATCGGAGCGGGATCTTTTGCGCATTTTGGCCAGTTATCCAACCGTGGGATTCATTCTGCAGGAATATGTCGAATTTCCGGAGGAGTACAGTGTCATGTACCACCGTTTTCCGGGCCAGACCAGGGGGCAGATCACCTCACTTTGCCGTAAGGGATTTCTGCGCGTCACGGGAGATGGCCGGAGAACGGTGGCGGAATTGCTGGCAGAGGAATTCCGGGGCCGCCGGCAAGTGGACCGTTTGATCAGGGAAGAGCCGGCACTTATGGCCTATGTCCCCGAACAGGGAGAAGTGGTTTGTCCTGAGCCGATCGGAAACCATTGCCGGGGCACGGTTTTTCTCGATGCCGGTCATGAGGTGTCCGAGGCCCTGACAGCGTTCTTTGACGACATCAGTAACCGGTCCCAGGGGTTCTATTACGGCCGGTTTGACCTGCGCTGCCGGTCCCTGGAGGCCATGATCCATAAGCAACAATTCCGGTTGCTGGAATACAACGGTGTTTCTGCCGAGCCGGCCCATATTTACCATCCCGGACGCTCGGTCTGGAGGGCGTACAGGGATGTGGCGCGGCATTGGGGGATCGTATACCGGCTCTCACGCGCATTGAAAATGGAGGGGGTGCCTGCCGCTGCGGGGAAAACCCTTTGGACCAATTTTAGCCTGTGGTGGAATCATAAAAACACAATACCCTCGCGGATGCCAGTAGAAAAAGCCTTAAATTTGGGTCACATATCTGAATCATGAAGTACTTGTATCTACCGTTGCTTTTTACCCCTTTCCTACTTGCCGGCCAAAAGCAGGTCCTGGTGAAGATCGACCAGAAGGTCAATGAATCGGCATTCAAACTGCATGTTGCTTATGAGGATGATGGTGGTGTCGTCTATGAACCACGTCGATTGGAATACTATGTTTCCCACCCGGTGATTGTGCATGACGGGGGTCAACGCACGGCGCCCAAGCGGGTGTATTTCCTTGTGGACGGAGGTACGGAAACCGTCCTGGACCTCGGTGAAATGGATGTAGAGGTCATTGAAGGGATCGAATTTTCCATTGGGGTGGATTCGGCGAGTAACCATCTCGATCCGGCCAATTACCCGGAGGATCATCCACTGGCCTATCAGGACCCTTCCATGCACTGGGGGTGGGTGAGCGGATACCGGTTTGTCGCGTACGAAGGAAAATGCGGGGAAGGGTTGTTGCACACCTTCGAGATCCACAGCATTGGCGACGAATTGTACAAAACGGTCCAACTGGCGACTGGCGCCGAAGTGTCGGAGGATACCCTCATCATTCCCCTGGTGGCCGATTATGGTCGTCTGTTGGAAGACATAAATATTGACGGAGGTCTTTATGCCCATGGCAATCTCGGTGCGGCAACACAAATCATGGTCAACTTCGAGACCCTGGTGTTTTCCGCTCCGCTGGTTTCTGCCATTCATGATGCCGATGATGTTGCCGGGGTGCGCGTGGTGCCCAATCCTTCCGGCACCAACGCCACCCTGGAATGGATTGCAGCGCAAACCGGTGGCTGGGTGGATATCCACGATGCGGCCGGTAATTTGGTGGCCTTTCTCCGGCCCGGTCCGGGGATGTCCACGATGGCTTTGCAAGCGCCCGTGCCCGGTTTGTATATCGTACGGATCGGCATGGCCGATGGAAGCGTGGCGGTCAGGAAATGGGTGGTCCGCCCCTGAGCCATGTACAGATGGCTGGGACTGGTCTGCTTGATGGTCCTGCATTCCTGCAGGCAGGAGTCCTGGTATCCCACTGAAGATCCGGTCTTATGGCAAGTGCCTCAAGGATTTCCCGCTCCACCTGCCCCTGCGGATAATACGCCTACGCATGCACGATGGGTTCTGGGAAAAAAGCTGTTTTTCGATCCGGTCATGTCCCGGGACCGGACGGTGAGTTGTGCATCCTGTCATTTGCCGGCCTTTTCCTTCAGTGATACGGTGGCGTTCAGCAAAGGCGTTGAAGGAAGGATGGGTACACGCAATGCGCCATCGCTGGCCAATGTCGCCTACCATCCTTTTCTCATGCGCGAAGGAGGGGTGCCCACACTGGAAATGCAGGTTGCCGTGCCGGTTCAGGAGCATCACGAAATGGATGACAACCTGGTGTTGATCGCTGACCGGTTGAGGGAGGATTCCCTTTATGTGCGCATGGCGCGAGAAGCTTATGACCGGGATCCGGATCCTTACGTCATTACACGGGCCATTGCCGTTTTTGAAAGGTCTTTGCTGAGTGGCGACAGTCCTTATGACCGATATGTGGCGGGGCATTCCGGTGCGTTGACGGCATCCCAACGACGAGGTATGGCGCTTTTTTTCAGCGCGAGAACGCAATGTGCCGGATGCCATGGCGGATTTAATTTTACCCATTATTCCTTCAGCAACAATGGGCTTTATGTGGCATACGACGATCCGGGGCGATACAGGTTGACGGGTCTGGAGGATGATCGCGCCTTGTTCAAAACGCCTTCTCTCCGGAATGTGGCTGTCACGGCCCCTTACATGCATGACGGATCCATCCCGGATCTGCGAGCGGTCGTGGAACATTACCGTAAGGGGGGAGCGGGTCACCCCAGGCAAGATGCCCGAGTGCGGCCTTTGGATCTGACGGATGAAGAGGCCGGTGATCTGGTGGCCTTCCTCCGGGCACTCACCGACGATACTTTTCTGGAAAATCCGTTATTTAGGCATACACCATGATACCATTAACTGTAATTTTTCGCCCCTGGTTGGTCTGCTTTCTGGCAGGAATGCTTCTGGTTGGATGTCGTCCTGAAGAAATGAAAGATCCGGTTGAATATGATCCGACGCCCTATGTGTTGGAGACGGGTCATTTTCCTGCCCCGCCGCTGGCCGGAGACAATCTTCCTACCCAGGCAGGGGTTCGACTTGGAAGGATGCTTTTTTATGAAAAATCCCTGTCCCGGGATGGCAGCATGGCCTGTGCTGACTGTCACCAGCAAACCGCCGGATTTAGCGATTCACGCGTGTTGAGCATCGGGGTTGAGGGATTGCCGGGTCTGCGGCAATCGATGCCCACCTTCAATCTGGCCTGGCACCGCAATGGCATGTTCTGGGATGGCCGTTCACCGGCCTTGCGCCATCAGGCGCTTCAACCCATCCAGGACCCATTGGAAATGAACGAAACACTGGAACGTGTCATCCAGAAGCTGAACGACATGCCAATGTATCGCGACCAGTTTGTGCGGGCATTCGGGGACGACGTGATTACCGAAGAGCGGATTGGTCTGGCGATCGAACAATTCATGGTCACGATCATCTCGCAGAATACCAAATACGACCTGTTTCTGAAGGGAGAGGTCACGCTGACGGCTGAAGAAGAAAGAGGGCGCCAACTTTTTTTCGGGGAATATGACCCTCAGGGTATCAAAAAAGGGGCTGAGTGTTTCCATTGCCACGGGGGATTCAATTTTACCAATGACTTGTTCATGAACAACGGACTTGACGCGGAGGCGGATTTTGCGGATCCGGGCCGATTTACCGTAACCGGCATGGCCTCTGACATGGCCCGGTTCAAAACCCCCTCCCTCCGGAATATTGCATTGACAGCTCCGTACATGCATGACGGGCGGTTTCCGGATCTTGCATCGGTTATTGACCATTACAATACCGGTGTCAAATCATCGCCGACCGTTGATTTTTTGCTGCAGTACAATTTGAATCCCGGCGGGTTGAAACTGGACGCGTCGGACAAATCCGATCTCATTGCTTTTTTGCATACACTCACGGACACAACCCTGCTGACCAATCCGGCATTCGCCAGTCCCTTTTGAGGAATAATTCCCGGTTCCATTTCTTTGCTCACGGATCCCTAAAGGCGTGTTATGGAAGGCGTTTGGTTTTTCTGGGTGGCATTTGGATTGAGTCTGATGGGTTCGCTTCCATTCGGAATGATCAATCTCAACATTTTGTCGACGGCCGTTTACCGGGGACGCACGGCAGCCATGATCATGGGATTGGGTGCCGTGGTGACCGAGGGGTGTCAGTTGGTATTGATTCTTGCAGGTTACGATCTGCTGTCGGACAATCCCGGCATCGAGCGATGGCTCAGGGCAATTGCGTTTCCTCTTTTTCTCGGATTGGCGATCTATTTTTTTATGTCCCGACCCAAGGCCGATGTGAAGGAAGAACAAAACGGGACCCCTTTTTGGAAAGGCGTGGGGCTTTCGATGATCAATATCCTGGTGTATCCGTTTTGGCTGTTTTGGCTGACCTGGCTGGATTTTCCTGTTGAGAACAAAATGCTGTGGACGGCTTTCATTGGCGGTGCAGTTGGCGGCGCCTATTTTTCCTTGTTGGCTTTCATATTGATGGGCCACGTCATTGCCAGGCAGGGTGGCATGTGGACACGTCACTTGAACCGTTTCATCGCCCTGGTATTCATGGGCCTCGCCTTGATGGAATTATTCCGTTGGATTTGGTAGGCACGTACCAGGAACAGGATCTGACAACAAGGGTCTGCCGGATCAGGACATTGTGGTAGTGGACTCGTTGGTAATGTGTTGCTGCAGGGCAGACAGGATATGGCGGGCCTCCTTAAGGTGGGGGACGCCGTCCCGGGCGGCAATCAGCATTTGGCGGTTTTGTTTGACGGAAAATCCTGTAGAGGCGTCTGCCATCACGGCCATAAGCCGTTTGAACAAGGGACTGTCATAATAGGACGAACGAGGATTATGAATGAAATAAGCCCTGAGTTTGCCTTGTCGCAGAGTGAGTCTTTCAAAACCAAGTTCCTTGCAAATCCACCGGAGGCGAAGGCCGTCGAAGAGTTCCTTTACCGGATCCGGAATGAGGCCAAAACGATCACCGATCATGTCGCTGAAAGCCTGGAGATCTTCCTCGGTTTCGATCTGGTCCAGTTGGGTGTACAGACTGAGACGTTCCTGAATATTGGTGACGTAGTCATCCGGAATGTGCATTTCCGCGTCGGTGTCAATGGTTACTTCCCGGATCCAGATACGATCCTTCTCTTGTTCCTGGCGGAAGGTTTCGGCAAAATCTTCTTCTTTGAGTTCCTGAATGGCTTCATCCAGGATACGCTGGTAAGTTTCGAATCCGATCTCTGAAATGAACCCGCTTTGTTCGGCACCGAGCATATTGCCGGCACCCCGGATGTCGAGGTCCCGCATGGCGATCTGGAATCCGCTGCCGAGATCGGAAAAATCTTCAATGGTTTTGATCCTTTTACGCGCTTCGGGTGTCAGGACGGACAACGGAGGGTGGATCAAATAACAATAAGCTTTGGTATTTGACCGACCGACACGTCCCCGTAGTTGGTGCAGATCGCTGAGTCCGTATTGGTGGGCATTATGGATGATGATGGTGTTGGCATTGGGAATATCGAGACCGGTTTCGATAATATTGGTACTGACGAGTACATCGAAGGCGCCTTCGATAAATGCCGTGAGGGTTTTTTCCAATTGATTGGATTCCATTTGGCCGTGGGCCACGGCGACCCGGACTCCGGGACACATGCGCATGACCATTTCGGCCGTCTCGCCCAGGCTTTTGACGCGGTTATGAACAAAAAACACCTGCCCGCCCCGGTTGACTTCATATTCGATGACATCCCGGATAAAGGGTTCGTGAAAAATCCTGGATTCGGTATGGATGGGCTGGCGATTGGGCGGCGGAGTACGAATGATGGACATGTCACGGGCCGCCATGAGCGAAAATTGCAGAGTCCGTGGAATGGGGGTAGCCGTGAGGGTGAGGGTATCCACATTGACTCTCAGGGAGCGCAATTTTTCTTTGGAAGCGACACCAAATTTCTGTTCCTCATCGATAATCAACAGACCCAGATCCCGAAAGATGACTTCTTTGGAGAGGAGGGCGTGGGTGCCTATGATCACATCGATGCCGCCGTCCTTGAGATGGTGGAGGATTTGTTTTTTGTCGGATGCGCTGCGAAAGCGGTTGAGATAATCGACCGTACAACCAAATTCAGCCAGACGGCCGGAAAAGGTGCGGAAGTGCTGCAGGGCAAGTATGGTGGTAGGAACCAGTACGGCTACCTGCTTTCCGTTGACGACCGCTTTGAAAGCGGCACGGATGGCCACTTCCGTTTTTCCGAATCCCACATCTCCACAAACCAGACGATCCATGGGATGCGGCTTTTCCATATCCGACTTGACTTCCTGAGTGGCGGTAAATTGGTCGGGGGTGTCTTCGTACAGGAATGAAGCCTCCAATTCATTTTGAAGATATCCATCCGGGGCAAAGGCAAAACCGGCAGTTGCCCTTCTGCGCGCGTAAAGAGAAATGAGTTCGCGGGCGATATCCTTGACCTTTCGTTTGGTCTTGGCCTTGAGGTTTTTCCAGGACTCGGATCCCAGTTTACTGAGTTGTGGCTCGGTGCCTTCCTTGCCCACATACCGCGCCAATTTGTGGAGGGAATTTATCCCTACATACAGGATGTCATTGTTTTTGTAAATGATCCGGACGGATTCCTGGACGTGGCCATTGACCTCGATTTTTTCAAGACCGCTGTACCGTCCGACCCCATGGTCGATATGGGTGACAAAATCACCGGGACTCAGTTCGCGCAGCATGCGCAGGTTGATGGCCTGATCGCGGGTAAATCCCCTGCGCAATTTGAAGGCGTGGAACCGATTGAATATCTGGTGGTCGGTGTAGCAGAGTACTTTGAGTCTGTCGTCAATGAAACCCTGGTGGATGGCTTTGATCACCGGATGGATGATGATGCTGGCTTCCAATTCTTCGAAAATCGCATGAAACCGCTCTATCTGGCGGGGGTTGTCGGTGAAAAGAAAAAAGGAATACCCTTTGCGATGATGTTCACGCAGGTCCTCGATAAGAAGTTTGAAATTTTTGTTGAAGTGAGGCTGTGGCCTGCCTCCCATTTCCAATTGGATATCCGGCACCATTTCCGGAGGAAGATTGGCGGTACAAACAAGGCCATAGCGGCTGATCGCGTCGATAATATCTCCGGGTGATACCAAAGGTTTTTCCCTGAAAAAGGCGGCAAGGGTTTCTTGTTCGCCAGGCAGCAGATCGGGGGTAAAATCAATGGCCTGTCGGTAGGCCGACTCACACCGTTCCAATACAAATACCGGGTCCTCCATCCACAAGGTGGTCTTGGGCGGGAGGATATCCAGCAGGTTGGTTTTTTGGCCGGGTTCGTATCCGCGGTGGGCATCGGGAATGATATTGACCCGTTCGACGCGCTGACGGGATAATTGGGTCAGGGGATCGAAAGTGCGGATGCTTTCCACCTCCACATCGAAGAGTTCTACCCTGTAGGGCCATTCATTGCCATAGGAAAAAATATCCACGATGCCGCCTCGGATGGAAAACTGTCCGGGTTCGTAAACAAAATCGACTTTTTCAAATCCGTATTCAAGCAATAATTCGAGGGCAAAATCCAGGTCGAGATTTTCTCCACGTACGATACTGATCCGGTTTTTTTGGAGCGCTTCCGGTTGGAGGACCTTTTCGATGAGGGCCTCCGGGTAAGTGACCACTATTTCAGGAACGGGATTTCCTGTACTCAGCTGGTTGACCACCTCGGTGCGCTGCAGCACGTTGTGGCTGCTGATTTCGGCGAAATATCCCGGGCGTTTGAAAGAGTCGGGGAGCAAACGCACCGGACGGTCCGGCATCAGATTGTCGAGGGTATTTTGCAGATAGGCGGCTTCCTCCTGATCGCGGGCAATCCAGAGGTGCTGTCCGGGTTGCTGTAGATAGACGGCCAGCAATACGAGGCAGGCTTGTGAACCGGCCAGTTTCTGCAAATGAACGCGGCGTGGGCCGGTTTCATTCAACGCTTGAGCCAGTTGCCGGATGGTGTCATCCTGTCGGTAGGCGCTGAGAAGTTGATCCAGTTGATCCACGTCCCAAAGGTACCACCCCCCTGCGTTAATGCCCTAACGAGGGATATCCAATGCGGATTCTACGGCCTTCAAAGCCTTCTGGTTGGCCGGGTTTTCCCAGGCCGTCAGAATGTCATGTTTTTCTCTCCGTGTGAGGTGGAAGGAGAGGGACGGAGGGGGTAGTCCGGACTGAGGCTGGTAGATGAACCGAACAACCCGCAGGGGTGTGTCCCCGAGCGTTTCTTTCAGCAGGCTTGTGCCGGCATCCTGTTCGAAATCCTGAAACCGCGAGGGTTGCCCCAGAAGCCCAAATGGTTTGAACCACTCTCCGATCCATCCCTGGCGGCGGTCGGATCCGGGTTCGGGGTCCTTTTCCCAACAACGGATCTGGACCAGGACTACCCCTGATGTATTCCGGCGAATCCATTCGCGGTGTTGCTGGATCAGCCGGACAGCAAGGGAAGCGCCGTAATTGTCCCGGATACCGGCATCAATGATGTCAATGACCGGATCAGAGGGCATGCTGACGGCGGGCAGGATGTAGGGGAAGGTGGCGTTCATCCTAAGCGCCGTGCTGAAAGGCAAATCCATGGGATTCAGATGGCGGAAGAACCGGCCGAAATCAACGGCATCCACGGCAAAGTGTCCGGCAGGGGGATCGCCATGTGGCGGACGGCACAAATGACTGACGCCTTGCGGACTGATCAGCAAACGCCGACCGTCATGGAGGATGGAGGGTGTAATGAAAAGCAAAGGTATCTCGCCGTTGGCTTCCGGCTCCCGGTATGCACCCAAACGGGCTGGAAATACGTTGCCCGTATTTTCCATCCATTGGCGCTCGAAATGGAAGCCGCGATCTTTGATAATCTGTCCGTCCCGTGAGGGTACCGGCGTACCGAAATGGAAAATATCATTGCTGACCAGGCTGAAGGCGACAGAATTGAGGAGGTCAAGGCCGATTTGATCGAGATACCGGTCATGGGTCCATGACGGAAGCATGCCCTTTTGTTCCCTCCACCACAATTCCCGAAGAAAGGCAAGAGCGAGGACACCTCCCGAAGCGCCGGTCAGGGCCGCTGTGCGGGTGACCAGTCCTCCGGGTATGGCACGATCGAGTTGCCGGGCCACTTGCATGGTCCACAGGGCGGCCCTGAGGCCACCCCCACTGGCCGTCACGATCACCAGGGGAGGCAATGGGTTTTCCTGACGTGCCTTCCATGCCTCCAGAATGGATTCCATGGCTTGCCGGTCTTTCCGGATTGCGGTGGTGTCGAGCAGACTGTCCAGGGCCTCGTTGGTGTAGGCGGGCAGCGGCATCCCTTTCTCCACGGGTCCCATCGGCGCCGTGGGACGCCGGACCGCCCACCGCCCGCTGGCCCCTTCCAGTACGGCCAGCAGCAAAAGAAATACCATGAAACGCCAGGGTCCGAACCAATAAGAGATGGCGCCGATCATCGCCAGGCCCACGGACAGAAGGATCAGCAGGGAAGCCCCTGCAGGGATACGGACCCAATCGAGTTCGGCCATACGGCCAAGCAGAATGAGGATTACCATCCCTACTACCTGAAGGAACAGCGTATTAAGATGATTTTGCCGGTAAATATCCCTTATGACACCGGTTTCTTCTCCGGTGAGTGTGCGGGTACGCCGGAAGTGCCCTCGGGCGGAGATATAATTTTCCACCCCCCAGTTTTCTTTGCCCGGATCCCTGTCCTCTCTTTTTTCCATCTGTTTGGACAGGCGATGGCCAAAGTGGTAGATGTCTTTATTAGTCAGAGTGAGATACAAAGACAGGATCACCATGATGAGCACACAACCTCCCAGAAAGGCGAGGAGATTCAGAAGGGCTTCCTCACGGCTGAATCCACCTTCACTGACCTGAATCATTCCTGACAGGATCAGGTAGTGCACGGTCATGGCGAGAGGCAGCAGACTGTTGTTGAAGGAAAAGAGGCGCAGGGGCCAGGACAGTGTCCCGAGAAAAGGGAATCTGCGGGCATATAGCAGATAGGTGACCAGGTTCCACGTCATCCACAATCCGCCAAAAGTTCCACCCAGAAGCGAATAGCTCAGCGGAGAGGTCTCTCCGCGATATTCAGGAAGTAAAAGCAGGAGCCGTATGCCGAAAAGGGAAAATACGGCACCGTGCAGGATGAGGACGATGAAAATCCAAAACAGGACGAGAATAAAATGCTCCCTGAAGTGAAGGAGCAACAGCCGGAAGGCAAATGAATGAAGGACATTATGGAGCCATCTCTTCATCTTCGGGCCCCAGTCGGTGTACGTGGATGATTTCGATTTTCTTGTCACTCACTTTTTCAAGGACAAAACGGTAAGGAGGCAGGACGATTTCGGTGCCCTCCTCAGGAATATGTTCGGTAGTGATGACGAGATAGCCGGAAAGCGTATGATATTCCCCTTTGGGCAATTGCAATTCCGGGTATTTTTCATTCAGGTAATCGATCTCCAGACGTCCCGAAAAGCGGTAATTCCCGTCTCCCCATTTTTCTTCGGTGTATTCTTCGTCATCGTGTTCATCCTCGATTTCTCCAAAAATCTGTTCGAGGATGTCCTCCATGGTAATGATGCCTGATGTGCCGCCGTATTCATCCACCACGCAAGCCAGGCTGGTTTTTTCCTTGATGAAAAGATTTAGCAAATCCTGGACTTTCATGGACTCGGGGACAAAAGGAATTTGAAAGATCATTTTGCGGATACTTCCCTTTCCGTTGAGCATTTGTTGGTGGTGGACATAACCGAGAACATTGTCTATTTCGCCGTCTATGACCAAGAGCCGGGATAATTTGCTCTCCACGAAGAGTTTTCGCAATTCATCCAATCCGTCGTTGACGTCAACCGCCTCGATTTCCGTGCGCGGCACCATGCAGTCTTTGACCCTCACCTGTTTGAGATGGAGGGCTTTTCCGAACAAGTCGGTGTCTATACGTGTTTCGGAAAAACTCTGGGAGTCCCGAACGAGGCTCTCGAGTTCCAGTCGGCTGAATGTATTGTCCTGGAAGTTCTCTGTGGTTTTGGTCAGCAGCCGTAGCAGCCGGTTGGACAACCAGGTAAGCGCTCCGGCAGGAAGGGCAAACAAAAATGTCAGAATCCGCACGGGTACGGCCAGATTGTAGAGTACCACTTCTCCATACGTCCTGAAAATTACCTTCGGAAGGAATTCGCCGAAGATCAGTACAATGATTGTTCCGGTCAGGGTAATGAGGAACGGCGTCAGGAATTCTTCTCCGAAAAGAGGAGTGTAAACCGGAGTGAGGAGTGAGGAGAGCAGGAGGGTAAAAATGACAAGGGCGATATTGTTGCCCACCAGCATGGATCCCAGGAAGCGGGACGGATCGGCATAAAATCGCGAAATCAGCCGGGAGCGCAGGCCACCTTGTTGTTTTTTGAGTTCCACCCTCAGTTTGCTGGCTGAGACATAAGCGATTTCAACGCCCGAGAACAGGGCGGAAAGAAGCAACGTGACCAGCAAGGCAATAATCATGATCTGGTAAAGGTAGATGGGTCGTTGACGGAAATTACAATGTACGGGTAAACGGGAAGCCGGCGCTTCAGGTTACCCGGATGGCGGCATTTCAAGGAAACAGTTTCCTTTTGGCCGCCTGGTACACATACCTTGTATTGCCATCCGAAATGAAGGCGACCAACTCGCATTTATCTTCCTTCCAATCGGCGGGCAAAGTGCGGGAGCCCTGGTAGAGTAGGGTTTGGCCCGCCGTTGCTCCGGGCGCCAATACATCCCCTTCTGCGTTGGTATTGACCATCCCGCGCAGCACATGTTTGTGGACATATTCGGGAATTTCGCCCAGGATGGCGTCCTTTTGATAATCCACGATACCGCTCTCGGCAATCATCACGGTAATCCTGAGCGGATTATTGACGGCACGGCGGGCAATACCGGTTACCTGAACGGTCAGTTCACGCGTGGCGGGATCAAATTCCGGTTGCAGGTCAAGGCCGAAAGCGGCTTCCTGGGCGGTTTCCGCTTCTATATAAGCCGGCCATTTGGTGATGACATTATGCAGGCTTGTCTCGCCGGGAAAATTCCGCCGGTTGATGATGGAACTGGGATATCCTTTGTCGGGAGAGCCGAGGAAGGTATTCAGGGCATCGCCTTCCGGTGTACGAAAATCATACTTGCTTTTGTTGGGGATGGGGGTGGCGAAAAATCCGGTATGGATGGATACCACAGCGAGATTGTCCGGATACAGGATCAGGAGGTTTTCCAATTCCTCGCTGCCCGGCGGGCAAAAAATGCATTGGGCACCGGTGAATTCCTCTACGAGGACAACGCGGTCACCCAATCCGGTGGGCGGGCCGAACACCACATCCGGAGCTATTTCCTTGCAGCCGGTGAGCAGAAGGATCAAAAGCAAAAGGAAGGAATGGGCAGAGCGGGCATTCATCACTGTCAGAAATTGGTTTGCATGTTCATCCGGAATCCGCTGAACGCTGGTTCGTAACGGCAAATACCGCCGGTACAGACGATTCCGTCCACCTGCTTGATGTAGGAAAGGGCTACCCGGGTGGGTCCTGTGGCATAGAAGACATCTACTCTCGGGTAATGGACGGCTTTGACTTTTTGACGGGTATTGAGGTCGTATCGCCTGAAATTCCACATGTCCGCAACCGTAAACGTCCAATGCGGGGCAATGGTATATTCCAACAGACCGAACAGCCAGTTGCCATAATCCCTGGTGGGGGCATCGTTGAGCCAACCGGTAAACATGGCCGAGAGTTCGGCACGAATGGCCCGGGTGTCATCAATGTTGTACTGGATGTCGGTATAAGGTGTCAAAGTACCGATTCGTGCCGGACGGCCATCGACGATTTTCCCTTCGTAAATGAACTGGTTGTACCATTGGTGCTGAACGCCGGCCAGGATATTCCAGGCATCACCGGGTTTGGCGTTTACCTCGGTATAGACTTCCCGGTAGAACAGATCCTGCATGTCGAGGTCCATGATCTGGCTGTAATCCACATTGAAGGACCAACGATCGTTGAGGGCATAACGCAGGCTGACTTGTCCGGCCGTTTCGCCGATTTCCTGGGTGGCTGCATTATAACGTGCTGTCAGGCGGTAGGTATTGACGCGGGCCATGGGCGGGAGAAAATTGACCATACCCCTGAGTTGGTTGACAAAAGGATCCACGCGAAAGGTGAAGTCCTGAGTGCGTTTTGCCTCGACGATGACGCCCAGTCCGCCGGTATTGTATCCGAGGGAAGTGTAGAAGATGTTGCCGGGTCTTGATACGAGGCGGCCTTGCGTGACCGATCCGTTCCAGTTGTGTTTTTCGGCAAAGGGGTCGTAAAATACGTCATTGGTCTTGTAGGCCCCTTCGACATACCAGGTCACGTTGCCGGCCGAAAGGGTGTTGTAGATGGTGGCAGCCCGTGTATTGTATTCGGGGATGAAACCGTCTTCGGGGGTATAGCTTTCGATGGCGGCGATGATCTGGTTCATGGTGGCGTCATCGGTGGTGCGCATGACCACACCTGCACCCGGGACGATGGACCAGGTCCCTTCGGCGTTGCCGGCAACGAATCCTTCCACGGCTGCGCCGGACAGGGTGGGATGATACGAGGAAAAGATATTGCGCTGTTTGCCGGAAAAAACCTTCACCTGCCAGTCATCCGAGATCTGATAACTGACCCGCGCACCATACAGCGCGTTGTCAATCGCCAAAGGGCGGGCTTCATAAGCCCTGAATATGACGCCGCTACCGATCTGGTCGTAAATATGTCCTCCCATGATGGTGAAATCGCCGATTTTCCGGCGGATGTACCAGCGCCCTATGCCCAGACCGTTGAAGGAGCCCAGCGGATCGAAAAGGTTGGTGTTGTTGAACAGGTCAAACCGCAGACCGACATCAAACCCCCAATTGGTATAGTCGAGATTGAGCCAGGATTCATTGCCGAGCAATTGGCGATCATATCCAGGTGTATTGGCGGCGCCGATGGCCGAATCCCGCTGAAAAAAGTTGACGTTGGTCTGGAAGCTGCCACTCAATCGGCCGGCACTGGATTCCTGTGCCCATAGGGCAGTATTCCCGACCAGACCAAAAAGGGCAGGAAGAATCAAATATCTCATTTCCATTCGCCAGGGTGCTATGGGCAGGTAAAGGTAACGGTTACCATCCATTAAATCCGGGACCTGCACATTGTTGATCTTTGCCGCCATGCAACTCCAGCGCATTCGGGACAAACTCGGGGAATATGCCCCACTCGTGAAGACCACCTTTCCCCATTGGGTATGGGATGTGCAGGCCGGATTCGTGCAGCACTGGGATCCGGATGCCGGGGATTTCGCCGGAATGATTGACAGGTCCCTCCAAAGCGGGGAGAGCCGGCGATTGTGGAGCCGGACCTCTTACCAGCCCAAGGAGGTGCTTTTGCACTTTGCCCGCATGGAACCCGACCAGGTACGTGCCATGTTCCGTGATCTGTTTCGGGACGATCGTCCATTGGCGGGCCGGATTGACCGGTTCATCTTTTTGTCCGGCGAATTGCTTGACCAGTACCGGGAGGAAGGTCGCAGGCCGCTTTTGGCCGGACACGACCAGGATGTGGGTGCGGTGATGTTGTATCTGGCCTTGCGTTTCCCCGACCAATACGGGCCATATGATCATGAAGCATTTACAGGTGCCCTCAGGGCTTTCCAGGTGAAGGAGTTGCCGGTTCAGCCCGATCCGGAGCGATGGGTCCGCGTAGCGCGCACGCTACGGGGAATCATGGACCAGGATCCCGCCTGGACAAAGGCCTGGCAGGAATTGGGGCCCGGAAGGTTTTCAAACGGATCGCCATGGATCGTATGGGATTTTGTCCGGTTCGTCGCTTTTGGAAAGAGGCGTCTGGTGTAAACCCCGATGACCCGTTTTTGTGTTATGGATGAAAATCAACGTTTGGACTGGTTGACCTTTCAGCAAATGTTGTCTTCCAGGATGGAGCATCCCCTGCCCGGGGAGAAGGCACAGTATCGGATGGCCCATGGCAACCGCCTGCCTGATGGGGGGATGGATGACCGGGATTTTCGGCCAGCCGCTGTATTGTTCCTGGTGTATCCCAGGGATGGGGAGGCTTTTACAGTGTTGATCCGGCGTACTGATCGGGACCAGCGCGACCGTCACCGGGGTCAAATCGGATTCCCTGGCGGCAAGTGGGAAGAAGGCGATGCCGATTTATCTGCCAGCGCCTTGCGGGAGGCCAGTGAGGAGGTAGGTATCAGCCCGGAAAGTGTCCGGCTGGTCACCCCTTTAACCCCTTTGAAAATCCCGGTGAGCCGGTTTCATGTCCATCCCTTCTTGGGGGTCACCCCTGAGTCTCCCTCTTTCCGCAGGCAGGAGTCGGAGGTCGAGTCCATTCTGGAGGTACCGCTGCGGCATTTTATGGAAAAAGAGAACATCAAGCGAACGGACTTGCCCGTATTCCCGGGCCTTACTTTGCGCAATGTGCCCTATTTCGATATCGGGGGACAGGTGCTTTGGGGGGCCACCGCCATGATCCTGAGCGAGTTCTTGTTGTGGTGGGACGATACCGTATCCATACCCTGAAACCCTATCTTTGTAGATCCCTCCCCGATTTCCCATCGGAATTCCAGTTATTGAAAGGCACAATTCATGGAGAAAATTGCCCCCTACCAGGCCAGCCACAAGATCCGGATCGTCACGGCGGCTTCCCTGTTTGACGGGCATGATGCTGCGATCAACATCATGCGGCGCATCATGCAGAGCTCGGGCGCCGAGATCATTCATCTCGGTCACAACCGTTCGGTCCAGGAGATCGTTGATGCCGCGATCCAGGAGGATGCACAAGGCATTGCCATTACCTCCTACCAGGGCGGGCACAATGAATATTTCAAATACATGCATGACCTGCTGAAAGAGCGGGGAGCGGGGCATATCAAAATTTTTGGCGGCGGGGGCGGCACCATCCTGCCCTCGGAGATTGACGAACTCCACCGCTACGGGATTTCGCGCATCTATTCCCCCGACGACGGGCGTCATCTGGGGCTTCAGGGCATGATCAATGATGTGTTGCAGCAATGTGACTACCCGGTCGGTCAACACCTCAACGGAGAGATCGGAAAGCTTCACCATTCCCGTCCGGGGGTTGTGGCCCGGATGATTTCCGCCGTGGAAAATTTTCCCGAAGAAAGCACCTCCTGGGTACAGGATCTGCAAAAGGGGCTGGCAGGCAAGACGATACCTGTTCTTGGCATTACAGGTACAGGCGGCGCCGGAAAATCCTCCCTGGTGGACGAGATGATTCGCCGTTTTCTGATCGACTTCAAGGACAAATCCATCGCCATTCTTTCGGTCGACCCTTCCAAACGCAAAACGGGAGGTGCGTTGCTGGGTGACCGCATTCGAATGAATGCCGTCAACCACCCCAGGACCTTCATGCGATCACTGGCTACCCGTCAGAGCAATCTCGCGCTCAGTGCGCATGTCCAATCCGCCCTTACCGTGCTCAAGGCGGCCGGATATGACATGATCATTCTGGAGACCTCCGGGATAGGGCAGTCGGATACCGAGATTGTGGATCACTCGGATGTATCGCTCTATGTGATGACGCCCGAATACGGGGCAGCTACCCAGCTGGAGAAAATAGACATGTTGGATTTTGCCGACATCATTGCGATCAACAAATTTGACAAACGGGGTGCTTTGGATGCCCTGCGGGATGTGCGCAAGCAATACCAGCGCAATCACCAGCTATGGGACCAGCCGGTGGAAAACATGCCGGTCATTGGGACCATTGCCTCCCAATTCAACGATCCCGGTGCCAATCAGCTGTACCGGCGATTGATGGATATTGTGGCCGAACGCACCGGCGCCGACCTTCACTCGAGCTTCCAGCCGGGTGAAGAGATGAGCGAAAAGATCTATATCATCCCGCCCAACCGGACAAGATATCTGTCCGAAATCAGTGAAAACAACCGGCGGTATGACCGGTGGGTCCAGGAGCAGGTAGCCATCGCCCGCCAATTGTTCGGACTGCGGCAGACCCTGGATCTTCTGGACAAGCAGGACACGCCGGGACCCGAATGGCTTGAGATTCTCCAAAAGATCTACCGGGAAAAAGAACAGGAACTCGATCGGTCCTGTTGGCAAATCCTGCAGGAGTGGGAAGCCCGGAAGGCCAACTATGCAGCGGAAGATTTTGTCTATACGGTGCGTGGTCGTGAGATCCGTGTGCCCACTTACACATCATCCCTTTCCCATACCCGAATTCCGAAAGTGATCCTGCCCAGATTTGAAGATTGGGGGGAGATCCTTCGCTGGAACCTCCAGGAGAATGCGCCCGGGGAATTTCCATACACGGCCGGGGTATTTCCTTTCAAGCGCAAGGAGGAGGACCCGACCCGTATGTTTGCCGGTGAAGGAGGCCCGGAACGGACCAATCGCCGCTTCCATTATCTCTCCATCGACATGCCGGCCAACAGGCTTTCAACGGCCTTTGATTCGGTCACCCTTTACGGCGAAGATCCCGACCACCGGCCGGACATTTACGGCAAGATCGGCAATTCAGGTGTAAGCGTTTGCTCTCTGGACGATGCCAAAAAATTGTATTCCGGCTTCGATCTCTGCGATCCCCGTACTTCGGTCAGCATGACCATCAACGGGCCCGCCGCCACGATTTGCGCTTTTTTCATGAATGCTGCCATTGATCAGCAATGCGAATTACATATCCGTGAGCACGGGTTGGAAGACCGTGTGGAGGCCAGACTGAAATCCCTATATGATGACAGGGGGCTTCCGCGTCCGCGTTATGTCGGCGAACTCCCGCAAGGCCATAATGGACTGGGGCTGCTCCTTCTGGGACTGACAGGGGATCAGGTACTGGAACCGGAGATTTACGAAGCCCTGAAAGCCAAGGCCCTTGCCGCGGTGCGGGGTACCGTACAAGCGGATATCCTGAAAGAAGATCAAGCCCAGAATACGTGCATTTTCTCCACGGAATTTTCCCTGAAATTGATGGGAGATGTGCAGGAATATTTCATCCGGCATCAGGTCAGGAATTTTTATTCCGTATCAATTTCCGGTTATCACATTGCCGAGGCCGGTGCCAATCCCATTTCGCAGCTCGCCTTCACCCTGGCCAACGGATTCACTTTTGTGGAGTATTATTTATCCAGGGGAATGCACATCGACGATTTTGCGCCCAATTTGTCCTTTTTCTTTTCCAATGGTGTGGATCCGGAATATGCGGTAATCGGCCGTGTGGCCCGACGGATATGGGCCAAAGCCATGAAGGACAAGTACGGGGCCAATGACCGTTCCCAGAAATTGAAATATCACATCCAGACCTCCGGCCGAAGTCTGCACGCCCAGGAAATTTCTTTCAACGATATTCGCACGACCCTGCAGGCGCTCTATGCCATCTATGACAATTGCAATTCATTGCATACCAACGCCTATGATGAGGCGATCACCACGCCTACCGAAGAGAGTGTCCGGCGTGCGGTGGCGATCCAGATGATCATCAATCACGAACTGGGCCTGGCCAAAAACGAAAATCCGCTCCAGGGTTCATTTATCATTGAAGAGCTTACCGATCTGGTGGAGGAGGCTGTATTGTCGGAATTTGACCGGATCACCGAAAGGGGCGGTGTATTGGGGGCTATGGAAACCATGTACCAACGCAGCAAAATCCAGGAAGAAAGTCTTTATTACGAGACCCTGAAACACAGTGGTGAGTATCCGATCATCGGCGTTAATACCTTCCTTTCACCGGATGGTTCGCCGACCGTCATTCCCCGCGAAGTCATCCGGTCCACCGCAGAGGAGAAGGAAGCCCAGATCACGCATTTGAAAAACCAACATCAGGCCATGGACGCGACAAGTACGGAATCGCTTCACCACCTGCAGAAGGCTGCGCTGCACAATGAGAATGTATTCAATGCGCTGATGGAGGCCGTCAAACAATGTTCACTGGGCCAGATTACCCACGCTTTGTATGAGGTGGGTGGTCAGTACCGCCGCAATATGTAATGCACGGGCCGGATGGATAAACCAAAGGGGACACCCCACCCTGCCCCGTCGACGGTCAGGCAGTTGGCAGGTCTGCTGATCGCAGTTGTCCTGGTCGTTTGGGTGGCAGGCTGTGAAAAGAAACCGGTGGATACCCCACCCGACCCCCTCCTGATGGAAGGTGATGTCGAAATTGTCCGGGATGTGGTACTGATGTACAGCGACTCATTGCGTTTGCGCGCCCGGGTGGAGGGTCCCAAGCTCGTCAAATACCTGAAACGCCAGGAAGAGAAGGAGGAATTTCCCGAAGGGGTCAAGGTCATCTTTTATGAACCGGACGGAAGTGAGTCGGGTACACTAATTGCCGATTTCGGCATTCGCGACCCGCGGAAAAAGCAGATCAAAGGAATTGGCAATGTCGTTTTTCACAATCCGGCCGGCGAAAAACTCGAGACGGAGGAATTGATTTGGGACGAGGAAAACGATCGGGTTTTCACCCGCAAATTCGTTCTTTTCACCACACCGGAAGAGAAGGTATGGGGTATGGGGTTTGAGGCCAATCAGGACTTCTCCTTCAGGCGGATATTTGCCCCTGAAGGCAGGGTAATCCTCAGGGAGTAGGGGAAGATGTTGCGTTCAGGCGCCAACAAACTTCAAGGCATGATAGACCAGCATGGCCGGCCAAACCAACGCTTTGAGAAACCCCAGCATCCCGTCCCAGAATCCTGTGGCCTGAGAGATAAACCAAACGGCAGCGCCGATGAATCCAAGACCGTATACGGCTCCGGTAGAGCCAGCCCTTGCAGCTTGATGTCCCATAATAACAATTTATTCCGAAAGATAAACCCAAAAAATGCATTAGCATTTTTTGCGCGAAGCGTGCCGACGAAGCGTTGCTTGTCAGCATCCTACGCTCAATGTCTGGGGAGAGACGATGACGCTCAAAGCGCTATGTCTCCCTCCCGGATTAACCCGGCGCCGGACCCCGGCATCATCAATATTCTGGCCGGCCCGACCCTCAGAAGGCCAGTTGAAGACCTGCTCTGCCGTTGGCATACCTACTGTCGTCCAGCGTGAACAGGGATACAATGTTGTCCGAGGCTGCATAGATGCGCAGCGGCCCGAGGCGAAGCAGGGTATGGGCACCGATGTTGTCATAAGTCCGGGAATAAGCCGAATAGGTCAGTCCGAACTCCCATACGTTGCCGATGCGGGCATTGGCGCCCAGTGAAAATCCGGAATACATCCGCTCGGGCCGTTTTTGGCCAAAAAACAGGGCGCTGACATTGAGCCAGGAGAGAGCGTCATACCTCCCGCCCACCTGAAAATGCCAAGGTAACCGGGTCGTGAAAGCCTGGCCCTGCTCTTCTTCAAAGGCCAGCAATTCCTGCAGAGTGTCCAAAGCGCCGATCAAACTGAGCGAATCATCTGAAAACAGGGAATTAAATTGAAATCCATCATACTGAATGGTTTTCATGGAACGGTAACTGACGAGATCATCCTTCCATCGTATCTGGCCGATATCCATGATGGCGCCATCCAGTCTGAACCGCTCTCCTATGCGGGCAGAAGCCCCGAGGTCGAAAGCAAATCCGGCGTTGCGGGACAACATGTCGCGCAAGGTGAAATCCTGCAACCCCATTTCAATATTGGCATCCTCCCCTTTCAGGATATCCAGCTCCGGCGAGGTGTGTAGCAGGTAATCGCTTTGAAGTGTGAGTTGATACACATCATCGCTGGTGTAAAGATCCAGTTTGCCTCTTTCGGTATTAGCAGCCAATGCGCCATGCAGGAGTTTGAACCGGGCGCCGGCACTGAAGTTTTCCCACTCCAATGCTGCTCCGGCATATATTTCACTGTAATTGAAGCTGGATACTTTGAGGCCCAGGTCGGCCGTCTGGCCGATATAAGAAGCGTTGCCTTTGAAAAAAACTCCGAATAAATCCCGGGGATAAAAAAGGAAGTTCTCGAACCGGATCTGATGGCCCGCCTCCAGCCACAGGTTTTTTATTTTCCATCCAACCCCTAACGTTTGCAGACTCCCGCCTATCGCCAGGGTATTTTCCTCATCCAGCATGGCGAGGATGCCATCCACATCAAATTCGTACACATTTTGAGTGGAGGAGACAACGAGATCATTGAAACTGAAACCGGAGTTATATATACCCATTCCGTAAGATGGAAGGGTGAAGACCAGTTTTTCTTTCGGAACTGTTCCGGGCAGGCGATAACCGACATGATCGGCGTGCCAAAGACTTTGGACCATCTGTGCCTTCGCGGTGCCAAGGAAAAATACACTCAAGCCCAATGTCAGGGAATAGCGAAATATCAGGGAGAGGTTCATAGACGGTGGAATGAAAAGGAAAAAACGATTTATTCGCCGAGTTTTTGATTCAGTTTCGCGCGGATACCCATACGGATGTCTACCCGGTCCGTGTGCCGAACGGTAACGTCCTGCTGGCCCATTTGCGACGTTGAAAAGCGTGCGTCCACACGTATCTGGCGAGCCATTCGCAATTTTTCCATCAGGTTGGTATCGGCGGGAATGTAGGTTTCCTGTCGGGAAGAACCCACGGACATTCCGTCAGGTCCCACCGGTGCTGCCTGGAGAATTCGTGTATATTCATTGAGCAACTGACCCAATTCATTGCCCTCCTCGTCCAACAATGTGGCCTGAGCATCGATCTCGACAGGTATTTCGTTTTCAGTCACCAGTTTCAGTTCGGCCTCGTTTATGTCTTTGAGACCTGAAAAGTCAACCGCATACGTTTTTGACTCTTCGAATTCCGAGGCGGTTCCGATCAATGGCAACTCCACCTGAACGCTCAGGGCGAAATAGGAACTGTCTGTGGTAAACCCGATGAGATTGACAATTTCGTCGGGGTTGGATATGGCGTTTATCTGGTAGTCCAGATAGGTCGGATAAAGGTGGAAGATGTCCTTTATGTTGGAATTTTGACGATCGAAATAAAAAGTGGTCCTTTTGGTCTGCCCTGCTTCGGCCAGAGAGGGATACAGGAAGTCAAATCCCGATGCGACAAGCGGACTTTCCAGATCGGCGGATTGGGTTTCATTGCTGAGGCGCAAAACGGAAACCTGGGATCGCAATGGAAATCCGAAGGAATTGTCCACCAGTATGGTCACTTTGGGATCGGCAAATTCGAGATTACCCTGGATGACATTTTTGAAAATGTCCATAGTGATGGTATCGCGGTCGATCTGGTGAACTTCATAGCCAAAATATCCCTCGAGATAACTGAAGGTAATGTTGGTGATGAGAAATCCGACGGAGGGAAGTTTGACTCTTTCTCCGGTGGATTTTTTGGTCGCGATATAGCGGACATTCACTTCCAGTCCGTCCAGTTGGATGTCATACCCGTTCAGGTCATTGACGGGAAAGACCGCTACGGCAGGCAGATTGCCGGTATAATCGACTTCTCCGATGATACGCAGGACCTGTCCGTCTTTGCTCACATCGGGAAATTCAAGGATGAAATCCAGATCTTCCTGGATATCCGAATTGACCTGGACATAAATATTGCCGCTGGTAAAATGAGCGCGAATAATGTTGATTTGATTTTCCAAAGTGAAGGGAGCGGACAGGAATGTGTCGGTCATGACACCCGGAAACGGAGGTATGGCTTTGAAGATCTCGCTTCCTTCCCTGCGCACCAGATTGCCCCTGTAAACAAGCGTCATGCTTCCGTCAGGGGCCAGGACCAGCGAGGAACTGTCGGTATCTTCCCCGAACAGATCGGCCAGCGAACTGGATGACGTGAAAAGAGGAATGGCCAATTCGGGTTCGAAAGCGATTTGGTCGAATTCTTTGTTGCATCCGGACCCAAAAAGCAAAATACTGCCACTCAGCACAAAGAAGGATAATTGCCTGAACATGCGTTTTCGTTTATGAAATGAAAAAGGTCAATCCAAACCTTGTAATTCAAAGCTTTCTCCAAGTCTGGGAATCACCACTTCCTTGAAGCCGTCGCTGGAGAGGGTATCGGCAAATTGCTCCTGTACCTCCAGCGTGCCATGAACCAGGAAAAGCTGTCTGGTAGAATCCTGATGGCCTGCCAGGTATTTTCGCATTTCGTCCCGGTCTCCGTGTGCACTGAAGGAATCCATGATTTCAATGCGCGCGTTGATGTTTTTCCACTCGCCGAAAACATGGACCCTTCTTTCGCCATTCCTGAGGGCCCATCCCTGGGTGCCCGGGGCGCAATACCCGGTCATCAAAAATGTATTTTGGGGATTTTCGATATTATTGGCGAGGTGGTGCTTGACACGCCCTGCATTCATCATTCCGGAGGCACTGATGATCACGCAGGGTTCGCGTCGTTCGTTCAAGGCCTTGGAAGCTTCCACACTTCGGGTAAAAATCAGATTGCGGAATCCGAACGGATTGGAATCCGTGATGAGGTATTCGGTGAGTTCTCTGTCGTAACACTCCGGGTGCAGTGCATAGATTTCGGTGGCTCCGGTGGATAACGGACTATCGACATATACCGGAATTTCCGGCAACAATCCCTCATTGGCCATCTGATCCATGAGGTATATGATCTCCTGCGTTTTGCCGATGCTGAAAGCGGGGATGATCAATTTTCCTTTTTGTTCGAGGCAGGTTTCCCGGAGGATGCGAAGGAAGCGTTCTTTCTCGGCCGGCTTCTCTTCGTGGAGACGATCGCCATAGGTGCTTTCACTAATGAGGTAATCTACAGGTTTCATCGGCTCGGGATCGCGAAGGATGGGGCGGTCCCAACGGCCGATATCTCCGGTAAATCCGAGATACACCTCCTGCTTTTTGCGTTTGATGCGAAGAGTGACGGATGCACTGCCCAATATGTGCCCTGCATCCCGGTAATAGATTTCCACGTCCGGATGGATACGCATCCATTTGTGATAAGGCACTCCGGCAAATTGTCTGAGAACACTCAATGCATCCTGTTGGGTGTAGAGCGGTTCGCGGACTTTGTTTTTTCTGTGGTGTTTCGAATGAATTTTGTGATAATACTTGGCGTCCTGTTCCTGGATTTTGGCACTGTCCAACAGCATGATGGTGCACAAGCTGTGTGTGGCCGGGGTGGCATAGATATAACCCCGAAACCCGTCTTTGTAAAGTTTGGGCAGACGACCGGAATGGTCGATATGGGCATGGGAAAGGACGACACAGTCAATCCCGATTGGGTCAAACAGCCATTTTTCATTGAACCCGATCATGGCGTCATTATCACCCTGGTACATGCCGCAATCCAGCAGAATCCGGAATCCGTCATCCAGCGTAAGGAGGTGACAGCTTCCCGTCACCTCGCGCGCAGCACCGCAAAAAGTCAAATGCATGGGAAGGCCTTGTTGGTTCTTTGCCCGGACAAGATAGAAAGATTGGCGAAGGATACCTTCAAGGGATGAATGCCAGGCAGATATGCAGGATCATGCCGGTGCGGACAATCTGGCCGTTCTGTATTCCCGCCAGCCCCAAAAGCCGGCATAAATCATGGCCAGTCCCGAGGCCAGGAACAAACGGGGAGCCAATGCCCAGGAATGGGTCACCACCCCGTGTCCCCATGCCAGCAATCCGGCCGAACCCAAATACAACCCCATGACAAGAAATGGATATGGGACCGGATAAAAGCGATGGCCCCAATGAAGGGACAACAGGCACATGAGCGCATAGCAAATCAGCGTGGCCCAGGCAGAGGCGACATATCCCCAGGCAGGAATGAGCAGGGTGTTGAGGAGGATGGTGATTACAGCACCAGCGAGGGCAATCCACGCACCGGCCCGTGTGCGGTCGGATACCTTGTACCACACAGAAAAATTGTAGTACAACCCCAGGAAAACATTGGCCAGGAGGAGGATGGGCAGGATGGGTAGTCCTTCGTGGTAAGTGCTGCCTTCCCGTCCGATAAAATATTTGATCACATCCTGGAACAGAAGGACCACCAACAATCCAGTGGAAGCGGCCAGCGTATAATATCGCGTGACCCGGGCATAGGTGGCGGGAGCGTCCTGCCGGAGTGCCTGGCGGAAGAAGAAGGGTTCGGCCGCATAGCGAAATGCCTGGGTAAAGAGGGCGATGACCATAGCCAGGCGATAGGTGGCCGAGTAAATACCGATCTGAGCCCGAACGTGTTCATCGTTACCAGGAAGCAGATATCGCAGCAATTGCCGGTCGAGCATTTCATTGACCACGCCTGCCAGTGACACCACCACAAGCGGGGCGGCATACCGTAGCACCGGCTTCCAGGGCAATGATCCCGGCCTCTTCCAGGGCGCCAAATGCGGAGACACCCAAAGGAACACCACTGCGGAAGCGGCCAGGTTGGCCCACAGCACCAGGGTGAGACGGCTTGAGGGATACAACCAGGGAGAGCCTTCAGGTGTGAGGAAAGAAGGCAATATCCAAAGCAGAAGGACATTGGCGGCGATGTTGATGGCTATCCCTGTAAGGCGAATGGCGGCAAAACGGCCGGGCCGCTGTTCGAGCCGGAGTCGGGCCAGGGGAAATTCACTGAAGGCATCCAGTGCAAGCAGGATGGCTACCAAGCGAAAATCGGCCGTATATCCCGCATAACCGGTCCACGTGGCCAACACGGGGGCGGCAAGAAACATCAACACGCCCAGTAAGGCAATATAAATGACGGCTGGTCGCAGGATGCTGCGGTAGGCGTCTTCCCGCTGAGCAGGATCGGCTCCGAACCGAAAGAAGGCCGTGTCGAGCTGGAGGGTGAAAATCACCTTCAGAAAGCCCATCCCGGCGTAGAAAAAAGCGATGTCTCCAAATTCCCGGTCGACCAGCAACCAGGTATAGAGAGGGACCAACAGGAAATTGACGAATCTCCCGAGGATACTCGACAAGCCGTAAACTGCCGTCTCCCCCACCAGCTGTCGTATGGACATGCTGCAAGATACGCCTGCCGGATTACAGCCTGATCTCGTCTTCGTTTTCGTCAAAGAAGACGTACTTGGTCAGCGGGAATTCACTGTTTCCGTAAACCCGTACCCATTTGTAATATTTCATGTACCAACGCCGCTGGGTCTTGTGCCACCCCTTCTTGAGATAGGCCTCCACGAATGGATGCGTGTGCAGAGAAATCCTGGTATTGGGCCTGTTCTGCATGATGAAAGAGAGATCCCTTTCGATGTCTTCGATGACAAGAACGGTGGCGTTGACGGAGCCGGCTCCGTTACAGAGCGGACAGACCTCCGTCGTGTCGATGGTCATTTCCTGGCGGACTCTTTGCCGGGTGATTTGCATCAGACCGAATTTGCTCAGGGGCAGAATGGTATGCTGTGCCCTGTCCGTACTCATGTATTCCTGCATGGACTGGAAAAGCGCCTTGCGGTGGTCGGGGCTTTTCATGTCGATGAAGTCTATGAGGATGATGCCACCGATATCCCGGAGTCTCAACTGGCGGGCAATTTCCTTGGCGGCTTCCTGATTGACACTGAGGATGCTGACATCGCTGTTGCTGGCGCCCACTTTGGGTCCGGAGTTAACATCGATGACATGCATGGCCTCTGTATGTTCGATGACGAGGTAGGCGCCACTCGGTAGGGTATAGGTTTTGCCGAAGGAGGCCTTGATCTGACGGCTGACCCCGAAGTGTTCGAAAATGGGTCGGTTGCCTTTGTAGGCATGGAGAATCTTGACCTGCTCGGGTGAAATAGACTCCAGATATCCGCGGATGTGCTGGTACATCTCCCGGTCGTTGGTGGCGATCCGCTGGAAGGACCCGTTGAGCAGGTCCCGCAGGATACTGGAGGTCTTGTCGAGTTCACTCAGCAATTTGACCGGGGCCTTGGCCTTGTGGAGTTGTTTGTGGATTTCCTTCCATTTGGTGATCAGGGAAGTCATTTCCTCATGGAGGTCGGCCACCTTTTTGCCTTCAGCCGCCGTACGGACGATCACGCCGAAATGTTTGGGCCGGATGCTTTCCACCAAATTGGCCAGGCGTCGTTTTTCTTCCTGGGTGCCAACCTTTTTGGAGACCGCGATGGTGTCGGCGAATGGCGTTAGGACCATATAACGCCCGGGAATGGTGATTTCACAGCTAAGGCGCGGGCCCTTGGTCGAGATAGGCTCCTTCAGGATTTGTACGAGCAATTCATCCCGCTTGCCAAGTACCTGATCTACTTTCCCGGTCTTGACGATCTCGGGTTCGTATTCAAAATGCTCCAGCATGGGCTGGGATTGGGCTCCGCTGATGGATTGTTCAGTGTACTTGCGCAGGGAGCGCAATTTGGGACCCAGATCCGTATAGTGGAGGAAGGCTTCCTTTTGGTGGCCTATATCCACAAAAGCGGCGTTGAGACCGGGAGTGAGTTTGCGCACCTGTCCGAGGAAAATGTCACCTACCGTGAAATTTTCGTTGGTTTTCTGATGGTGCAGCTCCATCAGCCGGCCGTCTTCGAGAATGGCGATCTCGACGATGGTGGGTGTGGAGTTGATGATGAGTTCTTTTTCCGCCATGGCATGACAAGGCTCGAGCGCCTGTGCGCCGGGACAGGTGCGTCATTGCAATGCATCACGCGGACGGTTGGCGAGACAAGGAAGTTCTGCTGATGCCATTCAGGGCTTTTCCGGATTCCCCTTCGACGGATGACCGTCGGCCTTGGGAATCTGTATGTCGGTGCCTTTGGCCTGGTGTGCCTGTTCGAGCGGGACAACGGGGGAATGGCTCGAAATCACACGGATTTTCCGGCAGGTGGGCACTCAATAAAACCCATCCTGACGGAGGATTGGCACATTTGCGGCCATGGTGGCCGTTGACACATTCATCGCAGTAGTACAAGGTTTTTCAACCGTCCACTGACCGAAAAGCGAGGGCAGAACAACCAAAGAATGTGAACCCGGTCCGGATAATTGCATGAGGCACGAGGCGCAGGCAGGGCTCCGGGGTGAGGGTTCTTATTTCTTTTTCTTGTGACGGTTCTTGCGAAGCCGTTTCTTCCGCTTGTGGGTGGCAATCTTGTGCCGTTTTCTTTTCTTTCCGCAAGGCATTCTTACAGAGTTTATTTTGGTTCTTTAATCAGTGTTTCATACCGTTGGCGGGCTTCAGCCGCCCCAGTTTTGTCTCCGGCCTGTTCGAGGGCAGCGGCCAGCAATGCCCAGGTATCCGGATGTTCGGGTCTCAGGGAGGAAGCCTCCTCAAGCCGTTCGACAGCCTTTGCCGTCTGACCCGTCTGGAGGGCCAAACGGCCGAGGTGGAACAAAACCCCGGCGTCTTCCGGGTGTTTTTTGTTTAAATCAACCAGCATCAGGACCCCTTGCATCGGATTGTCCCCGGAGGGCATTTCCGTATGCACCAGGGCGAGATTGAGGCGATGTCTGACGACCTCCGGTTCCAGCGAAATGGCTCGCTCCAGGGCTTCAAGCGCATTGTCCCTGCAAAACCGGCGCACTTTTTCCTCCTTCGAGCGCTGCAGCCCCATGAGATAAGTAGTGCCCGCGATGGCCCACGCCTCTGCTGTTCCCTCTGATTCGGCCACAAGCCGGGCATAGTGTCCGGCAATGGCTTCATGACCCGCTGCAAACCAGGCCGAGGAGAGTTGCCGGAGCGTTTCCGGATGATCCGGATTTTCGGCCAACGCCTGTTCCAGGGCCATGATCAACCGGGTCTGTTCCGCTTCAAGGAGGTTGCGGGCTTCCAGGATCAGGGACTGGGCATCGGTAGCCGTCATGACCAGTCGCCTGGATGCTTCTACCTCCCTAAAGGAAGAGGGTTTTGTCGAAAAACCGAAATAGAGGACCAGTGTGAAGGCGAATGCCACACCGGATGCTATCCACTGGGGTTGGCGCATCAATCCTCGTCCTCTTCTTCGGGCATCTCGGTGACGTTGTCCCGAACCTGGTCCACGAATACTTTGGCCGGCTTGAACGACGGAATATAATGTTCCGGAATTTCAATAGCCATGTTCTTCTTGATATGACGGCCGATCTTTTTCGCCCGTTTTTTGATGACAAAGGAGCCGAAACCCCTGATATACACATTCTCTCCTTCTGCGAGAGAGGCTTTGACTTCCTTGAAGAAGGTCTCTAAAGCGACGAGAACGTCGACCTTCGGAACGCCGGTCTTGTCGGCAATGGCGTTGACCAAATCAGCTTTCCTCATTATAGCGCTGGTTTAGAATTAGTTATAAACACTTCGTCCGCCTTTCGGTGCAAAGCGGATGCAAAGATGGGGAATAATTTCCTTACCCGAAAGGGTTTGTCGAAAAAATCATGGGCTCAAGGCCTGTAATTCAAGCAGATGTGATTGGCTATCTTTGCGGCTTAACTCTCGAGAAATGCTGCATTCCATGACCGCCTACGGGCGGGGCAGTGCATCTTCCGGCATCCTGAGGGTGGAAGTCGAGGTCCGTTCCGTCAACAGCAAGTTTCTCGATCTCCGCCTCAAATATCCCAATGCTTACCGCGAACGCGAAATGGATTTGCGCCAGATGTTGGCGGCGGGGATTGAAAGAGGAAAGGCGGATGTGACCATCCAGCTTTCGGGTTCCGACCATGCGGTAGAGGCACCCGCCATAGATGCCGTGCTGTTCCGGAGATATGCGCGCGAAATCCTCGCATTGGCCGGAGAGCTGGGTTTGGCTCCGGGTGACACGGTCATGCAGATCCTCCGGATTCCCCAGGTGGTCACTTTGGCCGATGTCCAACTCAGTGAAGAGGAATGGCAATTGACGGTCGAAGCCCTGGAAGAGGCCTTGTACCAGTTCAACCGGTTTCGGAGCGATGAAGGGCAGGCCCTGGCCCGGGACCTGTCCACCCGGCTTGACAACATTCTGGCCCTCATTGAAGAGGTTACCCCGCTGGAGAATGACAGGATTCACCGTACCCGCCACCGCATCCGGCAAAACCTCGCCGAATTCCTGGAAAACGAACAGGTGGACGAAAACCGGTTTGAGCAGGAGATCCTTTTCTATCTGGAGAAGATGGATATCACCGAGGAAAAGGTCCGGCTGGCTCAGCACTGCCGTTACTTCCTGGATGAAATGGCGGCGGATGGAAAGGACAAAGGCCGAAAACTGAACTTTATCACGCAGGAGATCGGAAGGGAAATCAATACCCTGGGAGCCAAAGCCTATGACTCGGGGATTCAGCAAATCGTAGTGCTCATGAAAAACGAGCTGGAAAAGGTGAAGGAACAACTGGCCAATATCCTATGACGACACAGGGCAGGCTGCTCATCGTCACCGCTCCGTCCGGTTCCGGCAAGACGACCATCGTGCGGCATTTGCTGGCCACCTTCCCGGACCTGCGGTTCTCCATTTCGGCCACCAACCGCAAAAGGAGAGCATCCGAAGTGAACGGTCGGGATTACTACTTCATTACCGACGAGCGGTTTCGGGTGCTCATGAACCGGGATGCCTTCCTGGAATGGGAAGAAGTATATCCCGGACAGTATTATGGCACGCTTCGGAGTGAAGTGGATCGCTTGTTGGCGGAGGGCCGGAACGTGGTATTTGATATTGATGTCAAAGGAGCTGCCCGTCTCAAGACCCTTTACGGCGCGAAAGCGCTGGCCCTCTTTGTCCGGCCGCCCTCCCTGGAGATTCTCATCCGGCGGCTGACCCAACGACAGACCGAGGATGCCGCCAGCCTGACCCGCCGCATCGAACGGGTCAGGGAGGAGATGGCATGGGAATCCCGATTTGACCGCACCCTGATCAATGACCACCTGGATGCCGCCCTCGAAGAAGTGGAGGGGCTGGCCCGTTCCTTTTTCGAGAAAGGCATCTGGTAATACCTTTCCCCATGGCCCGGAGAAAAAAACATCAGCGATCCAGAAAGACAGGCCTCCCACCGGGTACCGTGATTTATGTGGGCAATCAACCCGAACGCGAGGCCAGGTTGGAGTTGTTTTGTTTTGACAAGGACGGAGTGACCTGTCCCGCAATCCTGCAACCGGCAGAGGTGGCTCGTCACCGCCAACCTGGTCAGGTCATCTGGTTGAATCTGGACAGCCTGCACGATTTGAAGATGATCCAGCAGGTGGGTGAGCATTTCGGTATTCACAAGTTGGTCCTCGAGGACATTGTCAATACCGAACAGAGGCCGAAGATGGAAACGGCGGACCATCACCTTTTCATGACATTGAAAATGATCATCCAATGCCCGGATGATGTCTCCGAGCCCGAAATGGAGCAGGTCAGCTTCATTCTCGGAAAAGATTATCTCATCACGTTCCAGGAACAGGAAGGAGATGTGTTCGATCCTGCGCGGGAAAGATTAAAGAATCCCGATTCCATCCTGCGGCAGCAAGGTCCCGACTTTCTGATGTATCGCCTGATCGACCTGGTGGTCGACCGGTATCTGGTGATCCTGGAAGAAATGAGCCACAAACTGGATGAGATCGAAGATGAGGTAACCGACAGCCATATTCAGTCGGGCATGGCTCGTCTGCAACATCTCAAGCGGCAGCTCATTCATATGAGAAGGGCGATCATTCCCCTGCGCGAAGCCGTTTCCGCGCTCCTGCGGGAAGAGTCCGGCCTGATAACCACCTATACACGCAGGTACCTCTCGGATGTATCAGACCATCTGGTCCAGGTGCTGGAATTGCTGGAATCCCACCGGGAGATTTGTATCGAATTGCGGGAAATGCACCTGACCCTGCTGAGCAACCGGACCAACGAAGTCATGAAGTTCCTCACCATAATTGCTACCATTTTCATCCCTCTTACCTTTATCGTGGGGGTTTACGGCATGAATTTCAGGTTTATGCCTGAGCTGGAATGGCGCTATGGTTATGCCTTGGTTTGGTTGATCATGGTCATCGTAGGTGTGGTCATGCTGGGCTATTTCCGCCGAAAGCGGATGCTGTGATCAGGATGTATAGGCGGCGACATTTTGCGGGATGGACTTGACTAATTGAACACGTCCCCTGATTTTTGATGTTGTTTACGGCAAATGGAAACCAAAGAGACGTTAGGCATCCGGGTAACTGTTGAAACGTTTTACCAGGAAAAACACTCCAGTCCGGAGGATCAGCGCTATGTCCATGCGTACCGCATTACCATCCGCAACGAAAGTCCGGAGACCGTTCAATTGCTGCGCCGGCATTGGTATATCCGCGATTCCAACTTCATTCTCCGGGAAGTGGAAGGTGAGGGAGTGATCGGACAACAGCCTGTGCTGGGTCCCGGAGAAGTCCATGAATACGTTTCCTGGACGCACCTGCTGACGGATATCGGAAAGATGTACGGTTCCTACACCATGCAGCGAATGCGTGACGGGGCGCTGTTTGAAGTGCGCATCCCGGATTTCACCATGACCGCCCCCGTCCGGTTTAATTGACGGCGGGATTTTTGCAGGCATTTTCACCATGAAGCTGTTCCCATCCCGTTGGACCCGGATTGTAGCCATAGGCATGGCGGGGCTGTTTGCTGCGGCAGCTTGCGGCAAGCAGGAAACGGAGCGGAGAAGGGATTTCACCGTCCACGGGGTGGACGTCAGCCATTATCAATCGTGTATTGAATGGGACAAATTGGCCCTGCAGGATATTCACTTTGCCTTCATCAAAGCAACGGAAGGGAAGACATTGGTGGATTCGCTTTTCACGAACAACTGGGAAAATGCCCGGATAGCAGGCCTTCATCGCGGCGCATATCACTTCTTTCGACCACAATCCCCACCGCTGGATCAGGTCCTTCATTTCATTCGCGTGGTTCGTCTGGAGCCGGGCGACCTTCCCCCCGTTTTGGACGTTGAGACCCTGGACGGCAGTTCGCCGGACTCCATCATCCCGCTCATCCGCACCTGGCTGACCCTGGTTGAAGCACACTATGGGGTGAAACCGATTCTTTACAGCAACCAAAAGTTTTATCACAAGCATCTGGCCGGGCATTTTGACGACTATCCGCTGTGGATAGCGCGGTACAGCCGGGATTTTCCGGAGTTGGGTCCCGAGCGAACTTGGCAATTCTGGCAATACGGTGACCGGGCGCGGCTCCAGGGTGTTGATGGCTATGTGGACCTCAATGTCTTTTCGGGGAGCCATTCGGATTTTGCTTCCCTGCTCCTCCGGAGCCGGAGCAAGAACGCAATCAGGTCGAACCCCTGAAGGTTGCTACCGCCTCGGGCCACGGTCCCTGTCTCTCCGGTTGTGCACTTCCTCCATGAGGCGTCGCTTGAAATCCCTTTCCGCGGCAGGCAAATGAATCAGTTTGCGCAATGGCAGCACCTGTCTCAATTTGAGCAGATAATCGCGGTGCAAGGCCGCTTCTTGCTCAATTTGGGCAAGCCTTTTTTGAAAGAGGGCGTCCATTTCCTTATCGGAAAGGTCGCGAAGCGGCTTTCCGGGATGCATGTCCTCTTTCAGGGCATCCTGCTTTTCCTGCCATTCGTTGTATAGGGGCCAGAATTTCTGGGACTCTTCGGGAGAAAGATCCAATTCCCGGGTAAAAAAGGCGATCTTCAGTGATTCGATACGGTCGCGTTGCATGCCGTCTCTCGGGCCGGGTTGGGCAGTAAGGCTCACGGCAAAGCAAACAGACAGGGCGAGGGCAAAAAATCCAGATTTCATGAGAAAGGGTCGTGGGGTTAAAAATACTTTTCCAGCCATTCGTCATCGATGGACTCCGGATGGTCTTCCAGGTATTGTTCAGCTTCCTGCCATACTCCGGTATGCAGTGAAGTGAGCGTGGCAGGGGCAAATTCCATGATGAGGGATTCATCCATGGCGTCGATGCGATTATCCAGGTAGGCCTCCAGTTCGGCCGCCGGAATCCGGCTGAAATCGGGATGGCGGGATGGAGTCTCCCGCTGCATCCAGATCAGTGCGGTCAACAACAAGGCGGCAGAGGCGGCCACCCCTGCCGGCCATAGGCGATGAAGTGACCATGTCCGGCGGGGTTTTCCTTGTGTGGCCCGGGCCAAAACCTTTTCCTGCAGACCATCGAAATAAGCGGAACCGGGCACTGGTGCTTGTTCCTTAGGCAAGAGGGGCCACAAATCCGGGGTAGTTCGCCGGATCTCCTGGTCCACGGTCTCAGCTTCTTGGTGCCTTGAATCCTTCATGATCGCTTAGTCGATTGCTTGATGGACGAGGTCTTTTTCCAGTTTCTTCAAAGCATGGTGGAACGAAGCTTTGAGGGCCCCGACAGACGTTTGCAGTACTTCGGACATCTCTTGATAACTCATTTCGTCAAAGTAACGGAGGTTGAATACAAGGCGTTGTTTTTCGGGAAGGCGCGTCAGGGCCCTGCTGAATATTTTCTCTATGCCTGCCACCGGCAAACCGGCCCCTGCGGCGGAATCCGCCACCGGCATCAAGGCTTGACGCATGGTTTCCCGGCGCTGGCGAGCCAGATGGTTGAGCGTTTCGTTGACGCCGATCCGGTACAACCAGGTAAACAAACGGCTGCGCTCCTTGAATTGATCCAGATTGACCCATGCCTTGATGAATATCTCCTGCAGAAGATCATCCGTATCCGTCGTATTGCCGGTCATGCGGTACACCATGGCATATAGTCTTTCCTGATAGGTACTCATGAGGAGCCGAAATCCCTCTTCCCTGCGGCCGGGGTCCCGGACCCGGTCCAGTATCTCGCGATCAGACGGGAAAGGCAGCAAGTGGCGGGAGGAAGATTTTAAGGTTGGACAAAGAAAAGTGGCCCGGGTTTAATCCATGCCAAACTCCGGCAATCAGGACCTTCAGGATCCATCGGTGTTCATTCATCCATCAACAGGCCAATGAGCCGGATGGCTTCATTTCAAACGACAAGTCAGAACGGTCACATCATCGGGGAAAGGCTGCTGTCCGCGAAAAACTTCCATCCGGTGCATGAGCTGGTGGTTGAACTCCCTGGGATGCAGAGGGTGGTGGAGGCGGGTAAAGTCCAGCAGAAGCTGTTCGTTGAGGAATTCTCCGTTGTCGTTTTTCAGGTCGGTCAGTCCATCCGTGTAACTGAGGATCAGGGTATCCGGTGCAACCTGTTCACAGCCTACCTCTACAGAAGGCAATTCCTCAAAGCTGCCGAGAAGGGTACACCCGCAGTCAAGTTGTTTCAGTTGGCCTTCATGCACCAACAGAGAGGGGACATGGCCGGCATTGATGTATTGCAATTCCCGGGTGGTGGTGTCGTACTCGGCATAGAAGAAGGTGATGAACCGGGATCCATGGGTGATCCGGAATACGATGTCGTTCAGTTTTCGGATGAGGATGTCAATAGGCAGGTGCTGGAGCAGGAGACTGTGGAGGTTGGCCTGGAAATTGGACATGATCATTGCCGCAGCCAGGCCCTTTCCGGAGATATCGGCCACACAAAATCCCAGCCTCTTTTCATCAAGCAGGATGAAGTCGAAATAGTCGCCTCCGACACCCAATTGGGGTTGATAAATACTCGCCACTTCGAAATGAGGGCTCTCGGGCAAAACCTCAGGCACCAGCATGCGCTGTATGTCGCTGGCCAGTTCCATTTCCCGTTTGAGTCTTTCCTGCTCGAGTTGTCTTTTGAAGAGACGTTTGTTTTCCAGGGCCACCGCGACCACGTTGACGATGGTCGTGATAAACTGCACCCGGTGGTAAATGCCATCCTCCTGGTCGAGATTGCCCAGAAACATGTAGGCGATGGGTTGATCCTTGTGCATGACCGGAATGATCACGTCAAATTCCCGCAGGAACGGGTGATCCTCCCGGGTCAGCTTGGTGAGCCGGGCGTATTGGGGAAACAAACGGGTGATGTAACTGTTGGCCTGAATGAAGGCCGGCTGGATACCGATATAGACCGGGCAGATCCAATCGGTCTCCGTTTTGTCCCGAATGAAGAGCGCCATTTTGGTAATGCCCATTTCCCAGCTCAGGAACGACTGGAACATCTGGAACAAGTCCTCGAACTTGAGGTTGTTGTTGATGGCCTGGGTAATATTCAACAACCGGTTGATCTGAAGTTGCTTCAGATTCAACTCGCGCTCCAGGGCTTCGATACGCAGGAGCAGCTCTGCCGGTGAATAAGACACTTCAGCCATACCCTAAAAGTAGATATTCCGCCTGTCATGCCCGTTGATTCGCTGTATTTTGCCCCGTCGGCCAATGCCGGTTCCTGGATTTGATGGCCCCTATCTGCCTCCCCGTTGGTTCTCTTTCACCCGTTGAAGGCTTGTGTGCCCTGGCGGGACTGCCCGGGCTTTGTTTTCTGGACAGCGCCATGGTCCACCCGGAGACCGGCCGTTTTTCATTTCTGATGGCCGATCCGTTCGAGGTTTTCCGGGGCGGAGATGGCAACCCCTGGAACGGGCTGCGGTCCATGCTGGCCGCATATCCAATGCCGGCAGATCCCGATCCGCAGGCACCCCCGTTCCGGGGTGGCGCCGCCGGTTTTTTTACCTATGAAATGGCCCGTACCTTTTATCCCGGGTTGCCGTTCCCCGACGACCATACCGCCTGGCCCGATCTGGCCGTCGGATTTTACGATGTCGTTGTGGTTTTTGACCATCAAAAGCAGACAGCCTGGCTGTACAGTTCGGGATATCCGGCCCGGGAAGAGAGCGCCAGAAAAGCACATGCACGGAAGCGGGCGGAAATATTTCTCGGTCTTCTTCAAAGGGGATCCCACACAGCGCCATCTGATTTTACGCCCCTGAACCGGGCGCTTTGGCAGTCCAATTTTGATGAGGAATCCTATCGGCAAGCCGTCGGCCGCGTGAGGTCTTATATTCGTGCCGGGGATATATTCCAGGCCAATATTTCACAACGGTTTACCGCCTCACTGCCCGACAACTGGAACGACCTGGCCTTTTACCTCCGTCTGCGCGCCGTCAATCCGGCGCCATTCGGCGCCTTGGTCCGGTTGGAGGGGGGTGTTGTGGCTTCCGCTTCTCCGGAGCGGTTTGTGCGATTGTCGGGCCGTCATGCCGAAACAAGGCCCATCAAGGGGACCCGTCCACGGTATCCGGATCAGGGGAAGGACCGGGAAATGGCCGAGGCCCTGCTCGCGAGCGAGAAAGACCGCGCCGAAAACCTCATGATCGTGGACCTGCTCAGAAACGATTTGTCCCGGGTATGTATGCCGGGGAGTGTGCGGGTTCCTACTCCTTGCGCTCTGGAATCCTACGCTGGTGTCCATCACCTGGTTTCTGTCGTTGAAGGGCGGCTCGAACCGGGACATGATGCCCTCGACTTGCTGAAAGCCTGTTTCCCAGGCGGTTCGGTCACCGGGGCTCCCAAGCACCGAAGCATGGAAATCATTGCAGAACTGGAGGGCATTCCCCGTCATGTGTATTGCGGCGCATTGGGATATATCGGATTTGACGGCAGCATGGATACCAGTATTCCCATCCGGACCTTATTGATCAGGGGTGGCCAGGCCAGTTTCCAGGTGGGTGGGGGAATTACCTGGCTGTCCGATCCCGGTGAGGAGTATCGCGAAACGATGGACAAGGCCCGCAAAATCTTTATGGCATGTGGCGATGGTTTGGGTGATTGACAATTACGATTCCTTTGTGTTCAACCTCGTCCATTACATCCGGATGCTTGGGGTTGAAGTCGTCGTGCTGCGCAACGATGACGAAATCCTCCGTCGCCCCTTTCCGCCGGAGGTACGGGCATTGGTCATTTCGCCCGGCCCTTGTACGCCATCCGAGTCGGGACACACCGTGGAAGTCATACGCAGGGAGGGTATTGGATTGCCGATGCTCGGCGTCTGTCTGGGACACCAGTGTCTGGGGGCGGCCTTCGGCATACCTGTCCTTTTGGCTCCGGAGCCCGTGCACGGCATGGCCTCACCGGTTCATCACAAGGGGCATCCCCTTTTTGCCGGATTGAACAACCCTTTTTTCGCAGGCCGTTACCATTCGCTGATCCTGCCGGATGATGCCTTGTCAATGGGACCCTTTGACCGGCTGGCCTGGACGGAAGACGGGATCAATATGGCTATCTCCCACCGGGAGTATCCTCTGTTCGGGGTCCAATTCCATCCCGAATCCATTCTGACGCCGGATGGGTTCCGGATTGTGGCCAATTTCCTTCACCTGGCGGGCATTCAGACCTTTCCTTTTCAAAATGCCCTTAAGTGATGACCCGGGTAGTTTGGTGGAATGGAGACATCGTGCCGGCAAATGCCGCCCGTATTCCTGTCGGAGACAGGGGTTTTTTGCTGGGAGAGGCACTATTCGAGACCCTGTCGGTCGTCAACGGCCATCCATGGAAAGCGGAAAGGCACCGGGCAAGGATCAATGAAGGACTGATGGCCATGGGTATTTCCTGGCAGTTTGGTGCAGAGGATTTTCCCGCCATGACCGAAAAGCTGTGTCATGCCGGAGCACCCCGGAACGGCATCTTTCGGGTGACGGTCACGTCAGGGGAGGGAGGCAGAGGCCTTTTGACCGACCAACCGGCCTCACATCCGATGGTATTGGCCACACTGGATGCCCCGTCTCGCCGACCCCGACAGGCGGTCCACGCCCTTCTGAGTGATGTCACGAGGGATCCAGCGAGTCCGTCCGTTCGCTGGAAAACGACGGGCAGGCCGGACCTGATCATGGCCCAGAAGGAAGTGCGGGTCAAGGGCGCGGAGGAAGCCATCATCTGCAGTCCCCACGGGCTGTTGGTCGGATTTGCCAGAGGCTGTCTGTTGCTGGAACGAGAGGGGCACTGGTGGACGCCCGGGCGTGAAGGATTGGCTTTTCCGGGCACCACCCTTCGGGAATTGCAGTATCTGTTGTTGGCGGAGGGAGGGATTCCTTATGCCGATATCTCTGTGGAGGCACTCATGGAAGCGGACGGCATTTACCTACTCAATTCCCTGGAAGGCATTCTTCCGGTTGACCTGTTGCATGGACGTCCGCTGGCTTCCCGGGAGAGACTAGGATTTCAGCAACTGTCCCAATTGCTACGCGCCTCCGTCATTCGGGAATGTGGAGCGTTTGAGGGTTTCGGCATCTTGCCGTGGCATTGATCGTTGAGAGGTGTCCGTTATCCTTTCACCCCGGCCAACCTTCGCGGTCCAGGTTTCTGTCGTAGGCGCGGGCGGAAAGCTGGAGGCCATTTTGTGCTTACTCAGAATCTTTTGTACAGTCGGGTAACTGACAGAGACTTGTTCCAGCTTGAGCTTGTCACGCAACTTGACACAACCCTGAAACAAGGAAAGTTCGACGATTTTGTCCTCAACCTCCTTGGAGGTCGTCTGAAGATGCGTCAGGTGGATCACTATGGGCCGAAACAGCTGGTTCAGTATGACCGAAATAATCAGGGATTGGAAGTGGGGAGTAATTTGTTTATTTATTAACGACCGATGGCCGAGGCAGGATGACCGATGATGATGAATGTCCAAAGTCCAAGGTCCAAGGTTTCACTGTAGTTTGATTTTTATTTTGAAATAACACTATACCCTATACCCCAAGGCTTCGCTGTTTGAAAGTTTGAATAGTTTGCACCCTAAACAATTAAACCTTAAACAATTAAACCTAAACCTAGGCCCTGCACCTTATTATCTGTACCAAAGTCATCCTGCAAACTGTAAACTAAATTACCGATTTACTCCATAAGGATCATACTTTTTGTTGCGCTGTGTGTATCCGTATGAAGTTGATAATAATAAATTCCGCTGCCTGGTAATTCGGATCGCAATAAAGTGAGCGAATGATAACCTTGGGAATAAAAACCATTTATTGTCTTCAAACAAATTCCGGTAGCATCAAACAGCTTAAATGTAATCTGACTGGCTTCGGGCAGAGAAAAACGAATGTCCGTATGTGCATGATAGGGATTAGGCACGTTTTGGAAAAGGGAGAATTTATTGCCAACCAGCCCTTCCTCTATAAATTGGAATTGCACATCCAAAAAAGCATCGTTTTGGGCATACGCTTCTGCGCGCAATTGTTGGTTATTCAGCTTCAGATATTGATGCACATTTCCCGCTTTTAATGTCCGGAATCGAATGCGATAAAGCACTTGATCATCCTCCAGGGATTGGGTCGTGGCATTATGCCAGCTCGTGGTAATTTGGCCAAAACCCACGTTGTTCAGACCGAAATTTTCTTCACTGAGCAAGGGCCAAACGGGTTCGAGAGCTACAAAGGAGAGTATTTCCGGATCAAAATCGAGGGAATATTGGTACCCATAGATCTGATTAAAATCAAATGCATGAATCAATATTTCCAGATCAGTTTCAGCAGCAAAGGATTCATTATTCAATAAGAAATAAAGTTTACCTGATGTATTCCGAGTATCCACATTCAAAAGTGAATTTGGAGAAGCATCGCCATTGACATCCCCAATTTTTATACCCCTAAATTTAAATACATTCACTGGCAAGTCGAGGGTTGAACGATGTATGCTCTCTGGGAAAAAACAAGGCTTCAGGGGGTTGGGGAAGGCATAATTATAATCTACAAAACGCCAACTGGTATTGTTCAAAAATTCAGAGCCTGGTATTAAAATCATTTTTCTTAAAGCAAACATGTCCGAGATAGAAATGTGGCATGATTTGTTGACATCGGCAGCAATTAAATAATAAGGATTGGAAATTTGTTTAATACCAAGTAAGTGCTGTTGAATAAGTAGTAGGTCAAATGTTGAAACACCGTTTAGAGGGTTTATATTTTTAGATGGGGTTACCGTATAATCGCCATCTAATGGAGCAAGTCCTAAATAAGCCTTGCCTTCTGCATCGGTTATTAATCCGGAAATAGGGAGACTTCCTGTCATTTCGACATCCGCTAATTCAACGCCATATTCATCTGTATTCACAATATGCACTAATAAGTTGGAGGATGAAGGTGAGTTTTTGCATTCGTTAAAATCATCCTGGATAATTATAGTCGAAACACAAAAATCCCAATTTCCGGAGGCATCTCCAACCCAAACGGCCACTTCAACAATGGGATCGGGAGCTAATGGGGGCAAATCCAGACAAGAAAAATTAAGCGTACTGGTGGCGCTGGGAGAAGGAATATGTTGTCCGGGAATGAGTCCTGAAACGCGTTGTAAACGCAGATCAAGATCGTCATACGCTGAGCAATTATCCAAGCTCAAGCCTGTTTCAAGTTGCTGAGCTGTTACGGTGACAATACCTGACGAAGCAGGAGGGAAATTAACAGTAGTAGTTGGATGGCAAACAGGTGCAGGAGGGGCACAATCACGAATGGTAAAGGATTTGCTACATGTGTTTACAACACCAAATTGATTTGTTGCTGTGATGACAATTTGATGAACACCAATGGGATAAGTTCCCCCTGCCTGATCTCCTGTGCCTTGCGCATCAATAGTGCCATCCTGATCGAAATCTATTTCCCAGATAAACGTCCAGGTCACAGAATCAATACAAGGATCTAGAGGCTCGCCGGAAAGTGCAATCAATTCGGTAAGACAATTGGGATCATAGCTGCAGTATTCCTCAGGTCCACAATCTGCCCATTGAGGCTCCGCATGTTGTGTGAGTGTAATATGCTGGGTATAATAAAAATAACCATCTCCATCATCTGCAAAAAGATGACTGTCATCACAATCGGAGAAATCCCAATCCAGACAAGGAGCAAGATTAAATAATTCCTCACAAGTCAAGGCAACACCCAGATCACTATTGGCATAATTAAATAAATGTGGTCCATTCCCCGGATTGGTAAATGTGACAGGTTGACCGGTAATGGCATTATTTTCGAATCTAATAGCTGTCGAATCAATCCATCGCACATTGTATATTTGTTCGATTTCCAGACCAGAAATTGGGATGCCAGCGCTGGAATAATGAAGTATAAACCTGTCACCTAACACAAAATTTAATGCATTGAGAAGTGTAAATAAATTAGGTGAAAAGGAGATGGTGTTGTTGGCTATATCAATTTGTGTAGCTACAATATCCGGGGCACCGTCGGGACTAAATCTACAATTATCTTTGATAATCCAGGTGCGTAATATTTTATCATATTCCCCAGAATGGATGATTATAGAATCAGAATAGGTTACGGATACTTTCTCACAATCACCATTATGACGCACATCTCCGGTAACAGATAAATCATGATTGTCGGTACATGCTATACTGACATCGCTTGGAAACAGGACAATAAATTCTGTAAGGTCTTTTATTAAAATCTTTTGGATACACGAGGAAGAATTTCCGGAATTGTCCGTAACAGTCCATTGGCGATTAATTTGTGTATTTGAAGGGCAACTTCCTGGTTGTTGCAGATCCTGGTTTATGACAGTCAGTCCGCAACCTTCCATGTTATCTGATACGTCTGGCTTTAATCCTGTATTGAGTATATAAGCGATATGAAGACAAACCTCATTGATAAGACCACCTGCCAAAGGGGCCGTATCTTCCACCACCACCAGCCATGAACGGGATGTGCAGAACATGTGGGCAGATCCTGCCGGTACATTGGTAATATCATTATCTGTTATTGTCAGGAACTCAATCGTATTGTTGTTAATAACCTGGAACAAGTAAGCCGAGCCTATTGAGATACCGCCTAATGATGTACCTGTTGAGGAAGCATACTCCAGAAGAATCCGGTCGCCCGGAATCAAGCCAGCGTCTTGGATGAACAATTGTACTTGTAAGTTGCTGATGCGGTTGGTCGCGGAATTAATGTCGTTCATACCTGCCGTGAAGCAGAGGTTTTGGGTTGTGCAAGTATTTATAGTCACACCATTGAATATCTGCAGTTCGTCGCCTTTCGGCTTCATGTGGCCCTGGTTGTAGGCACCAATGCCTGGTTTAGCTGAAGTACAGGTGAAATTGGCAGGTGCAATCAGGCCTGTTTGATTAAACCAATTGATGTCATACGCCTGGTCGTTTAGCGTAACGTCCATTCCCATTGGAAACAGTACAGGTTGACCGTTACAGCTATTGGAAGGAATGAGCATAGCCTTTCGGTTCAAGGGGCTATATAGAGTAATTACCAGTTGATTCACTAATTCATGGTCGATGTTCAATTGCAGGTCAACGTCAACAATAATGGCGCCTACAGGGATGTCTAAGACGTCAATTTTCATAGGATAGGTCTTCGCAATTGAATTAGAAATATAGATATTTGGTTGGATGCAGGTTATAGTTGTGTCTATGCCTGTCGTCATATACGGCAAACCACACTGCACGGTGATATCATTAGGACAGTTAATTACAGGCTTGTCAATATTGAGGACAGTGACTGGAATGATACAATAGGCGTCATTGCCATATGCATCCCGGCAGCGTAATTCAACGAATAATGGAATCGAGTGATCAAGGTCGCAGCAATAAAATTTTATTTGGGAATTAAAATTAAAATCTCCGGTACGGTTACAGGGATGTTCCACAAAATCACCATTTTCTAATGTGCCACGACGAGCAGAAAACGTGATATTGGAACAATCATCCTGAGAGCCATTGTCGAAACTGCTTGCATTCACAAACGTGATGCTATCTGCTAAAGAGATTACAGATAAGGTATCGCAAATCACAACCGGTGGTGTTTTGTCGTGTACAGATACTTGAACCGTGCACTCACTTTTGTTGCCACAGTTGTCTATCAGGGTTTGCACAATCGAGTAAGTATGTGGTATAGGAAGCACAGGTAATTTAAGCACAAAGTAACCCTGCGCATTTTTAGTATTATCAATGACGATAGAACCGTCTGGTTGGGTCGTCCATACAAAGTAGGTTATGCTGTTTGATGTAGAACAATCGTCCGTCACCTGAATCGATGGTATCATCACATAAGCCGTGCAGTCCTGAAAGCCATTGTTCATCGTCGGACCTACAATTACTTCGTCGGGCTCGGGGCAAATGATGATTGGGGGCGTCTTGTCAAGCACTTTGATGATCTGGATATGGCTGTGGATTTCACTGGCACAGGGATCCGTAATTTCCCAATAGCGAAGGATTTCATAGCTGCCTGCGCATAGTTGTGTAACGGAATCCGAAAAGGTCCATTGTAAGCTGTCGCAGGTTCCTTGGGGGAATCCAGCATTTCCAAAGGTGCTATCGATATATTCAGGTGTGGGGTACGGGCTTTCGCAGTCGATACTTGACTGGTCGGTATCATCAAAATTTGGCGGAAAGTCAATGGAATTGGATTCCTTGGAGGGAATGACATTGTTAGAGCAGCCAATTTCGAAGTCTAGAAAAACCAGATTTTTAGGAAATGAATTCTTGCCTTGAGCCTGAATTGCCCAACAAAGGAGACTTAAAATACAAAGCAGGAATGTAGAAGTTCTCATATTCAAGGATTATAATATTCAACAACATCAATTCAGAGATTCGAGCAATTACAACATGCCATGATGTATCATGTAAGGGGTAAGTACCATTCAATGATGATCCAAAATTAACCCACTTCAACCTATAATGCAAACAATATCAGCTTTTTAAAGCATTTATTTTCAATGAATATATTTTACAGCTGTCCAAAACGTTTTAGCTGGTCAATTATAGGCACTGATAACCAATTGGTTATACCTTGAATGGGTCCAAATTTCAAAAGCACCCTCCCCACTTCGAACAGGGATAGTGCTTCTGGTGGCGGTTTATCTGAGACTGTTTCATAAAGTGTGTCAGGGTTTGTTTGCTTTAACCATCAAATCATTGACTCATGGTAAGCGTACCTTTT
>CAYYGN010000013.1:0-81650 GCA_964471595.1 uncultured Saprospiraceae bacterium
CTGTCTGCGACCTCTCCGAGGTCGGAAGGATTTTCAATACTTTATGCAACAGACGTGGGACTTCTCCGAAGTCCGGGGGAGGGATGGGGTAGTGGCTCGTGGCAGGATGAGCAAGGAGATGTCAAAATGGACTACGGAGAAGTCCAAGGCATGTGGCCCGGAAGGCAATAATAAAAAGACGACTTCGGAGAAGTCGAAGACATACCTCTTCTCTGAGACCTCTCCGGGGTCGGAATGACGCTCAACGTATTCTCGTGCAGTAGTTCATCAGGGGAATTCACCCATCACGGCTTGTATTGTCCTCCCGGTCTTTGGTATCTTTGAAACATGGAAGCCTATGCCCGGGCCCTGTCGTGGGCAATCCCCTTCTTTCTGTTTCTTATCATCCTCGAGGCCGTGGCCGCGCGCCGCATGGGCTTGCGCATCAACCGCGGAGCCGATACGATCAGCAGCCTGAGTTCGGGCATCACCAACGTCGTCAAAGACGTACTGGGATTGAGTGTGGCGATCGTCAGTTATGGTTGGTTGGTACGGCATATAGCCCTCATTACCCTGGAAGCCACATGGCTGGTGTACCTGGTGGCTTTCGTGGTGAAGGATTTCTCAGGATATTGGGTCCATCGCCTCGAACATGAAGTCAATGTGTTGTGGAACCGGCACATCATCCACCACAGCAGCGAAGAGTTCAACCTGTCCTGCGCCCTGCGGCAAAGCATTTCTTCCTTCCTCTCGTTTGCGGCCATTTTCATGATACCTGCCGCCATTCTGGGTGTGCCGGCCGAGGTGTTTGCGGTCGTGGCACCGCTACACCTTTTCGCCCAGTTCTGGTACCACACCCGCCTGATCGGCAGGATGGGTTGGCTCGAACATGTGCTTGTCACCCCAAGTCATCACCGGGTTCACCATGCCATCAATCCGGAATACCTGGACCGCAACTACGGTCAGATCCTGATCCTGTGGGACAAGTGGTTCGGGACCTTCCAGCCGGAGTTGCCTCATGTCCCTCCGGTATATGGCGTCAAGCGCCCCGTCAAGACCTGGAATCCGATCCACATCAATTTTCAACACCTGGGTTTGCTGATCCGCGATGCCTGGTACACCCGGAGTTGGCGGGACCGCTTGCGGATCTGGTGGATGCCCACCGGATGGCGGCCGGCCGATGTGGCGGAGCGTTTTCCGGTGGCAGAGACCGGGGATACCTCCAATAGGGTGAAGTACGATTCCTGGCCGGGCCTTCCGCTGTTGATTTGGTGCTGGCTTCAACTGGGATTTACCCTTCTGGCCGTAGTTTGGATGTTCGATCGGATCGCCTCGATCGGTGTGCCGGGTATTTTTTTATTCAGTGCGTTTCTTTTCGCCGGTGTGTACAGCCTGACCAGCGTGTTGGACCGTCATCGCTTGTCCAGGGTGTTTACAGTCGTGTGGGCGATAACGGGGTGGGTGCTGATGGGATATGGAGCGGATTCCTATGGGCTGGGTCCTCTAGGGAATTCGGCAGTTGCGTTTTGGTTGGGGGCCTCTCTGGCCTCTTTGGGAATCCTGTGGCGATACCGTTTACCTTCACGGACCGAATCGGCCGCCTGATCCATTTTTCACAGGCACGCAATGCAGGGCGTTCCTCGGTGAATAACCACCGGGATTACCCAAAAGGGGTGGAAAACACGTTGTCCTTCGTGAAATGATTTTCATCATCTCTTCCCCGTGAAATTCAGGGTATTTCTCGAGCACGCCCAAGAGGTGGGATGTTCTCCAAATTCCTGATGGCCTGAAGTATATGGAGATCGGACCTGACGGGAAGCACTGCCGCTACCGGATTGAATCCGACGCATTGATTTTCTTAGAAAATCCTTAGAAAATGTACCCATTCCAGCACCCACGGCAAATCGGTCTTAATCTTGCGGGGTTTGGTGCCTGTCACTTACCGACAGAGCCCTCCAACCGATCAATTCCATGGAACCTATCCTGAAATTCCTGCAACGGACCGTCACCGTAATGATGTTAATGTGGTCCATGCCCATTGTTTGGGGCCAAACGCCTTGTCAAATTGCCGGCAAGGTCATTTCTGCCCAAAATGACCCCCTGGTGGGTGCGCTCGTATATACCGACCCTGACCATTTCACGTATTCCGGGAAAAACGGTATGTTCTCGTTGAGCATCCCTGAAGGAGAGGTCACACTACACGTCGAATATCTGGGATTCGAGCCGGCCACCTTTACCCTTCAGGTCAATGGCAAATCTGTTGATCTGGGTGATATTGCATTGACAGAAAAAGCGACCTACCTCCGGGAAGTCAATGTGAGCGCTACGCCGGTGCCTTACAAAGGGACATTTGAAGGGACCAATTATTACGTGAATCCGTTGCAAATGAAACGGATCCAGCCTTTGTCCACCGAAGAAATGTTGAAAACGCTGCCCGGGGTCAATACGTTGGGCGACATGGGACTGTCCAACCGGTTGAATGTCAGCATCCGGGGATCCTGGGGCCGGCGTTCCGAAAAAGTCCTGATCCTGGAAGACGGATCACCCATATCGCCGGCGCCCTACATGGCACCCGGGATATACTACAATCCTGTCAGTGACCGGATCGACGCCATTGAGGTGTACACCGGAGCCGACATATTGAAGCACGGCCCCAACAACATGTTCGGCATCATCAATTATATCACCCCCAAACCACCGCAACAGCCGGGATTAAGGGTCAAATTATCCGGGGGGCAAAGAGGATATTTTACGAGCCTGGTATCCTACGGCGGCACCTGGAACAAAGTGGGCAGCCTGGTGGAGGCGGTGTACAAAAGATTTGACGGGTTTACTAAAAATTCGTCCGTGGAAATGCTCAACCTGAACGCCAAAATATTTGCGGAACTGACCGAGAACCAATCCCTGTATTTCAAGATCAGCAGTCAGTTTGAAGACAACCAGGCCTCCCTGTCATCCATCACTCCCTACACGTTCAGACTTGATCCGACGGAAAACCCGTTTGATGCCGATCGCTTCACCATGCATCGTTATGGGCTTGATATCATTCACAAATGGGCACCTTCCGGCCTGTTCAGTGTGGTGACCAGGATTTTCGCCTCCGATTTTGCGCGGGACTGGTGGCGTCAGACAAATGTGGTATTGCCTGCATCGGAAATCCGCACCTATTTGGGTGAAGATATTTTTTCGGAGCGATACGGTTATCTGGAGGGAAAATCGTTTGGTCCGGATGATTTTGTGCGTGTGGGTGCTCTCAACAGCGCCGGAAGGGAGTCAACGTCGGACAGTCGGTGGCATTTTACCGTGGCGGGTCTCGAAGAAACCTTGCAGAGATCCTGGTCGGGCACCCATTGGAAAAACGAATTGGAGGTCCAGGTCAAAATCCACTACGAGATTTACAAGGATAAGGTTTTGGCGGCTGATTCCAGCCGATGGGCACGGTCCGGGAGATTTACGACAGATCAAATATCCCGGCTTCAATCCTTGTCCGGCTACATAAGGGACCACATCACCTTCAGAAGGTGGCAATTGACACCCATTCTGAGAATGGAAAGTGTGTGGATGCGTAGGGAGAACTGGACCGCATTGGCCCAGGATCCTGATTTGTCGGATGATGAAGGATTGGGCCAGACCAATCATTACATCATTTTTCAACCGGGCATCACATTGGGATATCAGTTTGACCGTATGAAATGGTTTGGCAGCGTATACCGGGGTTATATAGCGCCTTCCAAGTATTATGCCTTCCTGGTAGAGCGGGATGGCGTCCTCGTCAATCCGCTTCCGGACGAGACGATCAGCAATATTAAGCCCGAAGTGAGCATCAATGCGGAAATCGGACTTCGCGGGGAGTTGATCAAAGACCGTCTGTCGGGCCAGGTGGCCGTTTACAACAACCGGATCAGTAATTTCTATCTGGCCGGATGGAATGAATATTTTGACAAACTGGCCGAGATCAATATACAGGGATTTGAAGCCGCGCTCCATCTGGAATTACTGCCCCATCTGAAGGACCATTCCCTGAATATACAACCGAATATTTCCGTGTTGAAATCCCGGGTACTTTCCGGTGAATTGCATGACCGGCATTTGTTTACTCAGATCAAACATAATTCAGCGACCAAGGAAGAATTTGTAGGTAAAGTCAATGCCAATCCGGGAGGATATGATATATACATCCAGGATCAGGGACAGACGGTTTTATTGGATCGTCCCGTCACCGTGGACGATTTGTCGTCGGTGGTGAGAACCGTTTACAAGTTCGGGGAAGGAGGCATAGAGGATGGGGAGTCCCCATATTCGCCGAATCTGACTTTTTCCATCAATGCTTTCTATACGTTCAAGCAATTCACATTCGGAATGGGATACCATTATGTCGGAGAGCAATTTGCCGAGTTTGCCAATTTTGAACATGAATCCGGCGATGGGGGTATAGGTAAAATTTCGGCTTTCCAAACCGTTGATATGAATGCTTCCTTCGATTTCAATTTCAAGGGTATGCGTACCACCTTCTTTGTTGCCGGAAAAAACCTGGGAGACCATATTTTTGTGGCATCCCGGTTGAACCGCGGACAATCGGGCATCATGCCGGGTGGTTTCAGGCAGGTCACCGGAGGGGTGAATGTCATATTCTGATAGCGGGTATCAGAATAAATGGCAGCGGCCCCGAAAAAGGCGAGTGCAGTTTTCCTTTTTCAGAATTTAGCGCTGATGGCCAAAATGAAATTTCTGCCTGGCGCCGCCAACCCGGAACTGTAAGGCCGATAGCGCCGGTCGGTCAGATTTTCCACGCCCCCACTGATGGTCCAATGGGAACGAAAGGCGTACATGGCCTTGAAATTCAAAGTGTACCAACCCGGGGACCAGGGATTGCCGTCTCCATCTTCGGCATATAAAAACGGTTTGCTCCGCTCCTCCGGATTGAGGTCGTCAAAAGGTACGGCGGCACTATAAACGGCATACCATTGCAGGGTGACGGAATCCCTGGCCAATGTCAGACGCGTTGTACCGAAAGCGGGAGCAGCGTGCCGGGACCGGGCGACACTGCCGTCATCCATTTCCTCTTCACCCCACTGATAGTTGTAGTGCGAGGTGAGCGTAAGACCCGGCAAAAGCTGGATATCCACACCCGCACCAAATCCGTAAATTCTGGCAAAAGCGGCATTCTGGATGGCGTAAACCCGGCTCAACACCCCGTCATAGACGATGCTGTCCTGACCACTTACCCGGAAGGGTCGTCGTACCATGGCCTGATCCAGAAACGTGTAAAATCCGGTCAGATCAAATTGAAAATATTTTCCCGGGGATGCGACCACAGAAAGCTCTCCGTGATACGCGTATTCCGGTTGGAGAGAACTGTTGGGTACGATCACTTCACCGGAAACGAAGTCAAATATTTTACCCATGTCGTCCACATTGGGCGCGCGGAATCCTGTGCTCAAATGGGCGCTTGTTTTCAAGCCTGGATTCAAATGAAATACAAGTCCCAGTTGGCCGGTGGTAGCAGCATTGCGGATGCGCGATCGGGTAAAATCAAACGGGAAAAAAGACAAATGCCGGGTGAAGTCGGCTTGCAAATCAAAGAGGTTGTACCGGACGCCTGCCAGGGCCAACAACCGGTCGGAAAAGGCATACCGATAACTCAGGTAAGCGGCGTAACTCGTCCAGTCGGAGGCCGGATACCGGTCAGGGACGGCAATGGGACTCCCGTCGCGGATATCTACGGCTGATCCCTCGGAATGGATTCGATTCCGCACAAATTCTACCCCATAATGAAAGAGGTGCCGGCCGCATATTTTTTCACCATCCGCGTTACCTGACCAGGCCTGGACATTCTCCAGTTGGGTGCGCCGCCTGTAATGGTTGAATCGGCGATCGATACGGCTCTCTTCAAAAATTTGCCAGGCCAGTCGGACACGCATTTTGTCCCACAGGATGTTTCGGCGGTTGTAATCAAAAGACAGGTGGTGCATCGTCCACTTTTGCGGTCCGTATTGCCATAGGGCCGAAACGGGAAGTCCGTTTTCCCGGGTTTCGAGCAGGCGGTCATAGCGGGCGTACGGTGTGGTCTCGGAGTAATGAAAATCATAGCCCGCCTCCCATTGACCGGTGGGACGAAAAGCGATTTTCTGCATCAGATTGATCTGCCCGTATCCACTCGGATTTTGGACCAGGGGGTCAGGATTTTCCACGATCCTGTCTGCATCGTCGATGCGTTGCACCGCAAATCGTTTCAGGTAAGATTCAGGCCCGTGTGATCCCATGCGCAGATCGCCATATCGGGAATACGTAAGGCTGGTGACCAGGGCCCATTTTTGCCACCCGGTGTTCAGGTCAAGATGTTGTGTCAATTCCTGATTGGCGGATGAAAAACGGCTGACCGATTTACCGGAAATCAGGAGTTTGTTTTCCGTGGAAAATTGAGGGGCAAGGGTCAAAAAGCACATTACCCCGCCTATGGCATCACTGCCGTAAATGACGGAGGCGGGTCCAAACAACACTTCTGTCCGGCGGATGGAGAGGGGATCCAGGGAAATGACGTTCTGGATGTTGCCCGCTCTGAAAATGGCGGTGTTCATGCGTATTCCGTCCACGGTGTAAACCAGGCGGTTGGTGGCAAAGCCCCGGATCATGGGACTGCCACCTCCCTGTTGGCTTTTCTGAATGAACACTTCTCCGGATGAGCCAAGCAGATCGGCTGCCGTTTGCGGGTTTTGAAAGGCTGACTGACGGGATGTCATGCGGGCAATCCGGAAAGGCAAATGCCGGTTTTCCTCTTCCATGCGGGAGGCCGAAACAACAATCTCCTCCATCTGGCCGGGAGACGGGACCATCCCCAGGGCATACCCCAGGCTGTCCAGTTGACGGTAACTCAGCTCGACAGGGGCGTAACCCAAACAGCGAATGGTAATTTTCGCGGCACCCTGAAAGGCGGAGACATCCACTTGTCCGTGCGTATCGGTCATGCCGAATGCTTCCGGTGATTCACTCATTACGGTCACACGCTCGATGGGTGCACGGGTGTCCCGGGAATGGATGGTGAGAATTTGTGCAGGGAGCAGGCGAAAGAGGAACAACAGAATGATGGTAAAGGCACAATTCTTCATGGTATTTCATCCAGCTGACTGGCCGGGTGCTTCCGGATTTCCTGACTTCAAAAGTAGCCGATGCCCGGAAGTTGTCGGATGTCGGGCCAGTCAGGGAGATGATTCCGGTCATCCATCCGGTATTTGGAACCCGAATTGCAGGAGTTGGTCCGACACAATTATCGATCCATGCACATCGCGATCATCGGCAACGGCATCCAGGCTAATCTGGGTGCGTTGTATCTCCGCCGGCAGTTTGGCGACCGTCTGCAAATTACCCTGATAGGACCGGATGACCGGGGCGGACTGCCCCTTGTCGGTGAATCCATCATCGAGATCACCACGCATTTTGTGGAAAAACACCTGGGTATGACGGAATATCTCCGGGACCATCATTTGCCCAAGTATGCCCTCACGTATTATTTCAAAATCGATCCGGACAACCCGGAGGACCGTACCTATTCCGTGCATTGCAACGAACGGGCTCCGGCTGATTGCCGCAGGGTTCCAGGATGGACAGGCCCCATGGACCATCCGCCTTCGTGGTTGCTCAACCGCGATGTATTCGACCGCGACCTGCGCGCCATGACCGCTCGTGAAAGCGGCATCCACCGGATCAAAGGAGAGGTTTCTGACCTGGACATTCGGCCCGGTGCCCGTCATGTCCTTCATATCCGGTCATCCGAGGGCCAGGCCATGTCCCTGGAAGCGGATTGGGTCATCGATGTCACAGGGCGGCGGCAACTGCTGGGTAGAAAATTGGATCTGATCCACAAACCGGAAGGTCAAAGGGATTGCTTTTGGTTCCGGATGAAAGGATTTGACCGAGATATACTGAAAAACCTGAAGGCGCTGGGTCCCATGCCGCCCGGTCCCGGAGAACCTTACCATTACGACCGTTATTTCAGCACCCATCATTTCATGGGGAAAGGTTTCTGGATTTGGCTGATTCCCATGAAAGGGGAAGATGGCGAGGACATGATGAGTGTCGGATTCACATCAAGACCGGATGTCTTTTCGGGCAATGTGCGGCGTATCAGTGATTTTCTGGCTTATACCGACCTAAGCCATCGAGTCGTATCCGACCTCGTGCGCAGCGGTAAGGTGTTGGACACCAATGGCATGAAGCGGTACCACTATGTCGTATCACGCGTGTATCACCCTGACCGCTGGGCCATAGTCGGGGACGCCGCCTATGCACCGGATCCGCTCTTCAGCAACGGGCTGGCATTTGGCACCCTGCAGTGGGAGCAACTCGGAGAGATGTTCCGGCAGCAACTCGAGGGTCGCCTCTCACCGGATATGGTCCATACGTATTCCGACCTTCTCATGGGGCTGGTAATCGCTACCCAGACCGCCATTACCAACTGGTATCCCACCATGCATGATCCCTTTGTCAGCGCCATCCGCCTCAACTGGATTGAAATTGCCTATTTCTATGTCTTCCTGCCGATGGTTGTCAACGGATGTCATTACAAGCCGGACAGGCTCAAGCTCTTCAAGCTCTTGCAGAATACCTCCGACTCCCATCCTTTTGACATCACGCCTGACCTTGTGGCGGCCGGTAAGGCGCTCGGCCGGGCGAGACCGGAGCACTTTGTCTATATGGGCAAGGAGAAAGTCAACCTGAGGGCCATGGAAATGCTGGACGACCTTCACGGCCTGTACGAGCAAGGCGCCGAAGGGGGGCGCATCCGTGCAGAATACACCCGGCAAATCCTGTCCAGGGTGGCGGAATTGACACGCAACGATAAGGACAAATGATGTGGACGGTATTGCCGCCTGATGACGCTCAGGGCAGGAGGGGAATTCCTTAGGATTTGCTTAGAATGCGGGATTGGCACAGTTGATGCTCCCTAAAGGCGTTGAATGTTGTAGATGCAGATACAGGCCTTTCTGTGGAATCATTCATGGGAATGAGGAAGAGGAAGCCGGGACGCAAGAACAAAGGTCGTATCATGAGAGTGGCGGTTATCGGAAATGGCATTCAGGCCAACATGGGCGTGCGGTATTTGAACCGCATGTTCGGAGACAAAATCCAGCTTTATCGCATCGGGCCGGAGGACCGGGGAGGGTTGCCGGTGGTCGGGGAATCGACCATCGAAATTACTGCCCGTTTTCTGGAGGAATGCATGGGCCTCACGGAATACCTGCGAGACCATCATTATCCCAAATATGCGTTGACGTATTACTTCAAGATCCGCCCGGATGACCCTTCCGACAGGACGTACTCCGTCCACTGCAATGAACGGGCGCCCCGGGATTGCCGCCAGGTCCCCGGTTGGACCGGACCTATGGACCACCCCCCTTCCTGGCAGCTCAACCGGGAGGTTTTCGACCGGGACATCCGCCGGATGAACGCTTCCGTCGAAGCGATCCAATGCCTGGACGGGATGGTGACGGAAGTGGAGATCCGTCCCGGGGGCAAACACAGTTTGTCAGTGATGATGACCTCCGGTGCAGCCACTACCCTGGATGTCGATTGGGTATTGGACGTATCGGGGCGGCACCGGCTGCTGGCCCGCCAATTTGACCTGACGGTCCGACCCGACGCTTCCAGGGATGTATTCTGGTTTCGTCTGGAGGGATTTGACCGTTCCCTCCTGAAAGACCTGGAAGCGTGGGGTCCAGAGCCGGCAGGTCCGGGTGAAACTTATCATTATGACCGCTATTACAGCACGCATCACTTCATGTGCCGGGGCGGATGGATCTGGATGATCCCCATGAAAGGCGAATCCGGGTTGGACCGCATGAGCATCGGTTTTTCCTACATGCCCGAACTCGCCGGCGTCCAAATCCGGAACATGGAGGATTTCCTGAGGTTTGCGGATGGCTCCCATACCGTTATCGCCGATCTGGTACGCAGTGGGCATGTGGATGACACCAACCTGATGCGGAGGTATCCCTACACCGCCACCCGGTTTTATTCCCCTGATCGCTGGGCGATAGTAGGCGATGCGGCCTATTCGCCTGACCCGTTGTTCAGCAATGGTCTCGCCTTCGGTTCCATCCAATGGGAACAGATAGGAGCCATGTTGGCCAGAGATCTGGACCGGTCGTTATCACCTGAATATGTATTGGCGCTGTCGGATGCCCTCTCGGGCCCGGTCAATGCCTCCCAAAAAGCGATCACCACCTGGTATCCCACGATGCACGACCCGTGGATCAGCGCCATAAGGCTCAACTGGATCGAGATCGCCTACTTCTACCTTTTTCTGCCCATGGTGGTCAACGAGTGTCATTTCAGAGAGGACAGGCTGGGATTGTTCTCTCTGCTCGCCGAAAAACAGCAGGCCAATGCCTTCGATCTGAGTGAGGACCTTCTCGAAGCCAGACAATCCATCGGGGACTTTCAACCCGAGCACTTTTTGTACATCGGCAAGGAGAAGGTCAACCTGCGTGCCATGGAAATCGTTTCTGATATCCGCGAGTTGTATGCCCAGGGCGCGGAAGGCGGAAAATTGCGGAATGCCTATGCCCGAATGATCCTGGACCGGGTTTTTGCCCGGCAGGACTGAATGCAGGTGCCGGATTCTAACCCCCAATGGGACGGACGGGGGCCTCGCCCATCAAAAACCCCCGGTGTCAAACCGGGGGTTTTTGTCGGGGAAGGGAATAGTAGGTATCAGATGGAAAAGACATCCTCCGGACATTCGGAAACGGGTGCCGCGCCCAAACGGATTTGGGACGACTCCTGCTCCCGAAGGCTGTGTCCGGCCGGAGCGCCATACATCTCACCCAGGATGGGGGCAATGGCCAGACCCACCAGGCAGGTCAATTTGATCAGGATGTTCATGGAAGGACCGGAGGTATCCTTGAACGGATCGCCGACCGTATCACCGGTCACAGCCGCCTTGTGGGCATCCGAACCTTTGAAGTAAGTCTGACCATCAACCGTTACGCCACCTTCAAACGATTTCTTGGCGTTGTCCCAGGCTCCACCCGCGTTGTTTTGGAAAATGGCCCACAAAACACCGGAGACGGTGACGCCGGCCATGTAGGAACCGAGGGCTTCTGGCCCCATGACAAAACCGATAATGACCGGAGTAATGATGGTGATCAGTCCGGGCAGCATCATTTCGCGGAGGGCGGCTTTGGTCGAGATCTCCACGCAGCGGCCGTATTCGGGCTGGCCGGTGCCTTCCATGATACCGGGGATTTCGCGAAACTGGCGGCGTACTTCCTTTACCATGTCCATGGCGGCTTTGCCCACGGAATTCATGGCCAGAGCGCTGAATACCACCGGGATCATTCCCCCTACAAAAAGAGCGGCCAGCACATCGGCCTTGAAGATGTTGATCCCGTCGATGCCCGTAAAGGTGACATAGGCCGCAAACAGGCCCAGGGCCGTCAGGGCGGCGGAGGCGATGGCAAATCCTTTGCCCATGGCGGCCGTCGTGTTGCCCACGGAATCGAGAATGTCCGTGCGGGTTCGTACCTCTTTGGGCAATTCGCTCATTTCGGCAATACCGCCGGCATTGTCGGCGATGGGGCCGAAGGCGTCAATGGCGAGCTGCATGGCCGTCGTGGCCATCATGGCGGAGGCGGCAATGGCCACCCCGTAAAAACCGGCCAGCGAATAGGCGCCCCATATGGCCCCGGCGAAAAGCAGGATCGGACCAGCCGTCGAGATCATGCCCACCCCCAGGCCTCCAATCACGTTGGTGGCCGCACCGGTGACGGATTTGGCGACAATGTCGAGGACGGGTTTTTTGCCCAAGCCCGTGTAGTATTCCGTCATGTAGGCAATGCTGCCACCCACGAAGAGACCGATCAATACGGCGTAAAAAACGTCATTAGGGCTTACCGCAAGGAGGCCCTGTCCAAAGAAGTTCATGGTCATGGCAGGTGGAAGGAGCCAATGGATGGCAAACCAGGAGGCGACACCTGTCAGGAGGAGGGCGGTCCAGTTGCCCATGTTGAGGGCGCGATACACCGATTTCTCATTGGCGTTATTCTCGGCCACGCGGACCAGAAAACTTCCGATGATCGAAAACAGGATGCCGATACCGGCAATGAAAACGGGAAGGAGGATGGGACCGAGTCCGCCGAAGGCATCGGCTACGGCGCCTCCCATGTCCCGGATGACATAGTTGCCGAGGACCATGGCGGCCAACACCGTGGCCACATAAGAGCCGAACAGGTCGGCGCCCATACCGGCCACGTCGCCCACATTGTCACCAACGTTGTCGGCGATAGTGGCAGGGTTGCGCGGGTCGTCTTCGGGAATGCCGGCTTCCACCTTACCCACCAGGTCAGCACCTACATCCGCGGCCTTGGTGTAAATCCCTCCCCCCACGCGGGCAAACAGGGCGATGGACTCCGCCCCCAGAGAGAATCCGGCCAACGCTTCCAGGACCATGGTCATGTCGTGGACGCTGGTCCATTGACCGCCCATCAGCCAGAAGAAGAGAAAAGCGAGGAGGGATGACAGGCCGAACACGGCCAGTCCGGCCACACCGAGTCCCATCACAGTGCCGCCCCGGAAGGATACCAGCAGGGCATGGGCCAGGCTGGTGCGCGCTGCTTGAGTGGTCCGTACATTAGCCTTGGTGGCGATCCGCATGCCGATATAGCCGGCAGTGACCGAGAAGGCGGCGCCAATGACAAAGGCAACGACGATAAACCAATGGGTCGTCTCCACCCGTGTGGACAGAAAACCCAACAGGGCGCCGGCCACGATGACGAAGAGGGTTAATACCCGGTACTCGGCTTTGAGAAACGCCATGGCGCCATCGGCGATGTAACCGGCTATTTTGCGCATGCGGTCGTCACCGGCATCTTGCCGGCCGACCCAGGCATACAGGTAGGCCATATAGATCAGACCCGCCACGGCAAACAAGGGCAGGAAATAGATGAGTTGGTCCATTCGTAGGGTGATTTTTCAGTAAACAGGTTGAAAAGACCGGCAAAAGTACGGACTTGACAGCTATTCTGCCCCGGAAAACGGGGGTCGCGGGTCAGTCCGTGTGCCAGGTAACCTTCTCGGCCACAGGACCCCGCTGTCCGGGCATTTCGGGCATGTCGTAATGGCCCAGGTAAAAAAGGCCCATACATCGCTCTCCTTCCGGCAAGCCCAGCCATGGGCCCACTTCCCGGATCAGTCCGGGCGTGCTCCAGTAGCCCCCCAATCCGTAGGCAGTGGCACAAAGCCACAGGTTTTGAACAGCGGCCGCCAGTGAGGCAATTTCTTCCCATTCGGGAATGCGCTCCTGAGGATCGCGTCTCAAAACAAGGGCAATGATCGTATCCGACCGGAGGGCGTTGAGGCGAAATTTGTCGCGGGTGGCTTCCGAAAATTTCTCCGGGGCCGTGATCCGGGTATATGCCTCGGCCATGAAATCGGCCAGCTTTTGGCGACCGGCCCCCCGGAAAACGTGAAAACGCCAGGGCTCCGTGCGGCGATGCGTCGGCGCCCAGTTGGCCGCTTCCAGCAAGTGGGTTATCCACGCCTCCTCAATTGGCATGTCGGTAAAAACCGGGGGAAAGACGGCCCGCCGCCGGCGGACCAGGTCCATGAATTGATCAGGTTGCACGCGCTTTTCCCGCAAAGCTACATTCCTCGCCATACAGCGGCGCGAACATTGAAGGCCTTCTTCCTGTTTGCCATGTACAAACCGAAGGCAACACCCCGTCATTCCCACCCCTCCTTCCAGACAGTTGTTGAACCCGTTCTCATGAGGTTGAATCCGTTCAGATGGTTGTTCCATTCCGGAGGCAAATCCGGCGCGCCCGCCGAAACGCGGGATGCGCTCGTGCGGGATGAAGATTTTCTGAACGGTTTCCGGCAATGGCGGGACCGGGAGGATTATCTCCACTGGACAGAACGCCTTCGCCACGCCTTCAATCTCAACCGGGCGGGATTGGACCCGGAAGACGAAAGCATTGATTTTCTGGCATTCCGGGCCACCTCCGGCTTCGTCTTCCACTTCCAGAATGAAGAGGTCCCGGCTCAGGAGGTCCGCTTTTTGGCGGATCTGTTGCGCGACCGCATCAAGGAGGCCGGATATCGCCTGTCGATGTCGGATGTGCGCACCAGAGAGCATGAAGTACAGGAAAGACATTTTCTCAAACCTCCCCTGCAAAGAGGATCCGACCACCGGGCCCAACAGCGTTACGGCAACATTACGCTGGAGACACTTTTTCGCCATGGATGCCCGGTATACCTGAGGTGTATCGTCACCCATTATCAGGACCGCTGTTATCTGCCGGCCGAAGATGTCGGCGCATTGTTTGAAACGCTGGTGGCCTGACCATACCGAAAAGCGGGGAGAACTACACTTACGCCTAACTTTGTCCAAAGCGACCTCCCCATGATCAAACACGTCGAACACATCGGCATCGCCGTCCGAGACCGGAAAGCCGCCCAGGTCCTCTTTGACCGTTTGCTCGGCGCCATGCCATACAAAGTGGAGGAAGTAGGCCGGGAGGGGGTGGTGACCGTTTTCTACCAATGCGGGGAATCAAAAATCGAACTCCTGGAATCCACCCGGGAAGGATCACCGGTCCATCGATTCCTGGAGAAGCGCGGCGAAGGGATACATCATATCGCTTTCGAAGTGGACGATATCCGGGCCGAGATGGCCAGGTTGCGGGATCAGGGATTTCACCTGCTGAATGAGGAACCCGCTGTCGGAGCGGACAACAAGTGGATATGCTTTATCCATCCCCGTGATACCCACGGCGTATTGATCGAATTGTGTCAGACCATGACCGGCGACGCATGGAGCCCGGCCTGATCCTCCTGGCTGTCACCGGCAGCTTCCTGGCCGGCGTCATCAATACCCTGGCCGGAAACGGCTCGGCCATCACCCTGCCGCTCATGACCGAAGTGCTGGGCCTGCCCGGCAACGTGGCCAACGGCACCAACCGACTCGGACTGTTGAGCCAGACCACGCTGGGCGCCTGGGTCTTTTACCGGGAAGGCAAACTCGATCTCCGCCAGGCCAGACCCTACATTTTCATGACTTTCGCCGGTGCCATCCCGGGGGTATGGACCGCCATTTCAGTGACCAATGAGCAATTTCGCTCCGTTTTCGGCTATCTGTTGATCCTCATGCTGGGCGTCATCCTCATCCGGCCCGAGAGATGGCTGCGCGTCGCAGAAATTCCCGGGCGGCCCCGGTATGCGCTGGCCATCCCCCTGTTCTTCGCCCTGGGTTTCTACGGCGGCTTTATCCAGATGGGCATGGGCATTTTTTTTGTCGCGGTCATGGTGCTGACAGCCGGTTATGACATTATCAGGGCCAATGCCATCAAGGTGCTCGTAGTCGCCCTGTTCACTCTGGCAGTGATCCTCATCTTCCAGTGGCGAGGTTACATTGACTGGAAAATCGGATTGATCCTGGCCGGCGGCCAAGCCCTGGGCGGCTACCTGACGGCCCGCTTTGCCTCGCGTTATCCGGGAGCCGGTATCTGGGCCTATCGCCTTCTCGTCGTCACGGTCATCGGTTCCATCCTCCACATCTTTATTGCCTGAATACGCCACATGGTCTCTTTCCCGCATCTTCTCCATATGCCCGTTACCTTGCCACCTATCATCAGGCCCGTCCTTCCGTTCCTTTTCGGGTTGTCGCTGATCCTGACAGGGATGCTCGCTTCCTGTGGGGACGACAATATCTCCAGGCGATACGGAGGTTTGCCATCTGCCTTCGGAAAAGCGAACAAACTGACCGTCATTGCCGACAGCGCCTGGTGGGCCAATGGACTGGGCGACAGTGTGGATTTCACCATGGGCGCCCCCTTCCTGATCCTTCCCGCACCCGAACCGCTCTACGACCTGACCCATTTCTCCTACAAAGACCTGGAGGCCAATGCCGCCCGCCGGGAACTGCGCACCTACCTCGTCATCAGCCATGCCGGATTGCAGGGCACCCCGCTGGACAACATGATCCGCGAGGATATGGGCGACACCCTGCTGTCGGGCGGACAGCCATGGCTCGTGCGTCAGGTACGCAACCGTTGGGCCCTCGGACAGCTGCTGTTTTACATCTACGGGCAGGATGAAGCGGCCGTCTACCAGGCCATTGCCGATCGGGGACCTGCCCTGTTGTCCCGTATCCGGGAGCACGACCAACCGATCCTGGAAAGCCAGACCTTCGCCGCGAAGGAAAATCTCCCTTTGACCCGCCAGGTCAGGGAAAGCACCGGGATGTCCTTTCGCATTCCGGGTGAATTTGTCACCGCGTTGGATCAGGACAGCACCATGTGGCTGCGCAAGGAGCTGAAGGACATTTCCATCAGCCTGCTCTTCCGCCGGATACCCTATCAGAGCCAGGACCAGTTTGAGAAGGAAGGATTCCGGCTCCTTCACGACAGGATGACGGCCATTGTCAGCTCGGGACTGCCGGAAATCCCCACCCGCATGGTGATCGACGACCGCTACTTGCCCATGTTCTTTTCTCCCGTCACGATCGGAGGACAATACGCCATGGAAGTCCGGGGATTATGGCGCATGCACAATGATGTCATGGGCGGACCTTTCATCTCCTGCCTTATCCTCAGCCCGGACAAACGGCATCTGGTCCTGGCGACCGGGTTTGTTTACGGCCCTGGAAAATCAAAAAGGGAGTGGATGCAACAACTGGAAATCATTCTCCGTTCCGGGAAGTTCTGAGACCTTTCTACCCCTCGTCATGGCGCATGCCCTGTGCCACCCTGAACAGGTGCAGCACATAGGGAAACAAAGCGTCCATGGTCTCCGTGGCGCCGCCTGTCGAACCGGGCAGGGTAATGACCAGCGTCCGGCCTTTCATGCCGGCCACGCCTCTGCTGAGCATGGCATAGGGCGTCCGGTCCTGGCCAAAGGAGCGGGCTGCTTCCATGATGCCCGGGATTTCCCGGTCCAGGAGCGGTGCAATCGTTTCCGGGGTGACATCCCGCGGCGAAAGGCCGGTTCCGCCAGTCATCAACAAAAGATCAACGGGTTCGGCACCGGTAAATCGATGGAAAGCACTGCGTATTTCTTCGGGTTCGTCAGGTATGATCACATAATGCGGCACCATGACCTGGTGGTCGCCGAGACGGGTTTGTATGGCCACTCCGGCCCGGTCGTCTTTCTTGCCGGCGGACACACTGTCGGAACAAACCACCACCGCGGCTTTGAGGCCCAGTCCGAGGTGGTCCGTAAACTGGGATTTCCCCCCTTTCTTGCGCATCAGCCGGACATGGCCGATCTCCACACTCTTGTCCACGGGCTTGAGCATGTCATACATGGTCAAAGCCGCAATGGCAGCGCCATGCATGGCTTCCACTTCAACGCCGGTCCTGTACACGGTATGCACCTCGACCTCAATGCGGATGGTCATCCCTTCGACCGCGCTGCGCACGGCGGCATATTCTACGGGAAGAGGATGGCAATCAGGGATGACCCCAGCCGTGTTCTTGATGGCGAGTAGTCCGGCGGCTTTGGCCATTTCAAAGACGTCACCTTTGGGAATCTGCCGGGATTCGATGCGTTGGATCGTCCGGGGATCACCTACTTGCACCAGGGCCTCAGCCACGGCAATGCGACGGGTGAAGATCTTGTGCGTAATGTCGTTCATTCCGGGAAGGGTGGTTCTGGGGGAAAGAATCGGGCGTCAGTGGTTTTTTTTCCAGATGTCCGAGCCGTCTCGCAAGATCTCGCGTCCCCAGATCGGCACATCGGCTTTGATCCGGTCCACGATATGGCGGAGAGCTTCGAAGGCTGCTGCACGGTGCGGGGAGCTGGTCATGACGAAAAAACTGATCTCGCCGGCCATGACTTCACCGAGGGAGTGGTGGATGTGCAGACAAGTCAGCGGCCACCGGGCGAACGCCTCTTCGCGGATGACATGGACCTTCTCCAGGGCCATTTCTTCATAGGCGGTATAATCAATACGGTCCACCACGCCTTCGGAATGTTGATCGGCCCGCACCTGTCCCAAAAAAAGAGCATGGGCGCCGATGCTTGTCTTTGACTGGTGACGGGCCATGCTTTCACCGACAAAAGCGGGCGGAATGGGTCCCTGTAGAAAGATATTCTTCATGGTCCTTTTACTGGTGGATCAGCCTCCCGAATAGGGCGGCAACACGGCCACCGTGGCACCGGGAGGAATCGTTTGTTCGTCCGGGCTCACATCCCGGTTGACCGCCAGGATGAAAGGGACGTTCCGAAGGCCTGGATACCGGTGTATCAGCGCGGCGCGCAGTTCGGCAGTATCACGGATATAAGGCCAGGAAATCCGCGGGGCGCCGATGATGCGGGCAGCTACCCCGAAGGCAATGATCTCCATGGTTTCCGTCTTGCTGCTTTCCATAGTCAGGTGAAGATAAGCTTAAACGAGGCAACGATCAGGACTATTGCCAGCATGGCCCGCAATCCCCCGAGCGGCAGGTGCCGTGCCCCTATCCAACTGCCCGCCATACCTCCGGCAAAGGCCAATCCGGTCATCAGAGGCATAGAGGGGCCCCACGTGATGCCGGAAAGTCCCAGTCCAGCCAGACCGGCAGCGGAGTTGACGAGGATGAATAAAGCGGACACGGCGGCCGTCTGCCGCATGTCGGCCCACCTGAACAACAAAAGAACCGGTGAAAGCAGGATACCGCCTCCCATCCCGATCAATCCGGACAGAAAACCAATGGCTGCACCCGTCAGCCATGCCGCAGGAACGCGAAGTGGCCGCAGGGATGTTCCCGGGTCGCGGGGCTGAAAGACCATCCGACCCACGGCAAATAGCAAGAGCACGCCGAGGACCTTTTTGTACACCAGGGGATCTACATCCCATATTCCTCCTACAAAAGCGGCCGGGATGGAAGCCAGGGCAAATGGCCGGAACAAGGCCCACCGGAAATGACCGGCATGGGCATAATGCCAGAAGGACAGGCCCGCAACCAGGATATTGAGCACCAGAGCGGTCGGTCGCATCACCTCCGGCAAAAACCCGAAAAGCGCCATCAAGGCCAGGTAACCACTTGCTCCACCGTGGCCTACACTGCTGTACAAAAAGGCGACCAACACCAGCAGCACGTAAAAAAAGATCAGGGCATCCGGCATGACGGGGGGCGGGATTTGGGGTTCATGGTTGGCCCTGGGGAAGGAGGCGAACCTCTACAAGGTCACCGGCAGGAAATTCGCTCTTGTCCTCATCCAGAACAATGAGGGCATCCGCTTCGGCAAAGGACCGCATGATATAGGACAATTGGCCTTCCAGGGGCATGACTTCCCCGTCGAGGATTTTCGCCTTGAGAAAAAAAACCATCCCTGTTTTTTTTGTGAATGGTTGGGCCAATGGCAAGACCCGGCGTTCCATCTCCAGTTCCCGGAATCCCCCCATCCGGCGCAAGGCGGGGTAGACATAGAGGTAAAAGCAACTCAAAACCGAGGCGGGATTGCCCGGCAGACCAAAAACGAGGGTCTGTCCCTCCCGTCCGCAAAACAGGGGTTTGCCGGGACGCTGCCGCACCTTGTAGAAATAGGGTTCAACGCGGCCGGCTTCGATGTAAAGCCGGAAGATGTCGTGATCGCCGGCGGAGATGCCGCCGGTGACAAGCAGGACATCCAGACCTTCCCTTCGCTGGTCCAGAATACGGGTGAATGCCGGGATGTCGTCGGTCACCCGCTCCACCCATTCCGGCTGGATACCCATGCCTGCCAGAGCGGCCACCAGCGAGTGGGAGTTGGATTCGTAAATCTGGCCCGGGCCGAGCGGCTGACCGGGAGGGACCAACTCCGACCCTGTGACCAGAATGCCGACCCGGGGCCATCGTCCAACCCGGATGGCAGGAATGCCGAGATTGGCCAGGAAGCCCACCGCACCCGGCGTGAGCAGCGTGCCGGATGCCAGAGCGCGCTCTCCCCGGCCGATTTGGCTGGCTCTGGGACGGATGTGATCCCCCTGGCGGACCGGACCACCCTGCAGATACAGCAAACCGTCCAGTTCCCGGGTCCATTCCCGTTGGATGACCGTATCCGCCCCCGGAGGAATAGGGGCTCCGGTAAAAATGCGCACGCATTCCCCGCGACCCACGATGTGATGCCCCGTATCACCGGCGGCAATGCCACCGACGATCTTCCACGGTCCGCTGTCTCCCGGCGAAAAGGCAAGGGCAAACCCGTCCATGGCACTGTTGTCAAACGGAGGCATGTCCACCGGGGAGTCAACAGGTTCCGCCAGAATACGGCCCCCCGCCTCCACAACAGGCAGTGACTCTGTCCCCAAGGGAGATGTCCTGGCGATAATGATGTCCAGCGCTTCGGAACTGGCAATCAGGGTCGGAGCGTTCACGCGGCAAATGTAGGGTTTTGTATGCGCGTTCCTTCGTAACTTGACAGGGCAAACCGGACATGGAGAGCTCTGAATCAGAGGCCGTTGAAAAATCCATGCCGCCATCCGTTCACCATTAAATTTCTTCGATGAATCCAGGTGCTTTCTCTCTAAGCCTCAGTGTCCGGGATATCAAGGCTTCCCGGGCCTTTTATGAACAATTGGGTTTTTCGGTCACCGGCGGGGATCCCGACAAAGGGTGGGCCATCCTGAAAAACGGCGGCGCCCTCATCGGCCTTTTTCAGGGCATGTTTGAAGGCAACATGTTGACGTTCAACCCCGGATGGGACCAGGATGGACAGGCATTCGAGCCTTTTGATGATGTGCGGGACATCCAGCGACACCTCAGAGCCGCAGGCGTGGAAATCGTGAAAGAGACGGAAGATGGAGGCGCCGGACCCGCGCACATCGTCGTCAAGGACCCCGATGGCAATGTCATCCTGATCGATCAACACCGTTGATCCCGATCCCGGAAAGCATTTGCTTATCATGTGATCAATCATTTGTGCCGGAACTCCCGGCTTTTCGCATTTCCAACATTTGCCGGACATGAAAATCGAATACACCCTGTTGCTGGTACTGACCTCCTTGCATACCGCCGTATCCCAATCGCCGGAGATGGTGAAGGACATTCATCCTTCCGGTTCATCGGCGCCGGGCATAGGACGCCTTCAGGATGGCAAGATGGTTTTCACCGCCGATGACGGTACCCACGGCAACGAGTTGTGGATCACCGACGGGACGGATGCAGGGACGCATCTCCTGAAGGACATCCGGCCGGATACCACCGGAGATGTCTCAGGGATCACTTATTTGGGCGCCTTTGACGGTCATCTGTATTTTGGCGCCAACGACGGCATGACGGGCCGTCAGCTCTGGCGAACCAATGGTACGCCGGGTGGTACGGAAAGATTTGTCGTCTTTTATCCGGGCGAGGATTGCTTCTCCTTCCCGCAAAACGGGGTTTTGTTTAACGACCGCTTATGGTTTGTCATCCGGTCGGAACCCGGTTTTTTCCAACTTGCCCATACCGATGGTACGGAGGCAGGCACGGATGTGGTATTTCTCTTTGGCGACAACGTGCTCACCGCCCTGGGCTTGCAGACCTTCAGGGGTTCGCTGGTGTACGGAGTCCAGAATGAGCCGACATCCGCCAGCTTGCGGGCGGAGACCAAGGATTTCTCCGGTTATGATCTGGGAGGATGGAACAATCTGGCCGATCCTCAGATCCGGTTCAGCGGCCAAACGGATTCCCTCCTGTTTCTGGTGGTCAATACGGAAGCCGAAGGAAGAGAGCTTTGGGTCCTGGATAGCGGGATGACTCAGGTACGATTGCTCAAGGATATTCGTGCCCTGGGATCCGCCTTTGCCTATCCTGCTGCCCGGGTGTTTCGCCTGCCCGGTCACGAGAAAGTTGCCTTCCTGGCCGACGACGGAATCCACGGTGTGGAGTTGTGGGTCAGTGACGGTACCGAATCCGGCACCGTGTTGGTGAAGGACATTTTTTCAGGACCGGAGAGTTCGGCCTTGCAGGTACAACCATTGGTTCCGTACGGGGATGCCCTGTACTTTGCCGCGGATGACGGAATCCACGGCCTCGAATTGTGGCGTACGGACGGCACGGATACTGGTACCTACATGGTCAAAGACATGAACGCCGGAGGGCCGGGCGTGGCTGCATTGATCAACCCTGCTATGAGGGTGCATGACCGGCTGTACTTCCCCTGTCAGGACGGCAGCAGCGGATGGGAGTTGTGTGTCACGGACGGCACCGCGGCGGGCACCCGCCTCGTGGCCGATCTGAACCCGGGCGGCTCCTCTTCGCCAGGCATCCTGGTCCCATTGGGTGATCAGTTGTGGATGACGGCGGATGACGGACTCGTCGGGCGTGAATGGTGGGTCGTTGAACCCGACAGTCTTCCTCGTCTGGCCGGAGACATCCATCCAACCGGAGACCCCCAGATCATTCTGCTGCAGGTCACGGGGAAGGAGCTTTACTTCCGTGCGGATGACGGCATCCACGGGTCGGAGCTGTGGCGGATTGCCGATCCCGGCGTGTCGGTATCCAAACATCCCGGTAATCCCGTCCTGGAGGTGTACCCCAATCCGGCGGGCGACTGGTTGATGCCGGGGATTGTGGCGCCGGAACTGTTGCGACTTATGCGCGTGGATGGTCAGGTGGCAAGGTCCTGGCAGGCGGTGCCAGGCACACCTCTTGACCTCCGGGACATCCCGGCCGGGCTTTACGTCCTTGTCGGGGAGACCAGCGGCAGGACCGTCCTGGTAGTCCGGCAATGAGGCGTGCCGGGTTTTCGCCCGGCATCATTATTATTGTCCCATGTACTACTTGCTGTTTTATGAAACCGTGGACGGTTATGTGGAGAAAAGAGCCCCTTACCGTCCGGAACACCTGGATCTGGCCCAAAAGGCTTTTGAAAAGGGCGAGTTGGTCATGGCCGGTGCGTTGGCGGATCCGGCGGATGGCGCTGTATTGGTCTTTCGGGGAGAGGGGCCTGACGGGGCGGAATCCTTTGCTCGCCGGGATCCCTATGTAAAGAATGGCCTGATTGCCAAATGGTATGTCAGGCCTTGGACGGTGGTCATCGGCGGAGAATAATACCCGGCCAACGGTCAGGCCTGCCCTGAAAAAAAAAGCCGCTTGCCGGTGGGGCAAGCGGCTTCCGGCCGGACAGGATGCCGGTCAGTCCTCTACCACCTCGAATTGCACCTGGGCTTTGACTTCCTTGTGCAACTGGATATTGGCCGTGAAGGTGCCGAGTGTCTTGACCTCCTCCGCGATCTCGATCTTGCGGCGTTCGATCTCAAGACCGAGTTGGTCCTTGATGGCGTGGGCCAACTGCACATTGTTGACGCTGCCGAAAATCTTGCCGCTGGTGCCGGCTTTGGCCGCAATCCGCAGGGTGGCGCTGCCGAGTTGCTGGGCGATCACGCGATACTCGTCAAGGCGGCGGGATTCGCGGACTTCTTCGACGCGGATCATTTCGGCCAGCTTGCGGCGGTTGGTGTCATTGGCGATCAGGGCCAGACCGCGGGGCAGCAGGTAATTGCGGCCGTATCCGTCTTTGACCTTCACGATGGTGTGCTTGTCGCCGACGTTGTCAATATCTTTCAGGAGAATGATTTCCATGTTCGGGAGTTTTTCAGGTCAACAGGGTTATTTCAGCAAGTCGGCCACATAGGGCAGGAAAGCGAGATGACGGGCCCTTTTCACGGCGGTCGACACCTTGCGCTGATACTTCAGGGAATTGCCGGTAATCCGGCGGGGAAGCAACTTGCCCTGTTCGTTGATGAACTGGAGCAGGAAGTCGGCGTCTTTGTAATCGACGTGCCGGATCCCGAATTTCTTGAAGCGGCAGTATTTGGTGCGCTTGAGACCGATCTTCGGATTGCTGAGAAACTTGATATCGTCTTTGGTTGCCATGTCTGGATGGATTGAAAGGGTGAAAAGGAATTACTCCTCCTCTGCGGCAGGGGCAGGGGCGGGTTCAGGAGAAGGGGCGACAGCAACAGGGACTGGCGCAGGTGCCGGCGCGGGCTGGGTGCGTACACCCTCCCCTTCGACGGCCGCCACGGCCTTCCGTGTCTTTTTGCCGATAAGGCCTTTCCGCTTGTCGTCATTGAATTTGACGCCAAATTTGTCGAGGGCCACCGTCAGATAACGCATGATGCGCTCGTCGCGGCTCAATGCCAACTCGACCTTCGGGATGAAGGCCCCTCCTTCCGATTGAAACTCGACGCAAAAGTAAACGCCGGAGTTCCTTTTCTTGATGGGGTAGGCCAACTGGCGCAGCCCCATCTCATCCTTGTGCACGATCGTGCAGCCTTCCTGCTGCAGCATATCGACATAAGTCTGAGCTGTCGTTTTAATTTCATCGCCCGACAGTACTGGATCCACGATGAAAGTGACTTCGTAATGACGCATGTCTGTTTATGGATTAGTTTTACAGAAAATGGCTGCAAAGATAGGCATAATCAATAAGTTAGGAAAGAAACCGGCAAAAAAATTGAGGATACAGCGAAACGGGCCCGTAGAGGCCTCCCCTTTTGACCCTCTGACCGGGGTTTGACGGGCTCCAAAGATGCCTATGGAACGGATCCGCACCTATGCACGCGCCGATGAAGCCGGAATTGCCATGGCCCTGCTCAGGGCAGAAGGGATTCCGGCTGTGCTTCGCAACAACACCATGAATCAGATCATGCCGCTTTTGACCTTCGAGGTCGAATTGTGGGTGCACCCTTCGGATGCGGAGCGGGTGAAGTCCATCCTGGATGCCCACCCGCATGACGAAGTCGAGGATTACCGGGAGATCAGCGCCCGCGAAATTGCCTGGCTGCAACAGCGGCAACGCAGAGGGCGTTACCGGCTTTGGCTGTGGATAGGTTTGGCGTTGTTGATCCTCCTGCTTCTGATCAGCGGATGATGGTCAGGGACGCACGGCCATGTCTTCGTCCGGTCTTGGGATCCGGATGACCTCCCCGGGGGACCAAAGGGCGGAAGGATTGCAGGCATGGAGCAATTGGACGTCAGCAATGCGATAGCGCCGGCAGAGTTCGCCGAGGCTCTCTCCGAGTCCCATGGTATGGTGCCAGAACCGCTGTGGCCGGATGGCATCCATCATCAGCGTTGCCGGATCGTTGCCGTCCGGTTCGGCAGACATGGGGCTCAGCCTTTCGCGGCTGTATCGCGGCAACCGGCTGAAATGGCTTTTGGGCAGGTGGAAGGGACGGCGGATGGGCAGGTAAATCATCAGTTCCCGCTCTCCGTCAAACCGGGGTTCCGGCTCCAGGTCGTTCCACAACAGGATGAGACTTTCCTCCACGTCAAACAACGCGGCGACATCGGACAGGGATTCTTCCGGCATGGGGGCGTAATAGACCAAGGAATAATCCTCGATCACCGGCGCCGGCGCCGGGCCGTCAAACCCTTTTTCCAGTTCCGGAAAATATTTTCGGCCTTCCTCGGGAAGGTTCATGTATCCCAGTACAAATCCGACCGACCGCTTGGGCAAGGTGACCAGGGGACCTTTGGGGTCGCGGGGCAGACAGCCGTCGCCATAGGCGGGATTCAGACGCTGCAATACTTCGACGGGCGTTTGGGCAATGCGGGCCAGGTCGGAAAGACAGATGGCGGCGGGCAGCCGCACGTCCTGCGTGAGTTGGAGATCAAGGTCGGGCAGGGCAGGGGCCAGCGCATGTTCGTGGTAAAAGTGCACGAGGTAGGAGGCGGCCAGAAACCGGGGGACATACTTTTGGGTCTCCCGGGGCAAATAGCGCGCAATAGTCCAGAAATCCCTCGACTTGCCTCTCCGGATGGCCCGGTTGACATACCGGGGGCCACAATTGTAAGCGGCCAGAGCCAGTGCCCAATCCTGGTATTTGTTGTAGAGCAAAGCGAGGTACTGCACCGCCGCTTCGGTAGAGCGATGGATGTCGATCCGCTCGTCCAGATCGCGCCCGGTACTCAGGCCCATGACCTCTGCCGTTCCCTCCATGAATTGCCACAAGCCGGCCGCTCCGGCCTGGGACACGGCCAAGGGGTTGAAATTGGTCTCGATGATGGGGAGGACCTTGAGTTCCAGAGGGAGCCCGTATTGCTTGAGGTATTGCTCGATGATGGGAAAATAGACGGAGCCCCGGCCGAGCAGGTCTTCGGCAAACGATCTCCGCGAATGGACGTAAATCCGGATCTGACGCCGGGTCTCCTCCGAGAAACGCTTGGTGAAAATACTGGGCATGGTCTTGAACCTTGCCCGGATCTCTTCCTCAGACCAGGCGGGGACTTCTTTGTCACGGTCGCCGGCGGGGCTCCCGTTTCCCGCTGCCAGTGGACTGCCTGCCGACAGCCAGAGGCACAGGATGATCATTGCGGTTCGCGCCATCGGGTTGTGCATTCGTAAAGGAATTGGCGCAGTCAATGCGCTTGGTTCGAAATGCAAAGATACGGCCTCAACCTACATCGCGCCACCTTTAACGATGGGTTAACAATTCGTCGGGGCAGTTAACGCATGTATAATTCCTTTCAGATCAAGCTTTTGCTGAATGCCTTCCGCCATGTGTCTCAATGTATAGAGGCCTGAAGCCCGCTCCTCCTCCCCGATGATCAAAACGTGTCCGGCGCCAATGGCATCGGCGTATTTCATCATTTTTTGCAGCTTGGCCGCTTCGGGATAAAGGTCGGCAATAATCCCGGAAGCGCGGAGGGTCTCGGTCAGCCGGTAGGATTCGGCATGACCTCCGGCTTCAAGACAAAGGACCAATACCTGGAGCCGGTGCAGGGCGGAAGCGGGAAAAAGACCCTGTTCCTCCATGACATCGTAGATCCGGTCGGCCCCGAACGAAATGCCCACACCGGACATTCCGGGCAACCCGAAGAGACCCGTAAGGTCGGCATACCGTCCCCCGCCGCCCAGACTTCCCATCGCCACTTCGGTCGCTTTGACTTCAAGGATGGCGCCGGTGTAATAGGTGAGTCCCCTCGCCAGAGTCAGGTCATCGACAAGCCGGTTGTGCAGGGGTGCATTCCCCAGATAGGAGCGGATTTCGGCGAGTTCCGACAAACCGGCCGCCCCATCGGGGTCGGCGGAGAGGTCGGCATCCCTGGCGCCGTCCGGCGCCGACTGCAAGAGGTGGATGGCACGGTCCACCGATCCGGAAGGGAGCCCGTGCCGGGTCAGTTCGGCCTTTACCCCGTCCCAGCCGATTTTGTCGGCTTTGTCGATCGAAGCCGTCAGGGTCTGCCAATGCGATTCCAGGCGGCAGACCCGGGCCAGTCCCTGCAAAAGTCGCCTGTGGTTGATCCGGATCTCTACCGGGATGCCGAGGGTATGGAAAACCTCGTCATAGACGCGGATCAATTCGGCTTCGTACATCAGGGAAGAGGAGCCGATGACATCGGCATCGCACTGAAAGAATTCCTGGTAGCGTCCTTTCTGGGGGCGATCGGCTCTCCACACGGGCTGGATCTGAAAGCGCTTGAACGGAAAGGACAGCAAATGCTGGTTCATGGCCACGTATCGGGCAAAAGGAACCGTGAGGTCGTAGCGCAAACCCCGTTTGGCAATGGAGCGGGTAAGCAGGGCCGAATCCCGGGATTCCAGGGCGGCCAGGTCGGCTTTGGCGAGGTAATCGCCATTGTTCAGGATCTTGAAAAGCAATTGGTCCCCTTCCTCCCCGTATTTGCCGGTCAAGGTATCCAGACTTTCCATGGCGGGTGTTTCCAGGGGCCGGTATCCCCGGCGCACGAAAGCCTCACGGATGACGCCGAAAATGTGTTGGCGCCGGTCCACCTGATCCGGACCGAGATCCCGGGTGCCTTTGGGAAGGGATGGTTTCATACGACAGCGTCGAATTGGCGGAGAAACCGGATATCATTCTCGAACATCAGTCGGATGTCCTCGATGTTGTAGCGGAGCATGGCCGTGCGCTCGATACCGATGCCGAAAGCATAACCCGTATAGCGCTCAGGGTCTATACCGCAATTGTGGAGAACGGCGGGATCGACCATTCCGCATCCGAGGACTTCCAGCCAGCCGGTCCCTTTGGTGATCCGGCGGTCCTTTTCTGTCTCCAGTCCCATGTAAACGTCCATCTCGGCGCTGGGCTCCGTAAAGGGAAAGTAGGAGGGACGCAGACGGATTTTCCGGTCCTTCCCGTAAAATTCCCGGACAAAGTGGAGGAGCGTCTGCTTGAGATCGGCAAAACTGACGCCTTCATCAATATAAAGCCCTTCAATCTGGTGGAACTGGCAATGGGACCGGGCGGAGATGGTCTCGTTGCGGTACACCCTGCCCGGAGCGATGATCCGGATGGGCGGTTTGCGGGAGGTCATGACCCTGGCCTGCACGCTGGAAGTATGGGTGCGGAGCAACATGCCCGGAGCATCCACGACATAAAAGGTATCCTGCATGTCGCGGGCCGGGTGGTCCTCCGGGGTGTTCATGGCTGTGAAGTTGTGCCAGTCGTCCTCGATCTCGCGGTCGTCGGCTACCGAAAAACCGATTCTCCCGAAAATGGCAATCATTTCCTGCATGACCAGTGAGACCGGGTGTCGGGATCCGAGTGGTCTGGGTTCACCCGGGGCGGTCAGATCCATGCCGGCATAGGCAGACTGCCGCTTTTCGCGGGCAAAGACGGCCTGCCATTCGGCATATTTGGCCTCTGCTTCTTCCTTGGCCCGGTTGACCAACTGCCCGTATTCTTTTTTCCGGGCCGGCTCGATCTGCTTGATCTCGCCAAAAAGGGGCTTCAGGATGTTTTTCGAGCCGAGAAACCGGATGCGGAACTGCTCCAGCTCATCGGCACTCGAGGGTTGGGCTTTGCCGATTTCGGCCATCAGGGCTTCGACCTGGTCGAACAAGGTAGCAGACATGGAAGCGGTTTGACGCCGCAAAGGTAAGGGCTGCAGGGCATTGATACGGATGTCGGTACAGGGACGTCAGAAGGGGACGTCTTCGTCGTTCATCCGCGAGGACCGCGTAATGACCCCGAAATGGCCGCCCGGATTGCTCATCGGGTCGGGCATAGGCAAATCATCAAAGTGAAGGTCGTCCCAATCACTGAAACGGGCGAAATCCTTCGTGAACCGCAGGCGCACCGTATCCACGGCACCATTGCGGTGTTTGGCGACGATCACTTCGGTAAGCCCGGTGGTATCGCGCCCTTCATCATCCTGGTACATGCCGTAGTATTCCGGGCGGAACAAAAAAGTCACGATATCCGCGTCCTGTTCGATGGCACCGGATTCCCGGAGGTCAGATAGCATGGGACGTTTGATGCCGCCGCGATTTTCCACGTTCCGGCTCAACTGGGACAGGGCGATCACGGGGATCTCGAGTTCCTTGGCCATGCCTTTCAAGGCTCTTGAAATGGCGCTCACTTCCTGTTCGCGGTTGCCTTTGCTGTCGCCGGTGCCGGACATGAGCTGCAGGTAATCGATGATCACCAGTTCGATGCCGTGTTGCTTGCGGAGCCTGCGGCATTTGGCGCGCAGTTCGAAGATGTTGATGGCCGGCGTGTCATCGATGAAGATGGGCACATCGCTGAACTTGGAGATGGCGGATCGCACCCTTTCCCATTCCTGTTCGCCCTGGAGTTTTCCGTTCCGCAGTCGGTCGCCTTTCACTTCCGCCTCGGCGGAAATAAGTCGCATCGCGAGCTGGGTACTTCCCATTTCCAGCGAAAAAAAGGCGACTGGTTTGCCGTATTCCACAGCGGCATTCCGCGCCAGACTGAGCGTGAAGGCCGTTTTACCCATGGATGGACGGGCGGCGATGATGATCAGGTCGGAAGGCTGCCAACCGGCCGTCAGGTTGTCCAGGTCGCGGAATCCGGAGGGGACACCCGTCATGCCGTCTTCCTTTTGGGAGAGCTCCTCGATCAGCTTGAGGGCTTTGCCACTCAGGGCGCCCAGGGGTTCGTAGCTTTTGCTGATGTTGGTCTGGGTGATGCTGAACAGTCCGGCCTCCGCCTCGTCGAGGAGGTCGAATACATCCGTGGTGTCTTCATAGGCATCCCGGATGGTCTTGTTGGAGATGCGGATGAGTTCCCGCTGGATGTGTTTTTGGGCCAGAATACGGGAGTGGTATTCGATATTGGCGGCACTGGCCACCCTGTTGGTCAGTTCGACCAGCGTATAGGGACCGCCGATGGCCTCCAGCTTGCCCATTTTGCGCAGTTCTTCGGTGACCGTCAGCATGTCAACCGGCTTGGAATGATCGAACAACTGGATCATGGCCTGGTAGATGTGCTGATGGGCATCCACATAAAACGTCTCCGGCCGCAGGATCTCCAGCACCATGGGCAGCGCTTCCTTGTCGATCATCAAAGCGCCCAGAACGACTTCTTCCAGGTCGCGGTTCTGGGGTGGCAGTTTCCCGAAAACCATGTTGGACATGTCCGCATCGCGTTGACGGCGGATACGCGGATCGGTCTGTTTGTCTTTGAATGCCGGTTTGTCTGCCATGTCGGGGGGTTGCTGCACAAAGGTACGAACGGCACCGTGCGAATCGCCCGGCCGGGTGTCCGGCCTCTCAAGGTTTTCCACAATCAAATGTGCATAACCCGGGCGGACGGATGAGCCAGGGTCTCTTTGATGAATCCCTTTGCCCTCATGACCCGGCCGGAACCCGGAAAACGCTTGAAGGATCCGGTAAGGGAGCACAGTTTCAAGACCGGCATTCCATGGCCGGATGTGGAAAAATTCCCCCACCCGCAGGCAGATCCGATGCGAGGCGAAAACCGCCGGGCGGGATGTCGGGCATCAACGTTGAAGCTGACGGATCCGCTCCTGTACCTCTTTGACCTTGTCCTGTTGTTGCCGGATTATTTCCTGCATGCGGCCTTGTTCCTTGACGTTGTCGATAGTCTGTTGTTCGGCTTTGGCGATGCGTTCGCGGGCCTGTTCGATATCGCGCTGATAGCCGTCGTGGTCCCTCTTGAGCCTGTCCATGTCCCTTTCCAGGTTTTTGAGGTTCTTTTCTTCGGCTTCGAGCTCTTCCTGCACTTGGGCGATATGCACCTGAAGGCCATAGTCTTCCAAAAATTTGACCGCCTCCCGGTAAGCGACGGCATCCTCATCCGAACGCAGGACACCGCCTTTCCGGTCAAACCAGACGGTTAGGGTCGTTTTTTCTTTGTTTTCCTCCAGGCGGTAATACACGTTCATCTTGTCATACCCGCCGATCGGATAGATCTCCACCTCTGAAAACACTTGTCCCTTGATCTCTTTGGAGCGCCTGGCCCGGCCTTTCAGCTTGTCGAAATAATCCCGCCAAACCTTTTCGGCCATTTTTTCCCTGACTCCGGGCAATTCCATGACCATCGCGTTGGCGGGTCCGGTGAGGAAATCGCGGCTGCTTTCATAAATGTCGTACCTGGGCCTCTCCTGGGCAGCAACGAACAAGGGAGCCAAAATGGCGGCGAGAAGAATCAGTATGCGCATGATGACATCAATTTGGGGATGGTTGGCGTTATGGTTGGGAATGCCCGACCCATATGGTTAAAGGTACAACAAGGCTGTTAATCCTCTTGTTTTCTGTATGTCCCTGGTGGGGTAATGTGGTAGCACAAAAAGCCGATGGGCGGAAGGCGGACAAATGGTATCGCGAAAAAGCTTACTTCAAGGCCATTCCTCTTTACGAGCAGGGACTTCGGGAGCAATTCCGCGCTGCCCCTGCCCAAAAGCTGGCCCAGGCCTACCGACTGACCAATCAGTGGGAAAAGGCTGTCGCCCTCCTGGATACGGCAGTGGCCACCGGAAAGGTGAAGGAAGAGATGTGGTTTCTGTATGCCGAATCCCTCATGGCCAATGGTCGGTATGAGGAAGCCCGCACCTGGTTTCTCCGGCATGCGGTGTCGAATCCGGGCGACAGCCTGTCTGTGAAGCGGGCGGAAGCCTGCCTGATTGTCGGCGACATTCCACCGTTCTTCGGCACCGTCCGGTACCAACCCATACCCGTCAATGTGCCCGATGCCGACGATCACGCGGCCGTACCCTGGAAGGGGGGCCTGGTCTTCACCTCTGACCGCTCTCCGGGTGTGCGCCTCCTCCAGGAAAAATCCGCCTGGACGGGCCGCCATTTTCTCCATTTGTTTTTTACCCGCCCGCTCACGGATTCGACCTGGACGGAGCCAGAACCCTGGTCGGGCCGCCTGAATGCCCAAAACCTGCATGCCGGATATGCCGTTTTTTCACAGGACAGCCAGACCGTCTGGTTTACGCGAAATGCTTCTTCGCCCAATGACCGGGGCATGTATCCGCTCCAGTTGTTTACGGCCAGGCAAGCGGGAGATGATCGTTGGACCCGGCCCGAGCCGGTTTCCTTTGCCAACGAGGGGTACAACATGATGCATCCGGCAGTTTCGCCGGACGGGCAGCTGTTTGTCTTTGCCAGTGATCGCGGGGGAGGTGAGGGCGGACTGGATCTGTGGATGTGCCGAAGACAGGGTGACGACTGGTCCCGGCCCTTCAATCCCGGATTTCCGCTCAACACGGCCGCCCACGACGCTTTTCCGTTCTTCGACCGACTGGGCCGTTTGTTCTTTGCCTCCCGGGGCCATGCCGGTTTCGGAGGATATGACCTTTTTGTGGCCCTGCCCGATGGCGAGGGCGGATGGGAGCCCCCGCGCAATCTCGGCCGCCCTCTCAACAGTCCCATGGACGACATCACCTTTTATCTCGATCCGGGCGGAGAGTGGGGATATTTCAGTTCTACCCGGGATGGGGGCGATGACGACCTGTATTACTGGGAGGCCGAAAGCTTCTCCCGCAGGGAAGTGGAGGAAAGTCCCTCCCCGGAATAAACCTCCAAACCGTAATTTCGCAGCGACAAAATCCGCCCGGATGGAACAGACATCGATGAGGGAAACCCTGTCCCCCGTACTGCGGAAGGCTTTTCCGGAGCTCAACGACCCCAACCTGATCGATGATCTGGCCCGGGAAGGCCGCTGCATGAAGTTCAAGGCCGGGGATGTGATCATGGATTACGGGGAAAACATACGCCTCGTACCTCTGGTGCTGGACGGATCCGTCAAGGTGATGCGGGAGAATGCCGACGGGGAAGAGCTGTTTCTGTACTTCCTCAACAGCGGGGATTCCTGTTCCATGTCGTTTGCGTGCTGCATGGCCAACAAGAGGAGTTCCATCAGGGCCATTGCAGAAGAAGACACGCGGATCCTGGGTATTCCGGTCAAGTACGTGGATGAATGGATCAGCCGGTATCCGGCCTGGAAGAATTTTGTCATGCGATCCTATGACATGCGCATGATGGAGCTCATCAACACCATCGACACCATTGCCTTCAAAAAGCTGGACGAACGCCTGCTGGACTACCTGCACCAAAAAGCGGATGTCCTCAAGACCCGGGAAATACCGGTAACCCACCAGCAGATTGCCTTCGACCTCCACGCATCCCGGGAGGCCATTTCCCGACTGCTGAAACAACTGGAGAAAATGCACAGGGTTGAGCTGGGCCGCAACAAAGTCACGTTAATCTAATCGCGATCTAATCCCCGGAGAGAACCCGGGCACCCCGCTTCCTGTTGAATCTCCGTCAATCTGTATGGCATGAAGGTGCTGATCGTCGAGGATGAGCCCAATGTGGCTTCGTTTATTGCCCGAGGACTTGCCGAGGCGGGCCATGAGCCTCATATGGTGCACACCGGCAAAGAGGGTCTGAGCCTGGCGTCCTCCGAACCCTTCGACGCGGTGGTCCTCGATCTGATCCTCCCCGACATGACCGGTCTGGAGGTATGCCACCAGTTCAGGGACCGCAAGGGATACGACACCCCCGTCATCATGCTCACGGCGCTCGGCAGTACGGAAGATGTGGTGAAAGGCTTGCAAACGGGGGCAGACGACTATCTGGTCAAGCCGTTCAAGTTCAGAGAGCTATTGGCCCGCCTGGAAGCGCACAACCGGCACCGGAAAGCCCACTACGGGGCGGATGCGCTCAAAGTCGGCGACCTGGAGATCGATACTTTCCGGAGAATCGTCCGACGTGACGGTCAGCTCATCCGGTTGACAGCCAGAGAGTACGAACTGCTGGTTTACCTGATGCGCCATGCCGGCGGTGTAGTGAGCAGGGAAGCCATTCTGGCCTCGGTGTGGGGGATGGATTGGGACGTCGAAACCAATGTGGTGGATGTGTATATCAATTACCTGCGCAACAAAGTGGACAAACCCTTTCCGTCCAAACTGATCCAAACGGTGATCGGAATGGGCTATATCCTCACCGAAGAAGAGATCGGATGAAAATCAGGCACCGGCTGGCCTTCGTATTCACCCTGACGGTGGCCGGGGTCCTTTTGTTGCTGTCGGTGGTTATTTATGCAGTATCCCGCGAGTTCCACCGCCGTGATTTTTATGTCCGGCTGGAAAACCGCGTCGAGCTGACGGAGAAGTTTTTTCTGGAGCTTCCGACGATGCCCCCGGAAGTGGCTCAACAACTGCGTTCGGATTTTCTGCACAAATTGCCGGAGGAAAGGGAGTGGCTGCTGGAGTCTCTGGAGCAACTCCCCGATGAGCTGGAGCCTTTGAGGACAGAGCTGGAGGCAATACGTCCCGGGGCAACCTCCACCTTTTCGCACGGATCGCGCCAGGGTGCCGCCAAATATTTTGCCGATGCCGGAAGGCCCCACCTGATTGTGGTGACTGCTTTCGACCGGTTCGGTATGGCCAAACTGACCAATCTCCGGCAGATCCTGCTCCTTTCATTCCCGCTGGCATTGTTGCTGGCCGGATTTGTGGGTTGGATGGCCACCAAACGGGCACTTACTCCGTTGGAAAAACACATTTTCCAGGCAAGGCGGATATCGGCTTCCAATCTGAGCGCCCGGTTGGTATTGCCCGAACAGCAGGACGAGATCCACGACTTTGCCCAGATATTCAACGAGTTGCTGGAACGTTTGGAAAGGGCGTTTACCTTCCAGCGCACGTTCATCAGCAATGCCTCCCATGAAATCCGCAACCCGCTCACGGTCATTGCCGGCGAAGCGGAGATCGCCCTCTCGGCAGATCGCGATGTGGCGTCTTATCGCCGATCCCTCGAAGTCATTTCCGAAGAGGCCGACCGGCTCAATCAATTGGTCAACAATCTGCTGTCCCTGGCGCGTACCGGGGGAGAAGGCGCCCTCCCGGAAAAGCAGCCCGTGATGATGGGCGACCTGCTGGCGGGCATGAAGCAGCATGCGGCCGGCACCTGGCCGGATCAGCAGGTGTACTGGCCTGTCCTTTCTCCGCAACTGGCCCGGATGACGGTTTCCGGAAGCCCGCTTTTGCTTCGGTCAGCCCTTTGCAACCTGGTGGACAACGCCTGCAAATACGGCAGCGCTTTTCCTGTGCATGTGGAGTGTACGGCGGGAAAAAACGAAATCCTGTGGACCATCCGGGATAGCGGGATCGGAATTCCCTCCCAGGAGTTGAGCCTGATTTTCGTGCCGCTTTTCAGGGCCTCCAATGCCCGCGCCTATTCCGGGCAAGGCATAGGTTTGCCCCTGGTGGAAAGAATCATTCACCTCCACGAGGGTTCCATTGAGGTGCAATCCGATCCTGCCACGGGTACGGTGGTCAGAGTCAGGCTTAAGGTGTAGCCGGACGTTTGCCCCGGCACGTCGGCCGATGATTTGCCTGCATTCATCCAAAGAACGATCGCCATCCCGACATTTCCTCTACTTTTAGGTGGCGCATATTACAGGGAAGATGTCGACTTCGGCCATGAGCGAGTGGTGGGGTACACTCAGTGGTACCCAGCAGGTCTTTTGGGGGATAGCAGTATTCTTCAGCCTGTTGTTTCTATTGCAGTTTCTGGGATCCCTCATGGGTGCGGATGCCGACAGCGATGCCGGCGGACATGCCGGCGCCGACCACGCCATCGATCCGGGTTTCACCTGGCTCTCCCTGCGAAGCATCATTGCTTTTCTGACCTTTTTCGGCTGGACCGGCGTCATTCTTCTTGAGGAGGGATGGAGCCTTGGCGTTGTGCTTGCTGTCAGTTTCCTTTGCGGTATGCTGGCCATGTCGGTCGTCGCTTACCTGTTGCATGTTTTCGCCCGGCAGACCCAATCGGGCAATTTTGTGTTCAGCGATGCCCTTTACCAGACCGGGGAGGTCTACCTGCCGATTCCTCCCGGGCGTTCGGGCCAGGGATGGGTCCATATCCGCGTCCACAACGCCCTGCGCGAACTGCCTGCCGTAACGGAAGGCAACGGTCTTCCGACCGGGACCCCCATCCGGGTGATCGGCATCCTCGCCCAAGGGGTCGTTCTTGTCGAACCCCGCGTCCCCACGCCGCCTTACCTCAATCCTAACTCCTGACAAATCCCCAGCGTATGCAAGCCTTTGCTCTTTTGTTGTTCGGTCTTTTTGCCCTTGTCGTGCTGATGCTATTCTTTTTTGTCAGCCGGTACAAGCGATGCCCATCTGACCGCATTCTTGTCATTTACGGCAAAACCGGAGCGGGATCGGCCAAATGTCTGGCCGGTGGAGCGGCCTTTGTGTGGCCGGTGATTCAGGATTACGAGTACCTGGATCTCACTCCCATCAGCATAGATGTCGATCTGCGGGGTGCTCTGAGCAAGCAGAATATCCGGGTCAATGTCCCTTCGCGCTTTACCGTTGCCGTATGCAATGAGGAAGGCGTCATGATCAATGCGGCTGAACGCCTGCTCGGCAAGTCCATCGACGAGATCCGCGACATTGCCAAGGACATCATCTTCGGCCAGTTGCGTCTGGTGGTCGCCACGATGGATATTGAGGAGATCAATGCCGACCGGGACAAATTCCTGTCCAACGTGACCGCCAATGTCGGGAGCGAATTGCGGAAAATCGGTCTCACCCTCATCAACGTCAACGTGACGGATATCCAGGATGAGTCGGGGTATATCGAAGCATTGGGCAAGGAGGCTGCTGCCAAGGCCATCAACGAGGCCAAGATCCGGGTAGCGGATCAGGAGCGCAATGGCGCCATTGGAGAAGCGGAAGCCCTGATGGACAAGCGGATCCAGGTGTCGGGGGCGGATGCACGCGCCAAAATCGGGGAGGCGGATGCGGAAGCCAATGCCATTGACGGGGCCAATCTCGCTGCCGTCCGCATTGCCCAGTCCAATGCCGAACGGCGCGAAAAGGAAGCCGAGTCCCTCCGGCTGGCGACAACGGCCGAGCGGATTGCCCAGGCGAGGGCGCTGGAGGATGGCTATGCTGCCGAAAGGGAAGCGGAAGAAGCCCGGGCGAAACGGGACCTGGCCACCCGGGAGGCCGACATTATTGTGGCCGCGGAGATCGAGAAACGGCAGAAGGAAATCATGGCGGAGGCCGAGGCCGAACAACGCCGTCGCCTCGCCAAAGGAGAAGCCGATGCCATCTATCTGGTCCGGGAAGCCGAGGCCCGGGGCATGTTCGAGATCCTCCAGAAGCAGGCCGAAGGCTTCCGGCAGGTAGTCCGGGCCGCCAATGGAAATACACGGGATGCCGTCCTGATGCTCATCGCCGACAAACTGGAGGAACTGGTCCGCATCCAGGTAGAGGCCATCCGCAACATCCGGATCGACAAAGTGACCGTATGGGACGGGGGGCAAAATGCCGAAGAAGGTGGTTCCACCTCCCGGTTCATCTCCGGCCTGTACAAATCGGTACCTCCCCTCCACGACTTGTTCCAGATGGCGGGGATGGATTTGCCGGCTTACCTCGGCCAGGTCAAATCGGAAAAAGAAGAAGCCCCGGTCACCGCGCCACCTCCCGCCGAGCCGGAGCAGGAATGATCCGGTAGCAGCAATCCGGGACAGGCGGGGGTGTTCAGGGCTGCAGGCGTTGGGTCACCCATTGGCCGCCGTCGGTGGCGCGATATAGGATGCGGTCGTGCAACCGGTTGGCACGGCCCTGCCAGAATTCGAGCCGGGAGGGACGCACCAGATATCCGCCCCAGTAAGGGGGGAGCGGCAGGTTTTCTTCACCGGTGTATTTCTCCTCCAGTTCGCGAAAGCGCTTTTCGAGGATGACCCTGCTCGGGATGGGTTCACTCTGGCGGGAAGCCCATGCGCCGATCTGGCTTTCCCGCGGCCTGCTTCGAAAGTAGGCTTCCGAATCTTCATACAGCAACCGGTGGGCGACACCCTCGATGCGCACCTGACGTTCCAGTTCAAGCCACAGAAAATGCAGGGAAGTCAGTGGGTTGATGTCCAGTTCCCTGCCTTTCCGGCTTTCGTAATTGGTGTAAAAAATGAAACCGTCCGCCCGGATCTCTTTCAGCAACACGGTCCTGGTAGTGGGCTGCCCCGAGGCATTGACCGTGGCCAACACCATGGCGTTGGGTTCGGGAAGCCGGGCATTGACCGCTTCCTGGAGCCAAAGGGAAAACTGGGCCATGGGATCGGCAGCCACCATCGACTCATCGAGTTCACTCAGGCTGTATTGACGACGCAGCGCCTGGAGTTCGGTTTTGTTCATGGCGGAGAGAGGTTTGGAGCGAAGATACGCCACCGGGGGAGCACTCCCGGGATGGCGGATTACCTTTGTCCCACCGGAAAGCCATGACCCGTCCCGCCACTTTGAAAATCCTGTTTGCCGCCGTCTGGGTGCTCCTCACCGCGATCGTCATGGCCGCTTTCAGCGCCCCGATCCTCTGGAACGATATAGACTTTCCTTTCTGGACCTCCCACCTGGTTTTTATCGGCACCTTCATGCTGTCGGTGCGCTACCTCTTCTTCCTGCGGCATACCTTCCTCGCCTCCCGTCAGATCCTGAAGGTGGCCCTGGTGTTTGTCTGCCTGTGGGGAGGTTTTTTGCTGGTCGATGCCCTTTACGATTTTCGCCACTATGCCGATGAGACAGGGCTTCAAACATTCATGGGACATCTGCCCGACAGCGACTATACATCGCTGCACAGTTTTGTCATGACCGAAATGATCTTCTTCGGCGTGGGTTCCGTCATTTCGGTTTTTCTCCTGGCCATCCGCTTGATCATCTCCGTATGGAGGTGGCACAACCTGCGCCGCGCCTGATGGATTCCGCCACTACCAAATACCTGTCGCCATGTCCACGCTGATCGAGGATTTCAACGAATACCGGACCCGGATGAACGAAGTCATCCTGGATAAAGACAACAAGGTGCTGAAGCGTTTCTTCAGCCTTGACCATCAAGCCTATCAGGACGGAGCCCTTCCGACCAGGACCAAGGAACTTCTTGGACTTGTGGCATCCCTTGTGCTTCGCTGTGACGACTGTATCAAGTACCACCTCGGGCAATGCCATGCCCTGGGATGCACCACCGAAGAGATCTATGAGGTGTTTGCCATTGCCAACCTGGTCGGGGGGTCCATCTGCATTCCACACACGCGGCGCGGTGCCGAATATTGGGAGGCCCTGATGGCCGGGTGAGTGCCGGCCTCCTCTGGCACATCGTATCTTCGCGGCATGGCCGATTTTCTCTCTTCCCTGAACGACGTCCAGCAGCAGGCCGTAACCACCACAGAAGGTCCCGTACTGGTGATCGCCGGCCCGGGATCGGGCAAAACCCGCGTCCTCACCTACCGGATTGCCTGGTTGTTGCAAAAAGGGGTACCTCCCCATGCCATCCTGGCACTCACCTTCACCAACAAAGCGGCCCGGGAAATGAAGGAGCGGATCGCCAAAGTGGCCGGCCCTAAGGCATCCCAGGTTTGGGCGGGCACCTTCCACTCCCTTTTTTCCCGCATTCTGCGCCAGGAAGCAGAGAAAATCGGATTTCCCCGCGATTTCACTATCTACGATACGGAAGACAGCAAAAACCTCATTGCCGCCATCATCCGGGAATGGAACCTGGACAAGGAGGCCTATCCGGCCAATGCCGTCCGCCACCGCATTTCCAGCGCGAAAAGCAACCTGATCACTCCCCGGATGTATGCCCAGGACCAGGAGCGTCTTCAAAGCGATACCGCCAACCGGATGCCCCTGTTCTACAAGATCTACGAAGGCTACTACCAACGCTGTCTCAAAGCCGGCGCCCTGGACTTCGACGACCTCCTGCTGCAGTTCTACCGGTTATTGCAGGAACACCCCGAAGTGGCCGACCATTACCGCCAACGGTTCCGCTATGTGCTGGTGGACGAATTCCAGGACACCAACTTTCTGCAATACGCCATCCTCAAAAAACTGACCCTCTATCCGGGCAGTCCCCGCAATTTGTGCGCTGTGGGGGATGATGCCCAGAGCATTTATGCTTTCCGGGGCGCCACCATTGACAACATCCTTCATTTTGAACAGGATTATGCCGGGCTGAAGACGTTCAAGCTCGAACAGAACTACCGTTCGACCCGCCATATCGTCGAAGCCGCCAACAAGGTCATTGGCCACAACCGTCGCCAGATCCGCAAGACCATCTGGACCGACCAGGAAGAGGGCCACCGTATCCGGGTCATCCGGGCCATCAACGACACCGAAGAAGGGCGGCGCGTGACCGACCAGATCATGGAGCTCAAAAACAGGGAGCATCTGCCCAATCACGAGATCGCCATCCTGTACAGGACCAATGCCCAGAGCCGCATATTTGAAGAACATCTGCGCCGCCACAATATCCCCTATCGCATATATGGCGGGCAGTCGTTTTACCAGCGGAAGGAAGTCAAGGATCTGATCGCCTACCTGCGATTTGTCGTCAATGCCCGGGACGAAGAATCGCTTAAGAGGGTGATCAATTTCCCGAGACGCGGCATCGGCGATTCCACCATGGAGGGGCTGGCCCGGCAGGCTTCCGATCAGGGGCTTACACTGTGGGAATCCGTACTCCGGTTTGGCGGGCAGACCCGCTCCAGTAAGGCCATTGCGCGTTTTGTGGACATGGTGAACGGATTCCGGGAGAAGATCACCACCCTCAACGCCTACGACCTGGCCCTTTGGGTGGCCAAAACCAGCGGCTTGTATGACGAATACGCGTCGGACACCTCCGTCGAAGGCATCAGCCGCCGGGAAAACCTCCAGGCCTTGCTCGACGGAATCAAGGAATTTACCGAAAGCGACGAGGAGGTGTACACGGGGGAGGCGACCGACAAGTCCCTGTCGTCCTATCTGCAGAACATAGCCTTGCTGACCGACGCCGACGAGGACAAGGGGGAGACGGATTTTGTCTCCCTGATGTCCGTCCATGCGGCCAAAGGACTGGAATTCGAGGCTGTCTTTCTGGTGGGTCTCGAGGAGCAGCTTTTCCCGTCCTTCATGAGCATGAACAATCCGGACGACATCGATGAGGAGCGGCGATTGTTTTACGTGGCCATCACCCGGGCCAAATCCCATCTGTGGCTCACCCATGCCCTCAGCCGGTACCGGTATGGGCAGATGCGGCACAATGAGGTGAGCCGGTTTCTGGAAGAAATTGATCTGGCGTCTGCCGAAGAGGCGGGAGGGGTGCGGGAACCGCAGGTACAAATGGGGGCCCCCCGATCGGGGGTATCCGGCGTCTTTCGCACGGCACCGACCGTGGCGGCTTCCGCCCGGAAAATCGACCCGGCCACATTCCAACCCAGTTTGCCGCACCTGATCCGGGCCGGGATGAAAGTCCTGCATCTCAAATTCGGGGAGGGAGAAGTGCGCCAGGTGGAAGGCCAGACCGACAACCGGGTAGCGACCATAGTTTTTCCGGATATCGACCAGCCCGAACGCCGGATCATGTTGCGGTTTGCCAAGTTGCAGATCGTGGACTGAGCCTTCCGCTGGCAAGTCATCCTTTTTCACCCGATTTCTTGGTCATTTCCCCGAAAATTCGTTACTTGCAGGGTAAATTGGGTGTGCTGTGCACCTGATTGTCCTCATCAATCTGGAAGGGTATGTCTCGCAATATCAGTGAACTGTCGGGCAGGAAAGGGCTGGAGGACAATTTGTTTGACCGGTTGGGCCGACTTTCCCGGCCCGAGGGCGCTCCGGACCCCGATGCCCTGGAGGAGCTGGCGCAAGAATTTCTGGTGGGTACGGCTACCGCTTACGGCACCTCGACCTTCTATGACTTCACCCGTCCTGAAAACAGGGGCAAGAAAATATACATCTGCAACGGGAGTGCATGTTTGTGTGCCGGCACGCAAGATCAGCTCCACACAGACCTCCGCGCCCATTTTGACGACGACGAGATCGGGCACATGACCTGTCTGGGCCGATGTTATGAAAACCGCGCCTTTCATTACGAGGGGCACAATTATTCCGGAGAATCCGCAACCCGTCTCGACGAATTGTTCCGGCAGCCGGAAGCGCGTTATGCCGGATACCCGGTCCGGAGCCGGGGCACGGCTGTCCTGACGGCTTCGTACGAGAACGGAGCGGCTCAGGAACATCGCCTGCGCCAATTGCTGGACCGGCGTCCGGAGGAAGTCCTCGCCGGGATCAAGATCTCCCAATTGCGGGGCAGAGGGGGCGCCGGCTTTCCCATCGGCAGCAAACTCGAATTCTGCCGGCAGGCTCCGGGTTCCGAAAAATTCATCATCTGCAATGCCGATGAGGGCGATCCCGGCGCATTTTCGGATCGTTACCTGCTCGAAGAACGGCCGGCCGCCCTGCTGGAAGGCATGCTGACAGCCGGCTATGCGGCCGGAGCTTCCTGGGGGGTCATTTACATCCGGGCCGAGTATCCGGAAGCCGTGCGAAAAGTGGAAGGCACCATCCGGGAATTTCTGGACCACGGCTGGCTCGGAGATGACATCCTCGGGTCGGGTTTCTCCTTCCGAATCCGTACCATACGGGCCCAGGGATCCTATATCTGCGGGGAAGAAACCGCCCTGATCAACTCCATAGAAGGCCAGAGGCCCGAAGTCAGGGTGCGCCCTCCTTTCCCCGCCGTATCCGGCCTTTTCAACCGGCCTACGGCCGTCAACAATGTCGAAACCCTCGCCGCATTGCCCTGGATACTCCGGCATGGCGGAGAGGCCTACGCCTCCCTGGGGACCGAGCGTTCGAAAGGCACCAAGCTGGTCAGTCTGGACAGCCATTTCCGGAAACCGGGTCTTGTCGAAGTGGAAATGGGCCTGCCCCTCCTGACCCTGGTAGAGGATCTGGGCGGTGGATTTCGCGTCCCCGTCAAAGCGCTCCACATCGGCGGACCACTCGGAGGATTGGTGCCCGTCAGCCATTTGGACCGTCTGACCATCGATTTTGAGTCATTCGCACGGGAAGGCTTTCTTTTGGGGCATGCGTCCGTGATCGCCATTCCGGCATCCATGCCTCTTATCCGCTATCTGGCCCATCTCTTCGAATTTGCCGCCTACGAAAGTTGCGGCAAATGCTTTCCCTGCCGTCTCGGCACCAAACGCGCCGAGGAAATGCTCCGGAAAGCAGAAGACGGCTCCTGGAAAATCGACCGCCAATTGTTCGATGATCTCCTGTTTACCCTGCAGACCGGGTCGCTGTGCGCCCACGGAGGAGGCATTCCTTTGCCCGTTCGCAACGCCTTGACCTGGTTTCCGGACGAGCTGCAACCTTATTTTACCTGATCCAAGCAAACCCAGCCGCCATGGCCATACCCCATATTGCCCCGCCCGTCTCCGGCTCCCCCAGGAGCAGTGAAAATCCTGCCGGGACCTTTGCCTATATTGATGGTGTAGCCCATCCGTTCCAGCCCGGAGAGACGATCCTCCAGTTCCTGCGGAGGCACAAGGGCCAGGATTTCATACCTACCCTTTGCGATGCACCCAATCTGGAACCTTTCGGCTCCTGTCGCGTGTGCAGCGTGGATGTGGCCTTGCAAGCCAATGGATCCGTGCGCTCGGTGGCCTCCTGTCATACGCCGATGGCCGCCGGGATGCATATCCAGCCTCACAGCAGCAATGTGCGGCGGTTGAGGCAGAATATTATCGAGTTGGTGCTCACCGATCACCCCCTGGACTGCCTGACCTGCGAAGCCAACGGAAATTGTGAACTCCAGGACGTAGCGGCCCAGGTGGGCATCCGCGAGGTCAGATATCCGGAGGGGGCCAACCACCTCGACAGAAAGAAGGACCTCAGTCACCCCTACATGGTGTCGGATCTCAGCAAATGCATCAATTGCTACCGCTGTGTCAGAGCCTGCGATGAGGTACAGGGGCAGTTTGTCCTGAGTATGGCGGGACGCGGCTTTGACAGCCGGATCATCAAAGGGGCCGACCAGTCGTTTTTTGAAAGCGATTGCGTCAGTTGCGGAGCCTGTGCCCAGGCATGCCCCACCTCCGCCATTTCTGATGTTTACCAATCCAAATCCATCCGGGCCACAGAGCGGACCCGTACGGTATGCACTTACTGCGGTGTCGGATGCAACCTCGAAGTGGCAAGTACCGGTAGCGAGATCCTCAGTATCCGGGCTCCTTATGATGCCGAAGTCAACCAGGGCCACACCTGTCTGAAGGGCCGGTATGCCTTCAAATTCTACGACCACCCCGACCGGCTGCGCACGCCCCTCGTGCGGAAGGACGGTGAGCTCCAACCGGCCACCTGGGATGAAGCTTACGACCATATCGCCGGGCGGCTGAACCGTATCCTCGAGGAGGACGGCCCCGATGCCATCGCCGGCATTTCTTCCGCCCGCGCTACCAATGAGGAGAATTACCTGATGCAGAAATTCATCCGGTCGGTCATCGGCACCAACAACATCGATTGTTGCGCGCGCGTGTGCCACTCCCCTACGGCGCTGGGCATGCAGCGGTCCTTCGGAACGGGGGCCGCTACCAATTCCGTCGAAGACATCAAGTACACGGACTGTATCCTGGTGATCGGCGCCAACCCGACGGATGCCCACCCGGTGACCGGCGCCAAACTGAAACAATTTGCGATGAAGGGCAAACCTTCCATCGTCATTGATCCGAGGCGGACCGAGCTGGCCCGGTATGCCACTTACCATCTGGCCTTGCGCCCCGGGACCAATGTGGCCATGCTCAACATGTTCATGTACTATGTCATCGCCAATGATCTGGTGGATGAAAATTTCATTGATACGCGGACCGAAGGGTATCAGGAATTCCGTCAGCAGATCCTTGGTATTGATCTGGATGAGACAGAACGGGTGACCGGCGTGGACCGCCATTTGGTGGAAAAGGCGGCGGTCGCGTACGCTACTGCGCCCAACGCCATGTCCTTTCACGGTCTTGGGGTGACGGAACACAGTCAGGGTACGTTTACAGTGATGCAGATCGCGGATCTGGCCATGCTGACCGGAAATATCGGCCGGCGCGGGGTGGGTGTCAACCCGCTGCGCGGACAGAACAACGTTCAGGGAGCGGCCGATATGGGTTGCCAGCCCCATCAGGGCGCCGGATATCTGGACGTCAGCCTGCCTGATGTGCTGGCCTTGTACGACAAACACTACCAGGCGCCCCAGCCGAGAAAGCCGGGTAAAAAGATCCCCGAAATGTTTGATGCGGCCCTGGCCGGGCAGCTCAAGGCGCTATGGCTGATCGGCGAGGATGTGGTCCAGACGGACCCCAACACCGCCAAGGTGATTCGCGCCCTCAGCCAACTGGACCTGTTGGTCGTCCAGGAGCTCTTCATGACCGAAACCGCCCGGATGGCCGATGTGGTGCTGCCCGCTTCTTCGTTCCTGGAAAAGAGCGGCACGTTTACCAATGCCGAGCGTCGCGTGCAACGGGTCAATGCCGTCATTCCGCCTTTGCCCGGTACCAAGCCCGACGGGCAGATCCTGGTGGACATCATGAACCGGATGGGTTATCCGCAACCCCCGTATACCGCTGACGGGGTCTTGGAAGAAATCAGCCGTGTGGTGCCCTTCTTTGCCGGGATCCGGTGGGAAGAACTCGGCGACAACGGCAAACAGTGGCCGGTGGCTCCCGACGGGACCGACACCGAGATCCTCCATACCGAAACCTTCCGGAGAGGCCGGGGTCATTTTGCCTTTTTCGATTGGAAAGAGACGGACGAACTGCAGGAAAACCGGAAGGACTACCCCTTCATCCTGACGACCAACCGGGAGCTGGAGCATTACAATTGCGGAGCCATGACCCGCAGGACCGGCAATGTGGACATCTTGACGGAAGACAGTCTCTTGATCCATCCCGAAGATGCTGCTCAATACCAGATTGCCGATGGGGATATGGTTTGTGTCGAATCGCCACGGGGTAAAGTGGATATCCGGGCGCGAGTGACGGACGAAGTGCGCACCGGTGTGTTGAGTACCACGTTCCATTTTCCCGAGATCATGGTGAACAACCTGACTTCCGACGAACACGACAGTGAGGCGCTTTGTCCCGAATACAAGGTCGTCGCTGTCAGGATCCGCAAAAGCCGTGGCCAATACAAAGAATCCGCCGTGGGATCACCGGGGATCAAAGACTAACCCATAGCTGGTTTCCAACCCGGTGGCATCGTGCATGTCAATATGATAAGACCCATCCCTTCCGGCATGCCTGACCCCGGGCATTCCGGGCGTTCTCTCTTCCTCGCATGGGCATGATACGCACGCCTGACCAACGCCTTCGGGTGTTTATCAGCTCAACCATCAAGGAGATGGCCGCCGAGCGGAAGGCGGCACGGGAAGCGGTTGCCTCCCTCCACCTCACGCCGGTGTATTTCGAAATGGGCGCCCGCCCTCATCCACCCCGTGAACTTTACAAAGCTTACCTCGAGCAAAGCCACATATTCGTCGGTATATACGGGGCGAGTTACGGTTGGATCGGTCCCGGCATGGATATCTCCGGTCTGGAAGACGAATACCGGCTATCGGCGGGGAAGCCCCGGCTGATTTATGTGAAAAAGACGGCGGGGGATAGGGATGAAAAACTGAAAAAACTGCTGGCGGACATGGAGACCCAGCATGCCTCCTGTTACCAGTATTTTTCCCAACCGGAAGAACTGGCGGGTCTTCTGGCCAATGATCTGGCCGTTTTTTTGTCCGAGCAGGTTCAAGCCGGTCTTGAACCTGCCCGGGAAGAGCCGGCTCCGGTGCCATCGCCTTTGCCCGCTCCTCCCGGCCGGCTGATCGGACGGGATCAGGAACTGGCGGAACTATGCCGGCTGCTGCTGGCCGACGACGTGCGTCTCGTGTCCATCACCGGGACCGGCGGCACGGGCAAAACCCATTTGGCCATCGAAGCGGCCTCCAGGTTGGAACCGCATTTCCCGGATGGCATTCACTTCGTTACTTTGGGTACGCTCCGCGACCCGGAGGAACTTTTCCCTTCCATCGCCCGTCAAACCGGGATTTTCGATAGTGGCATGCAACCGCTGCAGGAAACGATGGTCAGGCATTTTGCCCGCCACAAATCGCTGCTGCTGCTCGACAATTTCGAACACATCCTGCCCGCAGCTCCGGCCCTGGCGGGTCTGACCCTCCATTGCCCAGACCTCAAGGTCCTTGTGACCAGCCGGGCCCCGCTGCACGTCCGGGGTGAACAGTTGTTTCCCCTTTCTTCTCTTCCCGTTCCGGCGCCGGCACCCGTTTCCGACACGCAATCCCTGCTCGGCGTTCCTTCGGTGCAACTCTTCATTCAAAGAGCCCGGGAAGTCCATCCGGCCCTATCCCTGGACCCGGAAAACATCCATGCCATCGGCGAAATTTGCCGGCGGCTTGACGGTCTGCCTCTCGCCATCGAACTGGCCGCTCATCGCACCCGGATTTTGACGCCATCCGCCATGCTTCGTCGCATGGACCGAGTCCTGGACACACTGCGTCACGGTCAGCAAGACATGCCCGAACGCCATCAGACACTGAGGGCGGCGATCGCCTGGAGTTACCAATTGCTGGATGAAGGAACCCGCCGGATGTTTGCCCGGCTGGCGGTATGCAATGGAGGCTGGAGCCTGGAAGCGGCTGAAGCATTCGCCGGCGAACCAGGTAGTGATACCATCGCCCGATTGGAGGCATTGGTGGATCAGGGCCTCGTGCAAACTCTCCCCCAAACAGCCGAGCCGTATTTTACCATGTTTCTCGCCATTCGCGAGTTTGCCCTCGAAGAACTGGAGCGCATCGGCGAAAACGATACGCAGCGGGACGCACATGCCCGGTATTACACAGCGTTTGTCCGCGAGATGGAACCATACTCCTGGAAACCCCAGCGCGTGTTGTGGTTTTCACGGGTCCAACGCGAGTACGCCAATATCCGCGATGCTTTTGCCTTCCTCCTGCAAAAAAGGGACTTCCAGACGGCCTGGCAGGTAGCTGCATCATTGGGCCTTTACTGGATTACCATGGGCAAGCTGAGCGAAGCCATCCATTGGATCAGCGATGCCGGAATCAATTCCCGACCCCGGGCGGGAGAGGACCTTCGTTCAGGTATAGACCCGGTGGTCAGAGCTGCCGCCTTTCGCACCAGCGGCATGGTCCACTTCTTTTCGGCGGATTTCGCCCGGGCCCTGGAAGACCTCCAGGAAAGCGTACGCCTGTTTACAGATGCCGGCGATGAATTGAATATGGCCCGGTCCCTCAGTTACTATGCCGTCGTTTCCATCAGTGCCGGCAACAACAAAGCCAGTGATTGCTTCCAGCAGGCCATCCGGCTCGGGCAGCGATACGATGACACCTATTCCATCGTCGTGTCTTCGACATTCCTGTCGGAGGTTATGCTGGCCTGCCGGGATCCGCAAGGCGCTCTGAAACTCGTGATGGAAGCGCTCGATCGCTGCCGGCAGGAAGGAGACCTTTTCCTGTTGGCCATGGTCTTGCTGCAAGCCGGCAACATCCATCTGACGCTCACCGAATACCGCATCGCATCGGAATATTACCAGGAAGGCCTGGACATTCACAAGGCCTTTCCTCTCGGACCTTCGGTAGGGTGGTTTTACATGGGGATGGGCTTCTGCCGCTTGATGGAAGGTGAAATCGACGAGGGTCGGGCGCATTTCCTCCAGGGATTGGCGATCGGCAGGGAGTCGGGCGATCTTTCCGACATCATAGGAGGATTGATCGGCATGGGATGTACAGTTTTTTCCCAGGGAGATGCCGCCAAAGCAGCTCGTTTGCTGGGTGCGGCAGAATCCCTTATCCAAAAGTCCGGCTACCAATTGTGGTGTTCCACTGCCGTCATGGACGAATGGCTGCGGCTAGCATTGAATAAGGCCCATGATCAGGAATGGATGGACAAGGAAATGGATTCCGGAAAGCGTTGGACCACCGAAAGAGCCATGGAGGAGGCTTTTTTCGTTCCATCCGGTGAACCGGCATAGTGTTCGTCCCGTTACACCCTACCTATGGATTTGTTGACCGATGCCTCTCCCCGTGGAAATGGCCGTGAAAGCTTTTGCCGTCTCCTTGCCCCGGTGCTTTTGCTCACCGGGTTTTTCCTGTCGGGACCGGCCGGGATCTTCGCCCAAAGCGATCCTGACCTGAGGATCAGGGGCCAGGTCCTTACGACCGGCGGGGAGACGGTCGAATTCGCCACCGTCATGTTGCTCAACCCTGTGGATGGAGCCCTGCTGTCAGGGACCACCACCGACAGTGAAGGAAGATTCGACCTGGTTGCGGCTCCCGGCGATTATCGCCTGGAAGTCCGGTTTCTGGGCATGTTGCCGACCGTGCTGGACCGTGTGCAGGCTTCTGGGGGCGATGTGGACCTGGGGACCATCATCCTCCGGGAAGACCGCCAATTGCTGGAAGAAGTCGTGGTCAGCACCGAGCGATCCCACATGGAATTCAAGCTCGACAAACGGGTCTTCAATGTCGGCTCCGATCTGGCGAGCACAGGGTCCAGTGCCCTGGAAGTCCTCAATCAGATCCCTTCCGTTGTAGTCAGTATGGAAGGGCAGGTGAGCCTGCGCGGAAGCGCCGGGGTGCAGATCCTGATCAACGGCAAACCATCGGTGCTGGCGAGTGCCGAAGGCAAGGCGCTGGGCAGCATCACGGCCGACATGATCGAACGCATAGAGGTCATCACCAACCCTTCGGCCAAGTACGAAGCGGAAGGATCATCAGGCATCATCAATATCGTGCTGAAGAAAGAGGAAAAGAAAGGGCTGAACGGATCGGTGTCCGTCAATGCCGGGATGCCGGACAACCACAGCGCGGGTTTGAGTGTCAGTCGCCGTACCGATCATTTCAATCTGTTCAGCCAACTGGGGGCGGGATACCGGTCTGTACCTACGGATACCCGCAACATCAACAACGATATTTCCGCCGGCACCATCGTCCGCAGTACGGGTCGCGATTACCGGAAGGAGCAGTTCTATACGGTCATATTGGGAACGGATTACCACATCGATCCCAGGAATGTGGTCACATTGTCCGGCAACTTCACCTATGAAATCGAGGATCAGCCCTCGCAGAACAATTTTGAACTGGTAGACCAGACAGGAATGGTCATCAGCGACTGGAAAAGGAGGGAGGAGACCTATGCCATCAATCCCAAATGGCAATACGATCTCCAGTACAAAAAATCATTTGCCGACCACAAGGAGCACACCCTTCAGGCCAGCGCCATGGGCAATTTTTTCGGCAAAGACCAGTCGTCCGAATTTTTCAATACCACCCTTTCGGGTAGCCGTCCGGACGGGCAGCAGGAGACGCGTACCGATTTCGGAGAGACGCGTTATTCTTTTCATCTGGATTATACCCGGCCCTTTGGAGAAAAGGTGCGCACCGAAGCCGGGGTCCAGTATGTGTTGAACGAGGTTTCCAACGATTTTGCCGTCCTCGACCTGATCGATGGCGAATGGATGGAAAACGCGTCGTTCACGAATGTTTTTCAGTGGAAGCAGGGCGTACTGGGCGCTTATGCCACGGGGTCCTGGGAAGGAGCCCGTTGGGGCATCAAGGGTGGATTGCGGATTGAACATACGGATTTGCACACCAGACTGGTCCAGACCCAGGAACGCAATGACCGTTCCTTCGCCAACCTTTTCCCCTCCCTGCATGCCAGTTATAAATACAATGACCGGCTCTCCTTTCAGGCGGGATATTCGCGCCGGATTTTCAGACCCCGGTTGTGGGATTTGAATCCCTTTTTCAACATCCGGAATGATTTTTCCATTCGCACCGGAAACCCGGACCTCAAACCTCAGTTTACCGATGCCTTTGAATGGACCGGTGTGTGGATCACCGACCGTTGGTCATCCAATGCGAGTCTGTATTTCCGGCATACTAAGGATGTCGTTGAAAGGGTGCTTTCCGTACAGGACAATGTGAGTGTGACAATGCCGGTAAACATCGGCACGGATGCGACGACCGGCGCCGAAGTGAATGTAAAATATTCGCCCTCATCCTGGCTTTCAGTCAATGGTGATTTCAATTACAACCTGTTTCGCCAAAGGGGGGAATTTGAAGGCAATTCGTTTGACTTCGACGCCGAACGCTGGTTTTCACGCATGATGGCCAAAGTGAAAATGCCCTTCGATATTGAAGCCGAAGTGTCCTGGGAATATCAATCCGGATACCGCAACGTCCAGCAGCAGATTTCTCCTTATTCGCTGGTCAATGTCGGTTTGCGCAAAAAAATGCTCAACGGAAAAGGGGTCGTCAATTTGAGTGTGCGCGATCTCTTTGTCACCCGTATTCAGGAGAGCATCACGGACCAGCCCGACTTCCATGTTTACGGTTGGTCCCGAAGAGGACGATTTGTCACCCTCGGATTCAGCTACGGCTTCGGCAAGGGGGAGGCCATGGTGTTCTCGGGGGGTCGCCGGCATTAAGGACGTGTAGGGCCCGATTCATCGTTCAAGAAACAGGCCATTGCCTACCTTCGGCCTGTGGATGCCGCCTCCCCGCCGCCTTTCGATCGCCGTTTTCTGGATGGCCCCCGGGCCCGGTGGGCCGAACTGGGATTTGCCTTCCGGGTGTTCTTCCAGTTCATCAAAGGATTCCGCGCCCTGCACTTTGTAGGGCCGTGCATCACGGTTTTCGGGTCGGCCAGGTTTCACGAGGATCATCCCTACTACGCCCTCGCCCGGGAGATGGGCCGGCAGATTGCGACGCATGGACTGACCACCATGACCGGCGGCGGCCCCGGGATCATGGAAGCGGCCAACCGCGGCGCCTGGGAATCCGGAGGGCGCTCCATCGGTTGCAACATCCATCTGCCGGCCGAGCAGGCGCCCAATCGCTACATGCACAAATGGGTAACGCTGCGGCATTTCTTCGTCCGCAAGTTTCTCCTCCTCAAATATTCCTACGGATTTGTGGTATTTCCGGGCGGATTTGGCACCATGGACGAATTGTTCGAAACAGCCACCCTGGTCCAGACCGGTGTCATTGACGGGTTCCCCATCGCCATCATCGGCACGGAATATTTCCGTTGCCTGGAAACCCTGCTGCTGGCCATGGTCCGGGAGGGCACCATCCGCCAGGAGGACGTGGACCGGTTTTTCATCACCGATGAACCCGCCAAAGCCATGGCCTGGCTGATGACCCATGTGGAAGTCCACCGCCGCCGGCCCAGACCATCGTGGATATTGTTGGAAAAGGCCGAAAACGGCAATCCGCACCCTCCCCCATCCTCTGAAGGAAAGGACAAGGAGCCTCTGTCACCCTACCATAATGCATAACCCATGAAAAAACGCGTCACCGGCATAGGCGGCATATTTTTCAAATGCAGGGATCCGGAAATGATCAAATCCTGGTATCGCCAACACCTCGGTCTGCAGACCGACCAATACGGCGCCTGTTTTGAATGGAGGCACAGCGACCGGCCGGACAGAAAGGGCTTCCTCCAATGGAGTCCCTTCAAGGAAGACACCTCATATTTCGCTCCTTCCGGGCGGGAATTCATGATCAATTACCGGGTGCATGACCTGGAGGCATTGGTGCGCACATTGCGGGAGGAAGGCGTCACGATCGTGGACGAGATCGAGACCTTTTCCTATGGCAAATTTGTCCATATCCTGGATCCCGAAGGCAACAAAATCGAGTTGTGGGAGCCGGAGGACGAGGTGTATGACGAGATAGCCGGACCCCGCACCTGCTGAGGCTTGCCGGTTATTTTTCAACGAGACGCCGGAAGATCGGGGTCCCGTTGGCCAGGACTTCCAGCAAGTGCCGGCCGGCCGGAATCCGGTGGGTGGCCACCTGATGAAAATACAAACCGGCCTGGCTTTCGCGGACCTCCGAGAACACGATTTGACGCCGCATGTTCAGCAGCCGGATCTCCACCTCCGAACCCGTAGCCAGCCGGACGGGAATTTCCAGGGAGGACTTGCCGTCCAGCCGGACAGCGGGCAAAGGCCCTTTTTCAAGGGTGAAAATGGCGGGGTCGGCTTTCTGACGGGGTGTCAGCACCAGGGATTCCCTTCCGCCAATGGGCCAGGACCGGATACCCGCGGGCCGCTCTCCATAGGAAAGGGATGCCAAAGCCACGGCATGGCGCGAGGCATCGGCGTCGATGATGCGGATCTCCATGCGGTCACGGGACACCCGTATCCAGTTGAATTGATTGAAACTGCCGGCTTGTCGGGTCCAGGGTTTCAGGTCGTCGGCTTTCCGCAGAGGTGCCCCCCATCCCCCTTCTCCCAGATAGATCGTCCCGGCGTTGTCGTCACGGACAAATCCTTCGCGACTGCCCGGACCCGTATCGGGACGCAGCGGCCACGTCACCTTGACGACATGGGCATCCGATTCCTGTACGAGCTGTACGTTGTGGCGGTAGAAAAGGTCGGCCCAGGCGGCATACTGGGCGTGTTGGGGTCGTTTGCGTTTCTGATGAGGCCGGATCGGGTGGTGATACTGGACCATCCGCCAGGTATAGGCGGGCCCAAAGACGGACAGGTCGTGTTCGAGCCATTCGGCCTGTTTTCCCGTGGCGGGCGCCATCGAATTGAGTGTGTAAACGCGCAAAAGGTCTCCGCCAAACCCCAGGGAATACCACACCTCGGGGTGCGGGACATCAAACAGGTCGGTGAGGAGATCGTTGGAGGGTTCGTGATTGCCCCGTGCGGGGATGATGGGGATCAACCGGCCATCCAGCGTAATGGTCAATTGCCAATCGTCCAGCCACTCCTGCCACTCCCGGACGGTCGACCAGTCCGTCATGTCACCGCTGAACAGGATGGCCAGGGGTTGCATGCGGGCCGCCAGAAGGTTCATGCGCTGTCGCATGCTGCGGTTGTTACGGGAGTCACCGCCGCACAAGAGGGTGACCGGAGTGTCGGAGTTGGCGGGTGCCGTGTGAAAATAGAGCACGCGGCTGTCGCCTTCGTTGTCGCGCACGACAAACCGGTACCGGGTATCGGGACGCAACCCTGTCAACCGGGCAAAACACGTGGGCATGTCTCTGATTTCGGTACAACGGTCGGGGTAATGAACGATCCAGCGTTCCACGCCTCCGTCATCCGGCTGGTAAAGGATCCGCGCGTCCGTGCCGGAGAATTGTTGCCACCCTATCACCATGGAAGTGGAGGGATCTGTCCGCCACATGGCGCGATACCGGCCGGTATGTCCGTCAGCATTCGTGCAAAGACCCAGCCACACAAGGAGGGCCCCGGTGATCAATGTCCTGTTCATGGGCATTCGCCAAATCCGGAAGAAGGGGGATATTTGCCACCGTCCTCCGGTAAAGGCGGGATTTGTCGCAAACCCTTAACGATAATTATGCCCAACTTGAACGCGCTTTCCCATGATCGGCGTATTTCATCCCTCCTGGATGCAGAGCTGGCGCGGCAGCGCCGGGGTGTGGAATTGATAGCGAGCGAAAATTTCACCAGTGCGGCCGTGCTGAGGGCCATGGGCAGTTGCCTGACCAACAAATACGCGGAAGGCTATCCGGGCAAACGCTATTACGGCGGTTGTGAAGTGGTCGATGAGGTCGAGAATGAAGCCATCGACCGGCTCCGTCAATTGTTCGGCGTGGCCTTTGCCAACGTGCAGCCTCATTCCGGGGCGCAGGCCAATGCAGCGGTCTTTCTGGCTACCCTTCAGCCAGGCGATACTACCCTCGGGTTTGACCTCAGTCATGGCGGCCACTTGTCGCACGGCTCACCAGTCAATTATTCCGGCAAAGTGTACCGCCCCGTTTTCTACGGGGTGGAGCCCGATACCGGCCGTATCGACATGGACAAGGTGGCGGAAATCGCCCTTCGCGAAAAGCCCCGGTTGATCATTTGCGGGGCAAGCGCCTATGCGCGGGACTGGGATTATCCCCGCTTCCGCGCCATAGCCGATGAGGTGGGCGCCCTGTTGCTCGCCGACATCGCCCACCCTGCCGGACTCATTGCCGGTGGTCATCTGGCCGATCCCGCCCCCTGGTGCGACATCCTGACCTCCACCACCCACAAGACCCTGCGGGGACCGCGGGGCGGTATCATCATGATGGGCGCCGACAAGCCCAACCCCTGGGGACGAACCACAAAGAAGGGAGAGCCGATCCCTATGTCCGCCATCATCAACAGCGGGGTGTTCCCGGGCATGCAGGGCGGCCCTCTGGAGCATGTCATTGCAGCCAAAGCCGTGGCCTTTGGCGAAGCCCTGCAACCGTCCTTCCGCGAATACGGCAGCCGGGTCATAGAGAATGCCAGAACCCTCGCCGATGCCCTGACGGCAAAAGGATACCAACTCGTGTCGGGAGGGACCGACAATCATTTGATGCTGATCGATCTGCGCAACAAGGGAGTTACGGGACGCCAGGCAGAGGCGGCCCTGGGCCGTGCCGACATCACGGTCAACAAAAACATGGTACCCTTTGATACCCAGTCGCCCATTGTCACTTCAGGCATACGGATCGGGCTGGCTGCCATGACCACACGCGGTATCGGCCGGCAGGAATGCCTCCAAATGGCCGAGTGGATCGATGAACTAATCTCCGCCCCTGACGACGAGAGCAAAGGGCGGCGCATACGTCAGGAAGTCAACCGTTTCATGGAGCAGTACCCGCTGTACCCCGAAGAGGCCTGAGGGGTGGCGGATATCCGGTGAACCGGTCGGTTTTTTCTGCCGATCCGCGTACCTTTGCGCCTCAACCGGTGACCATGTCTTCTTCTTCCAGCCGCACTCCTGTCCAGCCATCCGCCCGCGAGGACCGTTTCCAGGGCCACGACTACTATGGGGTGGACGAACTGCTCACCCCTGACCATCTCCTGGCGAGGGATGCGGTACGGACCTGGGTCAAACAGGAAGTGTCGCCCATCATTGAAGCGTATGCCGAAAGAGCGGAGTGCCCGGTGCACCTGTTCCGCGGTCTGGCCGAGATCGGCGCCTTCGGGCCGAGCCTGCCGGTGGAATACGGGGGCGGAGGGATGGACGAGATGGCCTACGGGATCATCATGCAGGAACTCGAACGCGGAGATTCGGGCATCCGCTCCATGGCCTCCGTGCAGGGATCTCTGGTGATGTATCCCATATTCCGGTTTGGCAGCGAGGAGCAAAAAAGAAAGTATCTGCCCAAACTGGGCAGCGGCGCATTCATCGGCTGTTTTGGCCTGACCGAACCCGATCACGGCTCCAATCCCGCCGGAATGGTGACCCAGATCCGGGATGACGGGGACGCCTGGATCCTCAACGGCGCCAAAATGTGGATCACCAATTCGCCGGTGGCCGATTTGGCGGTGGTGTGGGCCCGGGATGAGGAAGGGATCATCCGGGGCATGATCGTGGAAAAGGACGCCAAGGGATTTTCCGCCCCGGAAATCCACGGCAAATGGTCCCTGCGTGCCTCCATTACCGGCGAGCTGGTTTTTGAAGACGTGCGTGTGCCCAAGTCCCAGGTGTTGCCGAATGTCCAGGGGCTGAAAGGTCCGTTGTCCTGTCTGTCCAAAGCCCGTTACGGGATCGCCTGGGGAGCCATTGGCGCCGCCATGGATTGCTATGATTCCGCCCTGCGTTACAGCCAGGAACGGAGCCAGTTCGGACGGCCCATCGGTCAATTCCAGCTCACCCAGAAAAAACTGGCGGAGATGATTACCGAGATCACCAAGGCCCAACTCCTGGCTTGGAGGCTCGGTATGCTCGCGAATGCCGGTAAGGCAACCCCCGCCCAAATCTCCATGGCCAAACGCAACAACGTCATGATGGCGCTCGAAATCGCCCGCGAAGCCCGGCAAATCCATGGCGGAATGGGCATTACCAACGAGTATCCCGTCATGAGGCACATGATGAACCTCGAGACCGTGTTGACCTACGAGGGTACCCATGACATCCATCTCCTCATCACCGGGATGGACGTGACCGGACTGAACGCTTTCCAGTGATGTCCATTCCGGCACTGTTTTCGCCGGTGGCGGCATGATCCCGCGCCGTCTGCTACAATCCTTTGCGGCATTCGTGCGTTATATTCCGGTTATATCCCCAGCGATGCGCCCCGTGGCTTTTCCGGCGTTCCTTTCTGCACTGATGACCCTTGCTGTGCCCCTGCCCGGACTGGCGCAGTACGAGCCCATCGTGCTGTCCAATCCCTCCTTCGAAGGCACGCCGGCATCCGGTGTGACACCGCCGGGATGGTACGATTGCGGATTCCCGGAAGAGTCGCCCCCGGACACACATTCAGGGCTTGATTCCTTTTTTCGCGTCAGCACTCCCCCCCAGAAAGGCAGGACCTATCTCGGACTGGTGGTCAGAGACAACGATACCTGGGAGTCGGTATCCACCGAGCTGGCCCGGCCTTTGGAACCCGGCATTTGTTACACGTTCAACCTCTATCTGTCCCGTTCTCCCGATTACTTGTCGGCCACCAAACGGGGGGGCCCCACCTTTCATACCACCCCCGCCATTTTCCGGATTTGGGGCGGCAACAGCGTTTGCGACAAAGCCGAAATCCTGGGATCCACTTCCGTCATCACCCATTCCCGCTGGGTGCGCTACCAATTTACCTTCGAGCCCAAAAAACGGGTCCGGTGGTTCATTCTGGAGGCCTTCTACCAGACTCCAGTCCTCTTTCCCTATAATGGCAACATCCTGATCGACAACGCCTCCGTGATCCGTCCCGTACCGTGCAATACCGTCCAGCGCGAAGAGGAGGAGGAAGAGGAAGTCGTGGCCGAGACAGCACCGAAGCCCGCGACGCCGCCGAAGCCGGCGCCCACGCCCAAAGCAGAGCCCAAAAAAGAGGAAGCCACCCTGGGCGGTCTGTCCAGGGCTCAACTGAAAACCGGCCAGGTCGTCAGTGTGGACAAGATCTATTTCCAGATTGATTCCGCCACTATCAACGACGCTTCCTATCCGACCCTGGACGGCATCTACGAATTCCTGAATACCAACCGTGACGTCGTCGTCGAAATCGGCGGACATACCAATGGTAATTGCGATCACCCCTATTGTGACAAACTCTCCGAAGCACGTGCCAGAGAAGTCGCCTCCTATCTCATTAACAAAGGCATTCCGGCCCATCGGGTGCGGTACAAGGGATACGGCAAACGAAAACCTGTCGCCAGCAATGCCTCTGCCGTAGGACGCCGCCGCAATCAGCGGGTCGAAATCACCATTCTCGAGATTGCCGGCAGCGGCTAATCGCTTCCGCCCCCTTCCACGGAAAAGCCCAGTCCCCTCAGCCCGTCCCAGTAGGTCGGGAAGGATTTTGCCACCACCTCCGGATGTTCGATGGTCACGGGCCCCTGCCAGGCCAGGAGACTCATGGCCATGGCCATCCGGTGATCCCCCCAGGTGCCGGCCGGTGAATGGGCAGGGTGTGGCTGTCCTGACAGCTGCCAGGCTTCGCCATCGGGATACAGCGTCAAACCGGCCCTGGCCAATTCGACCTGCAGGGCGGCCATGCGATCGGTTTCCTTGATGGCCAGTGTATGCAAGCCCGTAAAAACACCGGGTGTGCCATGCATCCCGCACAGCGTCACCCAGGTCTGGGCCAGGTCTGGGTGCAGCATAAAATCGCGATCGCCCCTTTCCGGTCGACAAGTCCGTTCCCGGCTGATCACCACTCCGTTTTCCTGGGGCCGGGTTTCCACGCCGAATTCCGCCATCCAGTCGGCCAACACCTCGTCGCCCTGCCATCCGGACCGCCGAAGGCCGGGGAGAAACAGGCGGCTCCCCGCAGGGGCGAGGGCGAGATGCGCATAGGCATAGGAGGCCGCGGTCCAGTCCGACTCCCAAAACATGGGGACCGGATGCCGGGAGGTCCGGTGGAGCGTCCACCGGTCGCCCGAAACCCGCCAGTCGAAACCCGCCTCCCGCAGAAGGCGCAAGGTCATAGCGGCATAAGGCAGCGAGGTGATTCCTCCGGGGGTGCGCAGCACCCATCGGCCGGTCAGAAGGGGTGTGATCAGGAGGATGGCGGTGAGGAACTGGCTGCTGAAACGGCTGTCGATGACGACCTCTCCACCCGGACCCTCCTCGAATCCTTCCAGTCGGAGCGGCGGGTAACCGGGTACTCCCGAATACCGGATTCGTGCGCCCAGGGTGCGCAAGGCGTCGACCAAAGGGCCTACGGGACGTTCCTGCATTCTTTCCGACCCGGTGATTATCCCTTCATCCCCCCGGACGGCCAGCAGCGCCGTGAGAAAACGAAACGTGGTGCCCCCTTCCCCTGCGTCCCAAACCGGGCCCGGATGCCGGAGCATGGCGGCCAATCGCGCCGTATCGCCGGGCAGATCCGGCGGCAGGACTTCTGCCGCCCTTTGTTCCAGTGCGCGCAGGACAAGCAAACGGTTGGCCAGGCTCTTGCTCACCGGCAGGGGCATGGCGCCGTTGAGCGGACCTGCGGGGGTGCTCAGCCGGATCCAGGGACGCTGCGTATCCGCATTCACCCCGCGAAGGTAGCGCATGGAAAACGGCAGCGACAGGCCGGATCGTTGAGGTTTGCCTATTTTCACCGGAAAACCGTCGCCCAATGGAAAATCGCCAATTATTGCTCCGTGCCGGCCTCATCGTCTTCGGGTTGATCCTGCTGATCAGTCTGACGGGTGGCATGTTCCTGACCATTGAAGCCGGAGAGCGCGGCGTTTTGTTCCGCCGGTTTGGCGGCGGTCTGGACAAAGAGACCATGTATGCACCGGGATTTCACGTGATCGCTCCGTGGAACACCATGTTCGTGTACAGCATCCGCGAACAACAAGTGGACGAAAAGATGGAGGTGCTCTCGAGCAACGGACTCAACATCAGCGTGGACATCACATTGCGGACCAATCCGGATTACAGCCGGATCGCCGATCTGCACGAGAAATTCGGCACCGATTACATCAACACGCTGGTGCGGCCGGAGGTGCGTTCATCGGTGCGAAAAATCATCGGGCGATTTGAACCGGAAGAGCTGTATGCCAGCCGCAGGGATGAAGTGCAGAACATGATCCAGACGGATCTGGAGACCGCGCTGGCGGCGAATTTCGTGCAGCTCAAAGCCGCTCTGATCCGGGATATCCAGTTGCCGGAAAAAATCCGGGGTGCCATTGAACGCAAGTTGCAGCAGGAGCAGGAATCGGAGGAATACAAATACCGCCTGGAAAAGGAAAAGCAGGAAGCCGAGCGGAAAATCATCGAAGCCCGGGCCAAAGCTCAGGCCAACAATATCCTTTCGGCCAGTCTCAACGACAAGATCCTGCGCGACAAAGGCATCGAAGCCACGCTCGAATTGTCGCGGTCGCCCAACACCAAAGTCATTGTCATCGGTTCGGGCAAGGAGGGGATGCCCATTATTCTGGGCAATCAATAACAGGGATCATTCGACGTATTTCTGCCGCACGACGAGCGCGAGGTAATCATTGTCGAGGGCGAGGTATCCCTGATCGTAGCAGAAGTAATAAGTGTTGCCACCTTTGGTGGTGTATATGTTGGTGAAATAGCCGAATTTGAATCCGCGGTCGAGGAGATCCTCCCGCTTGACTTTGGCTTTTCCCGAAGGGTTGAGCTCTGCCAGGATGCGGCGGTTTTTCCGCAGGGCATTGTTGATGTTGCGGATGAAGGCCGTAGCATCGCTATTCTGCCGGTTGTGCCAGGCGGAACGGCATTGGTCACCACAAAATCGTTTGTCGTCGCGGCCCTGGATGGTACTGCCGCACTCCTCGCAGGACCTGGTCTTGACAGGCATGGGCCGTAGTTTGCCCTAAAATACGAAAACTCCGGAAACAAAAAATCACCTGGCTGTTCAATACCCCATGAAATGGACCAGGAGGAAGCTGGCGGTGGCACCCAGGAATCCTGCCAGGAAAAGGGTATAAGCCAAATGGAGCAGGCGGAATTTCCTTTCCAACACCAGGCCCAGGTGATAGAGATCGCGGTGCATGGCCTGCCGGAGCTCGTCCCCTTCCCGGAGCAGGACCGTGATTTCCTCGAGATAATCATCCAGAGGGAGTTGAGTGAAGTGGCCGAAAAACAACAACTTTTGCCGGCGTCCGGAGGACGGTTGGGCCGGTAAGGGATGCCGGGTGACGTTGGGTCGGGCGCTGAGGACCGCCAGCACGAGGGAGCCCAGTCCGAAGACCATGAACAGGCAGATCGGGATGAGCAGAGGGGGGCGGGTTTCGGCCAGGTTGCTGTAGCTCAGCACCGTAATGAGTACCGAGATGAGTATGGCGTTCACGCTGAGCAGCATCTGGGCTTTGCGGTCGGCGATCCCGCTCAGGTGGATTTGCGTATGATAACTGGTCCGGAAATAGGTCTGGATGTCTCCCCCGGAAGGAGCCGGCGGACCGGAAGCGGATGCCTCCTTGCGGGCTTCCTGTGCCAGGCGGCGCTGCAAACCATCCCTGATACGCCGAACCACCGGCTCATGAATGGCGCGTCCGGTGTCGGTGAAGCAACGCAGGGTATTCAGCCAGGCGAGCTCGCGGATGCGCCACTCCCTGCCCGATTGGAGGCGACCGGTCCTTGCTTCCTCCTCCTGACGGCGCATGCGCTGGGAATCCTCGTAATCCGGGCCGAAATGAAGCGCTACCGCGGCATCCCACAGGATACGTGCCGCAGGACCGTCGGGTTGGCCCTGCAAGGCGGCATGAGGCAGAAGGGTTTTGACCCTTTCCAGCAGGGTTTGCGGCGCTTTCTCCGCTTCCAGGAATTGGGTGGCGAGGCGTGACGATGCCTCCAGCGGAGATTCCGGGTCAAACAGCCAACCGGCGTAACTGAACCAGGCAGCGGCATACAATGCCGTCATTTCCTGCTCATCACCCTCCTCTTCCAAAGCGAGGGCGCTGCACCGGGCCACGAGCTCGCTGATCCTGCCGTAGTGATGCCAAATCAGTGTGTCCTGACCGTGGGTATTGTACAAGTCCAACACCCACCTTCGGGCGCGTTCGAGGACGGCTGCGGGATGCGCCGTCGAACGGTCCGGGGCCGTGCGAACGGAAAAAGCAGGACTGCCGGATTTGGGCATGGGAATCAGGCTTGACGCGACGAAGGTACGACCCCACCGGCGATTGATCTTCTGCCAGCACCGCTAAACGCCTCAGGGTAAACATAAAAAATATACCAATGCATTGTAAAGAAAAACCCCTTAGCTTTGCAGGACAAAGCCCAAAAGCTTCAATCCCAATGAACCGTCCCCCTACGTCCCCCCGTGGCGCGGCTTTGCCTTATGTGCCACCCCCGCCTTCCGAGGCGTTTTTCCCACCTCCTTCCTCCCACCCTCAATCCCCAGGCATGCTGAAGTACCTCCTTCGGGCGCTTACGTTCGTCCTGTTCCTGGCGGCCGGTTGGATCACCCCCCTACAGGCCCAGGAATTCCAGTTCACCTTCAAAGGTCCCGACACGCTCTTTGCCGACAACAGTTGCGAAGCCGTATTGACCCTCGATATGGATTCCCTGGAAGTCGTCTCCCTCGTCGGCGCCCAGGTCACCGATACGATATTGACCATCGCCGGTCAATACATGCTGGGCGATTTCCTGCCGGCCGGAACGGTCGTCACCTTCAACTGGGAGGCGACCGATGACCAGGGCAATGACTCCATTTTCGTATTCACCATCACGATCGTGGACACGCTGGCCCCCAATTTCAGCGCCATTCTGCCTCCGGACATCACCGTGGAATGCGACGCGGTGCCCGACCCGCCCGCGATCACCATTTTCGACAATTGTGATCCGGATCCCGTCCTCAAATTCCTGGAAGTGGTTGCCCCCGGGCCATGCACCGGCCAGTACGCCCTCACGCGCGAATGGACGGCCACCGATCTGTGGGGCAATGTCCGTGTTCACACCCAGGTCATTACGGTCGAGGACACCCAGGGACCCCAGTTGACCGGTATCCCGGCCGATACCATGGTCACCTGCGACGCCGTGCCGCCTCCCCCGATGACCGGCACCTCCATCATCGCTACCGATGCCTGTGATCCAAACCCGCAGATCACCTTTTCGGAGACAACGGTACCCGGCTCCTGCCTGGACACCTACACCCTTATCCGGTCATGGACCGCCACGGACGACTGCGGCCATGCCACCACGGTCACCCAGACCATCGAAGTCATCGACACCACCGGCCCGTTCATTCTCGGGGTCCCGGCCGATGTCACCGTCGATTGTGATGCCGTACCTCCACCTCCCGTCACGGGTCCCGGCGGCGTGACCGCCACCGACAATTGCGATCCGGATCCCGCCATCGTCTTCCTTGAAACCAGCAACCAGGATCCCGACCCGGCCTCCTGCGCTCATTACAACTACGAGATCACCCGTTCCTGGACCTCCGCCGACCACTGCAGCAACCTGCAGACCGCCGTGCAGGTGGTGACCGTCCGCGACCGCGAAGCGCCGGTTCTGTATTGTGTTTCGCAAGACACGGTAGTGGTAGGTCCGTCCGGCTGCCTGGCTTCGGGATCTCTGGCCAGCGTTCTGTTTGTATCCGACCGCTGCGTGCCGGCCGGCCAGGCCTTTCTGACGGATACCGCTGATATCCTCAATACCTCCGGCAGCCCTCTGCTGACCGGCGTGGTCGATGACATCCTGTTCCCGTTGCCCTTTAGCGGATTGCCGGCGCAATATGCAACCGGCAACGTGCAACTGACCGTCGGCCTCATCAATGCCGATGCCGAACAACCCACCGAGTATTACCGCGTCTATGGCGAAGACGGCACCCTCCTGGGTCAAACCAGTCCCACTCCGTCCCAATGCGGCTCCGGCATCACCGTCTTGAATACGCTGAATGCCGACCAGATCAATGAATGGGCGGCAGACGGGCAAATCCTGATCTATCTCCAGCCGGAAGGCAACGGCGTGGAAGCCATCAACCAGATATGTGTCGGAGGCAAGGTGAGCATCGCCCTGACCTTTGATTACGAGATCGACCCGCCTGCCGGATTGAATCTTCAGTATCGCGTGGATGCGGGACCGCTCAAGGACCTGCCCACCGGCTCCGAAAACCTGTCCCCCGGGGATTATGTCATCACCATCCTGGCGACCGATTGTGCGGGCAATGCAGACTCCTGCCAGTACAATCTGGTGGTGGTGGACCGCGAAGCCCCGTTGCTGGTGTGCCCGACGGATCTTTCCATTTCCACGGACGCCGGCGATTGTGAAGCCACGGCAGCCATGGTGTTTCCGGTGGATGCCTGGGACAATTGCGGATTCCCTTCCGATTTTACCGCCGGACTGCCCGCCACGCCGCTGGTCTTTTTCGTAGACCCCAACGCTGGCACTGTTCCTCAGGACGTTGCGGCCACCTTTAGCGGCGTCCAGCCCTCAGGGCCCGGTTTCGGAGCCCTGCAGGTCATCCTGCGGGCGGACATCGCCGATGCCGGAGAGTTTTTCGAAGTATTCGGTGAAAACAACACCTTCCTCGGTATCACCGGTCCGGCAGCTCCCATTCAGGAATGCACGCAGGAGGCGGTATTCACCTTCTTCATCTCCGAAGCCCAGTTGAAAACCTGGACCTCGGACGGGCAACTGGATTTCCGGCTCGTGTCCAACAAGGACGTGATCAATTTCAGCGACTTCATCAATCCCTGCGGCACCCTGCAGCCCAACGGCACGGACGGGGTCAGCTATGTACGATTTGAATTGATTTACAACGCCATACAGACCACCTACCGCCTGACCGAAAATCCGGGGGGCAACGAGGTGGCCTCCGGCACGCTGGTCACGCCGGATTCGCCTCCTTCCCACAGCCTGCCGATCGGCCAATACACCGCCGAATACCGCCTGGAAGACCGGGATGGCAATGCAACAACCTGCACCTGGCAGATCAGTGTGGCCGACATGGTGGCGCCGGTGGTCAACTGCAAGCCCGGCCTGTTTGTCAAAACCAACCCGTCCGGACTGGTCAACCGGGTACTCACTCCCCAGGAAATCTGGCTGTCGCCGGCTACCGACAATTGCGGGATTGCCGGGCTGGAAGTCACACCCGATACCTTCACCTGCAACGATGCAGGCTCGAATGTCAACGTCCGATTGATCGCGTATGACGCCAGCGGAAACCGGGATACCTGCTTTGCCCTCGTCGCTATTGGAAACGAAGAGCTTACACCCATGTTTGCCCTCGACACCTGTGGCGGAAACCTCCTGCTCATCCCGGACACCACCTTTACCCATCCATCACCGGGCATGGGCGATTTCTTCCTGTTCAACTGGTCGTCGGCCAACGGCTTTGCTTCCAACCAGTCGCACCCCGTCATCCCGAATCCCAAAGAGTCGGATAGCGGGGTTTACACCCTTATGGTACAAGGACTTACCGGATGCACTTCCACAGGTTCCGTCCTGATCCAGATCGACGAAGGAGGCGCCTTCCGGCCCACGCTGGAGAGCAACAGCCCGGTCTGTCAGGGCGATTCCGTCCTGTTGACGACCGACTGGCAGGGCGCCTCCCGCTATGTCTGGGAACACGGCCCATCATCCATGCAATACGAGACCAACGTACCCCAACTGAAAGTACCGGCCACACCCATGGCCGGAGGGGCCTGGACTCTCCAGGTCTTTCCGGATTCCCTCTGTCCGTCCGGCATTTCTTTTCCGGAAGAAGTCGTGGTCAACCTGTTGTCCGTCCAGGTACCCGATCAATGGGAAGCGTGCGAAGGGGATTCGATCGTCCTGGAAGCGCAGGCCGTCAACGGGTCGCTGTTCACCTGGAAAACACCGACCGGCATCACCTACCTCGGTCAAAATCCCAAAGTGCCTGTGGCGGCGGGCGTTTACCGGCTGACGGTGGAAAGCGCCCAGGGTTGTGTGGCGACGGATTCGCTGACGGTGTCCCTCCTCCAACGCCCCGTGATCACGGCGCTCTCGCATTCCTGTCCGGATTGTGTCAGCGGTGTGGAGGAATGCGAATTGTCTCCCACGATTTTCCCGCCCGATACCGGCAACGATTATCTGTACACGTGGATCAACCCCGGTGGATTTGTCTTTGACCAGGACAGCGTAGCCCGGTTGACCAATGTGACCGGCGCCCAGTCGGGCCTTTACAGGCTTTTTGTGGAACGCACGGACAACACTTGTCGCTCACAGACCTTCTCATTGTTCATCACGCTGAATGATCGTCCGGTTGCGCCGGTGATTGGTGTCAACGGCGGTTCCGGCGCCAATCCGTATGCGGTGTGCGAAGGGGAGAACGTGGTTCTGCAGGTGCAGAATGCCTCCTACTCGGGCAATGTGCGCTATGTGTGGTACGGCCCGCTGGGTACGGATACCACCGCCATCCCTTCCCTGACCATCCCTGCGATCACGATCAACCAGGGAGGTGGTTACCGACTGGAAGTCACCGTCAACGGGTGTGTGGCCAATTTGTCCAACGAGCAGATCCTTGCCGTCAAACCCCTGCCTCTTCCACCCGTCATCACGGCGACCAGCCCTGTCTGTGAAGGCGACTCCCTGATATTGTGCGGCAGCTTTACGGCAGGCGCCTTGTATGAATGGACCGGGCCTCTGGGCACCTATGGTCCGGATGCCTGTCTGGTCATCCCACAGGCTACCACCAACCTCAGTGGCGATTACGAGGTCCGGATAAGTGTGGATGGTTGTTTTTCGGGATTTGCCGGTCCGGAAACCATTGAAGTCAGGTCATTGCCGGCAGCCCCGCTGATCACCGATGATTGTGGAGGTCAGATTTGCCGGGATGACGGCAAGGATTGTTTCCTGACAGTCATCAGCCCGGATCCTTCCGCACAGTTTAGCTGGTATGCCGCTGGTGTGGACACCCTGTTGGGCGCTACGGGGAGTGTGCCTTCCTTCCAGATCCCATTACCCGGGCCGTATGGCGAAGGGAATTACGGGTTTTACGCAGTGTCCGAAGTGGCGGGTTGCCGGTCGGCAGCCGGGGTCGTACACATGATCCAGATCAACACGGTACCGGAAGGCATGGCTGATGCCGGACCCGATGTAGCCATCTGTGAAGGTGAAACACTGACGCTCTGCGCCCAGGCGCCGCTGATGGGTACCGGTATTTGGCAACAAACGGCCGGCCCGGCGGTCACGATTCTCAATCCGGCCAGTGCCTGCACCGGGCTGGAAGGTTATGTGCCCGGATCGGTGATGACTTTCCGGTGGTTGTTGAGCAACGGGGCCTGCGTGAACTACAGCACCGACGAAGCGCAGGCTACCATATCCCGTTTCGAGCAGGCTGCCGTGCCGGTGGTGGATGTCCGGCTTTGCCGGGCTCAGGCTACCCAGATCAGTGCGACACCCGGCATGTTCGGCCCCGGGATGTGGAGTCAGTCACCCGGCCAGGCAGCGGCAGGCGTCGGCATTGCCGCGCCGGCAACCGCCACTACGGGCGTCAACGGTTTGTTGCCCGGAGAGAACTTCCAGTTCCTCTGGACGCTGCCCAATGGCGCCTGTCCCGAATCTTCTGTGGCCGTGACCGTGTGGAACTTTGACGATCAGGCCGATGCCGGGTCCGACCGCAGTGATTGCGGGTACGGGTGTCTTTCTCTCCCGCTGGTGGCGGATGTGCCGGAGCTGGGCAGCGGTCAATGGATGGCTACCGGAACGGGCATCACGCTGACACCATCCGGCGAGACCTCCGTGTCGGCCTGCGGACTCCAGCACGGCCCCAACGTCTTTGTCTGGGAACTCAATGAGGGCATTTGCGGCGAAAGCAGCCGCGATACCATCGTGGTCAATTACAGTCAGGCGCCTCAGGCGGCGGATGATGTCGTCGAAGTGCCGTTTGCCGGCCAGGTGGTGATCGATGTCCTGGCCAACGATCAGGTGTACGATGCCGTGCTCACATCGTTGACGGGATTGCCGGGACAAGGTACCCTGACCCCGCTGGGGGACGGGAAATATGTCTATACCCCACCGATCGACTTGACCGGAACGACCGAGTTCCGGTACCGGGTCTGCAGTGCGATCTGCCCGGATGCGTGTACAGAGGCCCGCATCCTCATCCAGATCAACGAAAGTGCGTCCTGCGCCGTACCCACTATCATCACCCCCAACCAGGACGGTATCAACGATGCGCTCGTGATCCCCTGCCTGGCCTTGCATACTGCCTACCCGGAAAACAGCCTGTCCATTTTCAACCAGTGGGGCGATGAGGTATTTCGAGCCTCGCCCTACCTCAACAACTGGGAGGGGACCTATGACGGTCAGCTCCTCCCTGCCGGTACCTATTTCTTTGTCTTCGAGCCCGGCGGCGCTGCGCCCGCCTCCTCGGGATTCATCCTCATCAAATACTGATCTCCATGAAGTCGCTCCATACCCTTCTGATCGCGTCAGGCCTGGTCCTGACCCTTGCTGCCGACCTTCATGCCCAGCAGGAAGGCATCATTACGCAGTTCATGTTCAACCGGTTGTACTATACCCCTGCTTTTGCCGGCAGTGGCGGTCACCCGACCATCACTGCCATTTACCGCAAGCAATGGATCGGCCTGGAGGGCTCGCCCGAGCACCAGGTGCTGAGCGCCCAGATGCCGCTGTTCAACCAGCGGGTGGGATTGGGTGTCAACCTGAGCCGGCAGTCCATAGGCATCACGCGTCAACTGACGGCCGAACTGGCCTACGCCTACCGCATCCCGCTCGGAAGAGGTTACCTCAGCGCCGGATTCAGCGGGTCGATCCGCTATTTTGCCGAAGACTACCGTGATGAGCGGGTCAAAGGCACCCAGGACATCGGCCTGGACCAGGCCGTACCCGCCACCATGCAGAGCCGTTACCTGCCCAATTTCGGGGCCGGGGTGTATTACCAGGCTCAGGAATGGTATGCCGGTGTGGGGCTACCCCGGTTGCTGGAAGGGGATATCGATTTTGGCGATGACAGCGGACCGGTGTCCACCGAACGCCGGCATGTCTATGCCCTCGGCGGATACCGCGCCCAGCTCAGCCCCTATTTTGCCCTGCATCCCCAGGTGCTTTTCCGCTATGTCGATGGCGCGCCCTTTGATGCCGACGTCCATCTCGGCCTGGAACTCAACGACCAGTTCCACGCCGGCGCCACCTACCGGCTCGGCGGCCATATTGACCGTGGCGGAGGCGAATCGGTGGACCTGATCCTCGGGTTCCGCATACGCCAGCAATTGCTGTTGAGCGTGGCGTATGATGTGAGCATCTCCCGGATCCGAACCTACCAAAACGGGACCTTCGAGGTGTTGCTCCAGTATGCCATCGGCCGATCCGGCGCCTCCACCATCGACAACCCCCGCTTTTTCGACTGACCCTCCGGCCCCGCGCCAGGAATTCCCCTTCCGGCAGACACTATTCCGCCGGAAGGGGTCGTTTTGATTCACAAACCCGGATTCACCCCCCATGAAAATCATCTGGTCCCTTCTCCTTTTCCTCGCCGGTACTTCCGCAGTGGCCCAGCAATCCGAATCGCCGAAGAAAATCGGCAAGGATTTGCTGTATGAAAAGACCGGCGGGAAGGGCATTCAGGTCAGCAATGCGACCGCCATCAATACCGAGCACCTCGATTTTTCCCCTGCGTGGTATCACGACGGGCTCGTCTTCATCTCCAGCCGGAAAAGGGGCGGTTTTGTCGATCCCAAAATCGGCGAGCGGTTTTTCCAGATGTATTTTTCCCGGCTGGACCCCAACGGCGCTCCCGTTAAGGCAGAGGTGTTTTCCACCAATCTAAACACGCAGCTCCACGAGGGTCCGGTATCATTTTCGAGGGCGGGAGACCGGATTTATTTCACGTCCAACAATCAGAAAAGAGGCGTCCAGCGCACGGACGCTACGGGTAGGGTTCGCCTGCGCATTTTCACCGCCCAGAACAGTCCGCAGGGATGGACCGCCATACAAAGCATGCCCTTCAATTCGGACGAATGGTCCACCATGCATCCGAGCCTTTCCCATGACGGGGAGCGTTTGTATTTCAGTTCCGACCGCCCCGGCGGTTACGGGGGATACGATCTCTGGTATGTCCGCAAAGCCGGGGACGGGTGGAGCGAGCCTGTCAACATGGGTCCCGCCGTCAATTCCGAAGGGAATGAAGTCTTTCCCTATATCCATCCCGGCGGAAACCTGTTCTTTTCTTCGGACGGGCTGGAGGACGGACCCGGGGGTCTGGACATCTATTCGGTCAATACCGAACTCGGGGAGGATGCGACACCCCAGGTGTTGGCAGAGCCGTATAATTCCTCCTATGACGATTTCGGCTTCATCATCGACGATGCCGGTTTGCGCGGATTTTTCTCCTCCGACCGGCCCGGCGGTGTCGGCAAAGACGACATCTACACCTTTGAAGCCCATTATTCACTGGTGGGCGACATGTCCGAACTGACGGTGCGGACGGCCCTCCAGGTCGTCGATGAAAAAACCGGCCAGCCTATCGGTGAGGCGCATGTCTATATCCTGCCGAAGGATGCCTATGGCGGCATTCCCGGGGAGACGCTTTACGAAATGGAGGTCTTGCGTCCGGAGTCGGCGGAGGACGGGCGCCTAAAGCTCAATCTGGTGCGCAAGAAATCCCTGCGGCTCGAAAGCCCCGACCTCGTCTGTGACGAATTCGGGATGGCCCTCGGCACCCTGCGCACCGACCAGGACTATCTCATTCTCGTGGAAAAACCCGGGTACCAACTGCGGGAGCAGGATTACCATTCGCCTGCGCAGCCCGGCGCGCACACCCTGACCATCGCGATGACACCCCTGGCCTGCTTTCCGCTTGAAGGGGTGGTGCTCAACCAGAAGACCGGTGAGCCGCTGGGGCAGGCCACCATCCAGATCTCGGCGCCGGACCAGGCGGCCATTACCGCCGTATCCGATGCCCAGGGGAAGTTCTCTTGCTGCCTGCCGGGGACGGCCAGCTACGCCTTGTCGGCGGAGAAAGAAGGCTATATCCCCGGTCGCACGAGGGTCAACACCTCGGACGGCAATTACGCCGAGACCCGCAAGGCCGAACTCCTGTTGCTGCCGTTCCATTCCACCCCGCCCGAAAAGGCGCCCGAGCCGTTGACCACCGGTTCGGTGATCGTGCTGGAGAATCTGTATTACGACTACGACAAAAGCACCCTGCGTCCGGGGTCGGCGGCCGAGCTCGATGTGGTGGCGGATCTCATGCGCAAAAACCCCGAGATGGAGATCGAGCTCACGGCCCATACCGATTGCCGGGGCAGCGAGAATTACAACATGCGGCTCTCGGAGTCACGGGCGTTTTCGGCGCGCAATTACCTGATCAGCCGGGGCGTGCAGCCTGCCCGCATCAATGCCCTCGGATTGGGTGAGTCGCAATTGCGCAACCACTGCCGGGACGGCGTGACCTGTACGGAAGAGGAGCATGCCGTCAACCGCCGTACCGAAATCCGCATCACCCGTCTCGACCAGCCGGTCGAGGTGCGTTACGGGCAATAAGGACAACCGGGATCAGGCGAGCGCCTGCCGGAGCCGTTGGGCAAAATGCCAGGCCTCGGAGAAGGTGTTGTACAGGGGTACGGGCGCTATCCGGATCACATCCGGTTCGCGCCAGTCGGCGATGATCCCCGCGCGGGAAAGCCGTTCAAAAAGACGTCGGTCTCCCCCTTCCACCCGGAGACTGAGCTGGCATCCCCGCTGATCCGGATCGGAGGGGGTAATGATGCGCACGCGGTCATACCCCGATGGGTGGAGCAATGTTTCCAGGTATCCGGTAAGGAGTTTTGATTTTCGGGTAAGGGCTTCCATCCCTGCTTCTTCAAAAATTTCCAGGCTCGCTCTCATGGCGGCCATCGGCAGGATCGGCGGATTGCTGAGCTGCCAGCCCTCGGCTCCCCGCATCGGCACAAACCGGTCGGGCATGCGGAACCGGGATTGTTTGTCATGCCCCCACCATCCGGAAAACCGGGGCAGCGCCGGGTCATCGGCATGGCGTTCATGGACGAATATGCCGCTCAGGCTTCCGGGACCGCTGTTGAGGTATTTGTAGGAGCACCAGGCTGCAAAATCCGGCCCGTCCTCATGCAGGCGGAGGGACAGGTTGCCGGCAGCATGGGCCAGGTCAAAACCCACGAGGCAACCCTGCTGGTGGCCCCACCGCGTGATGGCGGCCAAATCGTAGGCCTGCCCGGTGTAATAATTGACGCCGCCGATGAGGATCAGTGCAATCTGCGGGCCTTGCTCTTCGAGAACAGCCCGGATGTCGCCGGGCTCGATATGGTCCGTGCCGGGCCGCGGTTTCAATTCGATCAGATCGGTGTCCGGATCGTATCCGTGGAAAGCGATCTGGGAGGCAACGGCATAGCGGTCGGAGGGGAACGGGCTGTATTCGACGAGGATCTTGCGGCGTTGGGGGGTCGGCCGGTAAAAGGAAACCATCAACAGATGGAGGTTGACCGTGAGACTGTTCATCACCACGACCTCGTGCGGGAGGGCTCCCACCAGCCGGGCCATGGCGGGGGTGAGAAATTCGTGGTAGGGCATCCAGGGATGACGGGCATGGACGTGTCCTTCGACGCCCAGGGTGGCCCAATCTTCCAGTTCGGCCAGGACATGCTCCCGTGCCGAGCGAGGCTGCAGACCCAGTGAATTGCCGCAAAAGTAAATGGCGGTTTGGCCATCGGGGCCTGCAGGCAGATGGAAACGGTCGCGAAATGGATGCAAAGGGTCGCGGGCGTCGCATTCCAGAGCGTATTCCAGGGAGGCATGTGGCATTTCCATCCTGCAAAGGTAGCAGAAGCCCATGGCTGAACGGGCCCGTTGTCCGCGCGTTTGGGATCGACATTCCGGACGTTGACCCGGGCATGTTTGCGGCCGTGCTATTCCGGTTTTTTACCCATGTCCGGAGCGCGGGACGGCCACGCTTGTCAGGGAGGGCGTGACAATGGCTGGTCCGATGCGGCGCCACCCGCGTAAAAATCAGACGAATTTACCAGGGAATTCAGGGGATGAAATAATGAAAAAAAATGGCCCCGGGAAACTGAAAATACAAAAAAATGAAGCGTCTCATTTGCACATCGAGCGGTTTCGCTTTATATTTGAGTAATAATATTATTCATATTTTTATTTGTAGGGAATCGATATCAGATTTCCTGCCTTTTTTATTTCATTCAAATGCCTTCCCGTGGACGTTCGAATTGTACCCGCAATTCTGTTGATTTGGGGAAATGCCATTTCCCTCGCTTCTCCCACAACCATCCATACTGAGCATGCCGCCCTTCCCGATGCGGGATCCGTAATCATGCCTTCGACCGGATTTGCCGTCATGGACCGGATGGCGCAGGACTGCCGTATCGCCTCTCCAACCGGTAGTGTTTTCGCTCGTTACGGCACCGGTGAAAGCGGCCATGGAACGCTCATGACAACGGATTTTTTGGTGGCCGATTCCACCCTGACGGTGGCGGTATGTCCTCCCGATCTGACCGTCAATCTGGTGGACAGTATCATTTGGGAAAATGCCCTCTCTTTTGACGGAGGATCCACCGGCACCCACGCACCCCTGACCTTTCTGGTGCGGCGCGGGACCCTGGACCCCGGCGGTGTATTTGTGCCTCATCCCTGCAATCTTCCGGGCGATTTTCAATTTGGTCCGCAAGTCCGGTTTTATTGCTGCGACTATCTCCATGCCGTACCGGTTTACGTCCAGCTCATGGTGACCGATCAAGCCGGCAACAGCGATACCTGCCACATGCCTATCGTCCTCGTGGACAAAGTGAAACCGGTGATCTGGTGCCCTTCCTCCAAGGTCTTTTCCGCCCAGGCAGGGAGCCCTTCCATGACGGTGGACACGGCGGTCATCTGTGTGCAGACCCACCTTCCCATACCGGCTGCCCAGCCCGGCAAATTCATGGTGCCCATCCGACAGGACGCCATTCCTTCCGGGGCCGTCCTGACTGATGTGGATCTGGGTCTGGTCATTGACCACGAGGTCATCAACCAGCTTTCCGTGACCTTGTATGCGCCCCAGCGGTACAAGGCACAGGTCATGAACCGCCAGTCGTGCGCCGGCCAGCCCGTCCAGATACCCTGGAATATGGATGTTCTCTTCAACGATCAGGCCTATGACATCCCTGTCTTCAACGCCACGGGTCAGAAAGTGCCGGCCCTGTTCACCTGTACCTCTTCCCAGCCGGGTGTCGGCGCGTACAACGAAGGGCACATGAGACCCAAATTCCAACACCTGAAAGGCTTTAACGGGATGTCCGTCCGGGATCCGGCCCGGTTCTGGACCTTCACCGCCGGTCCGGCGGACATACATTCCGCGGCAGGACAGATCAGCAGCGATCATGTCGGTATTTTCGTGGCCCAGGCCGGATTGGAGCCCGGAGAGCATATCCTGCTGGATTATGCGGGATTTGAGGGTGCACCATTGCCCGGCCTGATGACGGGCCAGCCCTACCTGTTTGAAGTGACGGATGCGGGTACGCTTTCCCTCGTTTCGGTCACGGGCGTATCCCTGGACAATGTACCTGCGGGCTCCCGGCATTTTTTCTGTGCCTCGGACCAATGGTTGTTGCTGGTGGAGGACCACGATCCTTTGGGCGGGGGTGTAATCCGGGAGGTTTGCCTCCACCTGGCGTACCGTATCGGAGAGGCAGCCTTTGCCACGGACAATCTGGCGGCATGCGGCATGTTGGACATGACAGTGGTCCACGAAACGCCGCCTGCGGAATGTCCTTCCGGTGCCCTTCTCACCAGCACCTGGACCGTGACCGACCTGGCCGGCAATGCCTCCGATTGCCAGTATCAATATCAAATCGTGGATGAAACCCCCTTGCTGGTCCGGTTTCCCTGTGATGCCACGTTGTCCTGCGAGGAATGGAGCGATCCTGCAAATGCCGGTTCCGTTCGGCACAACGGCGATTTCGAGCAGGTGACGGTCTCCTATGCGGACAGCGTCCTGGCCACCCCGGATGCCTGCTTCCTGGTCAGACGCACCTGGGAGATCCGCAATGACTGCCGGTTTGTGCCGGAAGAGCAACAGGAATATGCCGTCGAGGCCGTTCAGCCGGCCGACAACGTCCTTGTATTTGATCCCGCCATCCTCAATGCCTTCGCGGCGAGGAGGATGGTCCCCGGCGACCGGCTGACACTGTGGTATGTGGCCGACGGGTCCCAGCCGGTAGGGGGTCTGGCCACCGGGGGCCGTTATGCGGGACGGTGGATGGGGGGCACGAAAATCCGGATGGATTACGATGCCGGCCTTTCCGAGCCCGTGGTGATCACGGGACCCGGCACGGGGCCTCATCTGTTTCGTATCGCTCATACCGAATCCGGCATTCGCCATGAGTGCCTGAAAGCCGGTCTGGTCTTCGACCAGTTGGAGGAGCAGACTGTCTGCTGCGCCTCGAATCCTGTGTGGGAAGATGACGGAGACGGTTATTTCCGCCATGTCCAGGAGATTTGGGTGACTGCTCCCGGCGCCCCCGAGTGGGTCATCGAAGGGCCCGACACATTTTGTCTGAACGATGCGTCCTGCGAAGCGATACAGATCCAGTGGCCGGCGCGGCTGGAGAGCCCGTGTACGCCTCCCGACCAGGTGGTCTATTCCTGGTCCATAGACCTGTTCGGCGATGGTACGCCCGATCATCAGGGCACCGGCCCCGAGGCGGAGGGTCTCTGTCCGCCCGGCGCCCACCTCATCATCCTACAGGCAGAGGATGCCTGCGGGGAAACCATCACGTTGGAGCGGACCATCGAGGTCAGGGACTGTGCGCCTCCGTTGCCGGCATGCGCGGTCTCCAGGACGGTGGCTCTGGCGGTCAAGGACGCGCAGGCCAAACTGACCGCTATATCCCTGGAGACAGGGCTCAGCACGGACAATTGTACGGAGTATGATCTCCTGGCGGTTTTGGTGGAACGACGGGAGAACCTGACGCCCGGGCAGTCGGCACCTTCGCCCGGCGCATCGGGATCGGTCGCGTTCACGTGTCAGGATATTCCGCCTTTTGCCCCGACCAATGCGGTGGAGGTGGTTGTCTGGGTCGGGGATGAGGCGGGCAACTGGAGTCATTGCCTCACTACGGTCATCGTGACGGATCCCGGCAAGGTATGTCTGCCGGGTCCCGACAAAAAGCAGGTGGAGGTGGAGGTACTCGACCCGTTGGGGTCAGGCAGCGGGCATTCGGCCATGACCGGGCCGGGCAGCACGGATGTGCTTGGTTCCGGCGCAGGGATACAGGATATGGAGGGGGCGGTCAGGTCGTTGGTCCTGCGCTATGATGAACATGAGGAGACAGGATGGATCCTTCTTCCTGCCGCCCCTAATCCTTTCCGTGAACAGACGGTGTTGTCGTTTGTACTCGGAGAAGAGGCGATGGTAGCCTGGAGGGTCTTTGATCCGGCCGGCCGGCTAGTGAGGGACCAATCCGGATGGTACGGAGCGGGTCGGCACGCCTGGTCGCTGAACGGGGCGGATCTGCCCGGACCCGGCGTGTATTTCGTCCAAATGATCACGCCGCAACGTTCGGTCATCCTGCCGGTCTGTCATCTGCGATGAAAGGGCAAGTCAGGGCGGCGGCAGGGATGAGAGGTGGTGGTGTAATTTCACGGCATGGAGCAACGCGATGCCTTTGTCAACCGGCTGGGCAAGATGGCCCGGCATTACGGCAAATGGGCGCGCCGGCAGGGGATCACCTGTTACCGGATCTATGATGCCGACCTGACGGCCTATCCTCTGGCGATCGACCGGTACGGGGAGTGGGTGCATGTCGCCGAATACCAGCGCGGGCAAGGGGAGGACGACGAGGGGTACGGATCCTGGAAAGCCGATGTCCTGGCCCTGATCGGTGAGGTGTTGGAGGTGCCGCCTGACTGTTTGTTTTACAAGGAAAGGCGTCCGCAGCGCGGCAATGCCCAGTATGAAAAGCGGGGCACGGCGGGTCATGAGCGCGTGGTGGAGGAGGGCGGATTGAAGTTCCTGGTCAACCTGGAGGATTATCTGGATACGGGATTGTTTTTGGATCACCGCCAGACCCGGAGCATGGTGCGGGCCGAATGCCGGGGCAAGCGGGTATTGAATTTGTTTGGATATACCGGGAGCTTTACGGTCTATGCGGCGGCAGGAGGGGCGAAGGAGACGCTGACGCTGGACCTGTCGAGGACTTATTTGGACTGGGCGGGGCGCAATCTGGTGTTGAACGGATGGGACGGACCGGAGCACAGGCTGGAGCGGGTGGATGTGATGGACTGGTTGGCGGACCGGCCGCGGGGTGTATGGGATCACATCATATTGGATCCGCCGACGTTTTCCAATTCCAAAATGACACGGCAGTTCCTGGATGTGCAGCGGGATCATGCGGGCATGATCGGGGCGTGTCTGATGCGATTGGCCCCGGGGGGCACCTTGTGGTTCAGCACGAATCACCGGAGGTTCCGGCTGGATGAGTCGGCGTTGCCGGTGTGGGCGGAAGTGCGTGAGATCACGGCGCAAACGTTGCCTCCCGATTTCAGGAGTGGGCGGGCGCACCGGTGCTGGAGGATGAAGGGGCCGTGAAGGGGAGGTTTGAGCCGTAGGGCGGAGTGCATGGAACTTTTGCCGGGGGAGCAGGTGCGGCGTTTTGTGGCCGGCGGGATTTCACTCGTTTAGTTGGTTAGGGGAAAAGTGGAACAGGAAAATCTTATCTTCGGTGTTGTGGACCGTTACGGCCAGGTGAGCAAGCACTACTATGCAGGATCGGAGCTGGGAATAGTCTGAATCAGGATTCTCAGGATTAGAGGATTCTCAGGATTACATAATGGAGTTATTTGTGTGATGAGCACTGATCAATGGGATGCCATAACGTATAAGGTGAATGGGTGCGCCATGAAAGTCCATAGCACTATGGGCAATGGTTTTCAGGAAGTAATATATCAACGATGTTTGGCCATAGAGATGGCAAAGGCAGGATTGCATTTCAATCGCGAGGCGGAGCATGATATATTCTATGAAGGTCATCACGTTGGATCCAGACGTGCCGATTTCATCGTTGAACATCAGATCGTTGTGGAGCTGAAGGCTTTGATTGATCTGGAAGCCGTACATTTGGCTCAGGCAAAGAATTATGTTGTCGCGTATGATAAGCCGATAGGGCTTCTAATCAATTTTGGTTCGAATAGCCTTCAATTCAAAAAAGTATATAATCCAAAATATCAGTAATATGGTCCGATTCAACAAAAAAAATGGCAACAATAAAATCAAATTAAATGTTCCCTCATCAGGTAAATCCTGAAATCCTGTGAATCCTGATTCAGACAATCATCTGGGCAGCTCAACCTTCCTGACTGACGCAGCAGGGGAGCCCTATCAGTTTGTGATGTATCTTCCATTCGGTGAGACCTTCACCGAGCAGCGCGCTGCGGGCTTTGGTACACCGTATCTCTTTAATGCGAAGGAATTGGATGAAGAGACGGGGTTGTATTACTATGGGGCCAGATATGGCGCCTGTCCCGATAAACTTATCGGGAATCCCAGGGTGAGTATGTGGTGGGGTGTGGATCCGCTGGCTAACAAATACCCGACATATTCTCCATACACCTACACCTTGAACAATCCGGTGAGGTATATTGATCCGGATGGGAGAGAGCCTATAAAACCCTTAGTTGGAACATCAGCTATGTTTAGATCGTTGCTTGATCATAGTCCAAGAAAAGTGGGAGGATATACTGGAAGCCAAGCAAGTAATTACTTGAAAAGTTTGGGAAATACAGAGTTCAAATGGGAACAAATGAGGCCATTGCCAACAGAAACAGGATATTTTAATAGCAAGAAAGGTAGATACATTTACACTGAAAAAGGTGGTTGGATTGACATGACTCACTTCCTGTTCTATGCAGGAAAGGCTTATCAGTATAAACTCGAAGGCAAAAATAATCCTGTTGGGGAATCTGTTCAGGACGGCTATATGCAAGAAATGTCAGATAGGTATGCAGCTAAACATTCAGCGTATAGCTACGAGGATTTACCAAGCGATAAATTTGGGGCAGAGTTTGGAGCTGAATACTTTGATCCAAAAAGTAAGCAAACATTTGGAGAGCAGGTGGAGAATTATTTGAATAATGTTCTAAAAGCTACTGATCCAGAAAATGCCCCGAATTATGATAAACTTCCAACAACAAACCCAGATAAGCCTAGCCGAACCAATACAACAACAACTCCTGTATATACAAAAGAGAACGAGAAATGAAGAATATAAGAAAAATAATTATATCTGGAGTAATTGTGTTTTTAGTTCTTGCAGCTTTATTAGTTTTTTATTTTCGCTATGCTGAAAACAAGGAATATGAAAAACTAGGCATTGAGTTAATTACCAAAATCGAAGCATATAGACAGCAGAATAATAAGTTGCCATATACTGTTGCTGATTTAGGAATTGTTGAACAAATGGGCGAAGGTCCATATTATGAGAAGAAAGATAGTTTAAACTATGTTGTATTCTTTAATATAGGTTTTGATAATACTAAAACATATTATTCCGAAACGAAAGAATGGAAGAATGAACCTTAAAAAGAAACGCTATGCTTCCAGCTTGGAGTTTTTATTTACATAATGCTTTGCAGTTTAGCTTGCTTAACAAAAGCATCAAGGAGCGCGCATACCGAACGTTTATGTACCTTTACGGTGCCTCTGAAAGCAGGGGTGGAAGTCTGATGGCGAAACCTTTACCGAACAACCTGCCGAATTGGTCTCCCCCAACCGCTTTAATTCCAAGGAGATGGACGAGGATACTGGACTATATTATGGAGCTCGATATGGCGTCTGTCCCGATAAACTTATCGGGAATCCCAGGGTGAGTATGTGGTGGGGTGTGGATCCGCTGGCACATAAAGCACCAGGATGGACACCCTACCGATATGCCTTCAATAATCCGATCCGGATCATTGATCCGGATGGCCAGTTTGAAACCAGGTTCGGAGCGTGGCTTTATAATGCATCAAGAGGTTTTAAAGGAAAAGTGCACGAAAGCCTGACTAGACCAGGCGAGTATTATGTTGGCCGCCAGATTAAATCTTCTACGGATGCCAGGTATGATATCAAGTGGAGTGGGAATACTGAAAAGCCAGTTGGAGGATACATCAGTGCCATTGACAAAGTTTCCTCCTTGCTTGGAAGATTTCTCACGCCGAATAAGTTTGACCGCAGTGCAAATGGATCTCGATTTGGTCAGAATCTTGACGAAACAAACGGGGGAATCCAATTCTCACTTCAATATGGCCAGGGAGGGGAGACAAGATTTAGTCAGAATGCTGACGTAGGACCAGCATTGGATGACATGATGAGTGTGGTGGGAGTAGTAAGAGCAAATGGGAACACGCTCAATTCTGCAGCAGACCAAATTCAGTTTGGTGCTGATATCTTACAAACAGTTGCATCGCTAGGATCTATGTATAGTAAGGATTCAGGTGATAACGTTGCTGTTGATTCTACTTGTAACCTATGTGGCGGAAGTCCTCATGGCACAATTCGGTATAACACTTACAATAAATCTGGACAGGTAATTGAAGCTAATAAAATTCTAAAGCGGGATGAATAGAATTCGGATTATTCGTCTAATTGTACTTTTTACACTTGTGTTTATTTTACATGGGTGTGTTCGAGATGAGAATGACCTGTTATTAACTTTGGAGGCAGTTGAAGAAAATTTTTCACTATACAGACTCCATCCACCAAAAGGCGATGATTTTGCAATTATGTTAAATAATGATGGAAAAATTACTGGGTTTGGAATAGGTCGTCCAGGACGCGTTCAACGAATATCTATAAATGATTCGACTGGAAATGTTCTGGCTATTCAAACTTATAATCAAGCAGAAAAGTTGCACGGTAGATGTTATTATTTCTATAAGGAAAGTGGGTTTTTAGAGGGTGATATTAATTACGTTAATGGAGTAAAAGTCGGAAATGCTGTCATATATCATGATTCAACTGCTTTAGTGAAATCAACAATGCTGTATAATGATGAAGGACAACTATATTTTAGAATCACTTATGATATAGATGGTAATATTATATCAAAGGAAGGGAATGATGGAAGTGAGAAAGAAGATTGAGCATTCGGTAAAGCATTTTTAGAAACTTACTTTACCGTCCAATAAATCCTTCATCTGTTTTTTGGTGAGCATCGAGTTAATATTTTGATCAGGGCATTATTTTCTTCCTCGTCCAGTTGGTTGATGAGAATCAGTTGTTCATTGAGCTCATGATTTTGAAGCTCTACTGAAGCCTTCCCATTGTTGGCTACATTCAAAAATAGAGGTTTCCATGGAAAACATTTGATCACAATGATCTTTTTGGAATGGGGGAAACCCGGTTTGGCCCTCTCCGTGTTTGGGGCGAGCTATACGGCGACGTTTTTCGTTCTGACGTTTTGCTGTTAGGTTTTGCCGTTTTGGCGAAGAGTTTTATGCCCTTGGAGTCCGTGAGGGTTTGTTCCTTTTTGACTTGGCAAAAAGGAACCAAAAACCTACATGGCTCCGCATGCAGGCAGGCCACTTGTTGCCGTAAGGCTCGCTGTAACGCGGCTCTATCCGGGTGATCATGCTTATGGTCTGGATTCGCGCCTGGGGCGTTGAAACTTTGATGGCCGGCGCTGGTTTTCAGCGGGCGTGGTTATTGATGCATGGGCAGGATTGTACCTCCTGGTACTGGAGCAATCGCTCGTTCCGGAACCCCGCTGAAAAAAGCGCACTCTTAATGGGTCGGCCCTCTCAGTGCCAGTGGCGAGCGGTACGGCGACGTTTTTCGTTCTGACGTTGTGCTGTCTGGTTTTGACCCTCAGGCGAAGAGTTTTATGCCCTTGAGGTCCGTGAGGGGTTGT
>CAYYGN010000014.1:0-69917 GCA_964471595.1 uncultured Saprospiraceae bacterium
ATTGTCGCATCCGTGTAGGTCTCTACCGGATCTGGATCACAGTTGTCTGTCGAGTTCGCGAATCCTGCCCCCGCCGGCGTGAAGTCGGCCGAGCATTCGATCGTTTTGTCGGTAGGACAACTGACAACCGGCTTTGTTTTATCGCGGATCAGGATCGACTGGTTACATGTCGTACTTGTGTTGCCGCAGCTGTCCGTGGCCTTCCAGGTACGGACGATCGTGTAATTGTCCGGACAGCTTCCCGGGATCGTCGCATCTGTATAAGTCTCTACCGGATTGGGGTCGCAGTTGTCTGTCGAAGTCGCATATCCTGCCCCCGCCGGTGTGAAGTCGGCCGAGCATTCGATCGTCTTGTCCGTCGGGCAGCTCACCACCGGCTTTGTCGTGTCGCGGATCAGGATCGACTGGTTGCACGTCGTGCTCGTATTGCCGCACCGATCCGTTGCCTTCCAGGTACGGACGATCGTGTAATTGTCCGGGCAGCTTCCCGGGATCGTCGCATCCGTGTAGGTCTCTACCGGATTGGGGTCGCAGTTGTCCGTTGAAGTAGCACTACCTGCTCCTGCTGGCGTAAAATCTGCCGAGCACTCGATCGTCTTGTCGGAAGGACAATGGACGATTGGAGGTTTGCTGTCTATTACAGTTATCTTTTGACTGCGGGTAAACTTGTTGCCGCAGTCGTCTTCTACCTTCCATGTGCGAGTCAGCGTATACCGGTCCAGACATGATCCATTTGTTTTGACTTCTCCCAAATATGAAACTTGGACAGATTGGTCACAATCATCCGAACCTTTAGGCGAACCAGGTCCTGGAACATTGTCACATTCTACAGTTTGATCTGCCGGGAATTCACTAAACGTTGGAGGTGTCGTATCCGGGGGAAAGACGATCCGTTGTTCGCATTCATCATATTGCCCGCATTCATCCGTAACGCGCCATTTTCTGAAAATGATTTTTTGATTCCCGATACAACCCGTACCAGCATTGAGTGAATCCCCTTTCCATTCGACGATAAAGACCGGTTCCTCCCTGCATTCTTTCAAATTAATACCTCCTTTGTAGGTATATGTAGCTGCTTTTACCTGGAAAGTGAGGGAATCATACACAACACCGGAGGGCAGAGTGAAGACAAACACTTCGGTCTCCCCTTGATTAAAAGGATCGCCTATCGACTCAAATTTTATGGAATAAAAGGGATTGTTGGTTGGGTTTTCAACATGGTAATTCCCCAGGTTACCAGAATAGGTGCTGCCGTCAGGGGGGCTCAGGGCAGGTATTCCGGGAAGACTGAATGCTACATAGGAGATATCATGATGACAAGCAGATTTTACGCTTATACTGTAAGTTTTTGTGTTTCCATTGTCCACCACATCAATGATACCAACCGTTACACAATCCACCACTTTTTTACAATCATCTACATCATCAATACACATGACGGATTTGTACTTCAATCCGGATGAGTCCGGTGGAGGGACAGGTGAATCGCAATCAGCAAGTGTAATATCAGGTACACATTCGGTGATCATGGGTGGATTACTTCCGTTCACAGTGATCTTTTGGGTTACAGAAGATGAATTACCACATGAATCACGAGCTACATAGGTTCGAACAATGATAAAACTTCCTTCACACTGACCAGGCGTCTCTTTTTGACTTACTTCCCAAAGTATTTCACTGCAATTATCAGACACCTGAGGCCATATACACGGAATTTCTTCATCACAATCAACCACCAAATCGGGCATGGAAGGTGGCAGCACCGGAGCCTTGGTATCCTTGATGGTAATGGTTTGGGTATGATGATCGGTATTCCCACAGCTGTCTGTCGCGATCCAGGTTCTTTTCAGAATATAGTTGTCGGGACAGTTGCCTGGTGTCTTGATCTCTGCATAAGTCACTTTCGCTCCACAATTGTCTTGAGCCTGGACTGCTGGTGGTACTGGCACCTGATGGCATTCAACCGTCACATCGCCTGGCTTGGGACTCAACACCGGAGGCTCGGAATCCAATATGATGACTTCCTGGATACAAGACGCCGATTTTCCACTACAGTTTGCCGTCCATGTCCGGGTCAAAGTCCGAGGGCATTTACCCGCAAAGGAATCCGAATAATTGATCGAGCAGGTCAGATTTTCGCAGTTCACCACCGGATTACCCAAAGAATTGGGAGACAAGGACTCATCACATTGAACTGTTTTGCAAGGCGGACAGGTCAGGACTGGAATTTCCGGGCTGGGATCCTCAATGCCCGAACCACATCCTCCCAATCCATTGATATCACCTTCACCGGAATACGTCTTGTTGTTGAGAGTTCCCTGGTAGTGGAACCAGGCGGAGGCCCCGGGCACATCGCAGTTGAAGGCATTGGCCCCCAATCCGATTTGGAAACCATACGTATAATTGGAGGGCCGGTGAGAAAGATTCAACGTTCCTGAATAAGAACCAATACCCACCAATTTACTGGTGGAAAGAATTTCATAATATTCCCATTCCTTATAATATTCGTTGTTGTTGGGGTTGTTATCTGAACATCCTTTGTAGTTCCTTCCCATGGCACTCCATTGGGGCCATGTTTTGCGATTGGCCAAATTGATAGTCACATTGAATCCATAGTTGGGATTCACGACACTGACGATCGTTCCGGTAAGTGTGGCTGTACCATTGGCCAATACCGTAAACCGTCCTTCAGACTGCCATTTGAAGCGGGGATCGCTCAGATTGGGCAAACCCGGAATCCAGAAGGTCCTGTACTTCCCGTCATTTTCCAGTTTATCCGTGATGATACAAATGGTTTTCTCGCACTTTTCATTGGAAACATTGGAAACACCTGAAGCGGTAATTACGACAGGACCCACCTTATTAGAAAAGCAACCAGTAGCATCTACAATATAGATGTCCGAATAAACTCCAGGTGGCAATCCTGTAAGGAGCTTGCCATCCGTTTGGAAGGGTCCTGCCTGCTTCTGGACACCATTTTCCTTGTAATAAACGGTAATCGGGTACTGTGTGCCACAGGACTCACATACGTCGACATAAAGTTCTCCGGTTGAGGAATAGCAATCGGAATTACTTTCCACGGTTACCGAAATGAGTCCGCATTCTATGTCATTACACTCTTTGACCAGGACTTCTTTGGTCACGGATGCATTGCAGCCTCCTTCCGAATATTGAAGAGTCACCGACTTAAGTCCCGTTGTCCCCCAGGTAACGAAATGCGGCCCTTTACCCGTAGCCGTCTGCGGGTTGGCACCCGGACCAAAATTCCAGGAATAATTCCCGGGCCCTGCATCATCCGCGAGGAAATAAGCAGGATTATCAACACAAATGTCCGAGGAATAGGTAAAATCAATTTCATTGGAGGTGGTTGAGCAACATGCCAATACCTCAAAATGATCAATCAGCCATTCGTTGTCGCCGCTGGTTTTGGGGTCGTAAGCCATGACCTCGATCCTGTACACCTCACCACCAGAATATTCCAGGGCATTGATCCCTTCAAGGGAATGGATTTCTTGTTTCCAGCCATTGAAGGATGTGGCTATGTCTATTTTCTGGTAGACCTCCGTACCATTCTTCAGAATCCGAAATCCATACTTCTTAGGATAACCGTTGATGTTGCCGTCTGCTGATTTGTAAGGCGCATTGTTCCAAAACTGGAGGGTTGTCAGCTTGCCTTGTACACATTCAGGTATGGTGATGGTAAAATCAAATGCTTTCTGGCCATTATCCGACCAAGAGGACAAATGGTGTTTGGGCAGGCGGATGGCATAACCACTTTGGAAAGGGGTATTGGAAGTGCAGGACGAACCAATATCCAAAAGCCGCTTCATTTTGGAGGCTTCCAGGCCAGGACAATCTGCCGTGTTGACATACGATGGAGCAAGACCTTTGGAGGGTGCAAAAGGATTGCTGCCGGAGCATTGATCGAAATCATACTCGATAGCCACAGGACACCCCGTCACACACATTTCAGCCGATCGCACAACCCCTGCAATGACATAGGACTGGCCGTTTACCGTTTCGCCATTCATTTTGTGCCGCGTATCTATGGTTATCTGCACATTTGTGGTCGCCGCCGGAACATCCGGTATGGTCAATCTGATAATGTTCAGACAACAGGAGCCCAAAGAGGGATCTGGACCATAAATGGTCATTTGAGCAATTTTGCCTCCTGCCGTCGCTTTGGCCAGCAGATAACGGCCATCATCCGTGAGTTCGGAAATGGGCAGCTCGATCTGGATATTCCGGCTGGCAGATCCGGCAGGAATGGAAAAGTCAATGGTCTTGAGATCGTTATAACCACTCAATATCGTGTACCGGCCCTGCTCGACAACAGCCGGAACATTCTGTCGGAATGCATAGACAAGAATGGACTGGACGCTGGAGCTTTTAGCCGTCTCGGTATAACGGACACTGGATGTCCCGGGCATGGATGTTCGGTAAACCCAAACATTCGAACTGCCACCAACAGGTGTTTCCCGATACGCTTTGTGGAAACGGTTGGACGCATCCACAAAATAGACATAAGGCCCGGGATTTTCCCCTTTGTAAACTACTTCAGCCACAACCTGGTAGACATTGGAAGCATTGGGAATGGTCACTGTGGTCGGTACAGAGCTTTTAATCCCTTTTCCGAACAATTCGACCGATTTTCCATCTGCACAATCAAAAGACCAGTCGTAAGGGGTGGCCTCACAATTGGATTCTGCAGAAATCCCGGTGGCAAGGACCAGCGATTGGCCACAACCGTAGGACGAGTTGCAAGTGGGTGATATGACGCAAATCTCCACTTTGTTGTCCGTTCCCGGCACTTGTTCAATGACGAATGGCGTAATGTTTAAGGCATCTCCCTGGTTGTAGTTGTTGATGATTATTTCAGCTTGTGTATTGGAAGGCTTTGCAGTGGCCCGGACTATGGCCACCCTACCGTCATTGGTGATTTCCGAAAGGGGGACCGTCACCAATACCGGACGCGGGTGATCGGCGGTAGCCAGATCCAAAGTCAGACACTTGGTAGTCTGGTACAACCATGTGTTCACATATGTTCCGCTGGTGGATACATTCCGGTCGGTTTTGCGGAAAATATAAATCTGTATGGACTGTGCATTGCATTTGTTGCCAATAGAGGGCACCTCGATGTAAGTGGGGCTGAGGTAATAGGCCCGACGATAGTAAAATCCTCCGCTGGGCGATGTACTCACACCTGACACGTTGAAGGATTCCGAATTGCTCTTGATGGTGAGAGAGGAAGGATTAATGGTAGTCCCTTTATAGACCACCTCCACGACCGCGAAGTCGATGGTACTTGGATCCGGCAGGTCCATATAAACGGAACTCTGGCATTTAATCCCTTTGCCGATCACTTCGAAATCGTAGGCATTGGAAGGAACATCGCAATTGTACTTCCAGCTTGCCGGTGGCTGAGTCAACAACTCCACCTCCAGATCACCATTGCGCAATCGCAGGTAATCTTCCGCCTTCAGCAAACCGTTGCCGAGCCAGACCGAATCGCTCTGCACGTGTATAGGTGCACCTGAAAGGTTTGGAAAAGGGACGGAAGCTGCAGTGAGCAATCCCGTACAGGATACCAGGGCCAAAAGCCCGATTGGCAAAGCCTTCATCCAAGAAGGCTGAACTGCGTTTCTCATAGCGTGCGTCGTAGAACCTTTTAATAATCAACCAGTTACCCCACCTCTCTTCCCAGAGGCATGGCAACCTTCCGGCCCCCAAGGCACTTCCCCTGCCTTGAGTGACCATCACCGGTGTTTTGGGGACGGGTCGTCAGAATGTCACATAACTCCTGGACCCGGGCAGATATCCGAAAAATTCAGACTGCCGTTATTCCAAAGGTAAGACACGCAGGTTGCAACTTCTTCAAAAAATCAAGCTGACTCATGGGGAAATATAAGATAAAATTTATCATAATATCAACATATTATGAAAAACAACGAACTATAAATTTAATAAAACATAAATCATGACCCCCCTCCCTATGTGGATCACAAGCAAAAAAGAATCGTAAATTTTAAATATGAATAACTATGTGACTACATAGACTTGGCCCTCTTCGGCGCCATTTGTGGCAGGAAATCGCTGCCTCGCTTCGGCCAATAGAAGGCCGGCGTCCGGATACCGGGCGGAGAAATGTCCGATAAGAAGTTGGCCCACCTCTGCCTGCGCTGCCAGGTTGGCCGCGTCGAGAGCAGTACTATGGCCGGTTTGTGTCGCTTTGTCCCGGTGCATTTCCCTGAAAGTGGCCTCGTGGTACATCAGGTTGGCTCCCCGGACATGACGGAGGATGTTTTCGTCAAAGGCCGTATCCGAACAATAGGCATAACGCAGGATACTTTTGTCATTATCCTGCATATCTGTGACATCGATTCGGGGAAACGCCCTTCGGTCACCCCCTGATGTCACTTCCGCCTCGATAAGGAAACCGCTACAGGGGATCCGGTGTCGTAGCGGAAAGGAACGGACTGTCACATTTCGGGTAACAACCAGGCGGTTGGCATCCCCTTCCTGCACTTCATGAAAACGGATCGGAAATCCAGGCCGACAGCGGGTATGCGCGAACAAATGGGTGATCATGTCCTCCAATCCGGGAGGAGACCAGATATCCAATGGCAGGGTACGTCCCGTTAGATGCCAGGTGGTGAGGAGTGGAGGCAGCCCATAAACATGATCTCCGTGCAGATGGCTGATGAATATGTACCGGATTTTACCCCAGGGCAGATGCATGGCTTTCAACCTGAATTGGGTGCCCTCGCCACAATCCACCAACCCGACAAATCCTTCGGCCATCACTAATTGCGCGCTGGGATGCCGTCCGTGGGCAGGTACTGCCCCTCCGCATCCGAGGATCGCCACCCGCAGAGCGGACATGTTATTCGAACTCGATGTCCGGCTCCTCCGAGGCATTGAGCTCCCGCTCAATCTCTTCCATGAAAACAAAGTCGACCGCCTCATCCAGGGAGGGAATCAAATTGAGCACCGTGTCCAGACGAGAAATTTCAAAAAGGCGCTTCACACTGGGTTGCAAGGCCCCTCCGATGATGAATGACTTTCCTTCTGACCATAGACGATTGCCGGTCAGAATGGCGCTCAGGCCACTGCTGTCCACAAATTTGACCCCGGATAAGTCGAGAATGAGGTTGCGGATCCCTTCATTGCTCAGGATGACCAATTCGGATTTGAGGACCGGTGCGACAAGCGCATTCAGGTTTTCCTCGTCCAATCGCAGAATGGTGTACTTCTCCTGCTTGTCGACACTGTATTTCATAGTCCTGGGGCCTCTGGCACAAATGTAGAAAATCTACCATATATGGCCGTGCCTCCCAACCCCTTAACGACACGGTAACGAACCCGTCGTTTTTGCATTTGTTACACCAATAACCCGTTGGGCCAAACCACTGTGCATCCACATTGGGCAAATTTGAGCCGTAATGTGGCCTCATTGATACAGAATCCTTTATTTTGCAACATGAATCGCAAGTTCTCACCCCAGGTCAAACAAATCATCTCCCGGAGCCGGGATGAGGCCGTTCGTCTGGGACACAACTACATCGGCACGGAACACCTTCTCCTGGGCATTCTGCAGGAAAAAGACAACCTGGCCATCAAGGTACTTAACTCCTTGGAAGTCAATGCCAGAGCGCTTCGATCTTCCCTGGAACAGTCCGTTCCTCCCGGCACCCAGGGCAACGGGGATCTCAATATTGGCCAGCTCCCGCTCAACAAACAGGCCGAAAAAGTGCTCAAAGTCACGTTCCTGGAAGCCAAAAGCCTCAAAAGCGAGGAAATCAACACAGAGCATCTGATGCTCTCCATCCTGAAATACAAAGACAACCTGGCTTCACAAATTCTCCAGCAATTCGATATCGACTACGAAGTCTTCAAGTCCGAGCTGGAATATGTCCTCCAGGAAGGCAATATCTCCGCCACAGGGGAAACCCTTGCCTCCGCCCAACCCGAACCGGAAGATTCCTTTGAGGAGGAGGAGGAAAGTTCAAGGTTCCAACGCAAGGGTGCCGCCAAATCCCGCACCCCCGTGCTCGACAATTTCGGTCGTGATGTGACCCGTTTGGCAGAAGAAGGCCAGCTTGACCCCATTATCGGGCGGGAAAGCGAGATTGAACGCGTCTCCCAGATCCTGAGCCGCCGCAAAAAGAACAACCCGATCCTGATTGGAGAACCGGGCGTGGGCAAAACCGCCATCGTCGAAGGCCTCGCCTTGCGGATCATCCAGAAGAAAGTTTCCCGTACCCTGTTCAACAAGCGGATCATCATGCTTGATCTGGCGGCATTGGTAGCCGGCACCAAGTACCGCGGGCAGTTTGAAGAGCGGATGAAAGCCATCATGAACGAGTTGGAAAAATCCAGGGACGTTATCCTCTTCATCGACGAGATTCACACCATCGTCGGCGCGGGAGGTGCAACCGGCAGCCTGGATGCCTCCAATATCTTCAAACCAGCGCTCGCCAGAGGTGAATTGCAATGCATCGGTGCCTCCACCCTGGACGAATACCGCCAGTATATTGAAAAGGACGGAGCATTGGACCGCCGGTTCCAGAAGGTCATGGTCGATCCGCCGTCCGCCGAAGAAACGATCCATATCCTCCACAACATCAAGTCCAAATACGAGGATTTCCACAATGTCACCTATGCCGAGGAGGCGATCAAGGCCTGTGTCAAACTCAGCGACCGCTATATCACCGATCGCTTCCTCCCGGACAAGGCCATCGACGTGCTCGACGAAGTCGGCGCCAGAGTCCATCTCAAGAACATCCATGTGCCCAAGCACATTGAGGAGTTGGAAAAGCGGATCGAAGAACTGAAAGAGCTTAAAAATCAGGCGGTCAAGGATCAGCAATACGAAAAGGCGGCGGATCTTCGTGATGACGAGTCCAAGCTGCAGCGCCAGCTCGAATACGCCAAAAACAGCTGGGAAGAAGAGGCCAAAACCCGCCGGTATCCGGTCAACGAGGACGATATCGCCGAGGTGGTTTCCATGATGACCGGCATTCCCGTCAAGAGGGTGGCTCAAAGCGAAAGCAACCGCCTCATCCACATGGCGGACGATATGAAGCAGATGGTCATCGGACAGGACGAGGCCATTATCAAGGTCACCAAAGCCATCCAACGCAACCGCGTGGGCCTGAAAGACCCCAAACGGCCCATCGGTACCTTCATCTTCCTGGGTCCGACCGGGGTGGGGAAAACCGAAACGGCCAAAGCACTGGCCCGCTATCTGTTTGACAGTGACGACGCGCTCGTCCGCATCGACATGAGCGAGTACATGGAGAAATTCTCCATTAGCCGGCTGATTGGGGCACCTCCCGGCTATGTAGGTTATGAGGAAGGTGGACAGTTAACGGAAAAGGTCCGACGCAAACCCTATTCGGTCATCCTCCTCGATGAAATCGAAAAGGCCCACCCCGACGTGTACAACATTTTGCTGCAGGTGTTGGACGACGGTCAGCTGACGGATGGTCTCGGTCGCAAGGTCGATTTCAAAAACACCCTGATCATCATGACTTCCAATATCGGCGTGCGTCAGTTGAAAGATTTCGGACAAGGGGTTGGCTTTGCCACCAAAGCGCGACAGGAAGCGGCCGAAGAGAATGCCAAATCAGTGATTCAAAGCGCCTTGAAGCGCACATTCTCGCCGGAATTCCTCAACCGGATTGACGATGTATTGGTTTTCAATACGCTGGATCAGGACCATATTTTCCAGATCATCGACATCACGCTGAATCATCTCCTACAGCGTATGGCCGGGATGGGATATCATCTCAACCTGACGGAGGCGGCCAAGAAGTTCGTAGCTGAAAAAGGATATGATCCTCAATTCGGCGCCCGTCCCCTGCACCGCGCCATCCAGAAGTACATCGAAGACCCCCTCGCCGAGCAGATCCTCAATGCCAACCCCCAGGAGGGGAGCACCTTCGAAGCCGACATCAATGAAGCCGGGGACGGACTCACCATCACCCTTTTGCGGGTAGTACAGACCGATGCCGGTTGATGCCATGTTACCTTCGCAGATACTGCTTGCCTTTTCACCCGGAAAGATGGCTACCTTTGCGCCGCCAACCCCCTAAGTCATCATCATAAAACCCCTGAGCCTTTGGCTAGAAAAGAATTTCCCAAAAAAAAGGAAGAGAAATTTGACTACCGGATCAATCAAATGATCCGTGTTCCTGAGATCCGCCTTGTCGGCGACAATCTCGAAGCTGTCAGCGCTGCCGCCGGACGCAACATTGAAACCGGCGTTTTCCCCACCCGTATGGCCCTCAACTGGGCCGAGGCGATGGAACTCGATCTGGTGGAGATCTCTCCCAATGCAGAACCTCCTGTCTGCAAGATCACCGACTACCGCAAGTTTATCTACGACAAAAAGAAGAAGGAGAAAGAACTGAAAGCCAAAGTCGTCAAAACGGTGATGAAGGAGATCCGTTTCGGACCCAACACCGACGAACACGATTTCGAATTCAAGGTCCGGCACGCCAAAGGCTTCCTGGAGGAAGGTTCCAAGGTCAGAGCCTACGTGCATTTCCGGGGCCGGACCATCGTGTTCAAGGACCGGGGAGAACTGCTGTTGCTCCGGTTTCTCAAAGAGCTGGAAGACCATGGAGCCGCCGAAGCCCTGCCCAAACTGGAAGGCCGCCGGATGTCGGTCATCATCTCGCCCAAGAAGAAAAAATAGTCCCTGTCTCCCGGTATTGTGGCAAAATATCCGGATTATCCTTAATTTTGCGTCCTTAAATTCAAGGCTATGCCTAAAATGAAAACCCATTCCAGCGCCAAGAAGCGCTTTGCGCTCACCGGCACAGGGAAAGTCAAGCGGTTTCACGCGTTTCATTCCCACCTGATGCGCAAAAAGACCACCACGCAGAAGCTGGGCTTGCGCAAGTCCACGCTGGTCAGCGAGGCGGATGAAAAGCGCATCCTCCGTCTGCTTTGTATGTAATCAATGGTTTAATCAGGTCACCCGGTCAAAGAATCCTTTCCTGAAAGGATCCCGGCACACCGCCAAATTCACCATATGCCACGTTCCGTAAACGCAGTCGCCAGCAGGGCGCGCCGCAAAAAGATCATGAATGCCGCCAAGGGCTACTTCGGTGCACGCAGCAAAGTGTACACCGTAGCCAAGAACGCGGTAGAAAAGGCCTGGGGTTATGCCTACCGCGACCGCAAGAACAAGAAAAGAGCCTTCCGTCGCCTGTGGATTGCCCGGATCAATGCCGGTGCCCGGATGAATGGCACCACTTATTCGCGGTTGATCAACGGTCTCCACCAAAAAGACTCCGCTCTCAACCGCAAGGTATTGGCCGATCTGGCCATGCATCACCCTTCGACCTTCAAAGCCATCGTCGAATCGGTGGCCCGGTAAGCGAGCCGGTTTACCCAAACATAAAAGCCCTTGCCCATCGGCAGGGGCTTTTATGTTTTCAGACCTTACCGAATGACCAAAGGAAGGACCCAGCGACCGTCCGTACACCGCACCTCCAAATAATGGAGTCCCGGATGTACTGCCGTGGACAGCGGTATTGGCCGGATGGCGGGATGTTTGCCCTGCGCAAGTTCAATGACTTTACGACCCATCGAGTCCCACAGGACCACATCGCCTACCCATTCCCGTCCATGGACGGCTTCCAGCCAGACAGGTCCCGAAGCCGGATTGGGATAGATACGGAAGGGTTTCCCGATTTCAGACCTTACCGGTATGTCCCGGGAATTGGGCTGACTGAGCAATGGCACCTCCCAGGCACCTGCCCCGTGCGTGGCGGCACGCAATACTTTTTTGGGCCTGCTCACCGCCAGATCCATGACAAGACAAGCGTCGGGCAGCCCCTTGCTGAATGGACTCCAGTTGGCCCCCTCATCCGTCGAAACATATACCCCCAGATCATTGCCCAGGTACACGTGGGTGGGTTCAAACGGATCGAAAACCACACTGTTGGCCGGAATGGGCGGTAAACCGTTTCCCCAGGGCAGCCAGGAAATGCCTCCGTTGTCGGAACGGTACAAAGGCGGCGCCCCAAACCCGCCAAAAGTGGCGAGCATGATGGCAGGTGTTTGGGGATGGATGGTCAGGCAGGTATTGTAACGGTTAGGCCATCCGGATGCCACCTGCCAGACATTGCCCTCCCCTCCCTGGTTGGAAAGCAACAACTTGCCGGTATTCAATGCGCCTTGCCATACCGGATCCGAACTTGTCACGACGTAAACACGCTGCGACGTCTCCTGGCTCACCAGGATCTGGGTTACCATATTGCTGCCATCGAGATATGCATCCTGCAACGGCTCCCAGGATCCCGGCGCAGCAAACAGATCGGAACGATAGAGCCGCTGTCCTCCGGTCAGGACCCGGTCGGCCTGACCCGGCACCAGGGATATGGCCGTGTTGAAAGGCCTCAATTCCCCTGCTGCGAAGGGTGGTTCGGTTTTCGCAAACTGAAAGCCCCTGTCCAGCGACCGCTGGAATACGCCCTGGGGCAAACTGGCCAGCAATCTTTCGTCATTGCCGGGATCGATCGCCGTGGACATGCCGTCCCCTCCGATGACCTTGATCCATTCCGTATCTCCTTCATAAATGACGGTGGCGTTGTCCTGAAGACCGCCCAGTGCAAAGGAAGGATCCTGTTCCGAATTGCTGAAGCGGGCATAAAACTGTTGCGTTTGATAACCCCCGTTGCGCCCCTGGAACTCGTTTCCCCCGTCTTCGCTGACAAAAAGCCCTCCATCCGTCGCAAGCCATACATGCTGGGCATTGGCCGGATGGAAATAGACCCCATGAATATCTGCATGAACGTAATAGGGGGGGCCTTCTGGACCACCGGCCGGTATTTTTCCGTAGGCTCCGGCTTCCCAAATTCCCTGTTGAATCAGGAATTCGCCTCCATTATGGGAACTGTGGACATCTATACCCCCAATGACCAGATGTGCGGGATTGTCGGGATCCACGGCGAGATCATGGGAATACCAACCCTGCCATTGCGAAATGTCCATGCTGTTGACAATGGTCCAGGCGCTACCGCCGTTGTCCGAACGAAAGAGACCCCTTCCTTCGAGCGCGTCTGCTACATAGGCATACAGAACGTCAGGGTCAGACGGAGCACCTGCCATCATGGCCTTCCCTGTAAAATCCCCCGGGAATCCGTTCGTCACTTTGGCGAAGGAGCCACCGCCGTTGATGGAGCGGTACAGACCCGCATTTTGGGTGAAATAACTGCCTGTTGTCACCAGGATAAGATTGGTGTCCTGGGGATGGATGTAAAGGTCAACAGCCATGGGTACCTGGAAGGCTTGTATCCAGGAATTGCCACCATCCCAGGAGCGGTAAAGGCCCTCGCTGGTGGCTGCCCACAGCGACATCCGGTTTTGCGGGTTCATAGCGAGTTGCTGGACACCCTTCATCTGGCCATAATCCCATGCCAGAGACGGACTCCAGGTTTTGCCACCGTCCTCCGTGCGAAGGATGCCTATGCCGTAAGTGCCACGGGTGAACCGGTTGATGGCTCCGGGTTTGACAACTCCGTTGCTGTACATTTCACCTGTGCCGATCCACATTCTGTCCGGATTTTCGGGGTCGATCAGGATGGAGGATACGCCGAGGACCGGAAAACCGATTGGTATCCGCTCCCAGGCAGCCGGACCTTTGCCGGCCGTATATGTCACCCACAAACCACCGCTGGCCGAACCGGCATATACCGTGGATGGCTGGTCAGGATGAAAGGCCAGACACAAGGTCCTGCCACCGATATTGGAAGGACCTATCGGGGACCAATCGGGATCATCCTGGCGAAGGGAGGCCTCCCGCTTGGACCAGAAAGCCCGTGTCCATTCGGATAAGGAGATTTGTCCATTTTCCCCGATCCGGATACACGACCATTGATCGAGTGACTCAGCGGCTCCGCTTTGCCGTTTCTGGGGGGAAGCGGGAGAGGGGCTGGAGGGTGATTGGCAGGCGCTGAAAGAAAAAATTCCCGCAACGATCACATAAGCAACAAGACGCATGTACAAGGGATTGGCATACAAAGATAGGCTGCCGAAAGGGGACGGAAGGTCTGCCAGCCGACCATTGGACTGGAGAAGGGATAAGCTGCATTCTCAAAGGTGTTTGATATCTTGGTGGGTATGACAGAACCCCCAGTAGCCAGGTTGTCACCGAACGCCAATGTGGATGGCCCGGATCCATCAGCAGGGGCGAACGTACTGTCATGGCTGGATTCCACCGATCCCTCACCCGAAGATCCGGATGCCTTTCTGAGGGACCTGGTGCGAATGATACGCCACCTCCTGGAGCAACTGGCAGAAAAGGAACCTCTCCATTTTCCGACGTTGTATGCCTTTCTTTCGTACCTCGGACACAAGCACCAGTTTTCCGGATCGGTCGTGAAGCAATTGCACCTTTTCAGGAAAGGACAGGAGAACTATGACGCGATGGATGATCCCACCCCGGAGGACGTCAACCGACAAATCCAGGTGGCCTATCAGACGCTGGCCGCTCTGCTGGAGGAGGTGTACCAACTCGCCTTGCCGGCCACAACAAAAGCAAAACTGGGACCTCCCCCTCCCCTGGAACCAGTCCGGACTCCTGGTCCTCGATTTGTGACTTCCACGGCATTGCAGGGCATCAGGCTGTCTGGGTCGGATCCAGTGATTTTGGGGTGGGAGGATGGCGATCCGGACAAGGTGATTGCCGCCAGGTTTGACATTCCTGAACGCAATGAAGATTTCACACCGGCCCTTAGATCCTTCATGGATCTCACGGGACCGTCAGCAAGGATTCAACTGGTTGATAGTGAGTTGGACGAAAACGATGTCTTTCATCCACGTGCGTTTGTCCTGGATCCCGATCATTTGATGGATGTCACGGCCATTGCAGAATGCTTTACCCCCAATGGTGCATTTCCTGTTCTGCATCTGCTCAAGCGGTTCATGCCATCGGTAGCGACACCGGCCATCCTGGCTGGGCTCATCGCCAACTATTTTCTCGACCGACTGATGCACCAGCCGGATCTCACATTTGAGGAGGCCTTTCAGGGGGTTTTCGGTCTGCAGCCGCTTGGACTGGCGCGGCTGACGGACGAAGAGGTGCGAGACCTGGTGACCCAATGCCGCCAGCATTTTGGCACCCTTTCGGCCATGGTCCAAACCGGCTTTGCCCGTCAGGGCATTGATCCCGCCAAAGCCTATCTGGAACCTTCCTTTTACAATCCCGAATATGGCCTGCAGGGCAGGCTTGATGTGCTGTACCTCCCTGAATCCTCCATGGATCCTCCGGCCATTGTGGAACTCAAAAGTGGTATGCCTTTCCGGTCCAATACCTATGGTCTGAATGCCAACCATTATATACAGACCCTATTGTATGAGCTGCTGGTACGCAATCTGCGACCCGGCCGGCCTGCACTGGCATTTATCCTTTACTCCCGCTCTGCTGACCAGCCTCTACGGTATGCGCCAACCGTTAGAGCCCTCCAGATCGAAGCTCTGCGCGTTCGCAATGAACTGCTCCTGTTGGAAAAACGCTTGGCCGCGATGAAAGACGACCTCCCGGAAACTTGGGAAGTGCTGAACGAAGTCCAACCCGAAGATTATCCGGGACTGTTCGGATTTTCACGTCAGGACATGACGGCGTTCAGGGATACGTGGAAGCGTTTGAGCGCTCCGGAAAAAGCCTACTTTGTAGCCTTTTCGGCGTTCAGCATCCGGGAATACCATTTGGCCAAAACAGGCTCTGATTTCGGGCGGACGGACGGTCAGTCCGCCTTCTGGACAGCTTCCAGATCCGAAAAAGAGGACCAGCACGCCATCCTTTCTTTTCTGAACCTGACTGCCGACCGGAGCCATGAAGATGACCCCGAAATCGAATTGACCTTTACCGGCCGCACGCCCAAATTGGCCAATTTTCGCCATGGAGATCTGGCCGTCCTGTACCCGCACACGGGGAAAACGGCAGCCACCGGTGAACAGATCTGGAAAGGCACCATTGTTTCCCTTTCCAAAAACAATGTAGTGCTGCGGCTGCGAGCACCCCAATTCAACAAATTCCATTTTACCAAATATCCATTCTGGCACCTGGAAAGGGATTTTCTGGACAGTTCCTTTACGCAGTTGACGCGCGGATTGTATGGCTTTGCCCGCCTGCCGGAGGAAAAAAGATCCCTGCTCCTGGGATGGATCCCTCCCCGTCAAGGCATCCCTGCTCACCCTGCCTTGCCGGATGAACTCACCGGGGAACAAAAAATGGTCATTCGGGACATCCTGGCATCAAGGGATTATTTCCTGCTATGGGGACCTCCAGGGACCGGAAAAACCAGCATGGTGCTCAAACACCTGGTAGGCCATCTTTACCAACACACGACAGAGAACATATTATTGCTGGCTTATACCAACCGCGCAGTGGACGAAATCTGCGCCGCCATTTCTTCACTGGGGCCGGACCTCCGAAGGGCCTTCATGCGGATCGGAAGCCGGTTCAGTACGGATCCCGTTTTCAGGGACCGTTTGTTGGACGGGGCCTTGCAGAACTGCAGGAACAGGGAATCAGTCATCGGGTTGATCGGAAGTTGCCGAATTTTTGTCGCCACGGTATCGTCCCTGATGGGCAAACCGGAACTCCTGGCCATCAAGGCATTTGACCGGGTGATCGTGGACGAGGCATCCCAGATTCTTGAACCCGTTCTGGCCGGACTTCTGGGTCAATTCCCTCATTTTACCCTGATCGGTGACCATTGGCAATTGCCGGCCGTGGTGGTCCAACCGGTCCGGGAGCGAGCCATCTCCCACCCGGCTTTGGTCGAAGCAGGGTTCAGGGATGCGGGTCAATCCATGTTTGAACGTCTGTTCAATCATGCCCAGGCACTTTCCTGGGGACATGCATTCGGCATGTTGTCGGCCCAGGGACGGATGCACGCAGAGATCATGGCCTTCCCCAATGCCCGGTTTTACGACGGCAAACTCACCTGCATTGATGCCGGCCAGAAGTCAGTGCTGACCGACCCGACCATGGCGCATCCCCTGGATGCGGGCTTGCGAAATACCCGTGTGGCCTTTCTGCCGGTCCGGCCAGATCATGGAGAGATTCTGGCCCGTACCAACGCCGCCGAAGCGCGCGCCATTGTCCAAATAGTACGGTATTACCGGGACCTGTACCGCCTCACAGGCCGGGAGTGGCATCCCGGCACACTGGGCATCATCACCCCCTTCCGGGCCCAGATTGCCAGGATCCGCAGGACGATGGAGGACCATCAAATCGACCCGGATGCATTTACCATTGATACCGTGGAACGCTACCAGGGGGGAGCCCGGGATATCATCCTGATCTCCTGGTGTATTCAGCGCGCCGTCGATTTGCCCATGATCAAATCCGGGGACGGTCCCGTCGACCGGAAACTGAATGTGGCGCTCACCAGAGCCCGGGAAAGATTGATCGCAGTGGGCAGTCCGGACGCCTTCAAAGACGACCCATTGTTCGGGATCTGGACCCGCACCTATAGGAAGGACATCAAGGAATTCCCGTCCATTTATGGGTCTGAAGACTGAGATGCCATAAGGGATGCTCCATACAATAGGTGATGGCCGCTTTGGTGTTGGCTACCCGCTCCGGTCCATCCATCGGCTGCAGAAAGAACTGGCCAAAAGCCATTCCTTCAAATTCTTCCGGCGACAGGCCGTCCTGAGGGAAGACCAATTTGAGTTCGTCCCCGGAGGTCTGTATCAGTTCTGCGCCTGATTTCGGGCTTACACATAGCCAGTCAATCCCGTCCGGAGCCGCAATGGTCCCGTTGGTTTCAACTCCAATTTCAAATCCTTCGCGGTGCAGGGCATCCACCAGCCCGGCATCCAATTGCAGCAGGGGTTCACCACCTGTGCAAACGACGTAAGGCCGGCCTTCCCCGCTTCGGGGCCACATCGATGCCACCTGCCGGGCCAATTCACCGGCCGTGTATTTTCCTCCGCCCGGCCCGTCGGTACCCCGGAAATCGGTGTCACAAAACGGACAACGGGCATGCGCCCGGTCTTCTTCCCTCCCTGACCACAGGTTGCACCCTGCAAAGCGAAGAAACACAGCAGGCCGGCCACTGTAGGCTCCTTCACCTTGCAGCGTGTAATAGATCTCCTTGACCAGATAATGCATGTGGGGTAATTCCCTGTTTATCCCTGTAAAGGTAGGTAGCATGAATGGAGATCAGGATGTCGGGTGAGGAGGCGGCAACGAGGGCCGGGGATTATGGTAATTTCGCTGCACAGGAAGGCCATTTCGTGAACGAAAGCAAAACCCAATGAAGGGCAAGGGTGGCGATCGGGTTGTTCTCCGGCACACGGGCAGGCATGCCACTATTGTCCGTCTGGACGGGGATCAATTGGCGTTCGTCAAACTGGACGGGGATCGGGAGGTATTTCCGGTATCTATCGAGGATATCGTTTGGGACCCCCACGCCACAGAGGTTTTCGGTCAATCCGAAGGCAGGAAGGACGGTGAAGGAGTGTCCGGTTCCTTTTCAGGCAAAGGACAAGGTTCACTTGTGGCTGTTGCCCTCGACCCGGAAGGTACACCGGGTAGGAAATACTATTTCGTGCTGATCAATGACCAGCAAAAGCCTTTGCCCTACGAAGGTACCTGGGAAAAGAGTCCGGCCAGCGTTCGACCGTTCAAAGGTGAACTTCCCGGATTTACCTGGCGCATTCTTTTGGAAGGCCCATTGGATGATTTGAACGACCATCCACACCTCCGTCTCAAGCGTTGGCAAAAAGAAGGGCTGCGGCAGAAAGCCCTTCCTATCTGGGATCACCGTTTCAAGGCAAAGGGCATTGTCACCCGGCAGGAAGCGTCCCATTACCTGCCCTTTCATGCCGCCGTCTTTCCTCTTCCCGATGAGGCCAATGATTCCCGCCATATTCCGATCAAAATCCATCATCCGGGTCGTGATATTTCCTTCACGCCCGTGGCTATCATCCCCGATCCGGAAGAGCGGGCAGGCTTTGTCACCACCCTAGACCTGCATATCGAAAACTTGGTCAAAAACCCCAGGAAACTTGCGGAGGCAGAGATTTTCCGCACCCAAATTGACGCCTTTGACCGCTACATCCAAAAGGCCATTCGCTTGGGCATATCGCGCATATTCATCATCCATGGTATCGGATCGGGAACACTGCGAAAATATATCCTGGACCACTGTGCGCAAGATCCCCATGTGCTCCGGGCCACCAACGGCTATGACCCCCGTTTCGGGTATGGGGCCACGGAAATTGTGTTTTCCGAGGATTGAAGACGGCATTTACTTGAGGAGAATCACTTCTCCTTTCAGGATTTGGTTCCTCCCATCGGCCCATTCGATGGTCATGGTGTAGATGTAAACACCCGGGTCGAGGGGACGACCGCCGGAGGTTCCGTCCCAACCGGCGGTAAGATCCCCCGGTATCAGGATGGGCAATTCATAGAGTAAATTGCCCCAGCGGTCGTAAATGCGCATATCGTTGACGCGGACAACGGCATCATTGCCGAACAAGACAAACCGGTCATTGACCCCGTCACCATTGGGACTGAAAGCCGAGGGGATATAAAAACGTGCTGCTTCGCCAAATACCGTTATCCACACGGAATCGGCGGCGATACATCCCGTGCCATCCTCGATCAGAATGATGGCCTGGACGTCCTGGTCAATGGCGAATGACTGTTCCAGACAGGACAGGCATTGGATGCCGAATGGCAACCAGGTCACCGCAGCGGGCATGACGGGCATACCGTTCAATGTGGCTTTCAAGTTGACCATGGCGCCCGGAGCAACCACGAGGTCAGGCCCGAGCATGACGGAAAAAGGCACAAGCGCTTCCAGATCGAATATAGTATCCAACCGGCAACCCCGGGCATCTTCCACTTCGAGGAGATAAGAGCCTGGTGCGAGGCTGTCAAACCGGTTGTCCACCTGAAAGGCGCCTTGCTGGAGACGGAACATGAATGGTCCCAATCCTCCGAGAACGTTCGTGATATCCAGGGTCCCGTCCGATGAAAGACAATTCGGCGGCGTGATGGAGTAGCTTATGTTGGTCGGAGGTGGTACCCCCTCGGCCACCATGACGGTGTCGCGGCGGGCACAGCCCCATATCTCATGGCGGATTTCCCACACATACATTCCCGGCAAAGTAGCCGTTACCACCGGCTGGTTGCTTACGGGTTGACCACCCAGAAACCATGTATGGACCAATGGCCATCCGACCGGAGCGCCGGGCATCCCGAGAATCACTTCCGGATAAAGGCAATCCAGGACAGTGTCAGGCCCGGCAACCGGATCAGGCAACCCCACGACATCCACCATCAGACGAGCCGTGTCCGCAGGACAGGCACCCTGGTTGAGATGGATGTAATAGACCGGATATGCCCCTGCCGGAACCGCCAGTTTGCTCGCTATCCATAATCCGGTTTGGGGTGCCAAACCGGGAAGCCAGTTTCCGCCGGTCGAATCCTGTGTCCAGAATCCCCCGGACTGTGCTCCCGTCAGCCAGGCATCCAATTGGACTTGCACATCATCGCCCTGACAAACATGCAAGGTATCCGGTGCCATACCCGCTTCCAGTCCGGCATCCAGGACAAAGACCGTTCCTGCGGTATCCGGACAACCCGCCACCGGATCCTGCAACGTGTACAACAGGTAGTAATGGCCGGGATCAGCCTGCTGGATCCACAATTCCGAGCCATTCACCTGCGCGGGATTCAAGCCGGGAGGTGCCTGCCAAACGGTCCACGATCCCGGAGGCAATCCCTGGGCCAGCGGACCCAGTTGAAACAAGTCATTGCGATTGCACCCGGCGGTCCCTGCCTGAAGCAACAGGTCCGGACACAAACATTCGTCCACCCTGACCAGCACCGTATCCTGCCTGGCCGGACAGGGTCCTGTGGCCTGCCGGACATACATGAACCGGTAAACACCTGGCAGCACACCCGTAAAATCAAGCCATGGCAGAGTACCGGCAGCACCGGAATTGTCCAAATCCGTCCACAGGCCTGTACCCGCACCACTCGTAATCAGGGAATCCAGCCACAACATCCCTGGACCGAACGGGCTGTCCTGATTGCACACCCTGATAACGGGACGTACCTTCAATGGGTCGGCATGTACCCATTCCACGGATATGGAAGCTGAATCCGGGCATACTTTTTCCGGTCCATTTTGCCAGGTGGCACGAAGCACATACACTCCCGGGACACCTGGTGGAGCGAAAAGGGAACCATTCAAGGCAGGAGTGCTTGCACCAGTCGGCACACCGGTGACCGTCCAGGAAACCAGCCCTGGAAAATCATGCAATTCATTCAGGTCCAGAGTGCCATTGTCCGTACATCTAATAGTATCCTGAAATCCAGGGCACTGGCAATCCCTGACGGTAATGGTCAGAGGAAGATGCCGATCCAGGCACGGAGGCATGGCGGATTGGGTGAGGAACAAAAATTCGTAATGGCCGGGTTGGACACCGGTAAAATCAAGGAACGGGAGACTGCCCTGGGCTCCCGGATTGTCGAGAGATATCCATTGACCCGCCGTATCCACCCCTGTGAGAAGGGTGGAAAAATCGAGTTGGACGGGATAGACCAACGAGCCGACCTGGTTGCAAACCGTATCTGCCGGTGGCACACGGGCATCCACGCCGGCTACCAACAGGAGGGACAACGTATCCCGGGTAACACAAGCCCCACCTGGCGAATCGGAAAGTGTAAATCCAAGGAGGTAAAGACCCGGATCGGCCGGGTCCGTGATCAAAACATTTGAGGAAGAAATCGATGCCGGATTTCCCCCAGGGGGAGCTGAAAGGATAGACCAAATCCCGGTGCCTCCTGACTGCTGGTAAGCGCCGAGTGGTTTAGCCTCAATATCCGAGCAAAGGGTGTCTGTCTCCTGGACCTGCAACGGGGGACAAACACAATCAAGCACCGTGACCATGAGCAGGTATTGGCTTTCCGGACAGGGAATTTCTGCAGCCTGGGTGGTATATTGAAAGGCATATTCACCTGGTGAAAGCCCGACAAAACTGACGGTATCACCTGTGAGGAATGAAGGAGGCAGGGATAAAGGCAACCAGATGCCCCCTGTATCGCCCTCCAGGATGAGCTGGTCGAGATAACGGATGGTTGGCCACAATCCGGACCCCGGATCATTGCAGACCGTGTCCACCGCCGGCAATATGGCCGTAGGGATGCCATGTATGACAAAATCGTGAGCGGATGTATCCGGGCATCCGGGAGGGGGTGACGTATCCAAACGAAAAACGATCCGGTATAAACCGGTATCCCTGCCGGTGATGACCAGGGAATCCCCTTCCACCATGGCCGGGTTGGTGCCGGAAGGAATCTGGACGACCGACCAATTACCTGGTTCACTTGTGTTTTGGAGGTCCGGCAACCATACCGATGCATCCGTTTCACAAAACGGACCCGGGGGAAGTGTGGCTACACTGGGACAAGCACAGTTTTCGACAAATATTTGAACGGATTCCTGGATATTGGCACAGGGCGCTTGCGCATTGACAGATGTCCATGTAAAGGTGTAGCTGTCCGGACCGGGCACGTTCTGGAAATTGACCAGCGGGAATGCCCCACCAACCGGCGCATTATCGGTATTGGACCAAGAACCAATGACGTTGGCATCCAGGAGAAGGGTGTCAAAATTGATCCAGGTATTGTAAGTGCCTCCCAACGATTCATTGCAGATGGAAATCTGGGAGGGCAAAATGCCATAAGGTGCCGGCACTTCATGAAAATAGGTCAAAAAAGTATCCACGCAGGCACCAACCTGGTAGAAAACAAAGAGACTGTCGCCGGTCTGAGGGGTGATGAAACCGTTGACCTGATTGGTCGTTTCGAACGGGAGCGCCGAATAATACCGGTATTGGCCGCCCAGAAAACTGCTGTCAATGACCGGCAACTGGCTTACCGCGATCGGAAATCCGGTACAAACAGGCATATTGGCGGGTCCTTTGAGATCCGGACGGGCCGGATTGCCGGCGACATTCACAAAGGCGGTATCAGAGCAGGTCTTGCCGTTGGCGAGGGTCTTGGACAGGATCAGGGCATAAAGGCCCGGATGTTCGGTAAACGCCAGAAGATCCTGCTGCCCGCTCAGCAAACTGACACCCGGCGGAGTCTGCCACCAGATATCCGGTGTCGCTCCCTGGTAAGTGGATCCCAGGCCGTTCAGTCCCAATACAGGTGTATAACAATCAATCGTACCGGGGGCCACCGCCTGGGCATTAAATGCCAGGACGACGAGGTCCAGGACAACCACGCTGTCACACCCGTTGGCCGGATTGGTCAACGTCTGTGTATAGACCCCGGTTTTGTTGTAGGAATTAGTACCAATAAAAACGAATTCATCCTGGCAAATGGTGTCTTTGATCTGGACGTGTACTGCCGGCGTCACCACCAACCGGAGTTCGACGATGCTGTCGCATCCGTTAAAAGCAGGGAATGTGTCCCTGACCTGGGTGGTGGAACAATAGGAAGTTGCTCCCAGCATCACACACTGCCCTTCACATACCGTAGTATCCAGGATCTGCACAGGGAGAGGCGTCCCGATATGGATCCGGAGACAATTGCCGCTCAAATCTCCGCAAAAAGGGGGTTGGGCTGAAAAAAGGGAATCCCGGATCAGGGGGATGGTAAGGTTACCATCAGGCTGAAGAAGGGAATCCTGGTCAGCCAGGGCAAATGAAAGACCACACACATCCCAGGTACCGGTCTGTGCACCGGTGAGGTTGACACTGTCTACATAGGCTTGGAAAATCCCTTCGTATGCCACCATGAACGTGTAGTCATACAACGTGGAATCGGGTGGACCTGCCAGATAGAAGGGTTGCAGTTCCAGATCCAGCAAGGAATCGCCTGCACAAATCCACCAGGGTCCCTGCTCTGTCAGCGAACCCCCATAAGCCTGGCAGCTACAGTCGATGCCAGTTTCATCACAGAATACCAGGGAGAAGTTGAGGAATTGGCCGGATTCGATCTCGGTGCAATTCTTCACGAGGATTTTCCACTGCCCGTTGACCGGGCCTGTATCGATATCGTCCAGATCCCCTCCGGATGGGTAATACTGACCGGTATAATTCCGGAAAACCTCCCAAAGCTGATCATTGGACCACTTATCCTGAAACCCGGCATCCGGATTGGCCGGATAAACGGAGGGCAGGAACTGGATATTCCAGGAGGATAATGCCGAGCTGGCATATCCGCTGGTCATGGCGGGTCCTGTCAGGGCCAGGGTATCTCCACCCGGAGATATCAGGTACATTTCAAGTGACCAGACGTAGTTGTGCTGGAAATGGACATTCAATGCGCAGATGCCCTGAAAGGGATCCGCAAGATCATCATTGGAGGCCCCTTTGATATTGAGGATGAATTCCCGGTAATAACAGGTATCCAGACCCGAAGGTGGCAGGGTCAGCGGGCAATTCAGACACTCACACACCTGACCCCTGGCCTCAACGGCCCACCCGAATAGAAGCCCGATGATGCCTCCTATGAGTAGCGGTCTGATCAAGTTCACGGGGCACAGTTTTGGCTCGGAAGGACGCCCTCAGGTCCAATAACGATTCATCCCCGTGTTGCCATCGGGGAAAACCTGGTCCAAAGTTACCATTCCGCAGGCAGGGCTGCAAGTCATTCTTCGGAATATAGCAGCAAAGACGGAATCCGGCATGGATACCCCGTTGGAAGTACGCCCGTCTCAGAAGATATTCCGGACTGGGGGTGTCGCAGGCAAAGCCGACGGACGCATTCGGATGACTCCCCCCAAAAAAACAAGGGGCCCCTCGGGGCCCCTTGAGAAAATTTGGCAATGAAAACCGGATCATTGATCCCACCAAACCGGCGTCAACAGGTCGGAAACCACGATGGCATTCGCATTGTAGGTCCTTTCGTCCTGAGAGGTCGGCAGCCGGCGGGGCACGGCGGTAACTCCGTTGGCCACTCCTTCCGGATTGGGCGTCAGCGCGGGGATATTGGTACGGCGCCAGTCATTCCACACTTCGGGCTGGGTGAACATGGCCACATACTTGTGCGTCATGATCTTTGCCAACGTGATGGTGGCATCCGTTTCCGAAGCCTGGATGGCCACATACGCAGCCGGGGCTGGCGCACCGGTCACCTGCTGAATATGGGCAAGGATAGCTTCATTGTGTGCGGCGGCGGCGCGGATAGGGTTGCCCGAACGAAGCGCAGCCTCTGCTTCAATGAACTTGGCCTCTACATAAGTCACCATGGGAGAGTTGGAGGTCGGCGATGCGAAATAGGAACCGACGTTGGAGGTCGTCACATCCTGGGAGCCGACCACAGATCCCGTGTAATTGCCATTACCATCCGGAGCGGCATAGAACGGCAGACGAGGATCGTCAATGGCGTCCAGCAATTCAATGAAAGGAGCAGCCATTTTGATGTAATTCGCCCGGGTGAAGTTGAATGCGTACCACTGGTTGAGCGAGTTTCCATCACCGGGGAATACGGCGTTGCAATCGGAGGCCGGACTTGTGAAACCGGCAGCATATGCCAGGTCCAACGCTGCCAGAGCATCCGTGGCGGATTGAGCCGGGCTGCGCTTGCTCAGACGGTTGGCATAACGGGCCTTGAGCACATAAGCCGTTCCCAGCCAGGCATTGGCATCCCCTCCGAAAATCAGGTCATCTGATCCCGGGGAAGTAGCATTGGCGTCAGCCGGTTTCTGGAAATTGACAATAGCCTCGTCCAGCAGGGACTGAATGTCCTGATAGATGATCTCCTGACTGTCGTAGTTCGGATTCCAATTGGCTTCTCCGAGGCTGCCCTGGTTGGCTTCCCGGTTGGGAACATCCCCCCATAAATCCGACGTCAGCGCGAGGTTCATGGCTTTCATGACCTGGCCGATCCCCTGATAATAAGGATTGCCATCCCCGGCGGCTTCGATAAGGAGGTTACAATCATTCATCACGGAATAGAGGGACGCCCATTCGTTGGTATTGTCCCCTTCCAGAATGGTGTAGTTGGTTCTCTCCAATGACTGAAACTGGACACCGGTGGTCTGTTGCATGATCATGGAGGAAAAACGCGCCAGTTCTCCGCCAAAGTGAGCGAAGGAGGCCACCTGGATCACTGTGGTGAGCAGGGCCGGATTGGCCTCGGTGGGGCTGTTGGGCGAGAATTCATAGCCGTCCACATACTTGCTGCAGGAACTCGCCAGCAAGGTGACAGCCATGATGCCTATGATTAGTTTTTTCATCGTTGTTCTTTTTTTGTTCAGGTTAGAAAGTGGCATTCAGACCGAAAATGAAGGACTTCGTGCTTGGCATGTTGAAGTAATCGAATCCTCCGACATTCGAGCCCGCTCCTGTAAGGGATGTCTCGGGGTCAACCCCTGTGTAGTCTGTGCTCAGCCACAAATTCCGGCCGGTGAAGAACACGTTGGCATTCTTGACAAAACCACCCGCATTGAGCGGAATGTCATAGCTGACGGTCAATTCGCGCAGACGAATCCAACTACCGTCTTCCACGTTCTGTTCCGTAGCGGAACCGTTGTCACCGATATAACGGTTGAAGTAGGTGAAGGCATCCACCGGAATGTCATTGGGGGTACCGTCCTCCTTCACACCCGGGATGATGTAGGAACGTCCGCGATCGGCGGATTCTTCCGTTCTTCCCAACCGGTGCAAACGTGCCATAGTTCCACTCCAGAGTTGACCGCCCTCCCGGATATCCAAGAGTCCGTAAACGCGGAATCCATAGAAGGAGAAGGAGTTGCCGATGCCGGCCAGCCAATCGGGATAGGGATTGCCTACGTTGCCGCGGGCAGCATCCACGATGGGTACACCGCTGGAGTTGATGATCAGGTTGCCGCTGGCATCCCGCTTCCACCTGGTTGCATAGAAAGCACCATACGGATCTCCGACAATGGCGAAAGATCCGATGGAAGCGAATGCCACTTCCACGTTGATCTCATCCACACCATCCGCCAGGGCAGTGACCTCGTTGACGTTGCGGTTCCAGTTGGCGGCGATATCCCACTTGAAATTCCGGGTGTTGATGACGTTGACGCCGAGTTCGATTTCCCATCCTTTGTTGACCATCTCACCGATGTTGACAAAGGCGTTCTCGAATCCCGTTGAAGGCGCAATGGGGCGGCTGACCAGCAGGTTGGAGCTCTTCGAGTCATAGTAGTTGACATCGAGGTTGATCCTTTCGTTGAAAAAGCGCAGGTTGACACCGGCTTCGATGGTGGTGACCACCTCGGGCTCCAGGTCCACGTTACCCAGGAGGGAGCTTTGTCCAAAGGCGTTCTGGCCTCCATAAGGGAATCCGAGACCGTCCGTGAAACCATCGGTGATGAACGGCTGGGTATAGTAGGTAACCGTTTGGTAAGCCGGGGGCTCAATACCTGCCTGGGCCACACTGAAACGGGCTTTACCGAAAGAAAGCACACTGTTGGGCATCAACTCGGAGAATACCCAGGACAGGTTGGCGCCAGGATAGAAAAATCCTTTTTCACGCGCATCCTTACCAAAGGAGGAAGCCCAGTCATTCCGGCCGGTCACTTGCAGATACAGTTGGTTTTTCCAGCTCAGTCCGGCCGAGAAGAAAGCGCCGGCAAGACGCTTTTCTACTGTTGTCTGGCTCGAATACAGGTCGGAGGCATTGCTCAGGTTGTAGAAACCAGGAATGGCCAGATTGCGACCACGGGCAAAGGCATCGTCGTCATACCGGGAGTTGAGGTTCATACCCAGTGTGAGCGAACCGTCAAGATCCGTCGCCAGATTGCCTGTTCCCGTGGCAAAAAGGTCCGTGTTGATCTCGCGGTGCCGTTGGGTATTTTCCCATACTTCCCCTACCGGTGCCGGGGGATCATTGGCACCAACAGCAAATATCTGCTTCCTTCTGTCCGTATATTGGTCCACGCCGACCCGGGCGGTAATATCCAGCCATGTCAGCGGAGAATAAGTCCCCGTAATGGCCCCTGTCAGACGATCCACGTCGCCGGTGAGCGGGTTGTTGTAGGCCGACCAGAGCGGGTTGTCGTAGGCAAAGAAGTAATTGTAGGCCGATCCGTCGGGATTGTCATATCCGTTGGGGCCTTCTCCGCCGATGATGTTGAAGTTGGGGTGCATCCTCGTCAGGGAAAGCATGATACCCGACAAGTTGGAACCGTTCTGGGCCTTGATGTCCTGTGTATTGGTATAACTACCAAAACCGGAGAATTTGAAGGCGCCTACTCGGGTATCCGCATTGATCCGGAATGAATTCCGCTGCAGTTCCGTGTTGGGAACGATCCCCGTCTGGTTGGTATTTCCGTAGGAAAAGCGGAACTGGGCAGCCTCGGTGCCGGCAGAGATGGCCACATTGTTGTTCCAGGTCTGACCGGTCTCGAAGAAATTGCCATAGTTGTCGTAGGCCTGCGGTGCATTGGGGTTGTTGGGACCGATTTCGGAACCCCAAACGTTGGAGGTATTGGTCTGATAATTACCTGCAGCGACCACATTTCCATTGGCATCAAAACGGCCACCTCCGGTGCCTCCCGTGTACTTGTCCTGTAATTCGGGCAACTTGTTGACCTCGTCCAGCGACAGGCTGGAATTCAGGGTAACGGAAAGGCCTTTCTTGCCTTTTTTGGTGGTGATCAGAATAACACCATTGGCGGCGCGTGTGCCATACAAGGCTGCGGCGGCAGGACCTTTCAGGATGTTCAGGCTCTCGATGTCGTTGGGGTTGATGTCCAGCGCCCGGTTGGAATTGTTGACCCCGTTGAGTCCGGCATTGAAGGGATAGTCACCGGCCACGGAACCGTTGGTCTGGTTGTCATAAGGCACGCCATCGACCACGAACAGCGGTTGGTTGTTGCCGGTAAATGTCGAGTTGCCCCGGATGAGGATCTTGGACGAGGCGCCCGGCGTTCCCCCGGACCCGATGACCTGGACACCGGCCGCTTTGGCAGCAAGTCCCTGAACGACATTGACTTCACCGGATCTCACCACATCGCCACCGGAAACGGATTTGACCGCATAGCCCAGCGATTTTTCCTCCTTGGAAATACCCAAGGCGGTGACGACGGCTGTTTCCAGCAGAAGCACGTCGGAAGACAGGGTGACATCGGCGATGTTGGAAGCGCCGAGAATCACCTCCCGGGTCCCGTAACCCGTGTAACTGACAACGAGCGCATCCGACCCGGCAGGCACTTCAACGGAGTACTTGCCCTCGAGATTGGTCGTGGTGCCGATGGTCGTCCCTTTCACGATCACGGAGGCCCCAATGAGAGGTTCCCCGTTTTCGTCGGAAACGCTTCCCCTGACGGTCCTTTGAGCGACCGCCATGGATGCGAAGCCCAACAGGACGAGGAGCAATAGTAAGCCCTTTTTCATACGTTTGTTAGGTTTGGTGAATGGATCTGATTTAACAAATAAGGAAGGAATGATTAACATTCCCTTAACCCTATCAACGGCGAATGTAGAGAATTCGCTGCAATCAAATGGAAACCAGACGTAATATTTTTTATACCAGAAGGTTTCTGTACATCCTGATAGTATTCGCCAGGCCATAGTAAAGACTGTCACAAATCAGTGCATGCCCGATGGATACCTCCTCAATGTTGGGCAGGCTTTCTCTGTAGAATCTCAGGTTATCCAGATTGAGATCGTGGCCGGCATTCAATCCGATTTCCACCCGAGCTGCCTCCCTGGCGCAGGCCTGATGCGGACTGACCGCCCGTATTCTGTCCTGCCGGTACTTCTTGGCATAGTTGCCCGTATATAATTCCACGCGGTCCGCACCGATGTCCCGCGCCCCTGCGACATGAACGGGATCGGGGTCAATGAAGATCGAAACCCGAATACCCGCCTCCCGGAGTCTGGCCGTCACCTCCCGAAGGAACCCCTTATGGGCCAGCGTGTCCCAACCACCATCCGATGTCAGGGCATCCGGGGCATCCGGTACCAAGGTGCACTGTTCGGGCCGCACACCGACCACCCGTTGCAGAAAATCTTCGGTGGGATTTCCCTCGATGTTGAATTCCGTCTTCACCACTCCCCGCAATGCCGGGAGGTCGGCAAAACGCACATGTCTCTCATCCGGTCTCGGATGAACGGTGATGCCCTGGGCGCCGAAGGCCTCGCAATCAGCAGCTACCTGGCAGAGGTCGGGCAAATCGCCTCCCCGTGCATTCCGGATGAGGGCCACCTTGTTGAGATTGACACTAAGACGGGTCCCTGTAATTGCGTTTGAATCCATTCCCCAAAGATAGACCCGGCAGAGACAGGGTCATATGCCAAAAAATAAGCACGGGTTCCAAAAGGTGATTACCTTTGGTGCGCTACGATGAGAAACCCGAGTCCGGCGCCTTTTTTGACCGGCCTTGAGCCCTGACGGGCGATAATTCCACTGAACAACCCCGAGGATTCTTGCATCTGGTCATCCCAAAGACCGGTGTCCGCTGTAGTGGACGCACCCTCTTACCAGAGAAAGGAATTCCTCCCTGGAGGCCGTCGGGAAACCGGCGGCCTTTTTTATCTCCCGCCCCATCCTACCTTTACCGCATGAGGCCTCATGTGATGCTGCTCGGACCCGCCAGCCCTTATCGCGGCGGTCCCGCCCTTTTCATGACCTATCTGTACGAAGCCTTGTCCAACGACTTCCGGGTGGATTTTGTCAATTTCAGGATGATGTATCCCCGGATCCTTTTCCCGGGTACAACACCGATCGACATAAGCAAAACAGCCTATCCGCCCATCCCGGGTCCCAGGCTTTTGCACACGCTGCATCCCTGGTACTGGTGGAAAACCGCCTGCCATATCCGGCGCATGAATCCCGATCTGATCGTATTCGATTGGTACCAGCCCTTCTTCGGGCCTATGTACTGGGCCATCGGTTGGCTCCTGCCAAAGACCCTGAGAGCGCGGATCGTGATGATCACCGAGAACGTCATTTCTCACGAGGCCAGGCCCGTTGACCGGCTTCTTACCCAAATGGGATTGCATTGGGCCCGCCAGTTTCTGGCCCTTTCGGACAAGGTCCATGAGGATTTGCGTCCTTTCGCCGGTAACCGCAAAATCCATCGGTCCGAATTGCCCATTTTCCGGGAGATTTCTGATTACGAGACCGCTCCCGGCCCTGGCATGACCGGTAAGGACCTGCACCCGTGGCCTGCAGGCACCAAAGTGCTCCTTTTTTTCGGCTACATCCGTCACTACAAAGGCCTCGACATTTTGCTCAGGGCCTTAGCCCTCTTGCTGAAGGATGACCCGGCTTATGCCCTGCTGATCGCCGGGGAGTGTTACGAAGACCCGGCTGTGTACACCGCATTGATCCGCGAACTGCACCTGGAACAACGGGTCATATTCCGGAATGCCTACATCCCCAATGAAGAAGTAGGTGCCTGGTTTCGGGCCGCAGATGCCGTCGTCCTTCCCTATCGCTCCGCAACCCAGAGCGGCATCCTGAATCTCGCCTACGGGCTTGAAAAACCGGTGGTATGTACCCGGGTGGGCGGCCTGGGCGAATTTGTGGAAGACGGGAAGACGGGCGTCATGGTGGACGAAGCAACGCCTTCCTCTTTGGCAGAAGGTATCGCGAGGTTTTACCAACTGGCCGGCACGGTGGACTTTGCCGCCCATATCCGCGCAAAGGCCGGCGCCAACAAATTTGCCGAGATCGGGGCGGTATTCCGTCAAATTCTCTTCCCCCATCAGGACAACTGACCGCCGGACGTTTGGATTTCGGGTAAGGGCATTTGCAGGATCCGGGCTGCCGCTTCCGCCGAAGCGTCCTTTTCGCCCAAAACCGCTTTGAGAACCCGATAACCCGCCTGGATTTTCTCCCTGTTCTCCTCCACCATAAGACGGTCCACCTCCGCTTTCAGGGCAGAGGCGTTCATGTCCCTCTGGATCAGCTCGGTCACCAAAGGGCGATCCAGGATCAAGTTGACCAGGGATATATAGGCCACATGGACGATGCGTCGGGCAATGGCGTAGGAAACCGGATTCCCTTTGTAAACGACCACCTGAGGGACTCCGAACAACGCGGTTTCAAGGGTGGCAGTGCCGGAGGTCACGACAGCCGCCCGTGCCCGGGCCAACAAATCGTAGGTCTTGCCTTCCACCAGGGTAACGTTCCCATTAGCGGGGATCATGTCGAGGTACAAGGATCTCGGCAGGGATGGCGCCCTGGCAATCATCCATCGCCAGCCCGGGTGTTGAGCGGCTGCCTCCATCATGACGGGAAGCATGGCACGGACTTCCTGCCGCCTGCTCCCGGGCAGCAGAGCCACCACCGGACCGGCAACCTCTTGTCCCAATTCCTGCCCAAAACCGGGATCGGGTTGGAAATTGGCAATCCGGTGGGCCAGCGGATGTCCCACAAAATGGGCTTTCACACCATGTTTTTCAAAAAACGCGGTTTCGAAGGGCAGGATGACCAGCAATTCATCCACGAATCTGCGCAAGGCATTCACCCGGCTCTGATGCCACGCCCATACCTGAGGGGCGATATAATAGACCGTCCGTATTCCTTTGCGGCGGACCCAGGGCAGGAGTCGCATGTTGAATCCCGGATAATCGATGAAAACAACGGTGTCCGGTCGAAAGGCGGCAATGTCCTGTCGGGCGAAAGCGAAGTTTTTGCGGATGGCGCCCAAATTGCGCACCACTTCTACAAAGCCCATGAACGCGAGGTCTTTGTAGTGTTTGACGACGGTGCAACCCGCTCCGGCCATGAGATCCCCCCCCCAACCTCGCAATGAAATGCCGGGCGATCGCTGCCTGATGGCCTGGACAAGCGCGGCTCCGTGGAGGTCGCCGGATGCCTCTCCGGCAATGATATAGATGCGTTCCACCCTGATCAGCCGAGCAATTCCCTGCCGTACAGTATGACCCATAATATACCCAACACCAGCGTGGCCGTCACAACGCCACGGACACTTTGCAGGAAGCGCCGGCGGTTGAAGGCCCGGAAAGGGATCAGGTTGAGGCATATGGCCAACAATACCAGGGTCCGTTCTCTCAGCAAGGGAGGACGGCCCTCTCCTCCCCATTGGGTCCATGCCCAGCCGAGGAGGAATGCCAGTCCAACACCGACAATGGGAAAAAGGATGCCCAAGGCTACCCCATAGGGCATTTGATTTCGATCAAACATGTGCAAGCCGGTTTAGAAGCGTGGACAATTCCGGTATGGCCGGATGGACGGTCAGGTCGTGGCCCGAAGGGACTACGGATATGTAGCCTTCCTCCAGGGCGGTCACATCGGTATCGCGGCCCTGATCGAGGTTGACAAACTCTCCGGTCAGCCAGTAATAAGGCTGTCCGCGGGGATCCTTCGCTTCCTGAAATTCCTCGATCCATCGCGCGTCGGCCTGCCGGCAGACGCGAATGCCCTGGATGTCGGGTCGCTTGGGTATGTTTACATTCAACAGGCGGGTATGGGCGGGCTGCGATTCCAGGACCTGACGGGCAATGTGACGCACATAGGGTCTGCAGGGGCCAAAATCAGCCTCGAAACTGTAATCCAACAGGCTGAATCCGATGGACATGATTCCTTCGAGGCTGGCTTCCATGGCGGCCGAAAGTGTGCCACTGTAAATGATATTGATGGATGCGTTGGAACCGTGATTGATGCCGGATACACAGAGGTCAATCCTGCGACCTTTGAGCACGACATGTTTGGCCAATTTGACACAATCCACCGGAGTGCCCGTGCATTCCCAGGCCTCCACACCGGAATACAGGGAAACCCGGTGAATCCTCAAGGGCTCGCTCATGGTAATGGCGTGCCCCATACCGGACTGCGGGGAGTCGGGGGCTACCACCACCACATCGCCCAGGGTTTGCATTTCCTCCACAAGGGTTCTGATCCCGGGCGCCGTGATGCCGTCATCATTGGTCACCAGGATGAGTGGTTTTCGCATGGCGCAAAGGTACATCAAAGGCCGTCACCGCCAAGGTTGTACCTCCAACCGTTACCTTTGCGGAATGGCCAAAGCCGCTGCCCTCAGCTTTTCGGACATCCTTTCTCTTTTGAAGAAAGGCACCTTCGCACCTGTGTATTTGTTTCATGGGGAAGAAGATTATTTCATTGATCAACTGGCAGCTTATATCGAGGGACATGCCCTCGACGAGTCAGAACGTGCCTTCAACCAAAGCGTGGTTTATGGGCGGGATGTAACCGCCAGCGCTATCCGGGACATGGCGATGCGGATGCCCATGATGGCACCCCGTCAGGTCATTGTCTTGCGGGAGGCTCAGGAAATGAAAGAGTTGTACCAACTTGAGGGGTATGTGTCCCGGCCCTCTCCTACTACCGTTCTCGTCATATGTCACAAACACAAGAAGGTAGACGGGAGAAAATCCCTGGCACGGGTCATCCAGGAAAAGGGCGTCGTATTCGAAAGCAAAAAGCTGTATGACGACAAGATCCAACCCTGGATCCAAAGTTGGTTGAAGGACCAGGGAGTGACCATCACTCCCGAAGCACTGGCCCTCTCGCATGAGTATCTCGGCAACCAACTCAGTACCATCACCACCCAGCTCCAGAAAATCCTGGCCCGGCTCCAGAAGGGTGACATGATCGACATTCAGATGGTCCGGGAGAGCATTGGCGTCGCCCGGGACTTCAATGTATTCGAATTGCAACAGGCGCTGGGAAGACGTCAGGCGGATCGGGTCTTTTACATTCTTGACCAAATGAACCGGGATCCGAAATCCAACCCGTTACCCATGTCGATCGGTAGTCTCGCCGGATTTTTCATCAGGTTGTACACCTTGCATCAGCTACACGGCGCCCGGGAAGACGAAATGGCCAAAGCCATCGGGATCAACCCCTATTTGCTCAAGGATTACAAACCGGTACTGAAAACGTTCCAGCCCCTGCAAATCGAACGGATACTGGGATTACTTCATGAATACGACATGCGCAGCAAAGGGGTCCAAAACCGCTCTGCCGACGAAGGGGCTCTGTTGCGGGAATTGATACACGGCATCCTGGCCGCCTGATTGCGCACAGGGATGGACAATCAGGTATTTGGCCTTACGGGACCCGACATTGGATGCATTCATCCGCCCGTCTTTTCCGCAGGTTTCAACCCGCTGCGGATCACTTCTGTTCCTTGCCGGGAAATGCCGGGTCTTCTTCAGGCAGGCGATAGGGTTTGTCTTTCCTGCCGATGAGAGAGACATTGACATACCGCTTGGGATTCAGCCGGAAGTCCTGTAGCAAAAGGTCGAGGTTGCGCGAGGTACGCTGAAGGTTGGTGTATATCTCCGGATCCCTGATCAACCGACCCAATGTGCCTTCGCCTTCGTTGATCCGAAGCAGCACGGTCTGTAGTTCGGATGATACCCGGCCCAGGTCGGTCACTGTTGTGTTGATCTGTTCGAGGGTCGAACGGGACACTTCAATGGTCTTGCCGATGTCGGCATTTTTGACCTGGCCGGTGATCTCCTGCGTATTGGACAAAATCCTGGCAATTTCTTCATGGCTCGCATCCAGGGTACCGGTGACATTTTCGAGGTGGCCCATGACGGATTCGAGTTGACCGCTGACACGAATGACCAGCGCGGCCAGCGCCTCGGTGGTGATGCGTGTATTGGAGAGGATCTGGCGGGTATCATATAGACTTTGTCCGACCAGATCGCGGCTATCGGGATCCGAACTGGCCACATCCAGGGAGTCAATCACTTCACCAAGTCCCGATTTGAGTTTGTCCAGATAGGCATCCAACTGATCCTGATCCAGCATTTTGCTCATCAGAGTAGCGGTTGCTCCCCGCAGGGTATAACCGGAAGGGGCACAGTCTCCCTCCCGGCAGGGCTGGTCAAACTTCAGGGCGACGGCAGCTCCTCCCATCACTCCCAAGGGTTCGATCACGGCCACTGCGGACGATGGCACACCTACTTGCCGGTCAACATGCAATTCGGCAATGATCGTGCGCATGTCTTCCTTGTCCAGGCGGATATCCACGACCGCACCCACCTGAAGACCGTTGATCTTCACCGGGGATGAAACCATGAGGTCGCCAATGTCCTGGTATTCGACAAAGAACGTTTGATCGCGGGCCAGCAAATTCCTTCCTTTGAGATAATAGTAGCCCCAAATGGTAATGGCCAGGATTATTACTGCAAACAGGCCCAGCTTGGTTTCTTTTGACATAGTTGTTGGGTCACAGGAGACATCCGCCACCGGATCAGGGCCGGGTTTGGCGCAGGTCTCCCTGGTAAACGACCGTAAAAATACCCTTAAAGCCGGACTGGGCCAGGGCGGCCTTCGCTTTTTCAGCTTCCTGGACGGTCTTGAAGGGGCCTGAAAGAATTTTGATCAAAGCCTCTTCCTTCTTTTCCAGAAAGGAAGGGATTTGCTTTCTCCATGGGTGGTCGGCGGGCAAGGGCTTGCTCAGGGCGCTGATTTGCACGGCATGCCACTCACCAACCGGAAACCCGGCAGTTGTAGTCTCCGGGTGCGCCAAACCCTTTCCGGGCGGTTCCGGAGAAGCAGAGCGCTGCTTTTCGGATTTTTCAATTTCCTTGTCCCCCTTCTCAATGCGGCTTTTATAACGGCCAAAAGCGCGTACAAGGCTTTCGGCGATCAATTCCTGGCCTGCCGGGGAATGCAGGAATTTTTCTTCCTCGCGATGCGTCAGAAATCCCGTTTCCACAAGCACACTAGGCATTGCGTTCTCTCTCAACACCAGGAAACCGGCTTGTTTGACGCCCTTGCTCGTCCGGCCGGCATGCTGCCGGAATTCTTCTTCAACCATACCGGCAAAGACGATGCTTTTCTCCAGATATGCGTTTTGATACATGGCCATGAGGATATAAGCCTCCGCCGAATTGGGATCAAAGTCCCCGTAATTCAGTTTGAAATTGTCCTCCAGGAGAATCGATTCGTTTTCCCGTTGGGCGACGGCGAGGTTGTCGGCGGCGCGATGCAGGCCCAGTACATACGTCTCCGAGCCATGAATGGAGGGCGCATTGGAAAGCGCATTGCAATGCAGGGAAATGAAAAGGTCGGCCTCCGCCTTGTTGGCGATTTGCGACCGTTCGAACAGAGGCAAAAAAATGTCGGATTCTCTGGTCAACACCACCTTGACGCCGGGAAATCGAGATTTGATTTTGTCGCGCAGGAGGATGGCCAGTGCCAGGGTGATTTCCTTCTCGTTGACTTGTGAACCCAGGCATCCCGGATCCCGGCCCCCGTGGCCCGGATCGATCACCACGGTTTTCACCCCTTCCTTTCCCGGATCATGATGCAACCGGTTGTTGTTGTCAATGACCCATGCCCATGCCAGCCACAAAACAAATACGGTGGGCGTTAATTGGAAAAACACGGGGTACCTTCGTGCTGTCAATGGCGTCCAATCATGCATGCAAACCCGGTAATTGCCTGTCAGGGGGAGGTCCATTCACCCCTCCTAAACGCCACGAGGCTCAATTTGTTATGATTGCCCGATGGCAGATACTGCTGCTGGGCATCTGTCTGGTGACCCTTGGTATCCCGGAGGCGATAGGCCAACAGGACAGCCTTTCTGCCCCGGTTCAGGCGGACACTTTGTCGCGTGGAACGGGTGATTCCCTGCAAGTCCGGATCTCACGCGATGCGCTGGAAGCTCCCGTCAAATACCACGCAAAAGACAGTCAGTGGATAGATCTTCGGAACAAACAAATCCATCTCATCGGCGATGCAGAGGTGACCTACCAGGACATCCAGCTCAACGCCGATTACATTGTCTTCTCCTTTGAAACGAATGTCGTAACGGCCAAAGGGTTGCCCGACAGCCTTGGGGTCATGGCGGGTACACCCAGGTTCCGGCAGGGATCCCAGTCCTTTGAGGCGCTTGAAATGAGGTACAATTTCCGCACGAAAAAGGGGATGAGTATCCAAAACGCCACAGAGGAAGGGGACCTTCATGTTTTGACCGAGAAGGCCAAGTTTGTCGGCGGGACGGCCGAAGGCGAAAAAGACAAGATTTATGGCCGCAGGGCCATCATCACCACATGCGATGACCCACAACCTCATTACGGCATCAGGAGCACGCGCCAGAAAATCATCCCCAACAAATCGGTGATCGTTGGCCCTTCCAACATGGAAATTGCCGGGGTGCCCACCCCTATATGGCTCCCTTTCGGATTTTTCCCGATTGCCACCAGCCGGAAGGCAGGGCTTGTTTTCTCACTGGATTATGATTTCAGGCAGGATCTCGGATACGGCCTTCGCGGTATCGGTTATTTCACGCCTTTGGGCGAATATGCCAATATCAGCATTCTGGGAGACATCTATACCCGGGGTAGTTACCGGGTAAGTGCACGCAGTCAATACAACCGTCGCTATCGGTATAACGGCCACACCGAGCTGACCTGGACCGATTTCGCCCGAGAATCGCCCGAAACAGGTGAAACAGAACGCGAGCGGCTTTTCCGTGTGATCATCCAGCACAACCAGGATCCCAAGGCCCATCCCTACCACCACCTCTCGGGCCGTATCCAGTTTGAATCCAGTGCTTTCAGCCGGCTCAATTATTACGATGCCAACAACGTACTGGCCAACACCGTGTCATCTTCCATGAATTACCGCCGGACCTGGGAAGGCAAACCCTTCCAGTTTACCGCGGCCGTGACCCAATCCCAAAACCTCAGAAGCGGTCGGATGGACATGACGCTACCGGATGCTTCTTTTGTTCTTCAGCGCATCCAGCCGTTCAAGCGCCCCGGCGGTGGCACCGAGCGCTGGTACGAGCGGATCGGGGTCCAATACAGCGCCCAGGCCCTGGCAAGGGTAAGCGCTCCTGATTCGACCTTTTTTACGGCATCCACCCTGGAAACCGCGCGACCCGGCATGCGGCAGGCCGCTACCATCAACTCCAATTTCAACCTGCTCCGGTACTTCAATTTCACACCGAACATCACCTATCAGGAAGTGTGGAACTACAATACCCTGCGACGGGAAAACGACCGTATTCCCGTCACCAGGCTGGACACGGTGTTCAATGCAGACGGATCAATCCTGCGTATCGATACCACCATCCTGAGTTATGGCACGGTGACCGAGCGCCTCGAGAATGATTTCCGCACCTACCGGAGTCTGACGTTCGGGATGGGGATGAATACGGCCATTTTCGGGACTGTGCGCTTTGGCAAGGGATGGCTTCGCGGTTTGCGGCACACGATCAAACCCTCCATTAGCCTTAATGTCAATCCGGCCAATACCGGACAGCCCTGGTTTGACGAATACGCACTCGGCCGGCAGGCGGATTATACCGACACACAGCGCTATTCGTACTTTGACGGAGGGCCTTTCGGCGCCCCGGCCTACAGCGCAGGAGCCATGTCCCTGAGCTATTCCTTCAACAACATTTTCGAAGCCAAATATTTCAGCAAAAAAGACACCCTTTCGAAAAAAGTCAATCTGTTTGACAACATCATCGTGTCTGGCAACTACAACTTTCTCGCCGACAGCCTCCGATGGAGCCAGGTACGCATTTCCGGTGGCACAAATCTTTTCCGGCGCATGTCGCGATTTGATGTCGGCCTTACGTTCGACCCTTATGCCGCCGACAGCACTGGCAGAAGCATCGACCGGTTTTACTGGGACACCGAGCGCAAACCGCTGCGGTTTGTCAATGCCAGTTTTCGGCTCACCACCAATGTCACCATCGGCAAGTTGCGCGAACTTTTCACCGGGGAGCCGGCAGCGCCCACAGATGATTTTCTGGGATTGTTCGAATCGTTTGGCATCCAGCACAACATCAACGCGGACATCCGTCCGTTGAACGGCAAAGACACCCTGTTCATCACCACGCACACCGTCAACACTTCAGGGAATATCCGCATAACGCCCAAGTGGTCCATTACCGTAGGCAATATCGGATATGATTTCCGGTCGCAGCAAATCACCTATCCCAGTTTCAATTTTAACCGTGACATGCATTGCTGGGAAATGATTTTCGGATGGTTTCCGCAGATAGGCGCGTACACGTTCATGGTGAAAGTCAAGCCCTCCACCCTTGATTTCATCAAAATCCCTTACCGAAGAAACACAACCGGCAATTTTGTGGGATTCGGCTTTTGAAGGTGGCTGCCATGGAAGGGCACAGGATTCATCAACGGGTACCTGACCGCTTCCCCCTCCAAAGCCATGATCGGGATTCCCGCCGCCCGGAAAAAGCCAGATATGCCAGCTTCGTCCGGACCGGAGGGCAAAACGTGCATTGCTAATGCACGTTTTAGGTTCAATCGCGCAGTTCCACCTTGTGATTGGGGGAAATCGCGACCACATCGCTGTCTTTTCTCAAACGTGCCAAGGCTTCCTGTGCCGGCAAGGTGGCAATATCCAGGTGCACCAGAAGCAGGCTCCCTTCCTGATTGAGCTGCCGGATCAGACGAAGGGCCAGGGTTTCATGCCTTTTTTGCAGGTTTGCCCAGACCGAGGGATCCCTGAGTTGCAGGATGTACTCGCCGGGAATGATGCCGGATTCGTCGTCGCCAGCCGGAGACGACAGCCAACCTTCCTGCCGGCACCGTTGGATCAGCATTTGCTCCAGATCATACAAGACCTGCGGCGCTCTGATATTCCACCGTATGGTCTTCCCGTTGTAGGTCAATGTGGTGGAAGGGATATCCGCCACCGGTTCGGCATAGGATTCCTGCAAGGTATCCCATGGAGCCGCCCTGAAGGCGGGGATCAAGGCTTTCATGTCCCAACAACTGTATGAAGTATCGGCGACTGCCGTATAAAATCTGGGGCGGAAAATGACCTGACCGTCCCGGAAGACTTCCAGGGTGAAAACCGGGCAAGTGCCAAAGCACGGACCTTTGGTCAGCGTGATCACAGATTCGGTATGGTAGGCTTCCCTGGATCCTGCGGTCTGTCGCGGGCTGCAAGCGGACAGGAAGATCATGCTCCATAGGACCAGGTGGTACATCAACAGGTGGTTTGCCTTCATGGAGAAAATCGTATTGCCAACCCTGCCCGCGGATCATGGCAGGCCCATTGGCATCATCAGGAACCTGAAGATCCGATCATTTCCAGGATCTTCTCCAGTTTCGGTGCGAGAATGATTTCCACCCTCCGGTTTTTAGCCTTTCCTTCGGTAGTCTCGTTGGAGGCTACCGGGAGGTAATACCCTCTGCCCGCAGCGGTCATGGTAGCTGGAGTCACCCCCTCGCGGGTGAGTAATTTGACGACAGATGTGGCACGGCTGGCGCTCAGGTCCCAGTTGAGATCGGAACTCCCATCCGTGTCGGTGTGTCCTTCGACCAGGATTTCGAGGTCGGACTGGGCCTTCAGGACGGTGGCGAGTTGCTGCAGTGCTTTGACGCCTTTGGGGTCGAGTTGGTCGCTGCCGGAAGGAAACAGAAGATTCTGGGAAAGGCTGACATATACGCGGCCATTCTTTTCAGTCACACTCAAATCGGCAGCGGAATAACCTTTCAAGGCCTGGATCAATCCCTGGCGCAACTGGGTCAGTGCCGATTCCCTGTCTTTGAGAATCCGGTTGAGCTCTTCGACTTTCTGCTCCTTGGCCTCCAGTTCCTTTTCAAGTTGTTCGAGGCGTTTACCACGTTCGTTCAAGGTCCTGGCCAGGCTGTCCTGTGCTACCATTCGCCTGTTGATCTCCGCTTCCTTGGCGAGTACTTCCTCCACAAGGGATTGTTTTTCGCTGGCGGAAGCCGTCAGGAGGGCCTGATTCTGGGCGATCAGGGTGTTGAGCCGCAAAGCGAGATCGTCCCTTCCCTGTTGGAGGCTTTGGATGACGGCGTGCTGGTGTTCCAGTTCCTGTTTGGCAAATCCCAGTTCCTGGTTGAGCGATTTGAGGGAGACTTCCATCTCCTTTTTTTCGTCCCTCACTTTGAGCAAAGCTTCGTATTCCCTTTCCAAACGTGCTTTGCTGGCAGCCAGATCATCGTATTTGCGCGCGGTGACACAGGAGGATATCAAACCCATACCCAGGAAGGCCGCAATGTACCAGGAATTCATGTCGCAGGTTTTGACAAAGGTAGAACGAATCTGCCATGCCCCATGGTACGGGTGATGAACACAAACCGGGGTCTCCTGCGTTGTATCCTTCATGACACCGGATCCCGCCTCGCTGACCACCGTCTCCAACCCTGAAGTTCTTGTTTTCGACGCCTTTGATGATGCCCTCCCTTATTGGGACAGCCGGCGGCTCACCCGGGATATTTTTCTGCAGCCCGAATACCTGAAAACGGTGGAGGATTTCCCCCCCTCCGGTATGACATTCCGGTATGCGGTCATTCGCGTGGACGGGGTCACCCGCGGTATTGTCTATTGCCAATTGCTCGCCTTCAACGGAGCGGACAGCATCCGATATCATCGTCAATCCCCACAACCGCGGTGTTTCTTCCAAACCTTCGGCCAGTTCCTGAAAGGTCTTGTCGCCCGGAAAGTGAGCTTTCGCACCGTGGTCGCCGGGAATCTGATGCTTACCGGCCATCACGGATATGTCATGGATGCCCCTCGGGGAAAAGAATCCCTTTGGCTGGAGTCGGCCCTCCAAGCGGTAAGAGATCGCGGAAAGGCAGAAAAAGACCATGCTTCCATCACGCTCATCAAGGACTTTGAAGAGGGAACCGGACCTGACCGGACCACGATGTCCCAAAAGCGGTACCATCCCTTCCGGATCCTGCCCAGCCTCATTTTAACCCTGTCGCAGGAATGGCGGACGATGGGGGATTATCTGAATGATCTGAGCAGTAAATACCGGGTCCGGGCCAACAAGGCCCGCCAACTCTTTGAGGCCAAACTCCATCGCCGGGACTTCACGGAGGAAGAGGTACGAACCCATGCCGACGAACTGCACCGATTGTATCAGCGCGTGGTGGACGATTCGGGTTTCAACGTAATCCATCTACACCCGAAATACATCGCCGGGATGTCCGGCAAACTGGGGCCCCGGTTTTTATTGCGGAGCTATTGGGCCGGTGATCAACTTGTCGGTTTCATCAGTGCCATTGTCAATACCAATGGCGAACTCGAGGCGCATTTCCTGGGCTATCGGGAGGAATGGAATCCGCCTTGCAAGTTATACCTCAACATGTTGCTGGATCTCGTAGAATTGGGTATCCGGCACCGGTGCCACCGGATCATTTTCGCCCGGACGGCAGATGAGATCAAATCTTCCGTAGGCGCCGTACCTGTGGATCTGACCTGTTACATCCGGCATCGCAGTCCGTTCAGCAACCAGTTCATCCGCCCCATCCTCGATTACCTCACGCCTGAGGAGACTCCGGTGCTCCGCCACCCGTTCCGCCACGATCAACCGGAGGTGCAGCGGAAAATTCCGGTGGCATGACAGGTCGTTTAGTGGGGTGTTGTTGAATCGCCCCCCATTCCGGGCGTCTCCAGCCAAAGGTGGGCAGATTCCGTCCAACCGTTCCCTTCGCTGACCGGCTGATACCCCTGTATGCGGTGGGCGGTATGCAGCCAGGAGGCAAAATAGACCGATGGCAATTCTTCCATAGGCAGAGAGGATGTAGCGACACGATCTCTCTCTGAAATAGGGCGAATGAACAAGGTGCCGGCGACCATCAGCAAAAAGGCCAGCGACGCTGCCAGGGCAGGCCAGTGCATCCTTTGGCGCTTCCGGCTGGTACGGTCAAGCATTTGCTCCAGCCTGGACAGGGAATCCGGATGCGGCATTACTTCCAGCTGTTCGGCAGTACGCAATAATTGCGCTTCACCCGGTAACAGGTTGTGTTCAGGACGGATCGGTTTCATTTTCAGACGAATTGAGGGGATGCCCCAGCCAACGCGCCAGTTTTCTGCGGGCCATGAGCAATTGGGACTTGGAAGTATGGAGGCTTATGCCGAGCATTTCTCCGATTTCTTTGTGGGTATATCCATCCAGCACATACAGGTTGAAAACCGTACGATAACCTTCCGGCAGACGGGCGATCAGATGGAGGAGGTCGCTCATCTCCGGGTTTTGGGAAGTCAAGTCCTTTGCCGGCACAGCCACTTCGATCTCTTCCCATGATGCCGACAATGGCGGTTTTTGCCGGAGTATCATCAGACATTCATTGACGGCAATTCTCTTCAGCCAGGGACGCACTGCCCTGGGATCCCGCAGAGAACGGATACGGGTCAAGGCGCTGAACATGCTGCGGATCATGGCGTCTTCGGCTTCATCGCGGTCTGACAGGTAGCGCATGCATATACCCAGGACCCAACCCGCATGCCGGGTATAAAACTGCCGCTGCGCCCTCCGGTCGTCCAGCCGGCAGCCATCGATTTCGTCTTTTTCATCCAATGGCCGTCCTGTATTGACGAGATGCAAGTTAGCCCGAAAAGGATGCATGCCCCCTCTTTGAAAAGCCTTACCTTTGGCGACTTTTGCCAAGGGATCGAAATCATGTACCTCGAAGAAGGCCAATATTGTTTTACCGGAGGATTGCCCGTGCTGGACATCGTCCGCCGGCATGACACACCGCTTTATGTCTATGAAGGAGACATCATGGAGCGGCAGTACCGCCTCATGACCGCATCCCTCCAGGTGCCCTCCAGTCGCATATTTTATGCCTGTAAGGCCAATACCAACCTCCATGTCCTGAGGCTGTTCCGGTCGCTGGGCGCCGGTCTGGATTGTGTTTCCATCCAGGAGGTGGACCTCGGCCTGTTGGCGGGTTTTGCCCCGGGGGATATTCTCTTCACGCCCAATTGCGTGTCGCTTGAAGAGTATGAAATGGCGAGGGAAAGAGGTGTGCTGATCAATGTGGACAACATTTCCATTCTGGAGCAATACGGACATCGCCATCCCGGCGCTTCGGTCTGCATCCGTATCAATCCCCATATCATGGCCGGCGGCAACAGCAAAATTTCGACCGGTCATATCGACTCCAAGTTCGGCATATCCATCCATCAGTTGCCACACGTCCTGAAGGTGGTGGAGGCCACAGGGTTGCATGTCGCCGGATTGCACATGCACACCGGATCGGACATTCTCGACGTGGAAGTTTTTCTCAATGCCTGCGAGATATTGTTCGGCATCGCTGATCATTTCCCCGATCTGGATTATATCGATTTCGGCAGCGGATTCAAGGTCCCTTACCGGAATGACGATATCGCGACCGACATTATGGAATTCGGAGAGCGCATCAGTATCCGCTTCAACGAATATTGCCGCCAGCGAGGGAGGGAAATGACCCTCATGTTCGAACCGGGCAAATTTCTCGTCAGCGAAGCCGGTGTGTTTCTGGCAAGGACCAACGTGATCAAAACAACGGTATCCACCGTTTTTGCCGGTCTAGACACCGGACTCAACCACCTGATCCGCCCCATGTTGTACAACGCCTGGCACACGGTGGAAAACGTATCCAATCCGCAAGGGCGCCCCAGAATTTATACCCTGGTGGGCTACATCTGCGAGACGGATACCTTTGGCGTCAACCGCCGGTTGCCCGAAGTCCATGAAGGTGACATTCTGGCCTTTCGCAATGCCGGAGCCTACGGCTTCAGCATGGCTTCCAACTACAATTCCCGGTACCGTCCTGCCGAGGTCCTGATATGGCAAGGCCGCGATTACCTGATTCGCCGCCGGGAGCAGATGCAGGACCTGACCGCGCTGCAAGACACAGGGGTCCGAATCCCTTTTGACGAGCCGGAGAAGAAATGATCCGGCGTTGATGCCATACATGACCAAAAAAAGGCATATTTGGCACAATAGATGACCTATTCCTGAAACAACGAAGCGCCCATGGAATCTCATTATCATCCCGCACGGGTCGAACAGAAGTGGTATCCCTATTGGATGGAGAAAGGGTACTTCCGTTCCCTTCCTGACGACAGGGAGCCCTACACGATCGTCATGCCGCCTCCCAATGTGACAGGGGTATTGCACATGGGGCACATGCTCAACAATACGGTCCAGGACATCCTCATCCGCAGAGCCCGTCTTCAGGGGAAAAATGCCTGTTGGGTACCGGGTACCGACCATGCGTCCATTGCCACCGAAGCCAAGGTGGTCCAGATGCTGCGCGAGAAAGGCATTCGGAAAAGTGATATTTCCCGGGAGGCATTTCTGGGTTACGCCTTTGAATGGAAGGAAAAATACGGAGGCATTATCCTGGACCAGCTCAAAAGGTTGGGCGCTTCAGCCGACTGGGAACGCACGCGCTTCACCATGGAACCGGCGCTCAGCGAAGCCGTCATACAGGTGTTTGTCGATCTGTATCGAAAGGGCCGCCTGTATCGGGCCCTCCGCATGACCAATTGGGACCCTCAGGCCCTTACCGTCCTTTCCAATGAAGAAGTGATCTACAGCGAAGAAAAAGACACGCTGTACTTTCTGCATTACCGGGCCGTCCATGATCCGGCAGACGGTCTCACCATAGCCACCGTACGTCCTGAAACCATACTGGGTGACACGGCGGTGGCCGTCCACCCCGACGACGATCGGTATCGCCACCTGGTAGGCAAACAGGTGTTGGTCCCTTTGATCAACAGAGCAATCCCGGTGATCGCCGACGCCTATGTGGATCGGGAATTCGGCACCGGCGCCCTGAAAGTGACACCGGCCCACGATCCCAATGATTACGAGATCGGCCAGCGACACGGACTGGAAACCATCGACATCCTGACGCCGGACGGGAAACTCCATGAAAAGGCGGGAATGTTGATCGGCGAAGACCGGTTTGCGGCACGCAAAAAGATCCTTCCCCTGCTTCAGGATGGAGGACACCTGATCCGTACGGAAGATTATATTCACAAGGTTGGACGCTCCGAGCGCACCCAGGCCATCGTCGAGCCGCGGCTGACGCTACAGTGGTTTCTGGACATGCGGGATTTTGCCCGGACGGCCATGGATGCGGTGACCAAAGGGGAGGTACACTTCCACCCTCCGCATTTCGAGAACATGTACCGGAGCTGGCTGCAACCCGAACAAACACGCGATTGGTGCATCAGTCGCCAGCTTTGGTGGGGACAGCGCATCCCCGCCTGGTATCTCGAACAACCCTCCGGAGAACCCCTGGTTTTTGTGGCCCATTCCGCTGAGGAAGCCCTGGAAGAGGCTCGCCAAAAAACCGGCGATCCTTCACTCCCGGCCGATGCCCTTCGCCAGGATGAGGATGTGGTGGATACCTGGTTTTCGTCCTGGCTGTGGCCCATCAGTGTATTCGACGGATTCAGGGACAGCAGGGAGCTGGCCTACTACTACCCCACCCAAACGCTTGTCACCGGTTGGGATATCATCTTTTTTTGGGTGGCGCGCATGATCATGGCGGGATATGAATGGACACCCGACATGCTGCCCGGTCATCCCAAAGGCAACATGCCGTTTCACGATGTGTATTTCACGGGGATGGTCAGGGATAAGCTCCGGCGAAAAATGAGCAAATCGCTTGGCAACAGTCCCGATGCTTTGGTTTTGCTCGACAAATACGGGGCTGACGGTGTGCGGTTTGGCATGTTGTCGGCCGCGGCGGCAGGTAATGACATCGTCTTTGACGCGCCATTCGAAGGCAAATCGGGCCGCATCGTCAACGAAAGTCAACTGTGCGACCAGGGGCTGAGATTTTGCAACAAATTATGGAATGCGCTGCGCCTGATCAGGCAATGGGGAGTCGTTGACCAACCGGATTCGGGGGAATCGGCCGCCATCAACCGCCTTGCGGTAACCTGGATGCATGAAAAATTGGTCGCGCTCCGTCTGGAGCAGGAATCGGCCCTGCAGCAATTCCGCCTTTCCGAGGCCCTCAAGGATTTGTACCGCTTTATCTGGGATGACTTCTGCAGTTGGTACCTGGAACTCATCAAACCCGCTTACGGAAGTCCCATAGATCGAAGCACCCTGGAAGAGACCATTGACTTTTTCAGTGAACTGATGACTTTCCTTCATCCTTTCATGCCCTTTGTTACCGAAGAAATATGGCATCTGCTGCGCCCCCGGCGGGAAGGCGAAGACTGTATCATAACGCCATTGCCTGATCGTCATCCTCAGGCACCCGGTTTGATCGCGGACATGGCCCTCCTTAATGAAATGGTCAGCCGCATCCGGGAGTTTCGTGCCGAAAAGCAACTTTCGCCCAAGGAGCCCTTGTCGATTTTCTGGGAAGCCAGTCCAAAGTCGGATGCCCTTTTGCTCGGTGAGGGAAGCCGCGCCCTGATTGCCAAAATGGCTCATTTGGACCATCTCGAACGTGTGATGGATGAGCCGGACGGGTGTGTTCCCGTCATGGCCGGCACGGAAAAGCTGTTTATCCGTTTTGAGGCCGCCATGGATGTCGAGGCGGAAAAGGAAAAATTGCGCCAGGAAATGGCCTATTACGAGGGTTTCATTCAAAGTGTCCGTCAAAAGCTGACCAACGAGCGTTTTGTAGCCGGTGCTCCTGCGGCCGTCGTGGAAAAAGAGCGGCAGAAACTGGCGGATGGCGAAACCAAATTGCGTGCTTTGGAGGAAAGTCTGCAAAGGCTGGGGTAATCCTGGCTGAACTGCTTTTTACCGTTGAGGATTAGCCGAAGGGTGCTTCATGAACCCCTGCCAGGTGGCGCCAACACTGGCTGACGGAAAAAACTGTAAGGCCGATGGACTGAGCATTCTGCCATTGCCTTCTTTTGCCGGTTACTGGCTCCCGGATGGCTGGTCGGACCATGAAAGACGCCGGTATTTTCCATGGTACCGGACGTAAGCCCGGATAATGGGTTATATTTGGTGGACATCATCCCGCCTTTTCGGGCGAAGTCCATGAAGACAGGGCACATTCTGACGGTGTTGCTGGTTGCGTTCCTGATTTTCAGCGCAGAATCACAAACCATCCTGTTCCCTTCCGTCTCAGAGAAGCCTACGGTTTGCCAACCGCACACATTTACCTTTTCGGTCTTCCAGAATTCGGCAAATCCGCTTCCTGCCACAACCGTAGCCGTCTATCTGCCCTGCGGAATGACCTATCTCCCCGGATCCGTAGTGGGATTGGCGGAACAGGATTTGGGCACTCCCCAGGTGCCCGTCTTCATGACAGAATCCATACCGGCAGGAAGTACGAAGGAGGTAACCCTGGAGGTTGACATACCTTGCGAATCCCTGCATGCCTGCCTGGATTCAGGAAAACTTTTCTTTTTGACGGTCCGGATCGGAGAGGGAGCGGACACCCTTGTATTCCCTTCCGACCCTTTTAATTTGGAAACACCTCATCTCGTCATCACGAAGGTGGATGACCAGATCATGATGGGTCATCAGGGCCAGGTGCTGGAAAGAAAAGTACACGTCCGGAATACGCGGTTGGGCAAACTCTCCACCTTCACCTATTTCAACTTTTACGGTGAAGGGGTCAACATTGAAGTCAACCAGGGATCCGACATCGGCGGTGTGCCAGGTGAAGTACGGCGACTATTTTCGGGTCCGGATTTCGCACTATCCGGCAACGGTGATGCCTACCTGGATTTCAATGAAGAGGTCATCATCACAGAACGGATCACCGTAGATGCCTGCCCGGAGGACAAAGACAAAGTACTCTCGGAAATCCTGGTTCGCTGGGGATGTGCCGCAGATTTTTGCCAGTCGGTATCTCAACAAACCCTGATCCGGGTATCTTCTGCGGGGACAGGTGGTGCTGTTCATCTTTTGGAAGCGGAACTGTACGCCCCAGCCTGCCGGACGAATACGTCCACGCGTCAAAAACTTGTGTTGAAAGACACCAGCGCCACTCAGCCTATGGTCAATGTCAGGCTGACCTTGTGGGAAAACGGGTTGTTCAGAAAGTTCAGCACGGAAAATTATTCCGCTACCCTGAATGGTGTTCCCGTCTCCCATCAGTTCGGTCCGCTGGATACAAATTCCTGTGGCCAGACAGGCGCGGCCAGTGACACACTGTTCATTCCACTCATTCAGCCGGGAGATGAATTGATGATCGAATGGGATGCTTACGACTGCAAGGATATCCCCTGCCTGCCGGGAGAAATCGTTTTGAGATGGTGGATCACGTATGAATCTCCCTGCAATGTGGCCTCTGACTACTACCAAAATGATGCCGGGCAGTTCAACTTTCCCGTTCCCAGATTGGCCACAATAGTCTCCTCTCCCTTGTATGACGGATCTGTCCTTACAGGAGGTGAGGCGATCCTGACAAGATTACAAATATATTCAGGCAATCTCCTGGATGAGGGAACCTATCTCAAAATACAACTGGACCTTCCTTGTGGTTTTTCTTTTCAGGATACGACTTTCCAGATATTCAACCAAAATCCCATTGCCAAATCCGTCTTCCCAACAAACAGCACCACCCGGTATGAGCTAACTTATGCAACACCATTTCCAGATTCACTGGCATTTTTGGATATGTCGCTGTTGTACACTTGTGATACTCTTTGTTCGAATATATCTTGTGCGGATAGTCTGATCACCTCGTGTCAAACGAATTGTCCGGTGGCTACCGACTTCGCTTCCATCATTATTATTACCGGGTTGGGTGGGGATGCCGACTGCCCTATAGCAACCATGGACAACCATTGCAACTCCTTGTTATTTCAAACGAATTGCAGAAAAGGAGTTTGCCTGGACACTCTTTTCGGCTATTTTGATTTCAACATGGCGTTGGAACGCATTAGTCTGGGACAACCGGATAATGATCAAAACTTCAAACCTGACCCTGGTGGCACGCTGAATCCCCAGCTTATCCGGCTGGACCGGATGATAGCAGGTGACACCATCCTCCTCCAACATCGCGGCGTCATTCGGGTCGAGATGAAGGATACGGTATTTGAAAGATTGTCCATCCGTCATGAATTCAGCCTGGAGGATGTTTTTCAGATCAAGGAATCCGAGGCTCTTCAGGAGCTGGCAAAGCTGTCGGATCCCCAAACGGGATTTGTTGCACTAAATGCGCAAATCAGGATTCATCCTCACAATTCACCTCTTGTCTGGACAGCAACCGTACCCATCGTTTTCGATTCACTGTCTCAAAGGAATTTGATTGTCGCAGACCTCGCCGCCATACGCCATACCCATCCTTCCTTTCCTTCCGATTACCGGTATTCCGACATGGATTCCATCGAAATTCTCGCCTGGTACCGGCTGGATCACAACCCCCATGCATACCCCACATTTTTCAATCATATTATTACCGTTGGCTTCAACGCGAAAGCATTCCTTTCCAGCGGGCCGGCATTCAGGGCAAGGGAAAGCTCCGCCTGCCAATGCCGTAAAGCAAATGTTGAAGTAGGTAATGTCAGATTCGAAATAGGCAGGGACGACCGGGTTTTCCCGTTATGTGCTGCTACTATCAAGGACTATGGCATGTTCATTCATTTCAGCACCCTTCCCAATTTCTTTCCTTACGAATACAAACCCCCTATTGATTCCTTTCTTCAGCTCGGTATCACGGCACGAGATTTCACCATCACCAATGTCCGAATCACCTCCATCCGGGTCAATGGCATAACCACCAATCTGAATCAATCCGTTCCGGTTCCTGATCTGATCCAAAATGAATACCAACTGAAACCGGATCCGTTCCTAAGGAACCACTGGGAAGAAAGCAATGTTATTTTTTTCAGGTTCGATTTGCACAAAGATCTGTGCGAGTTACTACCGTCGGATTCGGATTACCCTGTAGCCCAGGCCGTGCTGAAAACCTTCAGGATGCGACCGTTTGGTCTAACGGAACAGAAACCGACCCAACTGATCCTGAACTGGGAATATACCCAGCCGGAAATGGAAATAACCCTTTGTGATCAAACCTTCTATGATGAACGGATGAGTTGGATGGTCCAACTCACCAATTGCGGAAAAATCACGCCGTTTCTCAGAGAAATCGACCGCTTATGGCTTCATGTGGAAAGCTCCGGAAAGTCAATCGATAGCCTTCAAATAAAACGATACCCACAAGGAGATTTACTGACAGAAAACGGGGATTGGTTTGATTTCGGACCTCTGGGCGTTTGTGATACACAATTTGTAGTCATTGAGGCGCTGAATAAATCCTGTCATCGGGAGGAATTGACGATCAGCACCGGATGGAGTTGTGATGAAGAAGATCCATTGTCTGCACCGTGCGTAAAGAGAACCATTACCTGCCAATTTTTCACCCCACCCGGTGTTCTGGAATCTCAAGTGGACACTGACACTCTTGTCGCTCCGCTATGTACACCGATGCCACTGAGTCATTCGCTGTATCTCAATGCCGATCTGGGAGCTGCCTTTGCTACCGGAGTGACGGCTACCTTGCCGGGTGGATTGACCTACATCCCGGGGACCGCTGCCCTGTCGTGGCCGGGCAATACAGGCTTGTTTTTTCCCATCAACGACCCGGCAATTCTCCCGGGCGGACAATTGTACTGGTCCCTGGCCGATTGGCTGATGCCTCCTTCAGGATCTTTGCCAGGCACTCTCAGCCATCCCTTCCATCTGGCTGAATTGCAGTTTCAGACGCTGACCGATTGCGACTTTGTTTCCGGCAGTCGCATCATTTATACATTTTCAGGCCAGCAAGTTTGTGGGTCAGCAGCTAATACACTGGTCCGCATTTCCGGACCCTACCAGTTGGAAGGCGTATTCCCTCCCCATGAATTGTCGTTGGGGGTGTCCTGGCATACGCCATCCGCCTGTGATGATTTCATTGAGGTGACCATTGACCTGGTTTCAGGTAATGTGAATACCTCTGACGAACAACTGGTGGTGGACCTTCCTGCAGGTTATGTCTATGAACCGGGTTCAACCGTCACCAACCTTGGACAGATGGAACCGATCGTCAACTATCAACAATTGGTATGGCACCTTGAACCCGGACTGCCTGCCACCCAAATTACCTTTCGGTTACTGCTGGAACCGGGAGCCGGATGCAAGCCGGTCATCATTCCGGTTTACTCAACGGCTGAAGTCCAGGCTTTTTGCACGGGTTCCGGAAGTTCCTGTCCGGTGAAGGTGCTTACGGCAAGCCGGTATCTGACCGTGCATCTGGACAGACCCACCTTTGCCATAGCGTCGGTGGATGCCATATGGGATCAGGGCTCCGTGATTGTGAAAGGCGTCATCGCACAAACCGGAGGCACTGCGCCAGGCTCGGGGATGGCAGGCCTTTATCTCGATCTGGATGGCAACGGTCAACTGTCACCGGGCGACTCATCCCTGTATTCCCAACCTTTCGCATTCCAAAATGCGGAGGACCTATCCGTTCTTTTTCCACATCTGAATCTGGCACCCGAGGATTGGTGCCGTCTGATGGTGGTGATCCGGGCGGAGGAGTCTTGTGCCTGTCAAACGGTCACGCAATCCATCTCCAAACCGATTGTTTTTCCCGATTACCACGCATCGACCACTTGCTGGAACGACACCCTCAGTCTGGGACGGCCTTCTGTCGACGGTGTCCAATACCTTTGGATGGGAAATCATATTTCCTGTGACACATGTGCCACCACCCTGTTTACGGCCTACCACACCGCCGATACCGTATTGACGGAATCCTTGTTGCTCACCGAGGTGTATCCCGATGGCTGTATTTTGACCTTTGAGTATCTCATAACAGTCCTGCCCAAACCTCATCTCCTCAATCCAGATGAATCGGTGTGTGCCGGCGATACCCTCCTCCTTATCGCGGCAGGTGGATTCATGTATGCATGGGAAGGCCCCCAGATCCTGGCATCGGGAGACGGATTCCTAACTGCCATTCCGTCTATGCCATCCACCTACTACGTCACCATTACGGATATGGCAGGGTGTCTCACCACCGATAGCGCTATGGTGGAAGTCATTTCTTTTCCGTCCGCCCCGGCCGGCCAGGACAAGACGTATTGCCACCAATTTGAAGCTTTCCTGGAGGCTCAAGAATGGCCAGGCTATACGTATTATTGGGTCAACGCCAACAACCAATTGAGCGACCCATCCCATCCCAACCCCCAGATATTGGTGCCCATTTCTTATTCTTATATCCTGGAGATGGCCAAAGGTCATTGCCAAATCAGGGATACGGTTGACATCCGTTTCGATCCACCAGAATCCATAGCAGGATTACCCGATACTTTGCATGCCTGTCTGGGGGATACTGTAAGGTTTTCCCTCCCTGAGGCATGGGTGTATGAATGGGTACCCGGATATACCTGGCTTTGTCTGAATCAAAACTGCTCGGAAGTCCAAATACCGGTTTCCCAATATTGGGAGTTTCTGGTGACGGCCACGGATTCCAACGGATGTTCGGTCAGCCAGTCCGTGGTCATCATTCCTGAAACCGAGGAGGCCGTGAATATTTACCAGACAAGAATATGCGAGGGGAATTTCATCGTGATTTCCGGAGATACGGTCTCCCTTCCGGGTATGTATTGTGATACCGTTGTCGTCGGTTCAGGATGCCTTTATATTTCATGTGTACAACTCGAATATTCTCCTCCCGTCATTACCGCATGGGTGGATAGCTTTTGTTCCGGCGGTTATTATTTATTTCAAGGCGACACTTTGTACACACCGGGGACATTCCTGGACACCATTGTCCTGACGGATGGTTGCATCGAAATCATTTCTTTGGATCTGCAAATTATTCCACCGGATACCATGTTGGTCACAGACACCATTTGCGCCGGCGGGATTTATGAGTTCCATGGTTCACTCATTACCGAAGAAGGAATCCATTGCGTTACCCTGGTACCACCTGACCCGGATTGCGAAGAAATACATTGCCTTTACCTGGTGTGGGATGACCCGCCTGTCACCCATTTGACCGATACTCTTTGTCCGGGAGCTTTTGTGGTTTTTCACAACGACACCTTGTCGATCCCCGGCATTTATTGTGATACATTCACAGACATGACAGGATGCGATAGTGTAGTCTGTTTGACCCTGGTGGCGGACTCCCTTCCGGTCATATTCGCCAACTGGACGGACACCATATTGTGTGCCGGTCAACTCATATTGGCCCAACCTGTCCTTTCACCGCCTTGGGCCACTTTTGCATGGGAGGACAATTATCCGGAATTGGAACGTCTACTCACTGCTCCGGGGAATTACCAGCTCACAGCGACAAACTCCTGTGGAGAGATCGGGATCAGTTTTGCCCTTGTTGAACCCGAACCTCCTTCTGTTGCCCTGGGGCCAGACACTATCCTGTGTGCAGGGAGTGTTATTGTGCTCGAACCACAGGCTGTCGGCACCGGGACTGAAGGGTTCTGGACAGACGGATTTGAGGAATGGACCCGGCCCGTGGACACGCCCGGCCTGTACGTATTTGTGGTGACAGACTTGTGTGACCGGACGGCGGCAGACTCCCTGGTGGTGGCATTGGTCCAATGCGATCCTTGCAAGGTGGATATTCCCAATCTGTTCACACCCAATGGCGATGGCGTAAATGATGTATTCCGCCTCGTCACGAGTTGCCCTCTGGAAAATCCGCGCATGCGCATATTTGACCGTTGGGGCACTGTCGTTTATGACGGGCATGCCGTGAATCCCGGGTGGAATGGCGTTTTTCGCCAAACGCCACAGCCCATGGAGGTCTATGCCTATGTGATTGAATATAACGATCCCCTGGAAGGCCCCAAAATATTGCGGGGGGATGTTACCTTGCTGCGTTGATGGCCCTGATGACCGATCCGGCCGGAGGATAGCCCCGGTTGCCCTATCTTTAGGGAAAATTGGTGTATGATCCGTTGGTTGACCCTGCTGCTTGGACTTTGTATTTCTTTGGTTTCCTTTGCCCAGGAAGACACCGAAAATGGTGACAAGTCGGGAGAAAAGGAAAAGACCTCCGCCACCCCCAAATCCCGTTACAAGGAATACGAAAAAGTCATCCTTCCGACCGCGCAAACGCAAAAAGGGGTGATCGATGTCCATCAGGTAGAAGGCAAGTACTATTTCGAATTGCCCTTCACACTCCTGGAAAAGGAATTTCTGATCGTCAGCCGGATATCCGGTTTTGTCAAAGGACTCAATTTTGGTGGTGCGGGCATGAAATCGCGACCCCAACAGGTCATCCGCTTCCAAAGACTGGACAACAAAATTTTGGTCCGGTCCGTCTCCTATCACAGTGTTGCCTCCGAAGAAGACCCGGTCTATCGATCTGTCCGAAACAACAATTTCGAACCTGTGGTGGCCGCATTGGACATCCAATGTTTTGACAAGGACAGCACGCGTTTCGTGATCGAGGTGACCCCGTTGTTCACCACCGACATTCCCATGATCGGCGCTTTGTCCGAGGAGCAGCGGAAAGAATTCCAGATCGGCAATCTGGATGCCAAGCGCAGTTTGATATCCTCCATTCGCGCCTTCCCCGAGAATGTCGAAGTGCGCCACATCCTGACTTACACCGGTAAAAATCTACCCGACAACGCCCTTACCGGATCGCTGAGCCTGGAGATGAACCAGTCCATCATCCGGCTACCGGAAAAACCCTGGCAGGCCCGTTTGTTCGATCCGAGGGTGGGCTATTTCAGCATCCAGCAGACGAATTACAGCCTGGACGAACAAAAGGCAGCTTCCCGACGGTTTATCACCCGCTGGCGGCTGGAACCCAGCGACTGGACAGCCTATGCGAGAGGCGAAATCGTCGAACCGGTCAAGCCAATCATCTATTATGTGGACCCCGCCACTCCAAGGAAATGGGTACCCTATCTCCTCCAGGGCATCAATGACTGGCAAAAAGCCTTCGAGGCTGCAGGATTCCGCAATGCCATCATTGGCAAAGTGGCGCCTACCCCCGAAGAAGACCCCGACTGGAGCCCCGAAGACGTGCGCTTTTCCGTCATCCGCTATATCACGACCGACATCCAGAATGCCCAGGGTCCTCATGTCCATGATCCGCGCACCGGAGAAATCCTGGAGAGCGACATCCTATGGTATCACAACGTCATGAATCTCCTGCGCAATTGGTTTTTCGTTCAGACCGCCGCCGGAAACCCCGATGCGCGAATGCCGAAATTTTCGGACGAGTTGATGGGCGAATTGATCCGTTTTGTGTGCGCCCATGAAGTGGGCCATACCCTGGGTTTGCCGCACAACATGGGTTCCAGCAGCGCTTACCCGGTAGATTCCTTGCGAAGCCCCGCATTCACCTGTGCCATGGGCACGGCTCCATCCATCATGGATTACGCGCGCTTCAATTATATCGCCCAACCGGAAGACAAAGGAGTATGCCTCTTCCCTGCCATTGGACCTTACGACAAGTGGTCGATCGAATACGGATACCGGCTGATCCCGGGGATTACCGATCCTCAGGTGGAGAAACCAGTGCTGCACCGATGGATTACTGAAAGGGCCGGAAATCCTGTATATTTCTACGGCAGACAAACGGGTGATCCCCACGATCCGCGCGCCCAAACCGAAGACCTGGGAGATGATGCGATCAAGGCAAGCCGGTACGGTATCGCCAATCTTCGCATTTTGATGGAAAATCTGCCTGATTGGTCCACGGCGGAAGGCGAATTCTACCTGGATCTCGCCGAGTTGTACGGACAGGTGATGGCACAGTGGCGGCGATATGGCGGACATGTGGCCGCGCACATCGGTGGTGTTTATGACAATCCGAAAACCGCTGACCAGGAAGGTGCCGTGTTCACCCCCGTTCCCCAGTACCGCCAGCGGGAAGCCATGGCTTATCTCCAGCAGGAATTTTTTCGAACGCCTGACTGGATGTTCCATGTTGAAATCCTCGAAAAAACAGAATCACAAGGTGTGCTCGGACGGTTGGGCAACGCGCAATCCTCGCTCATGGACATGTTGCTCCGGGAAACCCGGCTCGCACGAATCCAGCAGCAGGAAACCCTCTATGGATCGGCCGCCTATGGCATGAGCGAACATTTCGACCTCCTGACCACCGGAATTTTCGAAGACTGGGAAAAAAGTGAAAAGGACCCCGCCAGGAGGCAGGTACAGGCCAGTCTTATCAATGCTTATGCCAGTCTCCTGCAGGAAGGGAAGGTCAACAAGGATGCCGTTGGCCAAGCCCGGCTTCAACTTCTTCGCATCGGGGAAATGGTGGCCAGGCCTGCCAAAAAACACCGCAACCCGGTCATTCAGGCTCATGCTGCCGATTTGCAAGCACGTATAAAAAAAGTCCTTGACCCCCAATAACAGGTGACAATCCTGTGTTTGTCCTTTTGATTTCACCGGCAAACCTTGCCCGTGACTTGTATGTAATCCGGCCAAACGAACCTGCCCTGCAAACCAAAATCCCATGTGGCAACACCCACTTTTGTTCTGTCTCATTATGCTCACATTCATGCCTTTGACCACTGACGGTCAGACCACTCCCCTGCTCGATCGCGATCTTTTTTTCGGGAATCCTGAAATCAGCGGCGGCCAGCTGAGTCCGGACGGGCGCTGGATCGCGTTCATGAAAGAATACGGGGGCATCATGAATATTTGGGTCAAGGCATTCGACGCGCCGTTTGACCAGGCCCGCCCCCTGACTGACAGCAAAAGGCCCCTCTACGGTTTTTTCTGGTCTTACGACGGCAAATACATCCTTTACGTTCGCGACAAGGACGGCGACGAAAACATCAATGTTTTTGCGGTGGATCCTGCGGCGGTCAACGCTGATGGGTCCATTCCCTCCTCGCGCAACCTCACCCCGCTGGAGGAAGTGACAGCCCAGATCTATGCCGTCAGCCTCAATAATCCCGATCTCCTGATGATAGGACTCAATGACCGGGACCAAGCGTGGCACGATCTGTACAGGCTTTCCATCTCTACCGGCGAACGTACCCTCCTTTATGAAAACAAGGACCGGATTACTGCCTACGACTTTGATTGGGACGACAACCTTCGTCTCTTGTACCGCACGGACGAACAGGGGACCACTACACTTTTACGGATGGACGGACCTGAAAAACTGACGCCCATTTACGAAACCCTGGTCACCGAACAGGCTTATGTAACCGGTTGGTCGGCCGACAATTCCAGGGCCTATCTGGTATCCAACAAAGGCGATCTGAACCTGTCCACACTCTTTCTCCTCGACCCGGTCACCGGTATCATGGAGGAGGTGGAGAAGGACCCTCTCGACAGGGTGGACCTGGGGAGCACCTTGTGGGATCCCTACACTCGCCGACTGATCAATACCTCCTATACCGATGACCGCACACGGATTTACTGGAGGGATAAAGAGCTGGAGGCGGATTACACTTACCTGCGCTCCCGCTTCCCGGGGCGCGAAATCAGTATCCAAAGTGCCACCCTGGATTTACGCCGATTTCTGGTGACCGTATGGGGCGACCGGTATGCCTCCGAATCCTGGTTTTTCGACCGGACGGACCGCAGGCTTATTCTGCAATACACACCAAGGCCGAAACTCAAGGAGGTTGAAGCCCACCTTTCCGAAATGAAGCCTGTGCGGTATCCCAGCAGCGACGGATTGGAGATCCCCGCCTATCTCACGCTGCCCCAGGGTACAACCGGTAAAAATCTGCCGACCGTCATTCTGGTCCATGGCGGACCCAAAGGCCCGAGGGACAACTGGGGGTACAATGCGGAAGCGCAATTTCTCGCCAACCGGGGATACGCCGTTCTCCAACCCAATTTTCGCGCCAGCGGGGGGTATGGCAAGGCCTTCCTCAATGCCGGCGATCTGCAATGGGGAAAGCTGATGCAGGACGATCTCACCTGGGGCGTCAGATATCTGGTCGAACAGGGTATCGCTCACCCTAACAAGGTGGTGATCATGGGCGGCAGCTATGGCGGTTATGCCACACTTGCAGGGCTCGCTTTTACTCCGGACCTCTATGCCGCGGGTGTGGATATCGTGGGTCCCAGCAACCTGTTCACCCTGTTGGCCTCCGTACCCGCCTATTGGGAAGCCGGCCGTGCCTTTCTGTACGGCATGGTGGGCGACCCCCGCACCGAGGAAGGGGAAGCCCGCATTCGCGAAGCCAGCCCCTTGTTCTCAGCCGACCGGATAAAAAAGCCTTTGCTGATCATCCAGGGCGCCAATGACCCCCGGGTGAAAAAAGCGGAGGCTGATCAGATCGTGATCGCGCTCAGGGAAAAAGGAGACAAAGTCAGCTACCTCCTGGCGGATGATGAAGGTCACGGATTTGCCAAGCCGGTCAACAAGATGGCCATGTACGCCGAGGTGGAACGGTTTCTCGCCGAGGTGGTCGGCGGACGTTATCAGCGTGAAATGCCGGATGATGTCGCACGTCGACTCCAAGAATTACGGGTGGATGTGTCAACGGTGGTTTTCACGCCGAAGGAGGAGGTAGCTTCCACCCAGGAAATACCCGTCATCTCGACCCGTTGGAAGGAAGGCGACGCCACTTACGAAGTCAGCATGGAGGTCCAGGGGCAAAAATTCCCGATGGAAATAACCAGGACTGTCCGGCTATCTGAAGGCAAATGGATTGTACGCGAGGAGACCAACGGTCCCATGGGCCAAGTCCAGGACGAATTTTGGTATGACACTGCACTTAAACCCCTGCAAAGAGTGATCAACCAAATGGGCCAAAATATCAGCATGCAATTCAAACCCCGATCCGTGGCCCTTGACCTGATGGGGCAATCGATGGAAATTGCCATGGAAAAAGCTTACCTGCCGGAGGGGCCCGGGATGGATATGCTGGTGGCCGGGATGCCCCTGAGTACGGGATATTCGGTCGTCTTCGACATGCCCGATCTGAACGCCCTGAATCCCAAACAAGTGCGCCTTCGCGTCACCGGCGAGGAAGCCATCGAAGGGCAACAAACCCTGGTGGTGGAGATCGTGGCTATCGAAAATGAAAATGACCGAATGACCCTGTGGATCGACACGACCAATGGATGGGCCGTTCGTACCGAACAATTGCTGCCGGCCATGATGGGCGCCAAAATGACCATGGACAGAAAATAGGGCCATGAAGCACCAGATGTGGACATTTTCTTTCCGGACACGATACGTCAGGGCTGGCTGCGGGATTCGGTCATGGGTTCGGGCGGTATCCGTCCTGATCCTGGTGTTCGGATTGTCGGGTGCTTCCTGTTCGTCCGGTTCATCGGCAGACCCTGCCCCGCAGGGTGTCAAAAAAGTTTGGAAGGGCAATGTCGTCAGCATTACGGACGGCGACACTTTCGATGTCCTGAACGGCAGGGAAAAGACCCGCATTCGTCTGGAAGGCATTGATTGTCCGGAGAAGAAACAGCCCTTTGGTCAACGCGCGCGACAAGCGCTTTCCGAATTGTGTTTCCGTCAACGTGTCCGGGTGGAAGAGACGGGACGCGACCGCAACCGGCGGGTCATCGCGCGGGTCTACCTGGAAGACGGTCGCTGCATCAACCATGAAATGCTGCGCCAGGGCATGGCCTGGCACTTCACCCGTTATTCGGATGATCCCGAATACGCCGCTCTGGAACGCCGGGCCAGGATACTGCGGCAGGGCCTGTGGGCCGATACTAATCCCGTTGCTCCCTGGGAATGGAGGACCCGCAAAAGAAAAGCCCAATGACTCTTGTGCGGGTCATTTCCGCCATTATCGCGGACCGAATACATGCAGGGTAAATGGCACCCACAAACGCCGTTGCTGTCCGTCGGCATCCAAGATGATCATGTCCTCCCAATAAAGGGTTACATTTTCCGGGATTCGGTTCACCAAATCCGCCAATAGGCCTGGCTGCCTGCCGTCAATCAGATACTGGCGGATTTCCCCTTCGGGTGGCACCACCGATACGCGGGCCTGAAGAACGGAAAGGGGCTTCCTCTCTTTTTCAAAAATGAGCGGATGGCTGGTGGCCGCCAGAAATTCTTCTCTTCGGACAAACAATCCTGCCGGATCCACTCGTAGGGAATCCCAGACCAAAAAAATGCCCATTCGCCACGACACGATCATATCCCCGACCCGAAACGGGTCAACCGGCGGATGGGACAACAAGGTATCCACAGCGGCAACATCGCCCACAGGCACCACCAAATCCTCATCCCCGATAAAACGGCTGTCCGTACGGAAACCGGGAATCGGCACCAGCTCATATCGGGGAAGCGTGGCATACTTGTCTTTGATCCGGTCTATATCAGGCGCTTGAGGATTGTACCTGAACATTTTGGATGGCCATCGGGATTGATCCACCACTTGCCAGTCACTATAGTCCTCCCCCCGGTCGATCATCGGCTCGACCCGGTAGCGCGGCCGAAAATTCTCCCAGGGATTATGCACCTTGATGACGAGACTGGACAATACAATGCCGGTCGATTTGTTGGCCGGGGTATAAAACGTGATTTTGTCCCCCATTTTCAGGTTGTTGGCGAGCGCAAATTTGGTAGGGACATCCAGAAAATAAACGGTTTGTTGGGTCAGGACTGATTCCTGACCTGCAAGTATCAACGGGAATCCGGATCGATAAAATCCGCCGGTCAAGGCGTCCGGTTCCGTTGGGAAAACCGGAAATGCCCCGGTACTGTCCACGAGCCCGAAAGGAAGCGGGTCACCCTGCAGGACACTGCGCGCCAAAAGCCCTCGGAGAAAATAGGGTTTGCCATTTTGGAAAAACCGGATCGGTTCATGCATGAGCCGGAATATTTCTTCCAGGGGAATTTCGATTTCCGCGCGGAAATAATAAGGCGGCGACCACAGGTGGAGGGGAATGTGATATTCGCCCCAGGCCATTGTCAATTTGTTGTCCTGCCTTGCGGGATTATGGTTGGGTTGACCAGATAGGGGCAGATGCCAACAGGTCATGCCGATAAAGCTCACCAGGAAAATGAATGAATTCATGCCACGCATCTCAACCCATTTCGGCAATCCGGACCATCTGGTCTTCGATATGGTAAACCATCTCCACAAATTCTTTATTGCGTTTCATTTCCCGATTGCGATACAACGGTAATTCAATATGCAGGTGCTCCACAAAAGTGGAAGGTGGTGATTTCATGATATAAATTTCGTCGCCCAGGTAAACGGCCTCGGAGATATCATGGGTCACGAAAATTACGGTAGGATGGATCTCTGCCCAGATCCTGGCCAGCATCTCCTGCATCTGAAGCCTGGTTTTGATATCGAGCGCGCCGAAGGGTTCGTCCATGAGGATGACGGAAGCGTTGGCCAGCAAGCTCCGTGCGATGGCCACCCGCTGGAGTTGTCCTCCTGACAGATTGGGATACTGGGCAAACTTGGATTCATGCCCTTCCAAACCCACCAATCTGATGAGTTCCATGGCCCTGTCTTCCCGCTCGGTTCGCGGCATTCCCTTGTACTGGAGCGGCAGGCTGACATTTTCGAGTACTGTCATCCAGGGCAGGGAGGAATACTGCTGAAAGACCATACTTGCCCTGTTGTCCGGTCCTACCGGACGGCCGTGGATCAGCACCTGACCTTGTGTCGGCTTCTGGAGGCCGGCGATATATCGCAGCAAAGTAGATTTTCCACAGCCCGACATCCCCAGAATGACTACGAACTGGCCCTGATCCGGCTTGTCCTCGATCAATAAATCGAGGCCCTTTATGATGACGGTCTTCCCTTCATCATAGGTTTGGTGTATGCCCCGCAATTCGACAATATTGGGCCACTGGGGATTGTCCTGGAGCTTCATCGCCATTCCCCTGAATTATGCCGGTTGCGGAAGTCCATACCGTTGTCTTTTTAGTTTGACCCAGGTCCATACTTCCCAAAAGGTCAATACGGCCATGCAAAAATGAAGCGCCCAGGCGGTTCCTCCGAACAGATAATCAAACGGTGTTGCCGCCAAGATCAACCCTGTCCATTCGTTGAAGGCGACGAGCCAATAAGCCACTATGAGGATACGCCACAATGTCGAGCGGAAAAACCGCCACGTCACTGCAAGAATACCTGGCGTTGCCTGAATCGATTGGGGGCCGGCCGGTGGGTGTTTGAAAGGAAACAACAATCTGTCCGTCCGCTTGAAAACCCGGTCCTGAAAAACACCGATCAGCACAATGATGATCAATAAGGCGAATACTTTGTCCATACGGCCCTGGCGTTGTCCCACCCGCCAAATAAGGGCCCCGATCCCGCCTTGGGAACTGTCGATATTTTCTGCCACGATGATATACGTCCATGATATGGCAGTCAACACGCGAATGTCATCCAAAAGACGTGAGGTTACGGCCGGCCAGTAAACGGTGCGAATGGTTTGCCAGGGTGAGGCACCCAGCGTGTACACCGTCTTCAAAAAAACGTCCTCAACGTCGTCGATACGCTGCACCACCACCGGCAAGAGGTAAATGAGAATACCGAAGGCCAGAAAATGCACTTTCATCGAAACACCGACCCCAAACCACACGATAAACAACCCGGTGACGGCCGTCAGCGGGATGTAGCGCAAGGCTTCAACCTGTCGTTGGAATCCTCCGCGTAAAAGAGGGTACAAGCCGATAGCGAAACCCAGTGGAATGGCAATCAATATTGCCTCTACATACCCCGCCAGGTTGATCCCTACCGACCGGCAGACATTCCGGATGACTTCGTTGTCGCGATGAAGATCGTCGAACGCGGTCAGCACTCTCCAGGGCGGCGGCAGAATAGCCGGGCTCAGGACGGGCGTCTGTCCCATGGTCAGGGCATGCCAGACAGCCAGCAAGATGCCGACGCCTCCTGCAGCCAGCAGCATCGCCGTCTGCCTCGAAAGGGTGCCCCTTAGTGTGAAAAGCGACATCCGTCCGGCTTAGGATCCGACCAACTGGAATTCCGTCCGCCGGTTCTTGGCCCGGCATTCTTCGGTGCTATTGGATTCGCAACCGGAGACCGGTTTGTCCGGGCCGTTGCCAACAATGACAAACCGGTTGCGATCCATCCCGTAGGTCTGGTGAAGATAGTCCGCCACTGCCTGGGCCCGCTTGCGGGACAACTCCATATTCATGTTGCGCGATCCTACATTGTCGGTATTCCCTTCTATGCGAACACGCATGGTGGCAAAGGACCTGGCCACATCTGCAAATTGCAGATCGATGATGGTCTTTGCATTTTCCGAAAGGGCATGGCGACCCGTTTCGAAGTTGATACTGACCGGCTTGCTGGCCAGGGCAGGCGCCTGTTTTTCCTTCTGCGTCGGTGCGGAGAAGGAAGGAGCCACTTCGGATTCATAACCCCGCCCCTGAAGGTTGGCTGCCTGGACAGCCCCAGTGTAAATGACGTTTCTCCAGGGCGGCGCCATCTTGTCGGCCTGTCCCAGTTCAAAAAATGTCCTGGCCATTTTGTCATAGAGGTCAGCCCCTTTGACGCCTCTGTACGAAGGATTGAGACCAAAAAAATCCTGGTTGTCCCCATGGCTCGTCCAGCGGACATTGGCCATGGCGCCTTGGGCATCCTCCAGCGAAAAATCGAGGAATTCGGCCAGATAACGCGAGGCTTTTTCCTGGTTGGACGGGTTGTTGTGCAATTCGGCGACGCCTTTCATCCATCCCTCGTAAAATTTGTGAATGGTTTCGCGGTTGTCGCGGATGAACGAGGCTTTGGCAAAGAAGATGTCGGCGATGATGTGACTTTGTTCCCTGGTCGTGAGGAGGACTTTGGACCCCGGCACTTCCCGGATGGCTTCGGCATCAAAGGGACTCCACACGACGGCGGCATCAATATCCGGCGCCTTGAACATCTGGGAGGCGACGACGGGATCCTGCGCCGCAGCTACCTGCACATCCCCATACCGAAGACCGGCCGCTTCCAGCGCACTCACCAACAAAGTTTGGGAGGGGGCAGGTTCGGTTACGGCGATTCGCTTGCCCTTCAGATCATTGATCGAATTGATGCCGCGTTTGGCGATGAGTACGTCCCCACCCCGCGACCAGTCGACCTGCATGAATACCTGAGGGTCGAATTCCCGGAGATCATCCGGAAAGGTGTACAACGGAAAGGCATCGGCCGTCTGCACGAGAATGTCGTACTCGTCGGCGATCCATGCATTGAGGGCCGCCATCAGATCGTCGTTTTTGACAAACCTGACTTTGATACCGTAGTCCTTGTAAAACCTGGACTGCATGCTGGCTTCCGATCCTTCGTTGAAATACAACCCCGGAGCATATCCCCCCCAGGTGACCAACTGGACAGTGAGGACGTCATCGTCCTTGCCACCGGCCGTTGATTTTTGATCCTCTCCGGAACTGAAGTCCCCCTCTCCTGCCTTCTGGAGGAGAGCGCGACCCCATTCGGTCTGTTTGAGCAGATAATTGCCTGCCAACACAACGCCCCCAACGATAAGGAGAGTGATGAGCAGTTTGCTGAAGGTGGTTAGACGTCTGGCCATGAGTAGGTAAGGTTATCAGGCTTCAAAAAAACTGTCGTATTGATTGGTCCGGGAAGCCGATTTCTCAACCGGCTTTGCAATGGGCGCATTCAGGTCAAGGACATCCGAATCATTGGCTGCCTTGAGTAAAAGGGTATCCTTTTCGCTGCCGAGCAACATGGATACTCCCTCCTTTTCCCATTTCTCCAACATCGCGAGACCCTCTTCTTCAAAAACCCCGTTCTGGAGATCCACACTGTCCATGAAATTGGAGGACATCTCCATGAATCGCTCCATTTCACCGACTTTTTGGGACACGTCTTCCGCGATAGCTTCCAGGGCCATATCAAACATGTATCTCTGATCCGAATTGCCGCTGATGATGTTCATGGCCGACTTCATCGCCGAGTGACTCGTGCGAATGGCCTTTCGTTCCTGCTCCTTGACCTTGACCTGATCCTGGATGTCTTCGAGTAGAATTTCCGAGTTTTCGTACATCTTGCCCAAAACGCGATACAGGATTTCCATCTTCCGGTAAAGATCCTCGAGTTTGATGTTGGATTCTTTGAGTCGACCGGCCTTGCGGGACTTGAGCACCATCACAGCCTGCTTGTCGGTCTCCTTGGCCTTGCTGGCCATTTGCAGGTTGGTGCGGATCTCTCTTTGGTTGTTGAGAATGATCTCCTTGAGTTTGTGCATCTGTCCGCGAAGGGTCATGATCTGCTTGTTCATTTTGGACAGGTTGCCCTTGAGATCCTCCACATAGCTTTTGAGGATACCGATAGGGTCAATCTGCACAAAAATCCCCGTAATCCAGCGCATGACGCTTTTGTACATGTACCAAACCAGGTTGCGGGTCTTCGGATCGAGTACCACATAAATGAGGGCAGCCAGTGCCATGAGAAGCAGGGCCAGGTACAGACCGTTGGTCACCAGTCCAATGATGGCCGGCAAAAATTTATACAGCAAGTATCCGCCTCCTATGATCAGGCCTCCGAGAAACAGGGCACCGGTCACACCTTCCGGACGCTTCCAGAAAGATTTGGGCTTGAATTCTTCCATGGTTGTCATAATAGGGGACTTATTTGAGGTATTTTTCCATTTTTTTGAGGTCTTCGCTGATCTGACCGGCAATGAAGGCGTAGGCCGATTCGAATCGGGACCGCGTTTCGTCCATTTTCCTGGTCACCTCTTTGAGTTCTCCTCCCAGAGCTTCCATCTTCGCCCGCGCTTTCGAGATTTCCGCCATCAGCGCTTCAATCCTCTCCTGGTTGGATTTGACTTCGCTATCCAGGGCCGCCATTTGTTGCTCTCGCGAACGAAGGTCGGATTGCTCCCTGGCCGTCAGGGCTTCCCTGAATTTACGGTCTTCTTTCTCCAGGACCTGAAGATAGGCTTTGCCCGTACGGATGAGTTCCTCCGGCGTGGTTTTCAGCGTTTGGGCCATGGCAAAGGCCGATCGGAATCTGGTGGCCTCATCCATGGGCATGGCCTGCAGGGATTTGAGCGTGTCCCGGAATTCGAGATAGTCATATCCCTGGATGTTGTTTTCCTCCATGGCAGAGAAGAGTACAGCCATCATCCGGTCGTCCGGCTGACCAACAGGTTGGCCCTCTCCGGGTGACGACGCAGCCTGAGGGACATCCCTTTGGGGCTCCGCTGAAACAGGGGTCTCAGGGGTGGCAGGACCTTCCGGCCGCTCCGCTGCCTCGGGTGTCTCTTCAATAAAGAGCGCCTTCAGATTCTTGAGTACGCGCATGACCTGAGCAAAGATAACATACACGCGATATGCAGCGATGGATGGTAGACAAAGACACGCGGAAAAACGGCGAACCCCGCCGGACAGACGTTGAACGGCGCGGAACGGGGCGTGAAGCCCTCCAGAATGTACCTTTGCATTCATGACCAGCGAATCTGCCTTGTTTGTCAATTCGGAAATCGGCCAACTCAAACGGGTGATCGTACACCGTCCGGATGCCGGGATCGCCAGGATCAGCCCCCGGCAATCCTCCGAATTGCTTTTCGATGACATCGTCCATCTGCCCCAGATGCAACTCGAGCACGATGTATTCACCAAGGTGTTGGAGACCTTCCTCGGGAAAGGGAATGTCCTTGAATCCCATCACCTCCTGATCGAATCCCTCCAGGCCGATCCGGAGACGCGGACCGAGGTGATCCGGATGATCATCGATTATGAAGAGTTACCCAAAAGCCACATTGCCATACTGGAAGGTTTGGATGACCATCAGTTGGCAGAAACCCTTATTACCGGTTACCTTCCCTCTGACGACCATATCCTCTTTGACCCCATCCCCAACTTCATCTTCACGCGTGACCTCGCCGTCACCATCCGCGACCATGTCCTGATTACCAAAGCCGCCAAATCGGCCAGGTTCCGGGAGAACTTCCTGACCCGTCTGATCTGCTGGTCCCATCCCCTGTTCAGGAAAATACGGGAGGAAGGTCGCATCATCAACCTCAATCACGTGGACGAATTCCCGCCGAGCCGGCGCGGCGAAATCGTGGCCGTAGAAGGGGGAGATGTCATGGTGATCAATGACCACTATGTGCTTATCGGTTGCAGTGAACGAACCAATGCCCATTCCATCCATCTGTTGCGGGATGCGCTCTTTGCCAAAGGCGTGATTGACCATGTCGTGCAGGTTAATATCCCCCAGGAAAGGTCCTACATGCATATCGACACGATTTTTACCCAGATCAATCACAGGGACATAACAGCCTTCAAACCTATTGTGGTGGACGGCCTTGCCTCGAACGTGCTGGTCTATGCCCGAAATGGAGCCTACCGGGAATACGGCAGCATCCGGGAGTTTTTCCATCAGGAAATTGACCGCGACATGCGGTTCATCCTCAGTGGCAAAGGGGAAAGCCCTTATCAGGAGCGGGAGCAATGGACCGACGGGTGCAACCTGGTCGCCATCCGCCCCGGTGTCGCCCTGACCTACGACCGCAATCCTGTGACAGAAGACGCTTTTCGGGATGCCGGCTACCAGGTCCTCCACGCGCACGATTTTCTCCTTCGTGTGGAAAAAGGAAGCCTGGATCCCGGTACGCTGGCGGATACCATCATTACCCTGCCTTCCAACGAGTTGTCCAGAGCAAGGGGAGGCTCGCATTGCATGACCTGCCCGATTGAGCGCGTTTCGATTTGAATCATGTTTTGTCATGACACCCAATTGCGCGTGCGCTATGCAGAAACCGACCAGATGGGAGTGGTCTATTACGGACACTATGCCCAATATCTGGAAGTGGGACGTGCGGAAACCATTCGCTCTCTCGGATACACCTACCGGGAGCTGGAATCTTCCGGGATTCTCATGCCAGTGACGCGTCTTGAAATCCGTTATCACCGACCCGCCCGGTATGATGAACTGCTCACCATTCGTACCTGCCTTCGGGAGCCTCCGGGCAAACACATCACTTTCTACGGTGAAATCTTCAATGAAGAAGACCGGTTGCTGACCACCGGACAGGTGACCCTGGCCTTTTATTACCGTGAAACCGGCAGGACGGGCCCTCCCCCTGGCTTGCTGGTGGAAAAACTGAACCCCTTCTTCCCATGATCCGGTATCGGGCAAGATGGGTCCTGCTCCGGCGGGCAACGGGACGGAGGCTGCGCAGGTTGACCGACTGGCTCAAGACGCATTCTTTTCCCGGGCTGTTCGGCGTACCCATTTGGGATGTCGGTGTTTTCCTGGTGAAAGAGTTGAAAAAAGACGACCCATTCATGCGGGCCAATGCCGTGGCCTTCAGCTTTTTCCTGTCGCTGTTTCCGGCGATAATGACCTTGTTCACGCTTTTGCCCTACCTGCCGATTTACGAAAATTTCAATCTGACCGTCCA
>CAYYGN010000015.1:0-68683 GCA_964471595.1 uncultured Saprospiraceae bacterium
TCCCTCCGACCCTCCCGCTCCTGTGAGCGGGATGCTCTGAACCGGCTGAGCTATGCGCCCCTTTTGTTTTTTGATCGACATATTTCAACCGGCTCTTCGGATTCATATCCAGACGCTGATACCTTGCGACTTTCCCTCCGACCCTCCCGCTCCTGTGAGCGGGATGCTCTGAACCGGCTGAGCTATGTGCCCCTTTGCTTAAAAAGCGGAGGCAAAGGTAACCGTTTTGAAGATACTCCCACAAGACCTGTCACAAGATTTTTTAAAATGTATCAAATTTGGGGACAGGAGCGTTCAATCCAACGACCCCCTTTCCCATGACCCATCGGATCCCCCTTTGGCTCAAGCGCTTCGCGATCGCTACAGCAGGCTTTTTCCTCAGCCTCTCCTTACTGGCCTTCCTCTTAGAGGACAGGATCGGCCGCTTGGCCTTGCAGCTCGTACGCCAGGAACTCACCACCGATCTCTCAGTAAGTGACTTCCAACTCTCCTTTATCAGGGCATTCCCCCTCGTAAGAAGTACCCTCAAGGATATAACCCTTCTGGATACGAACGGCGACACGTTGTTGACGTGTGCCCGACTGGGGGTGCATTTGCCCTGGTCCGCCATTTGGTCATCAACGACGGCTATAGAAGCCATTTCCCTGGAAGATGGCGCTATTACCCTGAAAAAGGACAAAAAAGGCACGCCCAACTATCTCGTTATCAAACCTTCCCCTCCGGATGCCCCGCCCAAACGGTTGATCCTTGATATTCGAAAAGCCTCCCTCAACCGCATCAGTATCCAATGGGATGACCGATCCAATCGCCAGTTGGTCAGCATCCGGTCTCACCATGCCACCTTCAAGGCAAAAGTGCGGGAAGACCACATCCTCATCGATCACGATTTCGACGCTTCTCTGATTTCCTTGCAGACGGGGAAGGATGCGCCGGCTTTTTCCCATATTCCCGTCCGCTCCAATGGACAATTCCGGCTGGAATGGGAAGAAAACAGATACACCTTCGAGGATACGCGGTTTACCCTGGACGGATTGGCTTTCCAATTGGATGGAACCCTGTTGTCGGGGAAGACGGGCACTACCGTCGATGTGGAGGCCCGAACGGAACTCCTTCCCGTTACAGACATGTGGAAGTCCCTGCATCGCATCCTTCCCCAAACTACGGCTCGTATCTCCCCCCATGGGCAGGCATCTATCCATCTCAAAGCCAAAGGCACCTTCAAAAACCGACTTTGGCCGGAGGTCAATGCCCGACTCTCATGGATGGAGGGAAGTCTTTCCCTGCCCTCCGGACCGGACCTGGAAAACATTCATCTGGTGGTGGATTGGTTACAACCCGATGGCAAATCCACAGAAAAAAGCCGGGTGACCATAAGGGAAGGCAAAGCCTCCTTATCCGGACATCCTTTGAATCTGACAGGGACATGGTCCAATTTCCAGGCTCCCTTCCTGGACATCCATCTGGATGGCGCACTTCCTGCAGCCCTTGTCCAAACTTCTGATCTCGCCGGGGAATCGGGAATTATCCACCTGGAAGACATCCATTTGAAGGGACATCTCAGCCGAACCGGCCTGACGGCAACCGGGAAGGTGCTACCTTCCGATGTGACTCTGCGTCTGAAGGATGACCCGCTTCATATCCGGAGTGGTACCCTGATTTTGAAGGACGAAGTTCTTGAATTGGATGCCACCCGGATAGGCATCGCCCGATCGGATCTGGTCATCAATGCCTCCATCTACGGATTTCCCCATCTCTTCCGAATCCATAGCGGGGTGTCACCGATACGGTTTGAAGGGGATATTCGCGGTGAATCTCTGGATGTCCAGGCCCTGATGACTCAATTTGACACCTGGCGTCAAAAACCGACAGCACAAAAGGATACTCCTGGATCCGCGAACACCGCTTCCCTGGGTATAGGGCCGGTAAACGGGAAACTCCAGGCCAGCTTCGGTAGGTTCTCCTATGGAGAGATAAATGGAAAATCCTTCCGTGGGACCATCCATCTCCTGGATGACAAAATGCTGGTGGAAGGAGATGCTGATGCCATGGGTGGACATTTCAACCTGGAAGGAGAGCTCAATTGGCGGCAGAACGTTTACGCCGAAGGCTCCCTTTGGTGTGAACATGTGGACGTCAAGGAGGCCTTTCGCCAATGCCGCAACTTCGGACAGCAATTCCTGACCATGGAACATCTGGCAGGAGGCCTGAGCAGCCAAATCCTGTTTGAATCATCATGGGATGGCCGGGGACGGATCGACCCCGACAAACTGCATGTGTATGCCGCCATCCAAATAGATAACGGAGAATTGGAAGGACTCAAAGTGTTGGAATCATTTTCGGACTTCGTTCATGTCCGGGATTTGCGACATGTGCGCTTCAGCAGCCTGCAAAACTACCTCGAAGTAGACCGTGGCAAAGTCTATTTACCCCGAATGCTCATCCAGTCCAACGCCATGGCTCTCGACATCACCGGACTTCACGGCTTTGACCAAAGCATCGATTATGGCATTCGGGTGGATGCCGGGCAAGTGCTCATCAACAGAATGACCCGTCACGATCCATCCCTCTCCCCCAAGGAGGACAAAAGAAAAGGGATGTTCAATCTGTATTACCATATCAACGGCCATGTGGATGATTACACCATCAAACCGGCGCGTCATCGTGTCCGGGATGATTTTGAACGCAGCATCCAACATCGTGCCCGCATTCGACAGGCCCTGGTCGACGAATTCGGTACCGTCCTGTTTACTGACCCTTCAGGTGAAGAGGAACTCGCGGAACTGACACCCATCCCTTCATTTCCGACCAACAATGGCATCCAAACCGGAGAGAAGTCCCCTGCCAAAACAGGAAACCGCCCCCCTCCCGCGCCCAAAAAGGAAGAATCCGAGTACCTGGAAGACTTCGAGATCATCGGAGGAGGGGGCAAACGCAAACAGTAAACAGCCCGGGTCCAGCTACACCTTCCGAACACTTGGGGTTACCTTTGCCGGCATGATCGAAACCCGAGATCTCACCTTTTCCTATCCTGGAGGCATTCTTCTCCGCTTTCCCGACTTCCGGTGCAGACCGGAGGAACAGTGGCTCATTTGGGGGGAATCCGGAAGTGGCAAAACCACCTTTCTGCACCTCCTGGCCGGTATTCGGACACCCGCCTCCGGCCAGGTCATTATCAGGGACCAGGATATTACTTCCCTTTCTCCCCGAAAGCTTGATGCCTTTCGGGGACGCCATATCGGATTGGTGTTCCAAACCCCGCATTTTATTGACGCGCTGACCATCCGGCAAAATGTCGTCCTTGCTTCTAAAATGGCCGGACATTCCATCAGTCACAGGGAAGTGGACACCTGGCTGAATCGTCTAGGTATAGGACACAGGGCCGACGCCCTTCCATTCCGATGCAGCCAGGGCGAGCAACAAAGGGCCTCCATTGTCCGGGCGCTCGTCCACCGACCGGCACTCCTGTTGGCAGACGAACCTACCAGTGCCCTGGATGACCGCCATTGTGATGAAGTTGTCCGTTTGCTCCAGGAACAAACCCGGCAAAGTCAGACAGCCCTTGTCATCGTCACCCATGACCAAAGGCTGCGAAACCATTTTCCCAATGCCCTGACTCTGAAATCCCATGTACAGCCTCTGGCTTAGTTGGAAACATCTCGTTCACAAACCCGCCCAGTTAACGCTCAACCTGGTATTGATTGCCTTGAGTACGGGTCTGATCGCCGCCGTTCTGCTCTTCAGCCGGATGCTCACCGATCGCCTGGATCGCAATCTGGCCGGCGTGGATATGGTCATTGGCGCCAAAGGAAGTCCCCTCCAATTGGTCCTTGCCGGCATGTACCACATTGATGTCCCCACGGGAAACATATCCCTGGAAGAAGCCCAAGCCTTTCTCCGACCCGGACACCCCCTGATTGCCACCGCAGTACCCCTTTCCCTGGGCGACAGCCACAAGGGATACCGGATCGTAGGTACAGACGCCCGTTTTCTGGACCTGTACCAACTCGGATTGGCTGATGGCAAACCCTTTGAAAATCCGATGGAAGTCGTCGCCGGCTCCAGGGTCGCCCGGTTGCTGGGATTGAAAATAGGATCCACCTTCCAAAGCACCCATGGCCTTGATCACAACGAGGACCTGATTCATGAGGAAAGTCAACCCTTCGTAGTTACAGGAATTCTGGAGCCTTCCGGGACCGTGGCCGACCAATTGTTGCTTACCCCAACAGAGAGCGTTTGGATGGTCCATAGCGATCATGGACACAGCCATTCGGACACGGAATCAATGACTCCGGATGGAGAGGATCACGTACATGGTCCGGATTGCGGGCACGACCACCCAGCCCATGAAGAACATGCCGATGAACGGACAGTGGACCGGGAGATTACCAGTGTTCTCATCAGGTTCAAGGTGCGCAATCACCTGACACTCAACATGCCCCGCAGTATCAATGAAAACACCAATCTGCAGGCCGCCTCTCCTGCCATCGAACTCAACAGGTTGTATGGCCTGATGGGGACAGGTGTTTCAATGCTTCGCTGGCTCGCCATAGTGATCATGATAGCCGCCGGCCTGAGCATATTTGTATCCCTTTACGGCTCGCTCAAAGAGCGACGGTATGAACTCGCCCTGCTCAGGGTAATGGGTAGTTCTCCCGCCTATCTGTTCCGGCTGATCCTGACAGAAGGACTACTGTTAGCCTTCATCGGCGCCGTGCTCGGGATTGTCCTGGCTCATGCGGGCATCAGCCTCGCCGGGCACTATCTGGAACAGGAATGGAGGTATGCCTTTCCTGCCGACCTGTTCCTCGTCCAGGAATTATGGCTGATGGGTATTGTGGTTGTTTTCGGCGTCCTGGCTGCCCTTCTTCCTGCCTGGCAGGCCCGTAAAGTGGATATTGCCCAAACGCTGACGGAGGGATGACCCTATTCCAGGGGCCGGAGCGAAAACCGGCCACCCAAACTGTAACCCCATGCATATCTGGCAGCCGGAACGTGGTAGATCGCAGGTGACAGGACGAAATGAGGACCCAGCCGAATGCCGAGATCGGCAAAATAGGACACATCTTTCCCGTAAAGGTCCGCAACCCCCACTCTGAATCGATCCAATACGCCCTTCCACAACAATCCTCCATTCACATCGATGACCGAATTGTACATGCCCGGGCCTCCACCCGGCATGGCCACGTCCAACAAGCCAAACTGGACAACAGCCAAAGGCCTGTGACCAATCCAGAACCTGGCTGTCGGTACCACATTGGTTTTGGAGTAGAAATCGGTGTTGCGGTACAACTCTCCGACCCTCAATCCAACCCTGAAACCGAGAAGGTTCTGTCCTTCCATACCGCCGAAAATGTGATAGCTGCCCTGACGGTGTTTGTTTCCCCGATCTGTATTCACATAACGTTCCCACTGGGCTTCGAGTCCGAGAACCACGCTATAGGAGTTCTTAAGTCGTATGAAATGCTCAACGCCTGCCTGAATGGTGGAATATCGGGGTCCGTGGGGATTGAGGGTGTCCCTTTCCGCACAATAACTCCCTACACATCCTTCCTCCGTGCGGATGCATGGCATCATGGCTGAAGGAAGTACCATAGATCCTCCTTGCAGGGTAAAATGCGTGTTTTGCCGGGAATCCGGCAGGCTGTCCGGCCGTGTTTCTGCCGACATCCCGGTGAACAGCAACACCCACATACCGGGAAAGGCCACCCGCCAAACCGGAAGGCGCATGGCCGGCACAGGGCTCTTGTAGCCCGCCCAAACCATAGCCAGACCCGCCGCACCCAAATGCACCAAAAGCACTATTCGCTCCACCGGAATGAAAAAGTCCCTGGCCCACAAAGTCATCACCATCAAAATCACATACAGGATCCAATGCCTGTGCCCCGGCAGTGGAGAGGCGGTTTCCAACCGGGTTTTAGTCCGCCTTCCCCTCGCCACATATATCCATAACCCGGACAACAGAATCAGGCAAATCCACTGGACTTTTTTCAAACCCAACCATGTCTCCGCCATACTGTAATTGAAGACCGGATCCCTGACAAATTCAAAAAGAAAGCGTGCGACCAACATGGCCCCGACGCTGAATGCGATACGCTGGCCCGGTCCTTTCATCCTGTGTCCTCCCATCCAAAGTGCCCCCATGATCAGCAGACAGGTGAGGATTTCATAGGCCGGAACCGGATGAACGGCGACACTGGTCAGTTCATCGGGGCCAATCCAACCGGCCTCCTTTTGCGCTCTGACCAGATGGCATTCGCCCGAATACCGGACTCCCCAGGGGAGATGGGTGGGCAAGCCTGTACAGCATCCGGCAAGCAGGCATCCCACGCGGTGAAACAGCAGCGTCAAGGGCAGGTAATAGGCAAATCCATCCCATAGCGGCTGCCGAAATCCCAACCACCGGCGCACCAACCATAAACCCACAAACCCGAAGAACAAAGCTCCGACAGCTGTTTTTCGGCCCGATACGGAAAGGGTGCCCGATGACCACCAGGCCTCCCAGTCTTCCCCGGAAAATGCGCCAACACGGGTGCCGAATATCATGAAAAAGACCGCCGAAGCCGTTATGAGCAACCAGGGACCCAGCGCATATTGTCTGCGGCGAGCTTCAAGAATCATCAACGCCAATCCCACCATGAAGGCAACCACATACACATAGGGATACCCTTCAATGGAAATGGATCGATCAATGGTCCATGCGGATTGATGCCAGGGATGCATATCGAGCAGCTTTGGTCCAAAGATCGGGGGTCATTTTGGTCCCGGGGAAGCAATTTTTACTACAAACACATTATTATTTCTCTAATATCCGTAAATGACAACAGGAAGGATCTGTTGCTGGAAATCCCACGTTCCCCTGCTTACGGTACCATTGAAAACAGCAGAATACCTGCTCCGGGTGTGGGACCAAAGGCGGCAATGAAACGGGCTCGATGCCAATACCTATCTTTGGCCAGGGTCCCTCAGCCAAGGTGCGATGAGGGCACTCACCGGAATTAGCGTATGGACTTTTTCGCTCACCCGACGGCAATCATTGATCCTGATGTCGAGATCGGTACCGGCACCAGGATCTGGCATTTTTGCCATCTCATGCCCGGGGCAGTGATCGGTAAGGATTGCACCCTCGGTCAAAACGTCTTCGTGGGGAATGGTGTACGGATTGGAAACGGTGTAAAGGTTCAGAACAATGTTTCCCTTTATGCAGGTGTGGTGGTGGAGGACCTGGTATTCCTGGGTCCATCCTGTGTACTCACCAACGTAATCAATCCGCGGGCACCTTTTGAGCGGAAAAATGAATTTCGGGCCACACGGATCAGAAGGGGCGCCACGATCGGGGCCAATGCCACATTGCTTTGCGGCATTACCCTCGGAGAATGGTGTTTCGTTGGTGCCGGTGCCGTAGTGACGCGCGATGTTCCCGATTATGCTTTGATCATGGGAAATCCCGGACGCCAGACCGGCTGGATGAGCCGGGGTGGCCATACCTTACAATTTGACTCCGACCAGCAGGCCTTTTGTCCGACAACGGGTGACCATTACCGTCTGGACAACGGAATGGTAACCTGCCTTAACGCATCCTGAGCCCCAATACCCGATCATGCAAATAGTGGATGCCCTGCTCCGAAAGGAAAAGTCTGTAGCTGTCATCGGTTTGGGATATGTAGGTCTTCCCCTCGCCCTGGCTTTTGCCCGCAAGTTTCGGGTAACCGGATTCGATATCCTGCCAAGTCGGGTCCGGGCCCTGCAGGAAGGGCGTGACCCCAACGGAGAAGTCGAAGCATCCGATTTTGCCCGAAGAGACATCCGGTTTAGCGCGGACCCTTCGGATTTGTCAGCGGCCGGCTTCTTCATTGTCACTGTACCTACCCCCATTGATGCCTACAAGGTACCCGACCTGGAACCGCTTTTTGCGGCCACCCGAACCGTCGCCAATGCCCTGAAACCCGGAGATTATGTGGTCTTCGAATCCACGGTTTATCCCGGCTGCACCGAGGAAGAGTGCCTTCCGTTGCTCGAGGCAGGATCCGGCCTCAAGGCTTTTCGTGATTTTCATGTGGGCTATTCACCGGAACGGATCAACCCCGGTGACCGGGAACGCACGGTGGAGCGCATTCTGAAAGTCGTATCGGCCGGCGATGCCGATAGCCTGGAGCAAATCGCCGCTGTCTATGGCACCGTCATACAGGCCGGCATTTACAAGGCGGCATCCATCCGGATTGCAGAAGCGGCCAAGGTCATCGAGAATATCCAAAGGGACCTGAACATCTCCTTAATGAATGAATTGGCGGTTCTTTTCGACCGAATGGGACTGGATACGCGATCTGTGATCGAGACCGCTGCCACCAAATGGAATTTTGTGCCCTACTACCCGGGACTGGTAGGGGGTCACTGCATAGGCGTTGACCCTTATTATCTCATCCACAAAGCCCTTTCTTTGGGGATCAACCCTCAGGTCATCCGCGCCGGCCGGGGCATCAACGACCGTATGCCGGAATTCATCGCCCAAAAAATGGTGCGATATCTGGTACAATGCGGCAAAAATCCCTCCGCATCCAGGGTCCTTGTCATGGGGCTTACCTTCAAAGAGAACATTTCGGATCTCCGAAACTCCAAAGTGGCGGATCTGATCCGCGAACTCCGGACCTACTCCCTGATGGTGGATGTCGTGGATGCCCAGGCGTCACCGGAGGCCGCCCTCGGCGAGTATGGCATGACCCTATTGCCTGAACCCGATCCCCCCTATGACGCCGTCATTGTTGCTGTCAGACACCGCCCCTATACCTTGTTGAACGCTGAATGGTTCTGCGGAATCATGCGTGATCACCCCATCCTTTTTGACCTGATGGGCAGCTTTGATCCGGCCACCATGCAAGGAAAGCTGGAATTCTGGCGTTTGTAACCCCGATCCATTCCATCTCGTCCGGGAATACCCGCTGTCGGCTCTCCAAACATGGATAAAAGGCATAATTTGTGCAGGTAGGCTGCCGGGCATTCATCTTTGATCCCTCAAACCCGCCCAATCCGGTATGAACCCTATATATCCCCTTCGAGACCGCATGGTATCCAGGGTCCAACGCGAAAGACGCCAAGGTCACAAAGGATTGGTGGTTTGGATGACGGGGCTTTCAGGCAGCGGTAAAAGCACCCTGGCCCTCGCCCTGGAAAGGAGGCTGTTTGATGAACATTGTCAGGGAATTCTTCTGGATGGAGACAACCTGAGGAACGGGATCAGCAGCGGACTGGGATTTCACGAAGAGGACCGGTTGGAAAACGTCCGCCGTGTGGCGGAAACCGCAAGACTTTTCCTGGATGCCGGCTGGGTTGCCATTTGCTCATTGATCAGTCCTTCCCGCTCCATGAGGGACCTTGCCCGTTCCATTGTCGGCAACGAGGATTTCCTTGAAGTCTTTGTTGACGCCCCTGTCGAAGTCTGTGCCTCCCGGGATGTGAAAGGGCTGTACCGGATGGCCAACGAAGGAGCCCTGAGCGGATTTACAGGATTGGACGCCCCGTACGAGCCTCCCTCGCATCCCGATCTCCACTTGCCTACTGCCGAACTCTCCCCGGAGGATTGTCTTGACCTGCTCCATCAGGAAGTCGTTCGCAGAATTGGCCCTTCTCCTTCCCTGCAGGACAATAAAGCCCCATGCTGAACTATCAACTCAATCATATCCGGGAACTCGAGAGCGAATCGATTTTCATCATTCGTGAAGTGGCCGCGCAATTTGACAACCCGGTCATTCTTTTCTCCGGCGGCAAGGACAGCATTCTGATGACCTACCTGGCTGTCAAAGCATTCCATCCGGCCCGCTTGCCATTCCCTTTGCTTCATATCGACACGGGACACAATTTCCCGGAAACCCTGGCTTACAGGGATGAATTGGCTGCCCGCTATGGCCTCAAATTGATCACGGCATCCGTTCAGGATGCCATAGATCGCGGCGAAGTGACCGAAGAGAAGGGTTTCAATGCCTCGCGCAATTACCTCCAGACGCACGTCTTGCTGGATGCCCTGGGGAAAGGCCGTTTTGATGCCGCCCTGGGCGGTGGAAGAAGGGATGAGGAAAAAGCCAGGGCCAAGGAACGGTTTTTCTCTCACCGGGACGAATTCGGACAATGGGACCCGAAGAATCAGCGCCCGGAACTTTGGCGATTGTTCAACGGGCGGAAACATTTGGGCGAACATTTTCGCATTTTCCCAATCTCCAACTGGACGGAGCTGGATGTATGGCAATACCTGGCTGCTGAAAAAGTACCCCTGCCTTCCTTGTATTTTTCTCATGAAAGGGAGGTGATCCGGCGTGACGGCATCCTGCTGGCCACATCTCCTCATTTGGTCCGCAAACCCGGAGAGGAAGCCTTTCTGGCACGAGTGCGTTGCAGGACCATAGGTGACACGACCTGTACGGGAGTGTGGGAGTCCGATGCCATCACTATTGAAGAAATCATTGCCGAAGTAGCCACTTCACGAATGACCGAGAGAGGGGGTAGGGCAGATGATCGTCGCTCTGAAACGGCGATGGAAGACAGAAAAAAAGAAGGCTATTTCTGACCGCTCATTCAATGCCATGACCGAATTGTTGCGCTTTACCACCGCTGGCTCCGTGGACGATGGAAAATCCACCCTGATCGGGCGGTTGCTCTATGACACCAAGTCCATCTTTGATGACCAGTATGAAGCCATCCGGACCGCCTCGGAGCGCCGTGGGGAGGAGGGTATCAATCTGGCATTGCTGACCGATGGTTTGAAAGCCGAACGCGAGCAGGGCATCACCATTGATGTGGCTTACCGCTATTTTGCCACACCACGCCGGAAATTCATTATTGCGGATACACCGGGTCACATCCAGTACACCCGCAACATGGTCACTGGCGCCTCTACAGCCAATGTAGCGCTGATCCTCATCGATGCCCGTCAGGGTGTGGTCGAGCAAACCCGCCGGCATGCCATCATCGCCAGCCTTTTACAAATCCCGCATCTCGTCTTTTGCATCAACAAGATGGACCTCGTCCAGTGGGGCCGCGACCGCTATGAGACCATCCGGGAAGAACTGGAAGGATTTACCGGAAAGCTGGACGTGAGTGACATCAGTTATATCCCGCTTTCCGCCTTGCTGGGAGACAATCTGGTTCACCGCTCCGTTCACATGGACTGGTATGAAGGACCCACCCTGCTGTACTATCTGGAAAATGTCCATATCGCCAGTGATTACAATCTCATTGATACCCGTTTTCCCGTCCAGTATGTGATCAGGCCCAATACGGATGCCTGGCATGATTACCGGGGATACGCCGGACAAGTCGCCGGAGGTGTGCTCCGCAAAGGCGACGATGTCATGATCCTTCCCAGTGGATTTACCTCTCGCATAGCAGCCATTGATACATTTGACGGAGAGGTGGAAGAAGCCTTTCCTCCCATGTCCGTATCCATATTGCTGGAGGATGATATTGATGTCGGTCGGGGAGACATGATTGTCCGCGCCAACAACCGCTGCCAGGTCGGGCAGGACCTCGATCTCATGATTTGCTGGTTTGATGCCGCACGGCAATTGCAGCCCAATGGCAAATACCTCATCCGCCACACGACCAATGAAGCCCGCTGTCTGATCAAGGAGATACGCTACCGGATGGATATCAATACGCTCCACCGGGAGATGGGAAATCCCGTAATCCGGCACAATGACATAGCCCGGATTTCCATCAGAACCACACGCCCGTTGCTATTTGATCCCTACCGCCGCAACCGCCAGACGGGATCGGTCATCCTTATTGACGAAGGAACATTCAACACAGTGGCAGCCGGAATGATCGTTTGAGTGCCCCCAAGCCTTCGGGGCAGCGTACCTTTACGAATCATCCGTATCCCTTATAACGCCAGCTGATTGTCCGCATCCCCGCCTCATACTCCCTACAGGTTCGCATTGATCGGCGCAGCCGGTTTTGTGGCTCCCCGTCACCTGCAGGCCATCCGTCAAACAGGCCATCAATTGGTAGCCGCTTATGACCTCCATGATTCCGTTGGAGTGATGGACAGCTACTTTCCCGAGGCCGATTTCTTTGTCGAATTCGAACGTTTTGACCGGCATCTGGACCGGTTGCGTCGGGCTGGCCGGGGCATTCACTATTTGAGTATCTGTTCGCCCAATTATTTGCACGATGCCCATATCCGTTTCGGACTTCGCCTGGGAGCGCGCGTAATCTGTGAAAAACCACTGGTCCTCAACCCGTGGAATGTGGATGCACTGGCCGGGATTGTCCGTGAAACAGGTCTGGAGGTTTACAACATCCTTCAGTTGCGCCTTCACCCGTCCGTGATCGCATTGCGCCAACAGCAACAAAGCCAACAGACGGAACAAAAACCGGACATAGAATTGACTTATATCACCGCCAGAGGACATTGGTACTACACCTCCTGGAAAGGGGACATCCTTCGATCTGGCGGGATCGCGACCAATATCGGCGTCCATTTTTTCGACATGCTGATCTGGATTTTTGGCCCCGTAGTTCGCAATGTCATTCATGTCCATACCCACGACCGGGCTGCCGGATTTCTGGAGCTGGAGAGGGCCCGAATCCGATGGTTTCTGAGCATCGATGCAGACACTTTGCCCGGAGAAGCGAAATCTCAAGGCAAACGGACCTGGCGGTCGTTGACTATTGGAGGCCGGCAATTCGAATTCAGCGACGGCTTTGGTGATTTGCACACCCTCAGCTATCAGGGCATTTTGCAAGGAGAGGGCTTTACCCTGGAGGAAGCGAGACCGGCCATAGAAGTCGTACATGCCATTCGCCACCAGTTGCCCGTCGGTCTGACCGGCGACTTCCACCCTTACGCCGCCCTCCCGCTCAAGCGACACCCTTTCCTTCCGGAATCCTGATTCTTTACAGGATCCAATTTCTGCTTGCCGGCCGTGCCCTACCTTTGCTTTGTCCAACGGCCGGTCTGAACCCTGACGGATGGACCCCTTTCGTTGACCTCCTAAATACTCCCCTTTGAGGATTCTGGTCACCGGTGCAGCCGGTTTTATCGGTTTTCATTTGGTCAAGAGGTTGCTTGAGACCGGGAATGAGGTTGTCGGCGTGGACAATGTCAATGACTATTATGATCCCAACCTGAAGTGGGACCGGTTGGCAGAACTGGGTATCGAAATGACGGATTACGGGATGGAAACCACTTCGGCCATTTTTCCCCGGTTCCGCTTCCTGCGGGCTTCTCTGGAAGAGGAATCCACGGTACCGACGCTTTTCCGGGGCAAGCGGTTTGATGTTGTCGTCCATCTCGCCGCCCAGGCAGGCGTTCGCTACAGTCTCGTCAATCCCATGGCCTATATCCAGAGCAACATTGTCGGATTTGCCCGCCTGTTGGAAGGCTGCCGACATTCCGGAGCGGGTCACCTGGTGTACGCCTCCAGTTCCAGTGTCTATGGCCTCAATGAAACACAGCCGTTTTCCGTGCATGACAATGTAGATCATCCGGTTTCCCTGTATGCGGCCAGTAAAAAGAGCAATGAATTGATGGCACATAGCTACAGCCATCTTTATCACCTGCCTGCCACAGGACTTCGTTTTTTTACCGTTTACGGCCCCTGGGGCAGACCTGATATGGCCCTCTTCCTTTTTACCCGGGCCATGCAGGAAGGCAATCCGATCCGGGTTTTCAATCTTGGCCAAATGGTCAGGGATTTCACCTATATCGACGACATCGTCGAGGGCGTGATGCGCGTCATCGGCCATCCTCCAACGGGCAACCCGGATTGGTCGGGTTTGCGCCCCGATCCTTCATCATCGCCGGCTCCCTGGCGGATTTACAACATAGGGAATCACCAACCTGTCCCACTCCTGTCTTTCATCCAAGCCCTGGAAGAGGCCCTGGGCCTGGAGGCAAAGAAGGAATTCATGGACATGCAACCCGGAGATGTGCCTGCCACTTTTGCTGATGTTTCCGAGCTGGTACGGGATACCGGATATCAGCCTTCCACGCCCGTAAAAGAGGGTATCCGGCGGTTTGTCGCTTGGTATAATGCCTATTACCGGAACGGTGACAAAGCCCGGACCCCGCCCGCCGAAATCACGTCATGAATGGCTATTCCTCTCCCCGAACACAGAAGAGGCTAAACGACTACAAGCCGTAACGGGAATGCCATCTGTCCTTCAGTTGGCGAATTTCAACCACAAGGATGTCCCTGATGATCTCGAGCATGCCCTGAAAATGGTAGCTCCGGCACTTGGCCGTGTCAGAACATGACTCCGATCCGGAAGACAAGTTTGTTGAGCTCGTTTTTCCCTCCGTTAACTTCGGAATCGGAAGTTACGTCGGTAAATCCCTGCTGAAAATACAGTCCACCGATCAGAGAGGTGGTTGAGCTCAGGGCATACTCCACACCACCGCCAAATCCCCATGACAGATTGAGCCAGCGGGTATCTTCAGCAATATTCTCGTTATCTCCTTCACGGACACCCAGATCTCCTCTCGCCTGGGTGCAAAAGCCCAACGAGAAAATGGGAAGCTCGGCATAATACCGGATGTATCCGATCTCTTGTGTACGCATGCGAAAGGCAATCGGAATCTCGACATATTGGAGGCGATAACGCACCGAACTCCCGGCGGGCAGAATACGGAAGGATTCCTGGCTGAGATTGGATTCGGGAAAAACAATTCCTCCATCACTGTGCAGGAGTTTGCCCCCATTGCGAAAACTGATCCCGAGACCGGTCTTGATGGCGTAGAATTCCCGGAAATAGAACTCTCCGTTCATGACCAATTGGAAGCCCATATTGACCCCATCGCTTTTGACCGTTTTGATATCCGAACTGAGCCAGGAAATGAAAGGGCTGGCTTCAAATCCAAACCGAATATCCGAATACTGACCTTTGGCAAAGCCCGGAACCATCAGAATGAGGAAGAGGAATGTTGTGGCTCTCATAAGAATGGATTTTGACGGATACAGAGAAAAGACTTGTGTACCAGAGCGTCGCAAATATGCGTTTATTTACCCGGTAAACGCACACCATGCGCCTAAAGTACCTCTCAGGCCTTTTGACCCTCACCCTTCTGTTGGCCGAAATCTCTGCCTGCAAGGATGAACCCGATCTCGTTCGGCCGGATGTATCCGGTATCCAGGTGGATACCCGGATTCGTCGTTTTGAACGGGATCTTTTTGCCATGGATACCAGCCGGATGGAAGCTGAGCGCGCCCGTCTGGATACGCTGTATGGCGAATTTGCCCGGATATTTTTCCATCGGATTTTGGGCATTGACCAGCCCCAGATTGCACCGGAAGGCCCGGACGCCTACCTGAAAGGGTTTGTCGTCCATCCTGAAACCCGCAAATTGCATGACACCATCCAACTGGCCTATCCGGACCTTTCCCGGGAAAAAGAAATCTTTGACCAGGCCTTCCGGTATCTCCTGCATTACTTTCCGGAACGCCCTCTTCCCACGATCACGACCTTTCTTTCCGAGTATTCCATAGCGAATTTCATTTATGGTGAGGACGAACTGGCGATCGGCCTGGATCTGTATCTGGGTGAGGACTATCCCTACAGCCGGGTTGATCCCACCAATCCCCTGTTTTCTCTATATCTGACCCGCACCTACAACCGCGACCATCTGGTTCCGCGAACCATCAAGCCACTGGTGGAGGACCTGGTGGGGCCTCCGGCAGGAGAACGACTTGTCGACCACATCATCCGGAACGGCAAGGTCCTGTATATCCTTGACCTCATTCTCCCGGGTGTACAAGACTCCTCCATCCTGGCCTACACGCCCCAACAACTCCAGTGGGTGTCCGAAAATGAAAGAGATATTTGGGCCTTCTTTTCGAGTGAAAACCTTTTGTACAGTACGGATTGGAAGAAATATCGCAAATACGTCGAGTTCAGCCCTCATTCACCCGGCATGCCCGAAGAAGCCCCCGGGCGAACCGGCGACTGGATTGGCATGCGGATAGCCAGAGCCTGGATGGACCGGCATCCTGATGCCGGTCTTGCCGAACTTGTGGCCCAACGGGACGCTCAAACCTTTCTGGAGGAATCCCGCTATAAACCGAGAAGATAACGCCCAGGGACCGCCTGTCTCCGTATCTTTGCCAAAATCCTTTCATGATGCGTGAACGGGCCATTCCATTGGTCGATCTGCATACCTTCATCCATGGCCATTCACGGGAAAGACAGGCCTTCGTGGACGCCCTGGGTGACGCTTTTCACACCGCAGGATTTGTCGGTGTGGTCCGGCACGGTATCCCCGAGGACCTCGTTCAGCGTTTTTACGATGAATCCAGGGCTTTCTTTGCCCTCCCCGAAGAAGTAAAAAGGCAATACGAAATTCCGGGAATGGCCGGGCAAAGGGGTTATACCCGTTTTGGTCAGGAGCACGCCAAGCAGTCGAAAGTAGCCGACCTGAAGGAATTCTTCCAGATCGGCCAGACCGTGACCGACCACGCTGCCCTCAAGGATTTCTATCCTTCCAACATCGAGGTAGCTGAACGTCCGCAGTTTCTCGCGACCGGAGTGGCCCTGTTCCGGGCATTTGAAGAAGCAGGATCCCACTTGCTAAGGGCTATCGCCCTGCATCTGGACCTGGAAGAGGATTATTTTGATGCCCACATTCATCAGGGCAATTCCATCCTTCGTGCCATACATTATCCACCCATCACGCGTGAACCGGAGAATGCCATTCGCGCTGAACAACATGAGGACATCAACCTGATTACCCTCTTGGTGGGCGCTTCTGCCGGGGGCTTGCAATTGTTGACCAAAAAAGGAGGGTGGCGAGACATCATTCCTGAAGAAAATGAAATCGTGGTGAACGTTGGCGATATGCTACAGCGTTTAACCAACGATTATCTCAAATCCACCACACACCGGGTGGTCAATCCTCCGAGGGAGGAATGGCATTTGCCCCGCCTTTCCATCCCGTTTTTCCTGCATCCGCGCAGCGAAATGGATCTGACTTGCCTTCCCGCCTGCGTGACGGAAGAGAATCCCCTGCACTATCCGCCCATCACGGCAGGCGAATACCTGGACGAACGCCTGCGCGAGATAGGACTGAAAAAATGAAATTACAACCTTGAAAATCTGCTTCGAATGAATGCGTTCCCCTGGATATTCAATCTCGGCGGCAGCGAGATCATCATCATCCTGTTTGTCATCCTGTTGCTTTTTGGTGGCCGCAAGATCCCCGAACTCATGCGGGGTCTGGGTCGCGGCATCCGGGAATTCAACAATGCCCGGAACAGCATAGAGGGCGAAATCCGGGAGGGCATGCGGGAAGCCGACCTGCGCCGACTGGAGGAAAAGGAAAAGAAGGCTGAGGAGAACAAGGCCTGATCCCGCTGAACCTCCGGTGCCCGATTCCTCTGTTGCCATGACCATTTGGCCGGGCAAAGTCCTGTTATTTGGTGAATACTCCCTGTTGGTGGGGGGAGAAGCTCTGGCTGTTCCCTTCCCGCACTTTTCGGGACATTGGGGCATCGACGACGGCAAAACGGATCCCGAATTATTGCATTGGGCCGAATGGCTGGATGAAATTCACCGTTTGGGTCAATTGCCATGGCCGGTTGATACAACAGGTTTTCTGCAATTTGTCCGGCGTGGTGGACGGTTTGTCAGCACGATACCGCCAGGTGCCGGACTAGGTAGCAGTGGCGCTCTGGTGGCCGCCACAATGGCGCGTTGGGGCTCGGAACTGCCCAATGATCCCTGGAAGCTGAAAACAGGACTTGCGCACCTTGAATCCTTTTTCCATGGCCAAAGTTCGGGGCTTGATCCACTGGTGAGCCTGACCGGAAGACCAGTCCAACTGGATGGTGCCCAAAGACCGGTTTTGTTAAAGGAATGGGCTTGGCCCCGGGGATTATTCATCCTGGACAGCGGGATCCACCGATCAACCGCCCACCTGGTAGCGTCGTTCCGTGCCGCCCTGAAAGATCCGGTGTACTTGTTGCGCTTGCAGCAAGAATTACTGCCGGCGGTTTCGGTGGCCATCCGACGTATGGCTGGTGAGGATCGGGGATCCTTTGGCGAAAGTTTTTCTCTGGTGAGTCAGTTGCAACGGCAATTGTTTGGAGAAATGATCCCTCAGTCCATTCGGGATGTCTGGCAAGGTGACACCTGGCATCTCAAGTTGTGTGGCGCAGGAGGAGGGGGCCATTTCCTCGGCTGGTCGCCCTTGGGTCAGATACCTGAACTGCCGTTTCGCACGGTATCCCTTGACACCTGAATGCCTCCCGAAAGCAAAATCATGGCCCAACTCTTTATGTGAAGATTGCGTTAAACTCCTTGACGAAGCCTTCCCGGGGACCTACATTTGTTCATTGACCCAAATCCACGCTATGGCGGAACTGCGGCATTATGATCTGTTGATCAGCAAACTGGACGCGTTCATCCGGAAATATTACGTGAACCGGCTGATCCGGGGCACCCTGCTTACCCTGGGATTGGTGGGCGTCGTGTTTCTCGTCTTCAGCTTGGGGGAACATTATTTCTATTTCGGCAAAACCGGGAGGAAAGTCCTGTTTTGGGGGTTTATCGGCCTTTCCGCCTTCTCCCTGGTGCGCTGGGTCATTACACCCCTGTTGCATTATTTCCGGCTCGGGGATGTCATATCCCATGAACAGGCCGCCTCCATCATCGGCCGCCATTTTCACCAGGTGGAGGACCGTCTCCTCAACATATTGCAGTTGCGCCGGCAACTCGATCATCATCCCGGTGAATCCCTGCTGCTCGCCGGGATCGAGCAAAAAACCGAGGCGATCAGACTGACGCCCTTCGGAGCGGCCATTGATTTGTCCCGTAACCGCAGGTATCTGCGATACGCCCTGCCACCATTGTTGGTGTTGCTCTCGCTCCTCCTTGTTGCTCCCAGTCTGATCCGCGAGCCTGCCAACCGGATTATTGCCAATAACCGGGAATTCGAAAAACCGGCGCCCTTTGCTTTCCTCCTCCCGGTAGACAATCTGCTGGTCGTCCAATACGAAGATTTTGAACTGACCGTCAGGACGGAAGGACGTGTTTTGCCCCATGAAGCTTTCATCCAAATTGGTGAATACGAGTACCGGCTGCAAAAGGAGGATCCCACTACCTTCACCTACACCTTCAGCAATGTTCATCAGGCTGTGAATTTCCGGCTGTTTGCCGGAGACGTATCCTCCAAGACATATACCCTGGATGTACTTGCCAAGCCATCCATCCAGCGATTCGAGATCACCCTCGATTATCCAACTTATACCGGCCGGACCAAAGAGACCCTCAAGAATACAGGAGATCTCGTCGTGCCAATGGGAACGCGCATTTCCTGGATGTTCCATACCGCTCAGACCGACTCTGTCCTGCTTCGCTTTGGTCCGGATGGATTGGAAGACCCGGGAAAGCGGCAGGGCGAAGGGGATTTCCTGTACAGCCGGAGAGCCACCAGGGACGAAGCATACACCATCTTCATCGCCAACCGGGCCTTGCCTCGCGGTGACAGTGTCCGGTACAACCTTTCCGTAATTCCGGATGCGCATCCGGTCATTCAGGTGCAGGCATTCACTGATAGTCTGGACCCGTCTTACGTGTATTTCGCCGGGGATGTATCCGACGATTACGGGCTCACCCAATTGGTTTTCCATTCCCGGATTCGCCGCCACAACGGCGTGGAGGAAGCGACGGTGAAAACCGATCTGCCCTTGTTGCGATCCCGGGATGCCCGTTTTGACCACACCCTCGATATCAGCCAGCTCGGACTCCGGCCCGGAGACGAAGTCACTTACTTTTTCGAGGTGTGGGACAACGATGCCATACAGGGCCGCAAAGCCAGTCGCACCCAGATCATGCGGTATGCCAAACCCACGGCCGAGGCGTACGAAGCCATGGAAAAGGAAAACAGCGACCAAATCAAAGACAGACTCAAGAAGGCCTTTGATGAATCCCGCAAGCTCCAAAAGGACATCCAGAAGTTGACGGACAAGGTTTTGCAGGAAAAGGAACTCGACTGGCAGCAGCGCAAGGAATTGGAAAAATTACTGGATCGCAGAAAGGAATTGCAACAGGAGATGGAACATGCCCGCGATCTGTACGAGAAAAATCTCCAAAACCAGAACGAATTCTCCCAACCCAGTGAAGAGTTGATGCAAAAGCAGGAGCAGGTCCGGCAAATGTTCGAGGAAATGCTCAGTGAAGAAATGAAGGAAATGCTCCGCCAACTGGAGGAGTTGCTCCAGGACCTCAAAAAGGACGAGGCTCTTCAGAAGATGGAAGAGATGAAACTTGACGAGGAACAACTCAGCAAGGAGTTGGACCGGATGATGGAGCTGTACAAAGAACTGGAGTTGGAAAAGGACATCCAGGATCAAATCGAAAAGCTGCAGGAGCTGGCAAGAGAGCAGGAAAACCTGGCTGAAAAGACAGAAAACCAGGATCTCAAGCAGGACGAGCTGGAAAAGAAACAGGATGAACTGAATGAGCAATTTGACCAACTGAAAGAAAAGATGGAGGATATCCTCGAGCGAAACGAGGATCTGGAGAGTCCCAAACAGCTGGGCGATCCCCAGAAGGACATGGAGGATATCAGCAAGGACATGAACCAGTCGGAACAGGATCTTAAAAAGCAACAAAACAGCAAAGCTTCCCAATCCCAGAAAAAAGCCGCCCAGAAGATGAAGGACATGGCGAAAGCCATGGAGTTGAACATGCAGAGCGGGGAGATGGAGGAAATGGAAGAAGACATGAAGGCGCTTCGACAGTTGCTGGAAAACCTGGTGACGCTTTCCTTTGACCAGGAAGGTCTTGTGGACGATTTGGGGAATACGGCCGAAACTGCTCCCCGGTATGTACAGTTGGTACAGGTCCAGAAGAAGCTCCAGGATGACTTTCGTCTGGTGGAAGACAGCCTCCACGCCCTGAGCAAGAGGGTAATCCAGATCGAGACCTTTGTCACGGAAAAGGTATCCGAGATCAAGGTGAACATGAATCGTTCGGTCAAGGATCTGGAGGAGCGCCGAAAGCCTCAGGCGGCCGTCGAACAGCAGTTTGCCATGAAAAACCTCAATGACCTTGCCCTGATGCTCAGTGAAGTCATGAATCAGATGCAACAGAGCATGGCCGACATGAAGGGAGGCAATCAGAACTGCAAGAACCCGGGTGGCAACAGTTCAGGAGGGGGCAAACCGTCCGACAAAATGAGCCAGGGACAGAAATCCCTCAACCAGATCATGAAGGAGTTGCAGGAACGCATGAAGAGCGGGCAGGGAGGCAGCAGCAAGGAGTTCGCGCAAATGGCTGCCCGTCAGGCGGCCATGCGCAAGGCCCTGGAATCACTGGCCAAAGAAAAGCGCCAAAGCGGCAAACCGGACAAGCAACTCCAGGATATCATCGACCAGATGGACCGCACCGAAATCGACCTGGTCAACAAACGGTTGACGTCGGAAACCCTGAAACGACAGGAGGATATCCTCAAAAAGTTGTTGGACCACGAAAAGGCGGAACGCGAAAGGGAGCTCGATGAGCAGCGCAAGTCGGAGACCGGCTCCCGATATGAAAAAAGGACTCCTCCGGCCCTGGAGGAGTATTTGCGAAAAAGGGAGGCCGAACTCGAGCTTTACAGGGCAGTCAGCCCGCATTTGCGGCCTCATTACAAGCAGTTGGTCGAGGAGTACCACCGAAATTTGAAAAATTCAAGGTAAGAAGGATCCCTTAGGGAACTTTCCCGGACAACAGGTCGTTAACCGCTTTGAATCCATTTCTGGTATTCGCCCGCTTCAGGCGGCTTTGTATTCCCATGAGTATGTCCCCTTTCGTTGCGAAAGGGAGGTTTTTGCTCACCCAAACCTGTGGAATACAAACCTATGAGCCTGGCAATCACCGATAACATGTTGCGCATCTCCTCCCATCCCAATAACATCCGCTATGTGGAGTCTTTCGTCCATCGTCTGGCCGAGGAACACCAATTGACGGAAGAAAAATTCGGAGATATCCTTGTATGCGTGACCGAGGCGGTCAACAATGCCATTCTTCACGGCAATCACGGCGACGAGCGCAAGAAGGTGCTTGTTCGTGCCGAACATGCCGGCCGGACCCTGGCTATCGTGGTCGAAGACGAAGGGTGCGGATTTGACTATAGGGCCATCCCGAATCCTACCGAAGGCGACAACCTGACCCGTATCGGGGGCCGCGGGGTTTTTGTCATGTTCAAACTTTGCGATACCGTCCGGTATCTCAAAAACGGACGACAAGTGGAGATGGCTTTTCGCCTATGAGTTTCCCCATAGACGAGATGGGTGATACAGAGGATGCCGGCTTTTCCTTTGAGGCCGCCGATGTTGATTATACCTTGCCGATGCCGGAACAAACAGCTGCATGGTTGGCGAATGTGGTTCGGAAGGAACAGGCGGAACTGGGATCGGTCACTTTCATATTTTGCTCCGATACTTATCTTCTTGACTACAACATCCGTTACCTCGGGCATGATACTTTGACCGATGTGATCACCTTTCCCTACAGCGAAACCAAAGTGGAAGGAGATATTTTCATCAGCATTGATCGGGTGAAGGAAAATGCCTCCGAGTTTGGCCTCACCATGCAGGATGAACTGCACCGTGTGATGGTACACGGCGTTCTTCATTTGTTGGGATTTGATGACTACAGCGATGAAGACCGAGCCAGCATGCGCCTTAAGGAGGAACAGTACCTGGCCCTTCGGGAGCCCCTGGCATAAGGCAAACAGGCCATCCTTCTTCACTGATAACTTCCGCGCTGTCGCATGACTTCATACAGCAGGATACCTGCTGCCACCGACACATTGAACGAGTCCACACGCGGAGATTGAGGAATGCGAACCCGTACGTCCAGGAAAGGCAGTATTCGATCGCTGATTCCGGATCCTTCTGCCCCGAGGAGAAGACATACCGGGTCGGTCAATGGGGCCTCCATCGGCAGTACACTTCCCTCCAGAGTGGCCCCGACCAGCCGGATGCCACTGTCCTTGAGGTAACGGGCCGCTTCACGGAGGGGCTCCTCCCGGCAAACGGGAAGATGCAGCAACGCCCCGGCGGATGCTTTGACCGCCTCCTCGTTGAAACGGGCCACATCCCTCGTACCTACTACGAGAGCATGAGCACCGGCACCCAGGGCGGAACGGGCTATGGCACCGGCATTGCGAACGTCCGTAACACCGTCCAGCATGACGAACAACGGATTTTCGCCTGATTCGAACACGGACGGGACGACATCGCCAAGCTGGTAAAAAGGAATGGCTGATTTCCAGGCCAGAACACCCTGATGATTACCCCTCCAGATACGATCGAGCGCTTCAGAGGGTACGATTTTCAAAGGGATGCGCCTCTCTTTGCAAATTTGCCTGATCCCGGCCTCAGCGGGACCCTTGGCCCCTTTTGCCAACCAAACGGCATCCAGGTAAATGCCGGATTCCAACGCTTCCATGACCGGATGGCGACCCCCGATCCACTCCTTTGCAGGCTTGTTCAACATGGCAACTTGGTCACAGGCACGCCAAAAATGGGATTTTAATCCCGAAACTGGGTGTACAAGCCCGGAATACAACTAACTTTGAGAATGGAACGCTCATTCGGAACGTATCCAGATTATGGTATCACTTCGTTTAACCAACCTACGGATGAAAAGAATTTTATCGGTGCTGGCGCTTTTTCTGCCTTTGTTGATGGCGGCCCAGCAACAACCCGTACTGGACATCGCTGTCCGGTACCTTGAAGGCCAACAAAAGGCCTGGGGCCTTGGTCCTGCCGACATCGCGGACCTGGCCGTGAGTGATCTCTACACGGACAAACCCATCGGCCTTACCAATCTTTATTTGATCCAGCGTCATCAGGGAATTGAAGTTTACAATGCTCTGGTCAACCTGCATATTCATGAAGGCAGGGTCGTGCATGCCGGCAACCGCCTCATTCCCCGGCTTTCCACCCGGGTCAATGCCATCAAGCCGGTACTTACCGCCGAGCAAGCCCTGGAGGCAGCCCTGCTACATCTCGGCATGACACCACCCTCCTCTCTGCCCATCCATGAGCGTCTCTCCGCCTATGAAATGACTTTCAAGCAGGGTGACTTTTCGCGGGCACCCGTTCCGGTGAAGCTGCGGTACCAACCCATGACGGACGGGCAAGTCCGGTTGGCGTGGGACATGGCCATCGACGCTGTCAACGGATCGGATTACTGGAGTCTGCGCATCGATGCCCTCAACGGTAAGGTGCTGGATCAAGTGAGCTGGACCACGCATTGCCGCTTCGAAAAAGGACATGCCGAACACTGTGCCCACGGGCAGATCATCCGGCACCGAAACCTCACACCCGTACGGGAAGCACGTGCCAAAGCCATGCAAAAACTGACCGGCGGCACGAATGGCACCTATAATGTATTCCCGGTACCGGTTGAGAGCCCCGCCCACGGCACACGGACGCTTGTTGCTGATCCCGCCGATCCGGAGGCATCTCCTTTTGGCTGGCATGATACCGACGGAGTGGCAGGAGCAGAGTATACCATCACCCGAGGCAACAACGTCCATGCCTATGAAGGACGGTCGGGAAATTTCACCTCCAAAGGCAATGAGCCCAACGGGGGAGCCGCCCTTTTCTTCAATTTCCCCCTGAACCCGGACAATGAACCGGAGACCTTTACCGATGCGGCGACCGTCAATCTGTTCTACATGATCAACATGTTGCATGACGTCACGCATCATTTCGGCTTTACCGAAGAGGCAGGCAATTTTCAAACCACCAATTACAGCGGAATTGGCCAGGGGAATGACCATGTCAATGGTTTGGCCCAGTTTGGCGCCGTCAATAATGCCAACCTCAACAATGCCGATTTCTCCACCCCACCGGATGGAGGTAATGGTCGTATGCGGATGTTCGTGTGGGACCGCACGTCGGCAGCTTCCAACAAATACATGATTGTGGATGCTCCGTCGGAAGTAGCCGGCGAGTACATCACGGGAACGGCCACCTTCGGTCCGGCATTGACCACCACCCCGATCACCGGACCGGTAACGATCGTCAAGGACAATACCAACAACCCCACCCTGGGATGCCAAACACCCGTGGATGACCTGACGGGCAAGATCGCACTTATTGACCGCGGCACCTGCGAGTTCGGCCGGAAAATCGTCAATGCCCAAAACCGGGGTGCCATCGCCGTCATCATCTGCAATTTTGAAGATGCCATCATCACTATGGGCCCTGGAGCCGTAGGCAATCAAGCCACGATACCATCCGTATTTATTACAGCCAGTGACTGTGCCAAGATCCGCGTCCATGCGGATCAGGGTTTGACCGTCACACTGAAAACACCGGAGGATCTGGTGGGTCCCGATTATCTGGATGGCACCCTGGATAACGGCATCATCGCCCACGAATTCGGACACGGCATTTCCAATCGTCTGACGGGTGGACCGGCACAAGCCGGTTGTTTGAACGGCGAAGAACAAATGGGTGAGGGCTGGTCGGACTTCTTTACCCTGATCATGAGTGCCAAAGACGGGGATTTTGCCGAACAGCGCAGAGGTATCGGCACCTTTGTGAGCCGTGAACCCAATGACGGCCGGGGTATCCGTCCTTATCCTTATTCCACGGATCTGGCCACGAATCCATTTACCTACATGGACATCCGTGGCGTTTCCGTTCCTCATGGTGTGGGCGCCGTGTGGTGTTCCATGCTTTGGGATTTGTATTGGGCCATGTCGGATGAGTTCGGTTTTGACCCGGATTTCACGAATGTCGATGCGGGCAACAACAAGGCCATTCATCTGGTCATGCAGGGTATGAAGATGCAAACCTGCTCGCCGGGCTTTGTCGATGGCAGGGATGCCATCCTGGCGGCCGACCAGGTCCTTTATCAGGGTCTGCACCAGTGCATCATCTGGGAGGTCTTCGCCCGTCGCGGACTGGGCTTGAATGCCGACCAGGGGAGCTCGGGCAGTGTATCCGATGGTCTGGAGAATTTTGAAATGCCCGACTGCAGGCCGGAACTCAAAATCAGGAAAATCGTCACCCCGTTGATCAATGCCGGTGACAACATTGAGGTGACATTGACCGTGCGCAACGACCTTCCTTCCGGAGTTACCGGGGTGGTCGTCAGTGATATTGTCCCCGAGGGGGCTAGTCTGGTTTCGGGTTCGGCAGGATTCCCGTTCAGCCAGGTCGGAGACATGTTGTTTTTCGATGTGGGCGATCTGGATGCCGGTGAATTCCGCGAAATCTCATACGCATTGGCTACCCCCACCCATCTGGGTTCCGAACTTTTGTTTTACGAACCCTGTGAAGTGATGAATGATGACGTATGGTTCCTGGAAGTCACCGCCGGACCCGTCCAACAGCCCTGGGAACTCCAGGATCTCTACGTCAAGAATGGTCAATTCTCTTGGGGAATACTGAATCTGGACACTACCTTGCGCAGCAACCTGGCCATGATCAACCCTGTCCTGCTGACGGGAAATCAACCCGTGTTGAGATTCAGCCACAGGTACAACACTGAGTACCGGGCAGATGGCGGATTCCTTCAGATATCCACGGACTACGGTCAGTCATGGCAAAACCTGCCGGAAGACAAAATTTTCCGCATGCCATACACCGTGCGTCCCATGCAGTATGCCACATTCACATTGCCGAACATCTATGCCTTCACCGGCGTCAGTGACGACTGGGTGGATTCTTATGCCGATCTCTCCGATTATGTGGGTCAGGAAATCATGGTTCAATTCGTTTTCGGAACGGATGGCAATACGGTGACCAGCACTTCCGACGGTTGGTTCATGGATGACTTCACGGTCATGGAAATGTTCAATTATGACACGGAAGCCTGTGTCACCTATGATCAGGGACCGGATATTTGTGCCCGGGCACCCGGGCGGGGAACGGTAGTGGAACACAGCACCACGACATCGACGGAAGACATTGGACAGCGGGAAATCCGCTTGTTCCCCAACCCGGCTCGGGAGGTGGTCTATCTGCATATCAACCGACCGGACGCTGCCGATTTGTTGGTCTCTCTGATCGCCCTGGATGGGCGTCCCGTCTGGACCCAAACTTTGCGTCAGGTGACGGAGACCACACTGCCCATTCAGATTCCTTCCCGGGCAGGTGGCATCTACCTGGTCAAGGTAGAGGGACCCGAAGGTGTACAGCTGGAAAAGGTATTCATTCAGCCCTGAGGCCTGTACAGTAGGTTTGAAAAGGCCGGTATCCTTCTGGATACCGGCCTTTTTCTTAAGAGAGACATGGGGAGAGTTTCAGCTTTCCTCCGCCATTTCCCGCGGATGCCACCAGCGCTGGTCGAAATCCGGGACCCGGGATTCCTCTACAGGTACCCCCTCTTCCTTCAGCAGCGCCTCCATGCGCTCGGGCGGTGAAAAATGTGCCCTTCCCGTCAACTCCCCATTCCTGTTGAGCACACGATGTGCCGGCAAATTCGATTCCGTCAGGATACTGTTCCTAAGGGCCCACCCGACCATCCTGGCCGAACCGAGTCCCAAAAAATCAGCAATAGCACCATACGATGTCACCCTGCCGCGGGGAATACACCGGACTACATCGTAAACAGCCTGAAAATAATGCGTATCCATGAGCCGTACGGGCGAACATATCCCGGGAGATGGGCGAACTTTGCCTCATGCCCCTGTTATTGGCTGACAAAGTTACCCATTTGACGGCAGCCCGGTATTTTGCCGCAAGGGGCTTTGACTGGTTGTTTTTTGATTTGACCGACCCTGCCGTCATGACACCAGCCCGGTATCTGGCCATCCGGGAATGGGTGCAAGGGCCTCGTATCGCCCTTTATCTGCCCATGGGAATCCGTGATTCCCGGGTAGCGATATGGGCAGAGCAGCTCAAACCCGACGGATGGGTGTTCGGCCATTTTTCAACGCCTGAAAACTTGTCTCTGTCCGGTCCTGTGTTCAAGGAATGGCTGATCCAGGATTCTGCAGATGCCAGACTGCTGTCTGACCAATTGAAACTTTGGCCCCGGGAATGTTTTCACTTGATCAAACCATCGTCCGTATCGGCTGCCCACCAGCTTGCCCATTGGCTCCGGAATTCCGTACCAGAAAAATGGATGGACAGTATTTTCATCCATGTTTCCCTGTCTCCGGGTGAAAAGATATCCTCTCCGGAATGGCCCACAGCCGCAGGATATGTCCTGGAGTCACCCGAAGAAGATCAGGTGGGATTGTTGTCCTTTGACGCACTGGACGATTTCCTTGACCGGATGGAAGATCCCTGATCCAGTGAACATCAACGCAACAGCATCACTGTCGCTGCGGTGTCTTCCCAATCGTCTCTGTAAAGCGTCCGGTATCTCGCCTTGAAGACATACGCCCCCTGAGGTAACGGTTGCCCTTTGAAAGTACCGTCCCATCGGTCGGACATGTCCCTTCCCTCAAAGATCAGTGCGCCCCAACGATCGAAAATCTGCCACGAGATTTCGGCTACTCCGGTTCCAACGGGTTGGAAAAAGTCGTTGCGTCCGTCTGCATTGGCCGTCAGGGCATTGGGGATGAACAAGGTGGTGATGGCCCTTACGCAAACGGTGGCTTCATGTCGGCTGATGCAGCCACCTTCATTGCGAATGAGGAGTGACACCGTGTATTGACCCGTGTCCCGATAGGTATGGGATATGTCTTGTCCGCTTTGGTAGGGTTGTGTCCTGCCATCCCCGAAATTCCAGGTGCCGGAAATACCACCAGTACTGAAATCCAGGACTTCTACATAAGGCTCTACGATGGTCACACACTCCCCCTGCGGATTGAGAATGAAATTGGCCTGAACGGGCTTGAATCCGGGGAGGACTACCTGACCTTCGGTAGCACAGCCTGTGAGGATATCCCGTGCTTCGACGCGATAGGTGCCTGAAAGGCCCTCTATCATCGGACCGGTACGGGGTGGGTTGGTCAACCAGGTGAAGACATAATCGCCGGAAGGTTGAGCGCTTATGGTGGCATGGGTAGTGTCCCCATAGCAAACCATGGGACCAGTGGAAAACTGGAGCTGGATCTGCGGACGAACCACCACCTGAAGGGATCCGGTGACCGGATCGGAGCACCCGTCGGTAACCGTCACACGGTAGGTCTGGGTGCCGGAGGGGATGACCAGGTGTGTTTGGCCAAATCCGATGCCCTGATTCCAGGTATAGCTGAAATTGCCGAGTGAGCTACCTCCTATACCCTGGGCGCTGATCTGATGTCCCTTGGCATAACAGATCGTGTCCGAATCAAATGCCATGATGACACCTACGGGATCGCCCACATTGACGAATCTTATTTTTTCACTGGCACATTCGCCTGTCCCGATCCGGTATCTGATAGTATGAAGACCGGGTCCCCATTGTACGGGATTAAAGGTAGGTGGCGAAAGAATGCCATCGATCGTCAGCTCGCCACCAGGTGGCTGGATGACGATTTGAACCTGGGTGTCCCGGTGGCAATATACCGGCTCCAGTCCCTGAAGGACAGCGGTATCCGGAGGAGTGACCACAATAAAGCCTCCTCCCGGGCATCCCGTTGTGGAAATGGTCTGAATCTGATGCACACCGGGTCCGGCCTGCACAGGATCAAAAAGGCCGGTTTGCGGATTGATGATGCCTGTCCCTTGCCAGGAGGCCGACGGCGGATTGGATACAAGTGTATAAGGTGCCGCCTTTTGGCAAACGGTGTCCGGACGGACCACCGGAGGGGCATAGACTTCGATGTACATACTGTCGGCACAGCCATTGGCTGCGAATACCAGTTTGTGCAATCCCGGGCCTGCCTGGTAGGGGCTGAAATACCAACGGGATTCATGCGCCGTGTTTTGGAAGGTGCCGGCACCGGTCCAGTTGCCGCTTGAGGGGGAACTTTGTACGGTTTCCCAACGCAATTCGAAACTGTCAGCCTCCTGACAGAAGCGTAGGGTGTCATCGCTGTAGATGGCGGTATTGCGGATGTAAACGATCCGGGAATCCGTGCATCCGGCTAGGGAAAGGGTTACGGTTTCATTTTTGTCGTGTCCCAACACCGAAGGATCATACAATCCGGTCAGAGAATCCAGTATACCGGGTCCCGACCATGTACCTCCCGCTGTCCAATTGCCCGGAAGGATAAACGGTGGAGCCTGGGGGCAAGCCACGATATCGTAGGAAGCATTGATGTTTCGCACGTGAATGTTCACCGTTCCGGTACAACCATGCGCCGTATAGGTCAGAATGTTGTCACCGAGGTTGGCGGCCCGGGGATCAAACCGGCCATTGCCGGCATTAACGATACCGGTTCCGCTCCAGGTACCGCCAAAAGGCGTAACGGGCAAATTATAGGGATCTTTGGAAGCGCAAATGGTATCATCGGGAGGCATCACGAGATCGGCCACATTGACATTTTTGCTGCCGCTGCAGCCATTGGGGTGCGTATAGGTCACCACATAGGTACCGGGAGTAGCGGGAGGTGTGAAAAACCCGTCCGGGGTAATAAATGCCCCGCTCCAGGTACCGCCGGCTGGTGAACCTCCCGTGACTTTGAAAGTTGGCCCTCCCGGACAGGCCGCGTTGTGTCCGCCCTGGTTGAGCGGTATTTTGCTGATGACCATGGTGTCTGCACATCCGTTTGGCGCCACATAAATCACCGTATCGATCAGAGCGGCTCCCAATCGCCAGGCGTCCCAACGGTTTTCCCAGCGGCGGTCCGGATTGATGCCTCTTCCGTACCATGTTCCACCGGGAGGAGTGTGTGGAATCCACAGAGCGGGATTGGTCTGGCAGAGGGTTGTGTCCCCTGGAATGACCGGTTTTTGCAGGGGAGTAATCAGTATGGAGGCGACGGCCGGCACAGATCCCGCACCATCTGTTACGGTAACGCTGTAAGTGACCGGAACGGAGGTACAAACAGGAATGGTCGCCATTGCCGGCGCGGCCGGACTCCACTGATAAGCATAGGTATTGGGATCACCCCCGGCAGCCGTGGCCGTCAACTGGGTGCAATGCCCGGCGCAGAATTCGTCGGGATCCAGTGAGAGCACAACCGAAAGGGGACAATCGGTCACGGAAAATCCGGTTTCGATACTGAAGGGGTGAGGATCACCACACTCATCAACCTGCACGCCTTTGAAACGGATGGTATATCCTCCGCTGAAATCAATGGGAGACCCTAGCCGGATTCGAATGGAGGTGGAGAATCCATTGACACAGTTTAACGGTGTGGCTTGCGTGACAGGATAGGTCTTGGCCCCGAACAAGGTGAACGCATCCGCTTTAACGGAATCACATGCCACCGGCTTGTTGAGTTGGAGGATGATTTCGTCACTGCCGCAAGGGACATTGGCCAGGGGAAGAAAGGCCGGAGGCGTGGGTGGTTCGACCTCCGTATTCCATACAGCCACCCAACCGTTGCAAACTACATTGGGGTCACTGATGAAATTGATGGTCATGCAACCGCTGGTAGCGGTTACGCTGAAACTGCCCAATGCCCCGTGATAAGGACCTCCAATCAGAGGTGACAGGGTGTCGGGACCATCAAAAATCCGAAGGATGTCGAATTGCTCTTCGGTGCAAAATGTGATGAAGTTGATGGTGATGTTTTCGGCTTGCGAAATACAGATGGAAAAGGTGAGATTTTCATTGTGGGCATAGGTGCCGGCCAGTATGCCGGCTTCGCTGTCGGTCAGGATGCCGTCACAGTCGTTGACGGTGGCATTGGCCATGGGAAACGTGGTTTGAGCCACCACGGAAGTGGAATATACCTGGGCGAGCAGAAGGCCACAGATGACGTACAACCGGAGAGTCATCGCAGGATGGTTATTTGGGGAGTTTGGACTTCGTTGCTTTCATTTCCCGCCCGATCGAGGATTTTGATTCTGAACCGGGTGGATTCGCTGGTGCCATTGCCCAGCAGAAAGAGGTGCGGAAGCCGAAGTCGCAACTCCCCTTCTATGGCGACATTGGCCCCGGGAGGGGCCAGGGGTTGAAGGTGGAAACTGTCGGCTTCAGTCAGCCGGGCATCCTTGATCACCAGGGATGGAATGTCGGGATCCGCGTATCCCAGGTCGCCGTCACCGTCACGATAGTGCAACAATACCTCCAGGGTATCACTGAACTGCTTTACTTCGGTCAGGCTGAGGTCAAGAAGCCGGATCTCGGGTACTTCCGAAAACGGCGGCTGATCGCTTTCTTTCTCGCAAGAACCGAAAAGGATCACGGCCAAAATTCCGAAGAAAAGGAACGGGTATATTGGGTTCATTCGATAATAGTGAAAGAGAAGTAGTTTTTGAAATAATAAGCACCCGCATTGGTAGGGATTTCAGTCAACGGATTGGAGCTGTCCTGGACGTAAATCCGGAAATAAACCGTTTCATCCAGGGAGGCATATTGGCGGGGATCGATGGTCACCCGGTGCGTAAAGGCCACAACCGGATCACTGAAACCTTTTCCTGAAATGGGATTGTCGAGCACTTCCATCTGTAATCCCGGCTGTCCGAAGAAATCATCCGGTCCCGAGGCGAACCTGATTTCATTGACGGTCAGATTTTGCGGCAAGGTCTTGTCATCGGCCAGGCTGAAATAGAGGGTGATTTGATCCACAGACTGCGGGATGCGGATGGCACCGGCCCCGCCTTCCGCCCTTTCCATCGTGACGCCCTGAACCAACCCCTGGCATCCCCGCATGAAGGGGACTGCATCCAGTGGACTGTAGGATTGGCCGAAGACATCTTTGGCACCCGCCTGGATCCAATCCCTGATATATTGGATGAATTCGGCACTGTGGGTGTTCCATTCGGCGCCCTGGTCGACAATAAGAGGCATGATGCCCGATTGACCATCAATATCATACGTCAGCCGGGCCATCAACTGGGAGGCATCCGGGTCACCAGGAACAACCCTGTAGGTGTAATCACCTTGAGGGTTATTTTTGATGATCGGGTGATAGACGAGCGTGTTGTATGTACTTTCAATGGTCCGGAAATCAGGCTCGAAGGTCCCGTCATGGCAGCCGCTGTTGGCACAGGTAGGGGCGAAAATCCTGGCATGCAATCCGGTAATGCTGGTCATGTCCGGGGGTACAGTGGTTGTATCTACGGGTGGGGGTCCGATTTGATCATCGAATGGATTGTCGGTCCCGGCTTTTTCACAAGCCCAAACAGCCATAAGCAAGGAAGCAAGAGCGATGAGGGTTATATATGCTTTCATGGTTGGTGTCAAATGCGGTCGAACAGGGAACGGGCACCGAAATCCATAAGACCTGTACCCAGGACATCTTGCTTGATGCCCAGGATATCGGCGATGGTCATGGCCGAATCGGCGGCATCACCGACCGGATTGGCTTCCGAGCCGACACGCAGGTTGGCAGGTACATTGGGGCCGACCATCATGGTGAAAATCCGCCGGGAATTGGCATCGGAATCATGATCAAAGGCGAACCAGTCGTTTTCGTCCGTGATGGGATTCGGATTGAAGTTACGACCGTGTTCGGGCATTACGATCATGATGGTATTACCCGACATCTCCGGGATGTTGTTCTGGATGTAATTCCACAAATGGGCCACACCATGATCACCGCGATGGAGCGATTTCAGGTAGGAGGTATAACTTCCGTGACAGGAATCCACCGCACTCATGTTGAGGACCATGAGCTTGGGTTTGAACCAGCGAAGGATTTCTGTCGCATAGCCGATGGTGGTGAGGTCGCCGTTGTCGGTGACCGGCGGAAAGGCCACCTGGTTGTTCTCGAGTCTTTCAAAGGTCGTGCGGATGAATTCCTTGATCGAGAATTTTTCTTCTTCGGTATTGTACAAATGCGGGATCTCCTTGCCCTCCAGGTTGAATCCATTGTTCAAAAAGGCTTGCATCTCCCTCACAGGCAGCAATTCTTCCTCCGGGTGGTAAACTTTGAATCCTTTGAGAAATTCCAGGCCCCGGTTGCCGAATGTGATATTGGGCGCGAAGAAATTGGCGGCATAACGGGCACCAAATCCCGGATATTCGGAGTGGTTGAGCAGCGGTGTGGAGTTTCCGATCCCGTTGCCGACAAACCACACATCGGTGGCTTTGGCCCCGGTAAAACGACGGACATGTTCAAAGATCGTAGGACGAATGGGACGCTGTCTCAATCCCTGGGTGGTGCCGTAATATCCTGATACCCCTGTGCTCAATCCTACAAAATGCCCGGTACCGGCTTTGGAGAAGCGCACTTCGGGAAACAGGGTTCCCTGTTTGTCGAGAGGGGTCTGCAAAATGGGACTTATTGGTTGGCCTCCAGGTTGACCCCCCGGGCTGGTGGTTCCGTAGACGATTTTCAGTTCCGGTGGCGCTCCGGTGAGCATGTTGTACATAATGTTGCCTTCAATGGGCAACTCCTGACTTTCTGCCAGGTAGCGCTGAAGGACGGCCTCCTGCTGACGGACACCACCGGCAAAGAGGACGAAGACCACATGTTTGGCTTTTTCCGAACCGGTTTGGGCAAACAGCCGGCCCGTGGGAAGCAAATAGGGCATGGTGAGCGCCGCTCCCGTGGCGATACCCGCCTTTTTGATGAATTCCCTGCGTTTCATGGACATATGCGTTGGGATTGAGCGGGTCAGTAATAATAGTATTCGTTGGAGATGGCAAACGCGTAGTACACGTGCTCGGGTGTTACCTCCGGATGTGAGTTGATGTAGTTGATCATCCAGGTCTTCTCTGCCTGGGTGGGCACCCTCACGAAAAATCGCTTGTAGGCTTCTTCGATGAATGCCTCAGGATCGGACCGCATGGCTTCATTGCTGGGTAGTTTGATCTCGGGATCGTTCATGAATTTGCTGATCACCGTCTCATAAGCCACTTGCTTGTCGCCGATGGAAGTGATGGTCTCCGTAGCCTTGACCAGTTGGTTGGGACTCATAGCCCGCTGGTAGAGGTTGGCATAGAGGATGGCAATGTACTGCTCGGGGGTCTTCTCCTTTTTCCCACTCAGGTCAACGGGTTGTACGAGGACCTCTTCTATGCCGTAGGAGGTAGCTTGTTCCTTGCAGGCGCCGGTCAACAGGAGGAAAGGCAAAAAGGCCCAAAGGAGGGATTTAGAAATTGGCATATTCATCGGTGACGAGGATGTGTTGTTGAATAAGCCGGATGTCCCGGTGGTTGACAAAGTCGGACAGGAGGGCAGCCGTTTCCGCACTGGAAGGAGACCGGTTGAGCAGCTGCCTGTAGGCCCAGATGATGAGGCCTTCATACATCTCTCTGGATGTGCAGAGGATATCGACATAATCATCTTTGTGGGATCCCTGTTTGCCAAAGAGGACGCCGGGTTGATTGAGTTCGATCATCTGGAAGCCGGTCTGTAATTCCGAATGGGTGGGATAGCGCCACAGGAGGTTGTCAAAAGAGGCATTCACGAAGTTGACCGTGTTCATGTTGATCTTGTCGTAAATGGCATTATTGATGACCCGGGCGAACAGTTGATTGAAGGTAATCACACCTTGTTCCAGTTCAGCCCTGCCCTGAACGACACCCAACAGTTTGTCCCTTTCGCGGATTTTTCGGGTATACCCTTCCCAGTTCCCCTCGATGCTGTCCACAATGGCCCCGAAATTATAGATGCCGGCCTCGCTGTTCAATTCTCCGTCACTGACGCCCTCGAGGCAGCGGATTTTGGCGAGGTTGTAGAGATTCTGGACATATGCCCTTTGGTAACTGGTATCCCCTTCAATGAATTCCGTGTTCGTCTGCAAGCGAATGATAAGGTCCAACCTGGCTTCCGCGGACAGTTTGGCTGCCTGCAAATCCAGTACAGCCTGTCGCATTTCCTCATCCAGTGGCTCTCGGGCGAGCAGGTCAATGTAGAGACGATTGACAAAGTTTTCGATCTTGACCACCGGTACCCCCTCGTAATAAGGAGGTTGGTTGTCAGGAATGAGCACCTCCTCTTTCTTGCAGGAGGTAAGGACCAGAAGAAAGACGAAAAGGAATCCGAAACCGGTTCGCATGGCTGGTAAATCGGGGGTTTGGAAGTGCAAGTTAACCTTTTAGATCGAAATCGCCAAGTTCTGTACCTGAACCGGCGACCTTCCCCGAATTATCGGGCTCGACCGATGCAGGTCAATGGCGTTGAGGCAACTATGCCTCTTGGGGGTGTTTGGCTTGAGATGGATGAACAACAGCATTCTAAACATGACAACATTCCCTTCTCCGACATTGCCGAAGTGGCCAGGGGCCATGACGGGATCCCCGAAAATTGTTTGTTGGTCCTCCGGATATCCGGATGCTCCATCGTTTCATCCTTCCATAGACATTGGACAACAGGACGAATGAAGAAGTTTTCCAGTGGAAGCTGATGCCTATCTTGCTCCTTGTCATGATACCTGTTGCCGGCATGAAGCTTCTTTCAATGTAAATGGAATATCTATTGATACCCGCGGTGGCTTTTTTGGCTGCCATACTCACCTTTTTCAGCGGATTCGGTCTGGGCACCCTTCTCACGCCTGTCTTTCTGATTTTCTTTCCGGCTGACCTGGCCATCGCTCTTACGGGGGTGGTCCATTTTTTTAACAACCTTTTCAAATTGGCACTGGTGGGTAGGCATGCCAACCGCGACGTTCTTCTGCGTTTCGGAATACCGGCCATTCTCACTTCTCTGGCAGGCGCCTGGTTGCTCCTGCGCCTGACGGACCTTTCGCCCTTGTTCACTTATTCTCTGGCCGGATCCACCATGGAGGTTTACCCGGTCAAGTTTGTCATCGCTATATTGTTAGTCATTTTTGCTTCCATGGATATGATCCCCTATTTCGGACGGCTTCAATTCGGACGGGACAAACTTCCTTTGGGTGGCGCTCTCAGTGGATTTTTCGGTGGACTTTCAGGCAACCAGGGTGCCCTCCGCAGCGCATTCCTCATCCGGGCCGGACTTTCCAAAGAAGCGTTCATTGGTACGGCAGTAGTCGTTTCGACCCTGGTGGATATTTCACGGCTCGGCGTTTACGCTACCCGGTTTGTCAACGCCGGTCTGGAAGACAACCTGATGCTGGTCGCCCTGGCTACCCTATCAGCCATTGCGGGCGCCTGGACCGGACACCGTCTGTTGAAAAAGGTGACCCTCCGTTTTCTCCAGATTTTCATAGCTGTATTGCTCATCCTCCTTTCCCTGGCCCTCGGTGCCGGAATACTGTGACATCACGGGTAACTTTCTGTTTATGGCGATAATCTTCAATACCAACCTTTGGAACCGCATCCGCTATACCATGCTGGCTCCTATTTACGATATCGCGGCCTTCCCCTTGCGTCGGGGACGCCGCAGGTCCATCGCCCTACTGGACATCCGCAAAGGGGAAAAGGTCTTGTTGGTGGGTGCCGGGACAGGTTTGGATTTGGAAGTCCTGCCTGCTGATGCCGATGTTCTGGCCTCTGATCTGACACCCGCCATGCTTGGGCGAATGAGAAAACGCATTGAAAAGCGGAAAATGACGGCAAGGGCCGTCATCATGGACGGACAGGATCTGCCACTCCCGTCCGGATCCTTTGACAAAATCGTGCTTCATTTGATTTTGGCAGTGATTCCTGATCCGGTGGCTTGCCTCCGCGAGGCAGAGAGAGTCCTTCGTCCCGGAGGTCGCATTGCGGTTTACGACAAATTCCTTCCGCACGGGCAGGAGGCAGGTCTTGGCCGCAGAGCACTCAATTTCTTCACCTCGATGTGGTTCAGCGATATCAACCGTCGTTTCGCTTCCATCCACAGAGCTACCCAACTGCGTGTGGTCCATGAAGAAGAAGCCGGGTTCGGAGGCAACTTTAAGGTATTCATCCTCGAAAAACCTCTGTTGCCATCATGATCCTGCATATCCGGTACAGGATAGAATAAGTCAAAGTCTTTGGTCTACGACGATTGGACGCTAATGGAGATTGCTTATCGCATGGAATACAGCAGTGTCCACCACCACTCCACCCAATTCTGAAAAGTGACGGGTATGACCCCGTCGCGGTTCGATATGGTGGGATCCCACCACCGCAAGGGGCTCGATGGTACCTGACCCAAAAATGATGTACCACAATGCCGGAATCCTGTGAAATACCCGGCGTGGACGGCCGGTACTTTTGTGGCTACACAATTCAATATGATGATCTTGAAGGAAAAATCCGCCATGGCCCTTGAGGAGGGCGCTGGCCATTGCCTGGAAGGAAATTGCCCCTCAGACATCTGCACCTGCTCATCCACCTGCACGGAACCAGATGGTGGTTGCGGGTGCCATTGTTGGGGCTGACCCCCCCCAAGGGAATTCTATGTCGGGAGCCCGGACCCTGTGTCCGGGATTTTACATGCCGTGGAGGAATATTTAACCATAAAATGACCAAACCACATGCCACCAATTTGACCAATCTGCTACCTTCGCACCATTACTTAGAATTAGTCTAAATAAGAATAATGAAACCGTACATTTACATGCTATTCGGATTATCGGGTATTTGGGCGGCACCGGTTCAATCCCAGGATCTGGCCGAGGACACCATCCCCCGTATTCTGGAGATGCCTCAGATCACCGTTGTACAGGAACGGGACGGGTTGTTTGGTCGGACGCCAGGATCCGTTAGTTATGTTTCTTCCGTCCGTATTCGCCGTCTGGCGCCGCTCAGCGGCAACGAGGTTTTCAAGGTAGTGCCTGGTGTGCACGTTATGGACGAAGAGGGTGCCGGCCTGCGGCTCAATCTCGGCATTCGGGGATTGGATCCTGACCGCAGCCGGGGTGTGTTGGTTTTGGAGGATGGCCTTCCGGTTGCCCTGGCTCCTTACGGCGAGCCGGAGATGTACTATACCCCAGCCATGGAGCGGATGTCCGCCATTGAAGTGGTCAAAGGGAACGGACAGATCATGTTCGGGCCTCAAACGATTGGCGGGGTGGTCAATTATATTACCGCTGACCCGCCCGCTCAACCGGAAGGATTTGTCCGGCTGCAAGGAGGGCAGGGGGGGCTTTTTCAAGCTCAGGCAGGATATGGCGCCACACTCGGCCATGTGGGTTACCACTTTCACTATCTGCACAAGCAGGCGGATCGCATTGCCTATGTCGGCTACCGGATCGAAGATCTGACCGGCAAGATTCGGTTCCGGTTATCCCGGGCGTCCTCGCTCGGATTGAAATTTTCCTTGTATGATGAATGGTCGGACGCCACATATCTGGGACTTACCCAGACTATGTTCGAGAGGGGTGGGGAGGATTTTGTTTCAATGGCACCCGATGACCAACTCAACATACGCCGATACGCAGGAAGTCTCACCCATTCCTGGAAGGCAGGTACGGCTACCGAGTGGAAAACCGCATTGTTTGGCTATACCACTACCCGCAATTGGCAACGGCAGGATTTCTCTTCCAGCGCCCAGTCAAGTCCGAAAACGGGCGTGATCTGGGGCGATACCCTGATTGCGGGTGGCGCGATTTACATGCTTGATAAAGTCAGTCATCGCAACCGCCAATTCGAAGTAGGCGGATTGGACAGCCGGCTGAGCCACCAACACCGTCTTTTCGGCCCGGAACAGCAGCTGGATCTCGGCATCCGGTTTTTGTTTGAACGCGCTTTCGAACAACGGGTCAACGGGACGCGAAGTGATGCTGCTTCCGGCAATCTGGTGGAAGATGAGGAAAGGACGGGACGGGCTGTAAGTGCCCATGTGCAAAACCGCTTGTCATTGGGCAGGTCCTTGACCTTTACGGCTGGTCTGCGCGGAGAGTGGTTTGACTATGATAGGGAAATATTTCGCGGTACATTTTCCGGCTCGGTCAGGGATACCTTTGTCCGTGCCGGACATCATATCCTGACGGCCATCCCCGGCGCCGGCATCAACTGGAGCCCTCTTCCGGGTTGGACGGTTTTTGCCGGTGTTCACCGTGGTTTTGCCCCTCCCAGGGTCAAGGATGCGATTACGCAAGCAGGTGAGGCCCTTGACCTCGAAGCGGAATTGAGTTGGAACAGTGAAATCGGTCTGCGCAAAGCCCCCGAATCATTTCTCGGATGGGAACTCACGGGATTCCTCCTTGATTTCAGCAATCAAATCATTCCCGTTTCCCAATCATCCGGCGGTTCTGGGACAGGTTTGGTCAATGGCGGGGAAACACGGCATTTGGGACTGGAAGCCCAGCTGGACCTGCGGTTGGGGCAGTGGCTGGGCCGAAGCCATCAACTGGATTTGGTGACTTCCACAACGCTGACCCATGCCACCTTTTCCAGTGATCGTTTCGTTTCATCCGGCAATGAAATGATCAATATCAAGGGCAACCGTACACCTTATGCGCCTACCTACCTTCAGTCCGCCACACTGAGTTATTTGTGGTCGGGACTTTTCGGTGTCAATTTGCACGCCCTTTTCACAAGTGAACAGTTTGGCGACGAACTGAATATAACGACCCCTTCCCCGGACGGACGGATCGGTCGCATTGACGGGTTCAGGGTGCTGGATGTCAACGCCTTTTACCAGGTTCAGCGCATTCCGATCCGCATCGGGTTTTCGGTCAAGAACGTGACGGATGAGAGATACATCGTCACCCGTCGTCCGCAAGGAATCCGGCTTGGCTTGCCCCGATATTTCAGCGGCTCGCTCGAGTATCGATTCTGACACCCGACAGCACGGGGAGGGGATCATCCCTCCCCGAGTCCTTCGACAAACGGGACGAACCGGTACTGGCCGAATCGCTCCGTTTTCGTGGAGCCGTCAGCAAGACGGGTGATACGCAACATGTGTTGGATGTCCTCGCCGACCGGGATGACCATTATTCCCCCTTCCCGCAGTTGATTGACCAAAATCTCTGGCACCCGGGGCGCTGCAGCCGTGACAATGATCCTGTCGAACGGGGCGCTGCCTGGCAATCCCGAGGACCCATCCCTGTAATAACACCGGATGCGGGAAAAGCCGATCCGGGTCAAGAGGGCCTTGGTCTTTTCATACAGCACTTTTTGCCGCTCGATGGTATATACCTGTGCGCCCAGCGCAGCCAGAATGGCCGCCTGGTAACCGGAGCCGGTACCGATCTCCAGGACTTTTTGCCGCTTTTCCACTTCCAGAAGTTCAGTCATCCTGGCCACTGTATAAGGCTGGGAGATGGTCTGGTCGCAATCAATGGGAAACGCATTGTCTTCATAGGCCAAATCGGCAAAGGCCTTGTCGAGAAACCAGTGACGGGGCACTTCCCAAAATGCACGGAGGACAGCTTCATCCTTGATTCCTTTACGCTGCAACTCCCCGATAAGCCTTTGACGCATTCCCTTGTGCCGGTAGTTGTCCTCCATGGCCTAAAATTACGACAATCAGGGTCCCGAAGATCCCCTGTTTCACGGTGAGATCCGTCTTTGGCGCCAGGTTGGATGGTGGATACCCGTGGTCCGGCCCTGCAGAATCCCGTAATTTTGCCGCCGCATGAACGAGAGCATACGATTTGGTACGGATGGCTGGCGCGCCATTATAGCCCGGGACTTCACGGTTGATAATGTCCACCGCGTCAGTGAAGGGACAGCGCTATGGATGCGGGAACACGGATTGAGTAGTGTGGTCATCGGCCATGATTGCCGTTTCGGAGGTCCCATGTTTGCCGAGGCAGCGGCCCGCGTGATGATTGCCCATGGCATGCGCGTCTTTCTGGCCAATGGTTTTGTGTCCACCCCCATGGTGTCCCTGGGTGTAGTCCAATGGCAGGCCGGCATGGGAATTGTGATCACAGCCAGCCACAATCCTCCGGAATACAATGGGTTCAAATTGAAGAGCGCCTACGGTGGTCCCACCCTTCCGTCGGATATTTCGGCCGTGGAGCGCCTGGTGCCGGATGCTCCCCCCCCTTCACTGGCCGATCTGGAGGATGCCCGCCAACGGGGAATGCTCAGAGATGTGGACCTGGAAGAAGCCTATTACCACCATGTGGCAGCCCACTTCGATCTTCCGCTCCTGAGGTCCTGGGGATCAAGGCTGGTATATGATGCCATGTATGGGGCCGGACAGCGCATCATGCAACGGCTGATCCCCGGGATCCACATCCTGCATGGAGAGCACAACCCCGGGTTTCATGGTCAGGCGCCCGAACCTATCCATCGCAATCTGTCGCTGCTGTCCACTACCCTGGCTGATGGAGGCCAATTCATGGCAGGTCTGGCCAATGACGGTGATGCCGACCGGATCGGGATGTACGATTCCCGCGGCCGCTTTGTCGATTCCCACCACTTACTATTGTTGTTGCTGATGTATCTCCATGAATACAAAGGACTCCGGGGCAAGGTGGTGGTCACTTTTTCCGTGACGGACAAAATGGCCCGGTTGGCCCGTCAATATGGCTTGGACATTGAAGTGACCCCAATCGGATTCAAGTATATTGCCGGGATCATGACCTCCGAAGATGTGCTGGTCGGCGGGGAAGAATCGGGAGGACTGGCCGTCAAGGGCCATATTCCCGAGCGGGACGGTGTATGGATGGGCCTGCTCATCCTGGAATTCATGGCGAAGACAGGTAAAAGCCTGGAAGAGTTGGTCGAGATGGTTTACGCCAAAGTGGGCCGCTTTGCCTTTGACCGGTGGGATCTTCATTTGACGGAAGAGCGCAAACAGGCCGTGATCAAGGCTTGCAGGGAAGACCGGCTGGATCCGAAGGGCCGTATGCCATTCCAACGAAAAGAGGATTTGGACGGTTTCAAATATTACCTCCCCGAAGGGTGGCTCATGTTTCGCCCTTCGGGGACGGAACCCGTCCTGCGCATCTATGCCCAGGGGAGAGATGAGGCGGATGTAAATAATATTTTAGGGCAGGCTAAAGAATTGGTAGAGGCCTTGCCCGTGTAAGTACTTACCACCACCAACTCACAGACAACATCAGGTCTGTGGGATGAACGGCCTCGTACCTTTTGTTGGGCGATGCATCTACCAGGGGCAACAAAGCCTGGTTGTACCGGAGATCCAGTCCGATACGAGAGGTGAAACGATACCGGACCATGGCGCTCAAACCGGGTATCCAATGGCGGCTGATCCCGGTGACATCGCCAGAGGCAGGGTTGGAGGTCTCGGCGACAAATTCCTTCTCCAGCCGGTCACTGACGGATTCCGGGAGGGCATACATCATGTTCACGCCTCCGGCCAATTGCCAATTTTTCCATACTCTGCCAGCCAGGACCGGTGCTTCCAGAAGCAGAATACCGCGGGAATATTTTTCTGTCTCCCCAAAGAACTGGTCGGGCAGCGAAGAAGTACCCAATGATTCTGCATAGCGGGCTCTAGTCCGCCATTTGGCGCCGAGGCCCGCTTGCCAAAACCATCCACCTTTCCTGTTTCCCGTCACCATGAGTCCCCCGTGGGGGAACAGGGAAACCCGGTCGGGAACCGGTTGAAAGGGAACCAGCACACCGGCGTAAATACCCAGGGAGATTTTTGAGCTTTTGGCGGGATGGTTTACGACCTGGGAGATTTTGGGAAATGCGTTTTCCAAAACGACGGGGGAGGGCGCACGGCGAAGGCGGGATACCGCCATAAGACCCACATTGTAAAAGGATTCTGGCAATTCTTCAAGGCGAATACTTGCAGGTCGCAACCCTTTCTCCAGGGGCGTCGCAGCCAAACCTGCCCCTTGCTCATTATGCGTCGGAAGCAAGGCAGATTCGTTGGTGATTGTCGGAATGTCTTTGGCGGATACCGGATTTGTGCGGTTTGACGTGGGTGCGGCGGGAAGGTTCGTCAGTGCGACCGGTATCACTTCGTCGGTCGGTGGCTGGATGGCCGTTGGAGGCGCAGGTGCTGGCGGAGAAGAAAGGGAATCCGGTGTCGACGGGAAGGGTAACGGCGATGGCCGATCAGGTGTGGAGAGCGCAAAGGCCGTGAGCAGGAGGGCCCCCAACAACCATCCACCAAGCAGAAAACGACCCCATCCCGGGGGAAGGGATGGCCCCGTGACCGGATAAGGATCCGGAGGAGCGGCCAGACCGGCATCTTTCTCGTCGAGCAGACGGGACATTGCCTCCCAGTCGCCTTCCTGGGGGTGAGGGGTGTAAGCCTTTACGGCCTGGCGAATATGGTCGTCGCCGGGTATGGATTCAGCGTGCTTCACGATGGGTCGGTCATTGCTTGTCGGCTAGGGAATAATTGGCGGAGTTGCTTGCGGGCCTGGGCCAGGTGCCAGCGGGATGTCGCTTCATCAAAGCCGAACAACTCCGCAATCTCTTTGTGCCTGTAACCATCGATGACATAAAGGCTGAAGATCTGACGCTGGGTGTCGGGCAATTGATGAAGAAGGCGGAGAATTTCCTCTCCGGACATGGCGTCCAGGGGATCGGACACAACAGGTGCATCTGCTTTTTCCGGAAACCGGATCTGCTCCCGGTAGGTACGCCGGCTACGGATATGGTCCATGGCGGTGTTGAAAACGATTCGGGCAATCCAGGACGCCAATGTCCCCGAAGGCTGGTAGCGGTCAATGTGCTGGAAGACTTTGAGAAAGGCGGAGTTAAGGATTTCGAGGGCTTCCTCCCGGTTGCCGGCATAGCGCAGACACACGGCCATATTCCTGCCGTAATACCGCTCGTACAATCGGCGCTGGGCCAATCGCTCTCCACGACGACAGCCGTCGAGCAGTTGGTCATCGGTACTTCCGGCATCATAGGGCATAATTCCGTAACGTCCACAAGGAGCAGTTCGTTTTGATAATCGTAATCCGCCGGCATTTCGTTGGTGGAAGTCCGGGTTTTCGGTCTGTCGCTTCCGGCTACCTTTGCAGGCTGTGAACAAGGACACCCTGCAATTGATCCGCGATGCCATCTCCGGCAAGGAACAGGATTACACCGGTATTCCTATCCGCCGGGCGATCATTCTGCTGTCCATCCCGATGGTACTGGAGATGTTGATGGAGAGCCTGTTTGCCGTTGTGGATGTCTTTTTTGTCGCCCGTCTGGGCAACCATGCCGTAGCGACCGTTGGCATAACGGAATCGGTCATGATGCTCATCTATTCCCTGGCCATCGGTCTCAGTATGGCCGCAACCGCCATGGTAGCCCGCCGGGTAGGAGAAGGGGATCGCGATGCCGCCGCAAAGGCAGCTGCCCAGACCATTTGGCTTGGTGTCGGAATGGCGGCCATTATGGGTATTGTGGGGTATGCGGCTTCGCCATTCATTTTGCGCATGATGGGCGCCGATGACCAAATTGTGGCAGAGGGACAGGGATACACCCGGATCATGTTTGCCGGCAACATTACGGTGATGCTCCTTTTCCTTTTGAATGCCGTATTCAGAGGTGCCGGCGATGCCAGCCTGGCCATGAGAGCACTTTGGATCGGCAACGGGATCAACATCGTTCTGGACCCTTGTCTCATCTTCGGCTGGGGTCCATTCCCGGAGATGGGACTGGAAGGAGCCGCCCTGGCGACAGTGATTGGTCGCGGTGCAGGGGTGATTTACCAGTTTGCCCTACTGTTTTCCGCCCAGCACGTGATTCGCATAGCACGACGTCATCTTGAACTGTCATGGAGCATACTCCGCCGATTGATGGCCATTGGCGTCTCCGGAGCAGGGCAATATCTGGTCGCTACCGCCTCCTGGATTTTTCTCATGCGGATCATGGCCGACTTCGGACCTACGGCGCTGGCCGGCTACACGATTGCCATCCGGGTCATCGTATTTACCATTCTCCCTGCCTGGGGTATCGCCAACGCGGCCTCTACGCTGGTAGGGCAGCATCTGGGTGCCCGCCAACCGGAACAATCCGAACGCGCGGCCTGGATGGCCAGCCACTATGCCGTGGGATTCATGCTGGTCGTCACGGTGTTTTACGTCGCTCTGGCCAAACCCATTATCGGTTTTTTCACTGAGGATCAAGAGGTAATCCTCCTGGGGGCCAAAAGTCTGCAAATCATCAGCCTGGGGTATGTATTTTACGCTTATGGCATGGTCCTCAGCCAGGCCTTCAACGGGGCCGGCGATACACGTACGCCGCTTTGGATCAACATCGTGGGTTTCTGGTTGATCGAGATTCCGTTGGCCTGGTGGCTCTCCACGCCCCTTGGCATCGGGCCGGAAGGCATTTTCATGGCCATTGCGATATCCGAAAGTCTGGTCGCCTTGGGCTGTATCTACTTTTTCCGGAGAGGGGTTTGGAAAACCACCACGGTCTGAACCCAGCCGTTCCTCTTTCCGTAAAAGAAACCCGTTCCGAAAGACCTGGGCAGCGGTTTCTGGTTTGGAGGTATCTAACCAATGGGTTAATTTTACCACTTGGTGGGTAAAATCCCCCTAAGTATTGACGGATAAGGAGTTGATCGAGGGCTGTCTCCGCGGTAAGACGCAGTATGAGAAGGCATTATTTGACCGGTTTTCCGGTAAGATGATGGCCGTTTGTCTGCGCTATGCCACGGATTCCTCCGAAGCGGAAGACATCCTGCAGGAAGGATTCGTCAAGGTGTTTGAGCATCTCCGGTCCTTTCGGCATGAAGGGTCCTTGGAGGGTTGGATCCGCCGTATCGTGGTGACAACCGCCCTCAAACACCTGCGACGCAACAAACCGACCCAGGAGATCACTGCTGCGGAGGACTTCCATGAGAGTCCCGATGTCCCGGACGCCATTACCCAATTGGGCGAACAGGACATCATCCGCCTGATCGGTCAGTTGCCTCAGGGGTACCGAATGGTGTTCAACCTCTATGTCATTGAGGGATACCGGCACAACGAAATAGCCGATCTCCTGGCCATAGAGGAAAGTACCAGCAGGTCCCAACTGGTCAAGGCCCGCAAATGGCTACAAGATAAATTATTAAGCCTCACACGGTTAAGTGTTTATTGATGATGAGCGAACCCAAGAAATACCAGATGGACGACCTTTTGCGCCAGCGCGTAAAGGATGCTTCCGCCTCTGTCCCCCATGGCATGTGGGAAAAAATCCTGGACGCGCGACGCAACCAACGTTACTATCCCGTTTCCTGGATGGGATTTTCGGCCATGGTCCTCGTCACAGCCGCCTTTGCCGGGTGGGTGACCTTTGGTGAAAACCGGACACACAATGACCTTCCGCTTGAAAAACCAGGGGTAGAACAAGCGCGTGAATCCCTGGAACAGCCAACCGCCAGCATTCGCACGGCCGAAGAGGACCTGCAAAAAGGTCATTCTTCTGCATCGGAAGCAGACAGGGGAGGAGCAGAAACCCCGGCCCAGGATGTCCGGCAGAAGGCAGCGGGTCACAGATCCATGCCGGATCGCGCCTCCGCAGGTACCGGACAAATCGAGATCACAGCAGGGAAAGCGGTTGTCCGCCAGGAAGAATCCCGCACGTCCTCAGCAACACGGGATCGGGGGATCAGCACCAGTGAGGCACTGATACCCGGAATGGAATCCTCCTTTTCACCCTCTCTCCGGGATGAAAATCAGGTCCTGGCAAGGTCAAAGGCCTTAACAGAGGATTGGACGGTTTTGGGCAGTAAAGGACCCTCGGAAGTGGTTGCCCATGCACAGGGTCAGGCCGACCTTCCCGTTCCTCCTTTCATGGCTGCCCAACAGCGGAGGAGTTCACCTTCCTGTTATTCCTTTCACACTTTCCTGCGCGGATTGTCGGTCGACGGTTACCTCGCACCGGAATACGCCCTCCGGCAATTGGTCTATAAAGAACCCGGCATGGGGGAGTACGCCGCCATGAGGGATGAAACCGAGTCTTATTCCTTTGCCTTCTCGGCCGGATTTCGCGCCAATGCGCACTTCAAAGGGGGCTTGGCATTGCGGACAGGAGTCGTGTACACGGACATCGTTGAAAAATTCCGTAATGCCGACCCGGATGCAGAAGTACGGCGCATCATTACCGTCAATATCGACACCATCTACAATCCGCCGGACGTCATTATCAATGTAGACACCCTATCTATCGTCGAATACGGTGCCTATGACAAGGTCGGCTACAACCGGTACCGTTTTTATGACGTGCCCCTTCTCCTTGGATACGAACTGGACCGTGGACGTTGGATTGTCCATATCAACACCGGTCTCATGCTCAACATCGGCACCGCGCGACGCGGACAGATTCTCGATCCGCAGTCCAATCTGGTGTCCATACACTCCGGGGAAAACAGCAGTTACCCGGCCTTTCGCAGCAAGGTCGGTTCCAGTTTGCTCATGAGCCTCGGATTCAATTATGCCGTGAGACCCAAACTGCACCTTCTGCTGGAACCCCAATTCCGGGTTTGGATGAAACCGCTCAATCTGGAAGATTACCCGGTCGACCAGAAATACATGAATATCGGCCTGGCCATGGGTGTCCGGCAGTACTTCTGATACGCATGACCCTGAAACAACTGCTTCTCCCGGTTTCTGTTCTCTTCCTCTTCCTTCCGGCCTGCGAGAAGGAAAGGGATGAATTCACACCCGTGGATAGCGTGCCATTGTATCCCCGTGGACAAATAGGAAATTTCTTCCTGGGGATGGGCCAGGCTCCCGATACGGTTTTTACCGTCAACAACCAATCCGGCTTAAAACTCCGAAGCCACACAGGCGTGCTTGTGGAAATAGAACCTGAAACTTTTGGTATTCCTGGGGGTGAACCTGCCGAAGGCACCATCCATATCGCCTGGAAGGAGATCAGGACCTTGTATGACCAGGTGTCCCGGCGCATGTCCCTCCGCCTCGACAACCAATGGATGAGACCTTACCTGCTTTTCGAATGGTCGGCCCATCAGGAAGGCACTCCGCTCGAATTGCGAAAACCGGTCGTAATCAAATGGCCGGAGAACCAACCTGCCGGAGCTCTTCAGCTCTGGCACGGTCAATGGTCCGAACCGTCGGGTTTTACCTGGAACCTCTCCTCCACCGGAGGGGTCAGCCTCAGTACATGGGTAGATCCCGTCCAGGGAAGCGGTACCAACGGCTATTTGGTCAGTACTGATCAAACCGGTATTTCCGGTGCCGTACTGGTGGAGGTTGCCCGAACAGATTCTTTGCAGGCAACCTTTTTCCCTGCCTACAGCAAAACCAATACTGCGGTCTATTTTCTGGATACAGACCACGGTTCGGCCCTGGCATTCCGGGATAATGGCGCCGGCCATTTCATCCTGCCCGGATTACCCGCCGGCCGGAACGGACGTGTCGTGTGCGTGACAGAAGCCATCCGCAACCGGTTCTACAGCTCATGGAAGGACATCACCACCCCCTCTCCCGGCTGGGAACCCCGGCCTACTGAACGCCAACTACCCGTCGTTTATGAAATGTTGCGGGGTCTGTGACCTGATCTTGCACGGCAACATTTATGCCTCAGACCTTGTTTAGGCACCAAAGTGATATGCCATGAGCCAGCCGGTTAAAACTTCCGTGATGATGTACACGGAACAAACGCCTAACCCTGAGTCCCTCAAGTTTGTGACCAACCGGATCCTGTATCAGGGGACGGCAGATTTCAAAACCGCCGATGTGGCGGAAGAATGGTCGCCTCTCGCCCATACCATCTTCAGCCTTCCCTACGTGAAGGGGGTATATATTTCCCATAATTTCGTCACGGTCACCAAAGAATTGACCTTTTCCTGGGAGGATATCATGCTTCCCTTGAAATCCTTCATTCGGGATTTTCTGGAAGGGGGAGAAGTCATTGTCAGGGAGGGTTATTCCGCCTGGATCGAAGAACATGAGGCTACCAACGGCAACAGCCGTGCCTACAATGAGTCGGACGCGGCCATCGTGAAAAAGATCAGGGAGCTCATCGACACGTACGTCAAACCGGCCGTGGAAATGGATGGTGGCAATATCGAGTTCAAGGATTTTCACGAGGGCATCGTCACGGTCACTCTGCAGGGCTCCTGCAGTGGCTGTCCATCCTCCACGGTCACATTGAAGTCGGGGATTGAAGGGATGCTCAAGCGCATGGTACCGGAAGTCAGGGAGGTCGTCTCGGAAATGGGTTGATGCTTTTCACCCCCGCTTCTCCTTTAACCCAGACATTGAGCGTAGGATGCTGACAAGCAACGCTTCGTCGGCACGCTTCGCGCAAAAAATGCTAATGCATTTTTTGGGATTAACGGAATGCACTGCCGTGTTCCTGGGATCCTGTCCGGGCGGTTTGTCAGAGATGCCACCAATACACGAAAAGACTGATCAGGAGCACACCGGCCAGATTGAGCCATAGACCCGTCCGGACCAGATCGGAGGTTTTGACTTCTCCGCTGCCAAAAATGATGGTGTTGGGTGCGGTCGCAACCGGCATCATGAATCCGAGACTGGCAAACAGGGCCGTGGCAAAGAGCATTCCTTTGACGGAATAGTCGCTGCCATTGGTCAATGTCAGGACGACCGGCAATACCAATTGGACGCAGGCAATATTGCTGGCAAATTCGCTGATGATGGTAATGACGATTCCGATGGCCATGATCAACAACAGCGGATGCACATCGCGGAGACCTTCCAGCCGGGTGGCTACCAGGGCGCTGAGGCCGGAGGCTTCGAAGCCTGCTGCCAGGGCAAAACCGCTGCCAAATAAGAGGACAATCCCGTAAGGCAGGCGTTCGACATCTTTCCATTCCAGAATACGCCCAGGCCCGTTTCGGGCCGGAATCACGAAAAGGATCAGACAGGCCAGGATGGCCACCATCCCGTCGTGCACCCTGCCTTCAAGTCCGGACCAGGAAGCCCATCCCCGGATGATTCGATCCCCCAGTTGCATGTCGGGACGGGTAAACCAAGCCAAAACCGTCAGGGCAAAAACTGTGATGACCACCTTTTGGTCGCGATGCATTTTACCCAGATCGCGGTAGGCTCTCTGGAAATGGGTCCTCGACAATTGGCCAGCCGTCCGACGGAGATATCGCCAGCGGATTATGCCATAGGTGAACAAGGCCAAGCTTACCGTAATGACCCCTGACTGGACAAAGAATGAAGCAAAGTTGACACTGGCGTCTCCGGGGAAAGTCCGTTGATAGAAACTGTAGAAGTACATGTTGGGCGGGGTACCCACCAGGGTGGTCATTCCACCCATGGTCGCGGAATAGGCGAGACCCAAAAGAAGGGCGATGGCAACGGGATGCCTGCCGTCAGTGCCCTGGTCATCCCTGATATGACGAATCACCGCCAATACGGCAGGAATGAGAAGGAGTACGGTAGCGGTATTGGAGACCCACATGGACAACAGGAAAGTGGAGGCCATGATGCCGGCGAGCACTCTTTGCGGGCTTGAACCGGTGCGTTGAAGAATGGCAAAAGCCAGCCGGGTATGCAGGTCCCATCGCTCCATGGCAAAGGCCAAGATGAATCCCCCGAGAAACAAAAAGATGATGGGATCCATGTAAAGGGCTGCTGCTTCGACAGGACCTAGGATTCCCGTGATCGGGAGCAGCAGGAATGGCAACAGGGAAGTGACCGCCAGATCTACGGCCTCGGTAAACCACCATATCGCTACCCAGGCTACAATCCCTGCCATGAGCATGGTTTGGGGATGGGCGGGATCTGGACTCGGCCATTGAGCCAAAAGAAAGAAGGTTAGGGGGCCGAAGAACAGAGCCATGGTTCGTCCCCGGTGGAAGTCTGGAATTCTGAACCTGGTCATCGGTCCGAAAAATAGGCAAACCCTCCCGGAAGGACCCGATCCGGACATCGGTCATTTTCCTGTCAGAAGCCAAAGAGAGACAAGGTCAAAGACAAGAAGGGCCGTAACTTTGCCCATTAAATGATTGCCTTCATGCTTACCCGTTTGTTCGTTTTCTTCCTGTTGTTGTGGACCCTGGTTCAGGGATTTTCTCAACCCTCTACGTGGAGTATCCAAAAAGATGTGGCATTCCTTGCTTCCGATCTCACTGAAGGCCGGTTTTCGGGAAGTGAAGGGGAGCGATTATCCGCGCGTTATCTGGCTGAAAGATTGGCAGCTATGGGCATTGCGCCTGGAGGGACTGACGGTTACTTCCAGTCATTTACCCTCCGTCTGCCTGCCCACCCCCACGAGCAAAATCCGTCCGGTGACACACTCACGGCCACTAATGTCATCGGGTGGCTCGATCATGGTGCACCCACCACCGTTGTGATTGGTGCACACTATGACCACCTTGGCATGGGAGGCCATGGATCCCGTCATTCCGGCGAGCCCGACATCCACAACGGAGCTGATGACAATGCCTCCGGTGTGGCGGCTCTGCTTTATCTGGCCGAATCTCTCACCGCGAAAGGACCTCGCAACAACAACTACCTCTTCATCGGATTCTCGGGTGAAGAACTGGGGCTTTTCGGATCCAAACATTGGGTCGAGAATCCGACCCTGCCTCTTTCTACCGTCAATTACATGCTCAACATGGATATGGTGGGGCGACTGGACACGGTACTGGTAGTCAACGGTACAGGCACATCGCCTCAATGGAAAGAAGCATTGGATGCCCTTGGCAAAAACGGGTTTTCCATCGTGACGACAGAAAGCGGTATAGGTCCGAGTGATCACACTTCCTTTTATCTCAAGGGGATTCCGAGCGTGCACTTTTTTACCGGGCAGCATGCTGATTACCACAAACCGGAGGATGATGCCCATCGTGTCAATTACGAAGGGATCCGCATCGTGAGTGAAGCCATCCTCACGGTCATAGGCCATCTGGACAGCCATGGACGGATTGCTTTCACCAAAACCAAGGACCAAACGCCGCAAAGGTCCATGGGACTCAAAGTAACATTGGGTGTCATGCCGGATTACACTTATGCCGGCAAGGGGATGCGGATTGACGGTGTGCTCGATGACCGGCCGGCCCAGAAGGCCGGTTTGCAGCCTGGTGATATCCTCATCGTCATTGGCGAAACCGAAGTGAGCAGCATCCAGGACTATATGGCCGGATTGGCAAAATTCGGTAAAGGAGACGCTACTACGGTTAGGGTCCGAAGGGGTAGCGAGGAGATCACCCTGCCCGTCACCTTTTGACAAAGGGGGGAAGGAAGGGAATCTTCGCCGGAGTCATACAAGATTATCTTATTCAAAATCAGTATGTTGTAACTGATTTTGCGGATTTCTGTTTAAATAAAGGTCGGATAATGGGCGGGTTTGACTATTTTTACCCGTTGAACAGCTATGCAACTGGAACAGTTGACCGACCAATTGGACACCCTTGAACTCAAGGCGCGTCATTTGGCCGTAAGGGTCAAGCATTTGCAGGGGTTGAACGAGGAACTCAACGAATTAAACCACCAACTAAAACGCGAATTAGCCAAAGCAAACGAACGCATAAAACACCTCGAATCGGCAACGGGCACACCCACAGCCGGAGCCAGCCATCTCGTGGCCGATGTCCGCGAGATCCGGAAAGAATTACAGCGCTATATAGATGAGTTGGACAAATGCATGGATTGGTTGAAAAAGCAACCTTGACACCTTGATGATCGCCGACACGAAGAAGCATATCAACCTGGTCATCGCAGGCCGTTCCTATCCGGTCCAGGTTCTGCCATCCGAGGAGGAGGCCCTTCATCAGGTGGTCGCCGAGGTCAACCGGCGGGTCGAAAGCTTTCAGTCGCGGCATCCGGGGCAGGACAAGCAGGATTTGCTGGCAATGGCCATGTTGACTTTCGCCACTGAATTGCATCAAATCCAAAACTCTGGGGATTGGGCTGTCGTTCAGGACACGCTATCCCAACGTATTGCCCAGGTGGATCAGCTCCTGGGGGCATTGCTGGATTAATCCTGACCAAGGCTTCCGGTGAAGGGAGATGTGCCCTGGCTCTTCGAGGCAGTGGCCATTCTTCATTCATCATAAATCCCGCTCTATGGATTGGATCATTGGATTAATCATAGGCCTTACCGCTGGAGGAGGCACCATATGGGCCTGGCTGTCCGTCATCAATAAAAAACGGATCGCCGAGGTCAACCAGCAAACCGATCTCGCCCTGAAGGAAGCCCGGCTTACCGCCAAGCGACTGATCGATGAAGCCGAGACCAAGGCGGAAAAAATCGTTGCCAAAGCAGAAGCCACCAACGAAGCCGTCAAGCAAAAGAAAATACAGGAAGCGAGGGAAAAATACAATCGCTTTCGCGCAGAATTCGAGGAGGAGAAGGCCCAGTTCAAAGTCCAGTTCAAGGAAAGGGAAATCGAAGTTCGCAATCTGGAAAAGGACCTTCAGCAGCGCGAAAAATCGCTTGAGGAACAACTGGATGACATCAAACAGCGCGAACTCGAACTGCATCAGGTCAGGGAAAACCTGGATATCCAACTCAAGATTGTCGCCAAGAAAAAGGAGGAGCTCGAAGCCGCCAGCGAGCAACATATCAAGGCATTGGAAGGCATTGCCCGTCTGACCGAGCTGGAAGCCCGCAATCAAATCCTGGATGCGGTCAGGGCCAAATCGGAAAATGATGCCATGGCCCTGATCAAGGACACCATCGCGCAAGCCCAGCAAAATGCCTCCAAGGAAGCCCGAAAGATCATTATCACCACCATTCAGCGGATGGCCTCCGAATTCACCATTGAAAACACCGTCTCTGTCTTCAACCTGGATTCGGACGATATCAAAGGACAGATCATCGGACGGGAAGGCCGCAACATCCGAGCCATAGAAGCAGCTACCGGGGCTGAAATTGTGGTAGACGACACGCCGGAAGCCATCATTATTTCCAGCTTCGATCCCATCCGTCGTGAAGTGGCCCGGCTCGCCCTCAAGAAACTCGTCGCCGACGGACGTATCCACCCCTCCAGGATCGAGGATGTGGTGGCCAAAACGCGCAAGCAACTGGAGGAGCAAATCATCGAGATCGGAGAACGCACCGTTATCGACCTCGACATTCACGGCCTTGATCCTTACCTCATCAAAATGGTCGGCCGGATGAGATTCAGGTCCTCTTACGGTCAAAACCTGCTGAAGCACTCCATGGAAGTGGCCCATCTCTGTGCCGCCATGGGCGCCGAACTCGGTCTCAACAGCAAGCAGATCAAACTGGCCAAAAGGGCAGGATTACTGCACGATATAGGCAAAGTGCCCGAAGAGGATTCGGAACTCTCCCATGCCATACTCGGTATGCAGATCTGCGAAAAGCACGGCGAAAATGCCATTGTGGTCAACGCTGTCGGCGCTCACCATGACGAGATCGAGATGAACAATATCATTTCACCCATCGTCCAGGCCTGTGACGCGATTTCAGGCGCCAGACCAGGTGCCCGAAGGGAAATCCTGGAAAGCTACCTGAAAAGGATCAACGACCTGGAAGAGTTGGCCATGTCGTATGACGGCGTGGCCAAAGCATACGCCTTGCAGGCAGGCCGCGAATTGCGCGTCATTGTCGAAGCCGAAAAGGTTTCTGATCAGTATGCCGAAGACCTGTCCTTCATGATCTCCCAGAAAATACAAGAGCAGATGCAGTTTCCGGGTCAGATCAAAGTGACGGTGATCCGGGAGTTACGCGCAGTCAATTATGCCCGCTGATTCCGACCCGTTTCATCCCTCCACGGTCAGGTCGAATCGTTTGCGCAGTTCGTGCAGAAGAGGGTTGCGTGCCGCGAGGTGCTCGAAGATTTCCCTGGGCGTAGTGGGCAATTGAGGGTCCTCTTCACGGACAGGTGCCCGGCCGGGATCCACTTCGATGCGCATCCCCAGGCCGGGAGTGAACAGTTGTTCCCGGAGTGCAGGCATCAGTCGGCTGTCCTGTTGGATCATGCCCCTGGCCATTTGGGTCCCCACTATGACCTTGATGCGCTCCCCTTCCAGAGATACTTCGGCTTCGTGCAGAAATTGTTTCAGTGAGGGTGAATCCACACCGGAGGCATATTCCGTCCAGGCCATCCTGATCCGTTCGTCATCCAGGACAACCTCCTCCCGCTCTTGTTGCTTGAGGATAAAATCCTGTTCGAGACGCTTAAGACTGCGGAGCCGTCCACCCGAACCGGAAGCCTGAGGTACGATTTCGGCAGGAAGTACTACAGACAAGATTTCTTCTTTTGCGGGAGGAGGGCCAAATACCTGTGAATTCCCTTCCGGCAAAGACGTAACCTCTGCCGCTGCAAGTTCGGATGGTTCCGGTTGGCTCTTTTCCTCAGGAGTATCCGGCTTTCCGGTCAGGAATGTGCCGGTGTTGCTCCCCTGGTCAGGACCGGGCTTTTTTTTTCCTGTAAGACCGGCATCTCCGTCTGTTGCAAGGCATGATGGATGTGAGACATCCTCAGCAGAGCAAGCTCTGTGTGGAGTTTCCGGTTGCGGGCCAGTGGAAACTGGACGTCGCACTGATTGGCGAGGTGGAGAGCCGTCAACAAAAAGGAAGGACTCGCCAACAGCGCCTGGTCCTGATAACGTTGCTGCCATCCGGGACTGGTTTCCAGGAGATGCGTTGTACGCGTATCCTGGACGACCAGAAGATTGCGGAGATGTTCGGCAAGACCATTGATGAAAAGATCCCCTTCAAATCCATTCCGGAATATTTCCTCCAGTTGGATCAGTGCTTCGCCGTGATCACCGGCGATCAGGGCATCTGTAATCCGGAAAAAATACTGATAGTCCAGCACATTGAGATGGCGAATGACGCTTTCGTAGGTCAGCTTGCCTTCACTGGCGCTCGCCATGCGATCGAAGATCGACAAGGCATCCCGAAGTGCTCCATCCGCTTTTTCGCCAATGATGTGCAGGGCGTCTTCCTCCGCTTCCAGATTTTCCTTTTCGCAAATGGCACGGAGATGATGAGCGGCATCCGCCACGCTGATGCGACGAAAGTCATAAATCTGGCACCGGGACAAAATGGTGGGGATGATCTTGTGCTTTTCCGTCGTGGCCAGGATGAAAATGGCATAGGGCGGAGGCTCTTCCAGGGTTTTCAAAAAAGCGTTGAAAGCCTGCTGGGTGAGCATGTGCACTTCATCAATGATGAAGATTTTGTAGCGACCCTGTTGAGGTGGGTAACGCACCTGCTCCACCAGACCCCGGATATGATCCACGGAATTATTGGATGCAGCGTCCAACTCCAGGATGTTGAAGGAGGAGCTTGTATTGAAAGATTGACAGGAGGGGCAGGTATTGCAGGGCTCGACATCCTGGCCGGGTTGCTCGCAGTTGATCACCTTGGCCAGTATCCGGGCACACGTTGTTTTGCCCACTCCCCTCGGACCGCAAAACAGAAAAGCATGCGCCAGTTTTTGCTGGCGAATGGCACTTTTCAGGGTGGCGGTCACATGCTCCTGGCCCACCACGTCATCAAAACGTGTGGGTCGATACTTTCGGGCAGAGACAAGATACTGGCTCATGAGGAGGGAGGACAAAGGTAGCGATTCCCGCCGGGAATGTACAGGTATTATACGCTTTTGAACGGGTGGTATAGGCCTTATCGCAGCACCAGCAGTCGATCGGAGAGCAGCCTGTCCGTCAGATTGAGCCGTACGGTATACCATCCAGGTACCCAGGATCCGGTGGACAAGACCATTTCCTTTTGACCCCCTCCCCAAATGGTTTCCATCTGAATGGCACCGGTGGCCGAATACACCGTCAGCACACCGTCTTCCAGGGGCTTGTTGCCATCAACGCTTATGGTTACATACCGATCGCCGGGTCTGGGCCATACCCTGAGCCTTTCTGCCGGGACCAGAGCGGAAGCCTGGGCAGAACTGCGGCCCTCCTCCACGGTCACACAATACTGGTCCGAACAGGCCACAACCCCGTTGGGAGAAGCGGCCGTCACTTCCAGACAATACACGCCGGGAGATCCTGCGAGAGTGACGGGCTGGTCGGCCGGTCCAGCCAGCCAGCCTCCACCCGAAGCGGTCCATTGATATCGGGTGACCGACGGGGGAGGTCCCTCCTTCGAAAGACTGCCATCCAGCAGTACGGACGTATCACCGGGTTCCATCGGCAATGGGGGCAAAACGAACGCTTCGGGCTTCAGGCAATGGATTTCCAGTCCCACCAAACTATCGCAAAACGGAGACGCCGTCTGTTGGTAGGGGATCACGTGCATGCCGCTGTCCGCACATGACCAGTATACGCCATGCAAAAGCACCGATGCATCCTCACAAAGGAAATAGGGGCGACCGGGTCGATGAATGGTTTCTTCCACCTCTATGGTCATGCACAGAGGATCCGGCAACAGGGATGGCGAGAAGCAAGACATCGCCAATCCGGCACAAACGGTATGATTTCCCGCCTGTGGCCATTGGTAGGTCCACGAGGGAGATGCCGTGAACGCTATGGGATTACCGTCCACCGACCACAGATACTGGCTGCCCGGATAGGCATCCGGCACCTGAAAACTCGCGGTTTCTCCTGAGCAAACCGACGAAGGGCCTTCTATACCTGCCGTCCAGGATAGTGGAGGAGGATCGCCGGCACAATTCGGTCCCGGCAGGAATTGGAACATGACATCGCATACCGATCCGGCACAACCATCGATCATCAAATAGTATCGCTCCCCGGGTACAAAAGCATCGGAGGTCAGTTGCCAGGGCGTAGTAAAGCAGGGATTAGCCTGGCACATGATCACTTCATAGTCAAGCATTTCATCCACACAGATACCGTCCCCGCCATATCGGTAAACAGCGTATTGCAGACCGGTATAGCCTCCGACTTGGGAACAATTGGACGGAACAACCTGAATGGTCAGTGCTTCACACGGGGCTATGAACGTTATCCAATGCGGGTTGTGTGGAGCCCCTAGTTGTTCGCATATAGGCGATGGTCCATAGCCGGTGAGTTCTGCCGTCATCTCCAGAAAATGGGGCACCAGAAAGGCGGGATAACACAGATCTACGGCCTCGGCACAACGAATGCGCGGCGGTATCTGGACGGATCCGGCTTTGATTTCCTTTTCGGCCCATACACGGCACAACAACATACTGTCGGCGGATAGGATTTCAACCTCCAGCCGGTAAAGACCGGGTTGGGTGGCGTGCCATTCCATGCCCTCACTCTGGAAAACCGGTATGCCGCCCTCCATACGAAACCACTGATAACGAAGTATCTGCGCCGAATCCGGAACCGGCATCAGGGTCCCGGAGAGGGTGACGGATGTCCAGGGCCAGAACATTTCATCCTCTCCTTCAATGTGGGCTTCCCGACAGGCAATGGAAAAGGTCACAATGCTGTCACATCCGCCTCCTCCCGTACCTGGAAGCACGATCACCCGGGAACCGACATCCGCACAGGTGAAAGTATGACCATAGACATCCACCTCTTCCCCTGGGCACAACAGAATAGTACCCAAGTCTTCGAGTACAGGATTGCACAAAATGTCCAACCGGACAATGGAATCACACCCTTCGAGGGTTGTGAGTGTGACTTCCATAGGACCACAAGGGGCGGTCAGGCCGGGAACCAAAGGGTCATTGTACTGGCAAAGCACTATTACGGTATCTGCTATCAGGACTTCTTCGACCACAACGGACACACAGCGCAGAGGGAGGGCATCATCATAGGAGGCACAGGCATTGAGCGCTTGTCCGCAAAGCTGGTATGTCCCCGGTCCTGTCCAGATAATAGCCAATTCATCCACTCCCTCATCCACAACGGATCCATCCACGGTCCAGAGAATGCGGTTGGCCCCAAAGGGCAGGTCCAACTGATAAAAGAAAGTCCCTCCTACACAAGCATTCAGTGGCCCATTTAAAGGGCCGGGCCAGCTCTCCATGAGTTCACCGGCACAGGGATGTTCCACGGCAAAACGCACCCGACAGGACGTTCCTTCAGCGCCGTTGAAAAGCAAATAATAGGGATGGCCCGGCACCAGACCTTCGACCTGAAAGGCATAGGAGGCATCCAATTGGAGGATTTCGGCGCAGGCCACTTCTACCAATGGGGGATCGAGACTGCCCGTGCATGCCCCTGTACCCGGATAACCGAAGAGGGCGACTTGCAGCCGGGCTTGGCCGGAATCCTGCTCACATGCTTCCGGAGTGAAGGTAAGGGTCAGCTTGTCGCAGGGGGCCATAAAGGCTATCCACCGGACATTGGACGGGACCCCGCCCAGCTGGCATATCGGATTTGGACCCGAATGGGTAGGTATTGCGGGTCCCATATCCAGGCAATATCCGTTCAGGATTTCGACATCGCAGATCAATGAAGTGGATTCACACCAATCGGAAGAAGGCGGAGTGTCGCAATCCTGCGCCCATGTCAAGCAAGGAGCCAGGAACAAGAGAAGGGTTGAAATGCGTCGCATACCGGAATTTCTGGTTTTGTTCCCAACGCGATAACTACCCTTTCTGATGGGGGTAATGGTGTTGAAACGACCGATGCGCAGGGTTCAAAAGGGTGAATGAAAATGTCAGTAACAATCTTCCAAAAATAACCTTTTCGGGTGAAATTTTTTCTTTTTTCCCTCATTTTCAAATAAATCCGGCATCTTTTCGCTTTTAGGGACGTTAAATTCCCACGAGATTCTATCTTTACCTTTCATCCCCGAACAAAACCCCGTTTTTCATTCACCCGCACGGTATGCAGGCTCATAAAGTCATCTTCAAAGGCAGGCTCGACTTCGGATCAACGGATGCCGTCGGTCGTATCATCCGGCAGCTGGAATCCCGGTATGTCACCCTGTACAAAGAGGACCTTCCCTGGAAGCCGGAGAATCTTGTTCACCCTGATCAATCCCATATTCGCATCCAACCCGTGAGTCTGTCGCTGACCGAGCGGACATGGAAGCACGGTATAGATGTCATGCAGTGGTTGGCTCAGTTTGCTTTTTGCGGAGAAGTATTGGCGATCCGCCTTTCTCCCGAGCGCACCTATCACCGCATTGCCCCTGACGGCCAGAAAGCGGCCGTTCTTCTGTTTCGGCATGCCCAGGAAAGTGATGCCCCTAATGACCGCATTCGACTCCTGGATCAGGCCATTGAGAAATACGATCGCCATACCGAAGCGCTCATGAGCCGGGCGGATCTCGCGATGGACCGGGAAGATTTTTCGGCCGCTGCGGCCGACCTCCGGGTGGTAGCCTCCTGTGATCCTGAAAATCCCCGGCTCTGGCTTTGCCAGGCACGACACGATTACCGCACCGGTGAATGGGACCAGGCGCTTCAATGTACCCATCGGGCCATTTCCCTCAGCATGCCGCTGGAAGAAATCCACTGGGAGGGCCGCCTGATGAAATCCCGCATTCATCGCTCGATGGGAGACATGGCCGAAGCATCCCGCGAATGGAACCTTTTGGAAAACCGTCTTGAGAAAACGCCGGAATTTTTGCCTGGTGTGTTGGAACAGGTACGTACCCTGCGCCTTCAACTTCTTGCCGAACCTGTACCACCGGCACAGAATAAGGATGTTCCGGAGATCCCGTCCCGCAGGGAAAAGGTCCACGCCTGACACCGAACAGGCATACCTAAGCGGTAATTTCAGCGTTCTTTTGCGGAAAGTTCGGACCATGCACCTTTCGTTCAAGCTTATCTTGTGTCTGGCATTGACCTTAATGGTCGCCTGCCGCGAAGATTCCCCCTCTTCTTCAACGGATTCCTCCAACGAAGCACCTTCTCCCAAAGCGGTCGCCCCGGTCCCTATCCCTCAGTTTGATGCCCGTTCGGCTTACGGTTTTATTGAAAAACAGCTTTCCTTCGGACCCCGCTCTCCGGATAGTCCCGGTCATGAGGCGTGTCTGGATTGGATGGAGAGCCAATTCGAATCCTATGGGGCCCGGGTCATCCGCCAATCCTTCAAGGCCAGGAAACTGGATGGCGGCACATACGAGGCTACCAATCTCATTGCCAGTTTCAACCCTGAATTTCCCGACCGGGTTTTGCTGAGCGCCCACTGGGACACCCGTGCCGTTGCCGATTACGATCCCGACCAAAGCAAAAGATTACAGCCCATTCCCGGCGCTGATGACGGAGGTAGCGGCGTAGCCGTTCTCTTGGAAATCGCCCGGCAACTCCAGGCTCAGCCCATTCCGTTTGGCGTGGACATTGTCCTTTTTGATGCCGAAGACCAGGGCCGGGATGGCGGAGGGGACACTTATTCCTGGTGTCAGGGAGCGCAATATTGGGGCCGACAAACCCATGTGCCCAATTACAAAGCCCGATTCGGCATTCACCTCGACATGGTCGGAGCCCGCCATGCCAGATTCGCCCGGGAAGGGTACTCCCGCCAATATGCCCCGCAGGTGCTCGACAAGGTCTGGAAACTTGCCCAAGGCATGGGCTACGGGATGTATTTTGTCGATGATCCGGAACCGCCTGTAACGGACGATCATCTGTTTGTCAATGAATATGCCCGTATTCCGACCATCAATATCATTCACAAAGCATTGGGTTCACAAACGGGTTTCGGACCGCATTGGCACACGCATGGTGACGATATTTCCGTCATTGACCAGCGCACCCTGAAAGGTGTTGGCCAGGTGGTATTGGCCGTGGTGTACAACACGTATATGGGCCGTTTCTGATCGTCCAATACCATGAAAAAACTGGTCGCCAATATCCTCCTTTTTACCGCCGGACTCACCCTCATGACCTTGACGATCGAGGTGTACCGCAAGGGCAAGCTCCAGATCGACGAGCCCTGGCTTTTTGCCGGGGCGATTGTTGCTCTTGGAATTATCGGCGGCTATACCATCACCTGGGTGGCCGAGGGCAAAAACCGGTGACAAGGCCTTATAAGGCGCCTTCCAACCACATGGCTGCCACCAGAAAAAGGGCGGAAGCCCCGACCAGGGCACCAAACACCGGCGCCACAAAACGCAACCACTTGCCATAGGATATGTCTGCCATGGCGAGCATGGCCATAAGGGTGACCGAGGTGGGCACGACGAGATTGGTGAAGCCATCCCCACAGGTAAAGGCAAAAACAGCCACGGACCGGGGGATACCGAGCAGGTCGGATAGGGGTGTCATTACCGGCATGGTGGCGGCCGCTTGTCCTGAACCGCTGGGAATGAAAAAATTAAGGCAGGATTGAAAGACAAACATCCCCTCGGCAGCCATTACAGGCGGCCATCCCTGAAGACTTGATGCGGCATAATGGATCAGGGTGTCCAAAATGAGTCCGTCTTCCATCACTACCTGGATCCCCTTGGCAAACCCGACGACCATGGCGGCAACGACCATTTCCTCGGAGCCCTTTACAAATGCTTTCGCCGTTTCGGACAAAGAAAGCCGGGCCATAAGGGCGGCGATGATTCCCATGGCAAGAAATCCTGCACTCATCTCTGCCAACCACCAACCCTGAGTCTGCATGGCCCAAACAATGGCGCCAACCAGTAGCGCACAAAGAAGCACGATCCACAAATGCCGGGGGCGCAAGGAGGTATGAATCTCTCCCAAGCCCCGGATGGTGAAACGGTCTTCTTGGGTGAGGCCGGAGGATGAGGGGCGTCGTACACGGGCTCCATACCACAACATGTATCCGATGGCTATGGCCATGCATACCGCAAAAAAAACAGACCTGAACCCAAGCCCGCTTCCAATGGGGACCTCGGCAATTCCCTGGGCTACCTGAACGGTAAACGGATTGGTAGTGGCTGCCGCAAATCCTACATCTGCAGAGAGGATGATCAGGGCCAAACCAAACATCCTGTCATAGCCCAATTCTCTGGCGACATACAGAAATACCGGAACGAGAGGGATGAATTCCTCTCCCATCCCGAGCGTGGACCCAGCCACCCCGATTCCCACCATCAGAATGACTGTCAACAACGGACCCGAGGCTGAAAATCGCTGGATTAGGGCATGCAGGACAGCGGTTATGGTTCCGGTCTTTTGCAATATCCCAAATACCCCTCCGATCAAAAAAATGAGAAAAATGATATCCGCCGTCTTCTCCATGCCCCTTGGAATGGCCGAAAGGAATTGCAGCAAACTAACCGGTGATGCTTTTCCTTCTTCCCGGGTGGGAATGAAAATACCCTCCAGCGAAAAATGTTTGTCCACTGGTGTGTAAGATCCCGGAATGACAACCGTGCGGGGCACGGACCCTACCGTGCGAGATTCCCGCTTGAATTGTCCTGAAGGGAGTATGTAACTGAGTACACTGGCCGCCAGAATGATCCCTGTGAGCAACACAAAAACATGAGGCAACCGGATTCCGGAAAAGCGTTTTGACTTCATGGTGCAGGGGTCCCTCCCGAGAGGGCAATGGGTCGGAGACACCAAGATAGGAATATCGGGACACCCCGATCGGCCGCAGAGGATTGCTTTAACTTTGCGCCAAACCTCGATGCTTGATTCCAGCCCCACTCCGCATGTTGTTCCGTGCATATGGCGGTCTCTCTGCCAACATCTGGTTGTTGGCCATGGTCACTTTTATCAACCGCAGTGGCACCATGGTCATTCCATTCCTGACGGTTTACCTCACGGTCGAAAGGCATTTCACCATGGAGCAGGCCGGATGGATCATGAGTGCCTTCGGAGCAGGCAGCCTGCTCGGGTCCTGGCTCGGCGGGTGGCTTACGGATCGCATTGGTTTTTACAATGTACAACTCTGGACGCTGGCAGGAAGCGGTCTGATTTTCCTGGGTCTGGGTCAATTGACCCATTTCTGGCCCTTGTGCATTGGCGTATTCATTCTCAGCACCGTGGCCGATGCTTTCAGACCTGCCAACCTCACCGCTGTCAGTGCATACAGCAAACCGGAAAATCTGACCCGCTCGCTCAGCCTGGTGCGTATGGCCATCAACCTGGGCTGGAGCATCGGGCCCGCCATCGGTGGATTTCTGGCCGCTCATTTTGGATACCAATGGCTTTTCCTCGCAGATGGTGCCACCTGTATCCTGTCCGCGCTCGTGTTGAGGGTTTTCCTCCCACCCCGTCGGTCGCGTCAACAGGAAGGCGATCCGCAAGGAACCAAAGAGGAAATCCACCGGCCACCACACCGCGATCCTGCCTTTCTTCTGTTCATTTTGATGATCGGTCTGGTGGCACTTTGCTTCATGCAATTCCTCTATACACTACCTGTCTATTTCAAAACCGATCTGGGTCTTTCTGAAGACCAAATCGGGCTCCTGCTCGCCATGAATGGGCTCATCATCGGGCTCACCGAAGTGACGGTTGTCTACGTGCTCGAAAACCGCTTCCCCCGTCTGTTTTTATGTGCATTGGGTGCCCTGATCATCGGTCTCGCCTACTTCAGTCTCAATCTGCATCCCCATGCTCCGATTCTGGCCATCGTATGCATGGGTCTCCTCACGGTGGGCGAAATATTCAATTTTCCTTTCGCCAACAGTTTCGCGCTCACCCGCTCCACATCCCGGACCAAAGGTCAATACATGGCCTTTTACACCATGGCTTTTGCCGCAGCTTCCATCGTAGCTCCCCCGCTGGGTCTCAACCTGGCTGAATCCTTCGGCTTTTCGGTGGTGTGGTATGTCATGGGAGGATTGGGTCTGCTGGCAACAGCAGGCATCCTGTGGGTCCAACGGATCACCGGGGATTGGGACCAACCATCAACCCGGGCTCGCACAATGTGTTAATGAAGGTGAAATCCGGATCGTCAAAAGACCTCAATCCCTTGTTCCCTGACAGGCCCTGTGAGAATATATTTACTTCTGTACGACCAGTTTACCAGTCAGATAGCCGTCCTTCACGACATAGATCAGTTGGTAAACCCCCGAGGAAATGTCATGCAGATACAAGACTTTATCTTCCTTTCCACGCCAGGGCATTTGTAAACACTGTCTTCCCTCCGAATTCCTGACATAGAGTATTCCCTCCCCGTTCCATCCACCCGGCAACGAAATCCTGCAGGTAGAGCCGGCCGGATTGGGAACGACGATCAAATGCTTCTCACTACCTGAAAGGGATTCAGGCACTTCAACAGACACAACAGGGGTGTACAAAGTTGTGGTTACACGGTTGGTGATGACAGGATCATTATAATCAAAGAAAATGGCGGCCGTATTATGGATTTTGAAATCAGGGTGAAAAAATTTCTTCCGCTGTATGGCAAATTGAAAAAATCCATGACTTTCCGGATCATTTGTATTGACATCGGGAAGCGCTATATCATCAAACACCACTTGCAGAAGACCACCCGACAGAAGATCAACAGAAGTGACCGGATGACTGGCATCTACAAAGCGAAAAGTATGCAACAACAATGCCGTATCCAATTGGTCCGTTATGCGTACACGGTCTGCCTCATAAGTGCCCGTGTTCTGAAACCGGATGGTGTAAACAAGTTCTTTGCCCTCTGCAATCTCCTCCTTCGTCAGACCGGATTCCGGTGAAACCGACTTGTCATTCGGATCATAACTGCCCACAATTACATCGCTGAAAATTACTTCATTATCATGGGGTAGGGTATCCCCTTGGTCCGAAAAAATACGGACTACTGTTTGCAAATGATCACCGAGAATTGCCTCTTGATTTACCTGGCCGTAAATCCATAAATGTGCATCTGTGAGAGGTTCCCATTGGTTATAATACCATATCAGACTGTCGGTGCCAACGACCACATCCGGAGGAGGATCCGAGGAGAGGAATTGGAAATCCGGGTCCAACTTGATCTCCAGCGTACCGGACACGGGTACCGTACCTTTGTTGGTAGCTACAACGAGGACATTCAATGGAAATCCCGGACGTGGGTTGAATATATGTGTGCCGGAAACGGACAAATCTCGGACATTCGGCATTAAATGGATACCGAAATCCAGAGAATCCAGGGATCCGTTTGTCAGATGATGGGGCGGGTGGATTTGCTGAATATAAGTATTCAAAAGCGAAGGCCGAAGGGTGTCAGAATTACCATAATTCGCGAAAATCCGGTAGCTTCCATCCTGTTGGGAATAGGTAAACTGAACTGTCTCAACCTGTCCCAACGGAATCCTCTCCACCTTCATTCCGTTTAGCGCTTTTTCTGACGGGTCCCATATACCGTTACCATTGCTATCCAAAAACAACCTCCCACTCATAGTTTGACCCAGTATACTATCAACCTGGGTCTTCAACAGACCGGTAGCTACTCCTCCAAAATAAAATTCATCATCATACCATTCTCCTGTAACCTGGTACCCATCCATAAAGGGATGCCAGGTCTGGCCCTGGTCAGCAGATTCGTAAAGTCCGATATTGGGATTATGGAAAAAGTATCGGTCCGAAGCATTTTTCACTTTGGACGAATACGCTTCCAGATCAAACGAAATTTCTAATTCCGGCAGACCAGTGTGTGCATAATTCCAGAACAGACCATCCGTACTGGAGTACAGATATCCCTTGCCATTGATATTCCGTATACCGAACAGGAGATCGTTTGTGGCAAAAAGACGTTCCATTCCGTCAATGGACGCTCCTGCAGCCTGCCAGGTCTGGCCCGCATCCTGTGATAAAAGGATTTCACCAAATTCGGAGGTGGCAAAATGCACTCCTTGAAACAAGACCGGAAGACTCGCCTCTGTGTAATAATAGTATTGATTATTGGAGGTGTGATATTCCAGATTCAAACGACTTGTTGTCGTCAGGTACAAGACATCATCAATCCAGGTACCCCCTGCCATTCCACCTTCCACATCCAGACTTTTCCAGGTACTACCGTTGTCAATGGACATATAGGTTTTGAAAAACAAATCATGGACCGCCACGTGCATGTTCTGATTGTGCGAAACAAAAGAATAATAATACAGATTGGATCCCGGAAGTCCTTTATCTGTCCAGTCACCTGAAACCGGATGATAGGTGTAAACCTTATCACCGGTGGCTACCCATATTTCGTCTTCCCCTTGCTCCAGGTCATATATGGTGGGTGAGTGAAGACCATCGTTCACCCACTGCCAGTCTCCAGCAACCGGAGAATACCGGCATATTCCCTTTTCGTAATCAATCCCTGTCAACCATCCATCCCAATGAACCAGGCTGAACCTGTTCAGATCAGACCCGGGTGGCTCAGGAAGCAATGTCCATGACTCCGTTACAGGATCATAGAGAAAGATATCTCCCCCCTGGCATTTGAAATATATCAGGCTTCCGGCTGTTACTATGGCATGCTCATCAAAGGGATTGCAAGGCAAGTCGGTCATCCACTCCCAGGTCTGTCCCCGATTTGTTGAAGAATACATGCTTTGCACGCCAGAGACTATCCATCTGGTATCATCCATTCTCATGGCGCTCACATACTCCCCATTTCCTGGATCCGGAGTAATCTCTGTCCATTGGTCCGATCCGGCAACAAACATCCACACTTTGGATCCAATCCATGTGTACAAAGTGTCCAGATCTGCCCTGATGGATGCGCTTACTTTGGCTGGGGCAGGAACAGCCGTCCAGGTAAGTCCGGAATCCGGGCTTTTATGAATGACCGGCATCTGTTTGTCCGACACAAACATCCATTCCGAAGTCACCTCAAGTGATTGCGGATTGACGGAAGCCGGCGGTAAAACTCTTTCCTCCCAGGTTAATCCTTCATCTGTACTGATGACAAAACCGGGAATGATGCCCGGAACCTGGCTCAAATAATGCTGCCACCCGGCCATCAATCCTTGGGAAATACCCAAATAATGAATGTTTTCATGGGGCAGTTTTTCCCAATTCTCTCCATCCTGACTTCGATAGAAAAAAAAGGGTGAAGGATAAAAAAGGAATTGTTCAGAAGGGAATAATCTCCCTACCCCTCCCGCTCCGGGCGGACCCATGGTATGCATAAAAGGCTGCTGTGCCCATAAATTGAGGCAAAGGAATAGCAAAATCGGGAGTAGTGTGGTTTTCATACCAAAAGGATGAGTGGATCCAAAGGAAGTCCTGACATATCCGTCCGGCAAATGGCTGAATGGTACACACAATCCATCATTCCTGATGTGTGTTCAGCCAGGATCTTCTTTCCTGATAGTTGAATGGCGCATCTAAGTTAACAATATTGTTGCAATATCTTGAGAAAATTCCGATTTTTGTCTGCCATTTGACAAATATGACTATACGCGCATACAATCGTTAAACATG
>CAYYGN010000016.1:0-33187 GCA_964471595.1 uncultured Saprospiraceae bacterium
TTGAGCGGCTGGGATTAGGTCCCAAAGAGGCCTATGCTTTGGAAGAGGACAGCTTCGGCATACATGGCTTTTAGCTTAGCATTCTCCACCTCAAGATCCTTGAGACGCTTCAAATCAGACGCCTCCATGCCAGAGTACTTCTTACGCCAACCGTAAAATGTAGCAAGGCTGATCCCAAGCTCACGAGATATATCGGCCGCAGATCGACCAGATTCGTTGTCTTTGAGGGCCTTGATGATCTGCGCCTCTGAAAAATTGCTTCGCTTCATAAGTCCAAAGTTTACAATTTTGAACTGTCTTAAAAAAGCGGAAGTCTACAATAAGTACTGTAATCCAGATAGAAAAGTAGAACTGGCTAATTCTGTACATAAAAATGTACCTAATAATGGGAAGGCTTCAATTTCAATTTGAAGGCTTCACCCCGCCCAACCTTCGCGGTCCAGGCTTCTGTATTGGATGGCCTCAGCCAGATGCTCCACCTTGATATCCGGACTCCCTGCGAGGTCGGCCGCCGTTCTGGCCACTTTGAGGATGCGGTCGTAGGCGCGGGCGGAAAGCTGGAGGCGTTGCATCGCCGTCCGGAGGAGGGTCGTCCCTGCCTGGTTGATCCGGCAGACCTCCTGGACCATCCGGCTGGGCATCTGGGCATTGCAGTGGATGCCCGGCCATTCGCGAAATCGCGCTTCCTGGATCTCCCGGGCATTTTCCACACGTGCGCGAATATCCTTGCTGGTTTCGGAAGGCCGTTCAAATCGGGACAATTCCTCATAACTGACCGGTGTCACTTCAACATGGAGGTCAATTCGGTCCAACAAGGGACCCGATATCCGGGTCAGATAGCGTTTGACCACGCCGGGTCCGCAGACACATTCTTTTTCAGGATGGTTGTAATACCCACAGGGGCATGGGTTCATGCTGGCGATCAGCATGAAACTGGCGGGGTATTCGATGCTGATTTTGGCCCGGGCGATGGTGACCCTCCTTTCTTCCATGGGTTGCCGGAGCACTTCGAGGACCGTTCGCTTGAATTCCGGCAATTCGTCGAGGAACAAAACGCCATTATGCGCGAGGGAGATTTCTCCGGGATGGGGGTTGCTGCCACCGCCCACGAGGGCCACATCACTGATGGTATGATGGGGACTACGGAAGGGTCGGTTGGTGACCAGTCCTCCATGCGTGGGGAGCACGCCGGCGACCGAATGTATTTTGGTTGTCTCCAGGGCTTCATGCAGGGTCAGCGGCGGCAGGATGGTCGGCATTCGCCGGGCCAGCATGGTTTTTCCTGCACCCGGAGGCCCTATCAGGATGGCGTTGTGTCCTCCGGCAGCGGCCAGTTCAAGGGCCCGTTTGATATTTTCCTGACCTTTTACATCGGCAAAGTCCACCGGATATTGATCCTGCTGTTCGGCAAACAGCTCGCGGGTAGGGATAACGGTGGGATGAAGGGTTTGATCGCCCGACAGGAATTCGACGGCTTCCCGAAGATGCTCGATCCCGTAAACGTCCAGATCGCTGACGATGGCGGCCTCCCGGGCATTGGCTTTGGGCAGAAGTATCCCTTTGTATTTTTCTTTTCGCGCCTGGATCGCAATGGGAAGGCTTCCTTTGACGGGCCGGAGGCTCCCGTCCAGGGAGAGCTCGCCCAGCATCAGATACCGGTCCAGGCGGTCGGCCGGCAATTGATCGCTGGAGGCGAGAATGCCCAGGGCGATGGGCAGGTCATAGGATGATCCTTCCTTGCGCACATCAGCAGGTGCCAGATTGATCACGATCTTCTGACGGGGCATCCGGTACGCAGAATTTTTGAGCGCGGATTCAATACGGTGAAAACCTTCCTTGACGGCGTTGTCCGGCAACCCCACCATGTGATAACCCACCTTGGTCAGGGCACTAACGGCACCACCTGTATGTACCTCGATGGTAATGGTCCGGGCATCAATGCCATGGACGGCACTGCTATAACATTTGACCAGCATGCTTATACCTTCTCGTCCTGCGCGTACAATTGATCGATGACGGGCTGGTATTTCTCCAGGATCACCCTTCTTTTCAGTTTGAGGGTCGGGGTGAGCTCCGCATCGCTACCATCATTTTTTACCGGTTCCCAGGGTTCGGTGATCAAGTGAAATCGTTTGATCTGTTCCACCCTCCCGAAGTGGGGATTGACGGATTCCACGATTCTGTGGTACTTGTCCACTACCCGTTCATCCGCCAGCAGTTGCTCCCGTCCGCCAGCGGGAATCCCCTTGTACCGGCACCAATCCATCAGGGCTTCCCAGGCGGGTACGATCAGGGCGGCGACATATTTCTTCCCTTCTCCGAGGACCATCGCCTGGTCTACCAGGAAGGACTCCTTCAGGCGGCTCTCGATCGGGGCAGGCGCTACATATTTTCCGCCGGAGGTTTTCATGAGCTCCTTTTTCCGGTCTGTGATTTTCAAAAACCTGAGATCGCCCCGTTGTTCCCAACATCCCACATCGCCCGTACACAACCAGCGTTCGCCATTGATTTCCCTGAAAACGCGGGCATTTTCCTCGGGCTTGTTGTAGTATCCCATCATGACATTGGGTCCCTTGACCAGTATTTCCCCCTCTCCCGGGCCGTATTGATCCTCCTCGACCTCGATCCGCACCTCAATGCCCTCTATCGGGAGACCAACGCAACCAATCCGTGACTTGCCCGGGGCGAAATGCGAAAAGGCAATACCGGGAGCGGCTTCTGTCAGACCGTATCCTTCCCGAACGGGTATCCCGGCATAGGAAAATACCCGGGCGATGGACACCGGGCAAGGGGCAGCACCGGTGATGATGCCCCTGAGCTCTCCACCCAGCGCCTGTCGCCATTTGCGAAAGACCAGTTTGTCGGCCACCCATTTTTTCACAAGAGGCCAACCCGTATAAACCTTGTCATATTCGTAGTCGGCGGCCTGCCGCAATGCCCAGAAGAACAGCGCTCTTTTGACGCCGGAAAGGCCGAGGCCTTTGTTGTAAATGCGCTCATAGACTTTTTCCAAAAGCCGGGGAACGGTCGTGAAAAAATGGGGGCGAAACGACTTCAGATCGCCGTCTTCCCCCCCCAGTCGGTCCGGGGCACTGAAAAGGGTGCTGACACCGGCATACATGTAGGCAAAGGAAACGGCGCGTTCGAAAATGTGACAGAGCGGCAGAAAGCTCAGGCTTCGCATCCCCGCTTCGACCGGGATAAGGGGAAGAATGGTCAGGACATTGAAGACCACATTGTTGTGGCTAAGCATGACCCCTTTAGGAAAACCTGTAGTGCCGGAGGTATAAATGATGGTGACCAGATCATCGGGTTTGATCGTCGGGGTAATGGACTGAAGGGCGGTGGTATCTTCCTTGCGCAGGTCCTGCCAGAAGGGAATCTCCGGACGCTGGTCCAGGGAGATGAGCAGGGACATTCCTTCTGTATCCCTGGCGGCTTCGGAGACTTTTTCATAAAGATCCATACCCCCGACAAAGGCGGCTTTGGCGCCTGCGTCCCGGAAGATGTACCGGTATTCCCTGCTGCTGATGGTGGGATACACGGGGACGCTGACAAACCCGGCCAATTGACAGGCCAGATCCGCAATTACCCATTCCGGACGATTGATATAGTCAACAATGACCACGCGGTCCCCTCTTGTCAATCCCTGTGCGAGGAGCCCGGCGGACAATTGTTCGGCGTCCCGGATCAACTGGTCGGTCGACCACCATACCACCCCATTTTCGGTGGTATATCCGAAAGCGTGTTCCAGGGGATACCGGCTGCGCTGGTATGCCATGAAATCGAAAATCCGTGTAGGGGTCTCCATGATCGCGTCCCGGTTTCAGGCCTGTAAATAACGCCAATTCCGGCGAGATACGCGACAATTGGGCACTCCACGGCCACGCACAACGTACCCGCCCGGGGCTATGGCAAAAAGCGGATGGGACGTCGGGGACAGGTGAAGGTTACTTCCTTACCTTCTCGAGCAGGTCGGCGCCCTGTACATTCAGGCTGCGGGACAACCTGGCCACAGTTCCGAGGTCGATCTCTCCCACCATGGTCAACAAAAGAAAACGGGAAGGTCCGCCAACCACCATGACCAGTTCCTTGACGCTGGATCCGGATCCCTGGGTAAAGAACCGCACCTGCTCTCCCTTTTCCCTGAGCGCCATCAGTTCTTCGTATTTGGCACCGCTCAGTCGGTCACCGCTGGTCTTGAACAGGGCGGTGCCGTCCTGACCGCTGAGTTGAATGACCCGCATGCCTTTCATCTTTCGAACCATCTGGCGGACGTCATCTTCCATGGCCAGGTCCTTTTTTTCGGCCATGACTTCAAACATCCTGGCGCTGATATAGGCGGAGGTAAACCGCTGGTCCTTGAGGTAGTCCTGGAAGTGGCGGTTTATCGCGTCGTCCTGGGCGACAACGCGGATGGAAATGGTGGCAAAGGCGAGGAGCAACAGGTATTTCATTGGAACGGATTTATTGGGTGGAAAAGATGTCGAGTTCTTGAGCGTGAGCAACGGATTCCACGGTGAGGGTCTGACCCTGGTCCATGGCACCGGATACCAGGCTCAGCGCTGCGGCAAACTGTTGATAGGCTTCTTCGGGATCATCCCAGGTATCCGCCATCAGGGCTACTTCCCGGGAAGCCATTTGTTCCCGGTTCAGCAACCACCAACCGGCGGTCACGATCAGGAGAACGGCGGCGGCATAGGCAAGGATCCGGCGGAGAGGTATCACTTTTCCCGTCGTAACGGCAGGAAGACGCTGCATGACCCGGTCTTCAAAGTCAGGGGACAAAGACAAGGCCGATCCGGATTCTTTCCAGTCAAAGAGGGACCGCCACTCGAGGTGTTCGTCAGCCACCTCCCCTGAGTGGAAATAAGCCGTCAGACGGCGTTCTTCCTCGATGGAAGTCTCGGCCGAAAAGTACTTCTCGAGCAACCGGGAAATCTGGGCAGGTGGTTCAACGGACATGGTGTTGCAATTTGACTTTCAGGTGTTGGCGGGCACGAAACAACTCCGACTTGACCATGGCCAGCGAAAGACCCAGTATTTCTCCAATCTGGTCATAGGTCATCTCTTCGATTTCGCGAAGGTGGAGGACAAGTTGCTGCCTCTGCGAAAGGGTTTTGATCGCGGCCTGCACCTTGCGCACTGTTTCACTGGCTTCCATCTGGCGATCCGCCTGAATCAGATCTCCGGCAGGGGGCAAAACATCGCTGATGTCCGCGTGCTTTTGATCGCGGCCCTTCAGATGATTGAGCGACAGGTTGCGGGTCATGGTCATGCAATAAGCCTCCGGTTTTTCGAGTCCGGCCAATTCCTGGCGCTTCTTCCAGATACGGAGAAATACTTCCTGGACGATATCTTCTGCCACCATGGGGTCATGGACAAACTTCAGGGCAAAGCGATACAACTTGTTTTGCAACGGCAAATAAATCCGGCGGAAATCTTCCGTATCCATGTGGTGGACCATTGAGCGGGCGGAAAGTTACAGCCTGGCGCCGTCTTTCTGTGGGACAATTCCTCCATCCAGGGAAAATCCCTGCGGACTACACCGTGTCATTACCTTTGGGTCATGAAGGAATGGAAGCTGGGCGCCACCGCCGTTTCCCTGATTTTTCACCCGCTTGGGGTGCCTACTTTGGCCCTGGTGTTTCTGCTCTGGGCCAACCCCTATGCTTTTGGCGTGAACCGGATCGGGGAAAAATGGCAACTGGTCTTTACCGTTGCGGTGCTCACGATGGTCATCCCGGCCATTTCCGTGCTGCTGATGCGTCTTCTGCACCTGGTAGAGGATTTGCGGGTGAGCGAACGCATGCAGCGGATCGGACCCTATATTGCGAGCGGCATTTTCTATTCCTGGCTTTCCCGCAATCTGCTGGCCAGTGATGACATTCCTATCGTATTTACCGCCATATCACTGGGATGCACGGTAGCGATATTTCTGTGTTTCGTCATCAACGTGCAATTCAAAATCAGCCTCCACACCGTTGGTGCGTCGGCAATGACCGCCATCTTTCTGTTGTTGTGGATGCATTATCCTTATGCCAATGCGGTGGTGGCCATACCCGGATGGGGCGCCGTTCGGATCAGCGTAATGACCATGATTTTCCTGTCGGTGCTGGTAGCCGGCCTGGTGGGTACGGCCAGATTGATACTGGGCATCCACCGTCCTTCCGAGGTATATTGGGGATACCTGGCCGGATTCATATCACCTTTTCTCGGTCTGCATCTCGCCCGTATTCTGGGTTAATCCTTTGACAAATATGGCCGCCGAAACATCCCCCAAAATCAACCGGATACACACACGGGCACGGGTCGCCTTCCGGTGGTTCATCCAGCGGATTGCCGGTAGTTTCCGGGGCAAGCCCTGGTGGCGCAAAGGATTGGCTGCCCTGTTTTGGGGCGGTTTCTTTTTCGCTTTCCTGAGTGTCGCCATCACGATGGTTTATGCCGTGGTGCCGGTGTGGATCACCCCGCTGATGGTCATCCGCTCCGTGCAGGGCATTCGTGCCGACAAAGAGAAACTTTGGGACAAACGTTGGGTGCCGGGATCGGCGATTTCGTCCCACCTCAAACTGGCAGTGATCTGTGCGGAGGATCAGAATTACCTGAAGCACAGCGGATTTGATCTGGGCGCCATCGAAAAGGCCATAAAACACAACAAACGCTCCAAGCGAAAGCGGGGTGCCAGTACCATTTCCCAGCAGACTGCCAAGAATGTTTTTCTTTGGCCGGGACGTTCGTGGATACGAAAAGGCCTGGAGGTTTGGTTTACCGCCTTGATCGAGCTGTTCTGGAGCAAAAAGCGCATCATGACGGTTTACCTCAATGTGGTGGAACTGGGCCCCGGCGTGTATGGTGCGGAAGCGGCCTCCAAGCGGTTTTTCCGGAAGACAGCGGCCCGTCTTGCACCCTCGGAAGCGGCCTTGCTGGCGGCGGTTTTACCCAGTCCGTTGCGTTATTCCGCCCAACGCCCGGGTCCCTGGGTGAGGGAGCGGCAGTCCTGGGTTTTGCGCCAGATGCGACTGTTTGGCGGCACCTCTTACCTGAAAAGCCACCCGGAATGGTAAGGATCGACAACCTACTTTTGCTCCCGGCATGAAATACCTCATCGCCGGATTGGGCAACATAGGCAGGGATTATGAAGGAACCCGCCACAATATCGGATTTGATGTGGTCGACCATCTGGCCCGGACCAGCCAGGCGGCGTTTGCCCTCGACCAACATGCCCATGTGGCCAGAATGAAATACAAGAGCCGTACACTGGTGCTGATCAAGCCGACGACCTACATGAACCTGAGTGGAAAGGCCGTGCGATTTTGGATGCAAAAGGAAAACATTCCGATTGAAAATCTGCTGGTGGTCGTGGATGATCTCAACCTGCCCCTGGGACGTCTGCGGCTGAGAGGCAAGGGTTCAGACGGAGGACACAACGGACTCAAAAACATAGACCAGATCCTGGGAAGGAATGATTATGCCCGTTTGCGGGTAGGTATAGGCAATGACTTCGGCACGGGCCGGCAGGTACAATATGTCCTGGGACCCTGGTCGGATGATGAACGGGCCGAATTGCCGGGTCTACTGGATCGCGCTGTAGAAGGGATTCACCTGTTTGCCACTATCGGGCTGGCCCGGGCCATGAATGTGGTGAATACCTGAAAGCGGTATCAGTTTCACCCATGATGCGCATCATCGTTCCGATTTCCGCAAAACCGGAATTTTGAAGTACTTCCCATCCGGTACTTCGCATGAACGAGAACGGCCTCATTCTTCCGTTTGATCATTTGGACCTGTCCGCCATCGCCGAGGTGGGGGGCAAGAACGCCTCCCTTGGCGAAATGCATCAGCGTCTCAAGGCTTTGGGCATCCGGGTGCCATCCGGATTTGCCATTACGGCCGAGGCTTACCGGATGTTGCTGGAGGAAAACGGGATTGGCCCGTCTTTGGCCGGGGTGTTGGAACAACTGGACGCGCAATCGTTGTCCAACCTGGCGGTAACCGGGGCGGCATGCCGCAAGTTGCTGGCTGATTGTCAATTGCCCGGAGCGGTAGCCCGGGCTTTGGATGACGCCCTGGAAAGGCTGGATCCGGAAGGACAAATGGCATTTGCCATCCGGAGCAGTGCCACGGCGGAAGACTTGCCGGATGCCAGTTTTGCCGGGCAGCACGATTCCTTTCTGAATGTCAGGGGCCGTCCGGCCATCCATAGGGCCGTACTCCGCTGCTATGTCTCCCTCTTCAATGACAGGGCGATCAAATACCGCACGGATCACGGATATGATCACATGCAGGTCGCCTTGTCCGTAGGCGTCCAGGAGATGGTGAGGTCGGACATTGGTTCGTCCGGCGTAGTCTTTACCATTGATCCGGAGACCGGATTTGAAGGAGTCATCTATGTCACTGCTGCGTGGGGTCTGGGCGAATACGTCGTACAGGGTGTGGTCAATCCGGATGAATTCTATCTCTTCAAATCCGCGCTTGATTCCGGTCACCGTGCCCTGATCCGGCGTCGGTTGGGTGTCAAGGACCAGAAACTGATGCTGGGAGGCGACGAACATCATCCTGTTGTCCATCAGGAAACCAGTGCCTGGGAGCGGGGACATTTTGCCTTAAGCACAGAAGAGGCCGAAATGCTCGGGAGGTGGTGTTTGGCTATCGAGCGGCATTACCGGCGGCCCATGGATATCGAATGGGCCAAATGCGGCAAGACGGGTGTCTTGTACATCCTTCAGGCCCGACCTGAAACGGTCCATCGGCCTGGCAGGCCATCATCCGTCAAAGCGTATAAGCTGAAGACAGCGGCAAGTCCCCTGTGCCGGGGCAAGTCGGTCGGACGGGCCATAGCCAGTGGCCCGGTGCGTATCATCCAATCCCTGGCGGATGGATTCAAGGTCCGGGAGGGAGATGTCCTTGTAGCGAGAATCACCAATCCCGACTGGAATGCCCTGCTCCGGAAAGCCGTATGTATAGTGACTGACCAGGGTGGACGCACCAGCCATGCCTCCATTGTGGCCAGGGAACTGGGCATTCACGCCGTTGTTGGGACCGGAAACGCTACATCAAGACTGCATGACGGAAAAATGGTCACAGTGGCCTGTACGGGCGGAGATGAGGGCCAGGTATATGAAGGTGCTTTGACGTGGGAGGAATCGCAGGTGGACCTGGATCCGGTCATGCCCAAGCAGGTCAAACCGATGTTCATTCTGGCCGATCCGGACAAGGCATTTTTCCTGGCGGGATATCCGGTGGCAGGTGTAGGCTTGTTGCGGATGGAATTCATCATATCCAGAGAAATCCGGATTCACCCCATGGCCCTCGTCCGGTATGATGATTTACCGGACGGGCCGGACAAAGCGGCCATTCAGGCGATCACCAGCGCATACCCGGACAAGGAGATGTTTTTTGTCGAACAACTGGCAGGGTCCGTAGCCATGGTGGCCGCTGCCTTTTCCCCGAGGGAGGTGATTGTGCGGATGAGTGATTTCAAATCCAATGAATATGCCCAGCTCCTCGGAGGGGCCTGGTTTGAGCCCGAAGAGGAGAACCCGATGATCGGATTTCGCGGAGCTTCCCGCTATTACCATGACAAGTACCGGGCCGGCTTCGGCCTGGAGTGTGAGGCGATCCGGATGGTGAGAGATGACATGGGCCTCACGAATGTCAAAGTGATGATCCCGTTTTGCCGCACGGTAGAGGAAGGCCAAAAAGTGTTGGAGGTCATGGAGCAATTTGGTCTGAAGAGAGGCCAAAACGGATTGGAAGTCTATGTCATGGTCGAGCTTCCTGCCAATGTGATCCGTGCGGATGCCTTTGCCTCCCTGTTCGACGGCTTTTCGATCGGTACCAATGACCTTACCCAATTGACCCTGGGTCTGGATCGGGACTCGGCCTTGGTGAGCGATCTGTTTGACGAAGAGGATCCGGCGGTGAGGGACCTGATTATCAGGGCCATCAAAGCTGCCAAAAAGAGGGGTATCCCGATAGGACTTTGCGGCCAGGCACCCAGTGACCGCCCGGGTTTCGTGAGGCTTTTGGTCAGGGAAGGGATTGACAGTATTTCCTTCACGCCGGATGCCCTGTTGAACGGTATTCGCCTTATGGGCGAGGCGGAACGGGACTTTTCCTGAACCGGATGTGGAAAACTTTTTTTGTGCCTGCTGCTGGGATTCCGTTCCTCATGTTACATTTGTCCGGTTTTCATCTGAAAACTCCCCACCCCAAAAACCGACCAGGAACAAGTGTGTGCCGCAGTCATCCGGCAGACCGGGTTCGGGGGTGGTCTTGGATTCCTCCCAATCTGTTTGACGTCTGCCAAGGAATGACTCCCGGCAATCAGGCCAAAGGAGAAACGCGTTTATAATCCTATGACGTCAAAACAGGTTGCCCGTACGGGCAGCCTGTTTATGTTTGGGTGAATGGCCATTCAGGCGAGGGCAGACATCAATCCGGCTCGAAACCAATGATGAAGTTGAACTGTCCGTAATTGCTCCACTTGGTGCCGACAGGCAGGTTTTTATCGAATCCGAATCCGTAGTCAAATCCGAGGAGGCCGAACATCGGGAGGAAGACGCGCAGACCCATTCCCGCCGAACGGCGGAGATCAAAGGGGCTGTATTCCCGGAACGTTCGCCAGGAATTGCCCCCTTCGGCAAAGGCAAGAACAAAGATGGTCGAAGCGGGGTTGAGGGAGATCGGGTAACGGACTTCAAGGGTGAATTTGTTGAACACAGAGCCATATCCGCGGTTGTTGGCTGGTAGATCGGCGACATCATAACCCCGCATGGAAATGAGTTCGTTGCCGATGAAGAAGGCGCCCTGGTTGGCGAGACCGGCACCACCCACTTCGAAACGTTCGAAAGGAACCGTGCCGATTTTGCGGTTGTAGTTGCCGAGGAATCCGAATTTGGCGGCGGCCCGCAGAGTGAGTTTCTCCACCAGCGGCGTGTACCATTCGGCGGTGGCCCGGATCTTGTGGTATTCGAGAAACTTGAATTTTTCCTGGGGACTCAGGTTGCTGTAGTCCTTGTGCGGCGTAAACAGCGAGTAGGGAGGAGTGAGCTGGGCGGACACCTGAACCAGGGACCCTGTGCGTGGAAATGTGGGATCAACGATGGAATTGCGGGCCAGGGTGAGTTTGAGGTGAAGGTTGTTGAAGCTGCCCGCACTGATGGTGGATCCGTCGTCCAGGAAAAACCGGGTGTAATTGTTCAACGACAGGTTTTGCATGTTGACGGCCGCCGTAAGGACGAAGTTGTCGTCCGGCCAACGCAGGCGTGTGCCAATGGAAGTGGTCAGGTTGAGAATGTCGAGGCCGCTGTATCCGGAAGCCTGCCGGGTCAGACCGTTGCTGACCGAGTTGAAAAAGGCGGCCACGGTAAAATTGCGGGGTTTCTTGCCGCCCAGCCAGGGTTCGGTGAAGGACATGTTGTAACTCTGGAAAAACCGGCTGCCGCGCTGGGCCCGGATGGAAAGACGCTGGCCGTCACCCTGTGGAAGGGGATGCCAGGCTTCGGGGCGGAAAATGTTCCGCATGGAGAAATTGTTGAAAGACACCCCGAGTGTGCCGATCACACCCTGATTGACACCACCCCATCCTGCGGAGAGTTCCAGTTGGTCAGCGGGTTTTTCCTCTACCGTGTACTCGATATCCACGGTGCCTCTTTGCGCATTGACCGGAGTGTTGATGCCCAGATTCTCCTGGTTGAAATAACCCAGATTAATGATTTGCCGCTGGGAACGGATAATGTCCGAGCGGCTGAATTTTGCCCCGGGTACGGTCCTGAGTTCCCGCCGTATCACGTGTTCGTGGGTGCGGTCGTTGCCATTGATGACCACCCGGTCGATAGTGGCCTGAGGGCCTTCATAAATCCGGATTTCCAGGTCAATCGAATCTCCGTCAATGGCGACCTCTACAGGGTTGGCCTGGAAAAACAGATAGCCGTCATCCATATACAGGGAACTGACGTCGCGACCATCCATGCTGAAGGAAAGGCGGCTGCGCAAGAGCTCCTCGTTGTAGACATCGCCCTTTTCGATCTGCAACACCCGTGACAAAGCCTCAGCATCATAGATGTAGTTGCCCCGCCAGGTAATATCGCGGAAGTAGTACACGTTGCCCTCCAGAATATCCATGTGGATGCGTACCCGTCCGTTTTGGTCCCGCCAGACCGAATCCCGGGTGATGCGGGCATCGCGGTAGCCGAGTGTATTGTAATACTGGATGATTTTTTTCTTGTCGTCCTCGTATTTGGAACGGATGAGTTTGGAGGCGGTGAATATTTTCCAGCGGTGCTTGGTGTCCTTCATCTGCTTGCGCAGCTTGGCCGCCTTGACATGCTCATTGCCCTCGAAGGTGATGCTGGCAATGCGGACTTTCTTGCCCCGGTCAATGTCGAAGGCGAGTCGAACGGCATTGACGAGTTGATCATCGGGTTCTTCCTGGACCAGGACTTCCGCATCGAGGTAGCCTTTTTCCACAAAGAATTCCCGGATGGCATTTTGACAACTCACGAGGCTGTTCTCCGAGATAATGGTGCCTTTGATGAGGAATTTATTGACGATCTCGTTGAGGTCTTCATGATAGCTTTTCTTGACCCCTCGGAAGGTATGGCGGGCAAACCGTGGGCGCTCCGTAACAGCGATCTGCAGAAACAGGATATCGCCGATCCGTTTTTCCTCAAGGATTTGGATATCGGTAAAGAGCTTGAGCTTCCAGAGGGCTTTCAGTGCTCTGGAAATGTCTTCACCCGGGAAGGTGATCTTGCCGCCAACCCGGAGTCCGGAAACAGCGATAAGGGTGGCTTCGTCGCTGTAGGTAGCTCCTGAGACCTTGATACCCCCGATCTCAAAACTCCGGGGATCCTCCATGTAGTTGACGGCGGGAGGCGTCACCTGTGCTATGCCGGTTGCGGACAGCGATAAGAGGAGCAGGAAAATGATGGAGTGCCGCATCAGAATTGCCGGGCGGGTTTGCAACGAAGGAACGGAATGGGAAAGGGGAAAGCGGCCTGGCCGTCCGGGGTTTAACATCATATTAATGGGTCATTAATTGCTCCGAGGTCTTGCCGAAACGCCGTTCGCGGCGCTGGTAGTCCCGGATGGCCTCATGGAATTGGTCCTTGCCGAAGTCCGGCCACATGACCGGAGTGAAATAGAGCTCTGCGTAGGCGATCTGCCACAGCAGAAAATTGCTGATCCGGAATTCCCCACTGGTGCGGATCAGCAGTTCAGGATCAGGCATGGTGGAAGTGTAGAGATAGTCGGCTACGGTGGCTTCATCAAGATGTGCGGGGTCCAGTTTGCCTTCGCTGGCGGCGTGGGCGATCATTTGGGTGGCCCGGGTCATCTCCTGTCGGGCACTGTAATTCAGGGCCAGGGTCAGGGTCATCCGTTGATGGTTTCGGGTGGCCGCGATGGCTTCCTGCAGACTGTTGGCGGTTTGTGGGGGCAGGCGGGAAGTGTCACCGATGGTTTGCAGCCGGATGTCATTGTCCTGCAGGGTCCGGAGTTCACGCCGGATGGTCCGCACCAACAGTTGCATCAGGGCATTGACCTCACGGGAGGGGCGGTTCCAGTTTTCGGTACTGAAGGCGTATAAGGTGAGATAGGGAATACCCAGTTCGGCGGCGGCTTCCGTCACCGCCTTCACAGACCTCACCCCGTTGCGGTGTCCGAACACCCGGGGCTTGCCGTGGGCTTTGGCCCACCGGCCGTTGCCATCCATGATGATGGCCACATGTTGAGGGAGTCGGGTCGTGTCGATCCCCGATTTGAAATCCATTCGACGAAACGATAGCCGACAAAGGTAGACACATTTGTCCAATGGCTTCCGGGCTTTGCCGGTGATGTCAGTTCCTGGGCGGAAGGGGTGCCAGTCCCAGTTCCTGCCACTGGGCGTCGGCAATTGGAGAGGGAGCATCAATCATCATGTCGCGTCCCGTATTGTTTTTGGGGAAGGCAATAAAGTCGCGGATGTTGTATTGCCCGTTCATCACGGCACACAGACGGTCCAAACCAAAGGCGATCCCCCCATGGGGAGGCGCTCCGTATTCAAAAGCGCCAAGAAGGAATCCGAATTGTGCCTCCGCCTCTTCCGTTGAAAATCCGAGCAGGCTGAAGTTGCGGGATTGCAGCGCGCGATCATGGATACGGATGGATCCGCCTCCGATTTCCGTGCCGTTGATGACGAGGTCGTAGGCATCTGCCCTCAGACGGCGGAGTACTTCCCGGTCGGTACTGTCCATGAGGCCGACATCCTCCGGTTTGGGGCTGGTAAACGGGTGGTGCATGGCAAAAAAACGACCGGACTCCTCATCCCACTCGAGCAGGGGGAAATCCAAAACCCAAAGCGGACGGAAAATACCCGGTTGGATCAGTCCGAGCCTCCTCCCCATTTCAAGCCGGAGCTCGCCGAGTTGTTTGCGGGTTTTTTCCTCTTCCCCGCTGAGGACAAGAAGCAGATCCCCGGGGCCGGCTCCAAAGACGGTACCCCATTGCCGGAGTTGTTCATCGGTGAAATACTTGCCGACAGAAGACTTGATCGTCCCGTCTTCATTGAACCGCACATAGACCAGACCTCCGGCGCCGATCTGGGGGCGCCTCACCCAATCCGTAAGTTCATTGAGATCCTTGTTGGAATACCGGTCGGCGATTCCTTGGGCACAGATACCTGCTACCAGCCCTGCCTGATCGAACACTGGAAAACCCTGCCCGCGGGCCAGATGACCAATGTCGCCAATGGTCATTTCAAAACGCAGATCGGGTTTGTCGGAACCATAGCGTTGCATGGCTTCATCATAGGACATCCTCGGGAATTCGGGCAACCCGATACCCAGGAGTTGCAAAAACAAATGGCGGGTCAGACCCTCGAAAGTCCGGAGGATGTCCTCACGGCTGACAAAGGCCATTTCACAGTCAATCTGGGTGAATTCCGGCTGCCGGTCGGCGCGCAGGTCCTCATCGCGAAAACATTTCACGATCTGGAAATAGCGGTCCATGCCGGCAACCATCAGGATTTGCTTGAAGGTTTGGGGCGATTGGGGCAGGGCATAGAACTCGCCGGGATTGAGGCGGCTCGGCACGACAAAATCACGGGCTCCTTCCGGCGTGCTTTTGATGAGGAAAGGTGTTTCGATCTCGACAAATCCCTGCCCGTCGAGATAATTGCGGGTTTCCAGAGTGAGTTTGCCCCGAAACAACAGGTTGCGCTGTACCGGCTCCCGCCTCAGATCCAGGTAGCGGTATTTCATGCGCAGGTCATCCCCCCCGTCCGTATCCGATTCAATGGTAAAGGGAGGTACCTTGGAGGCGTTGAGCACATCCAGCAGATCGACGTCAATCTCGATATCGCCCGTGACCCGGTTGGGATTTTTGCTGGTCCTTTCCCGCACGACCCCTTCGACCCGGATGACGTATTCCCGTCCCAGTTTACGTGCTCGGGCGCACAATTCGGGACGGATGTCCATGTTGAAAACCAACTGGGTAATCCCGTAGCGGTCTCTCAGATCCACAAAGGTGAGGCCGCCGAGGTCACGACTGACTTGTACCCAGCCGCTCAAAAGGACGCGCTGGCCGGCATCTGTCAGACGGAGACTGCCGCAGGTATGGGATCTGTACATCGTATCGAGGATTCGGTGGGACGGGGGACAAAGGTATGGGAAGTCAAGCCCAATTAAAACCTAATCGTGCATTTGAAATACACGATTAGCCCAATGGTCCAGACGAAGCTTGCTTGTCTGGATCAAGGAGCGGACGAAACCCGCTCCAATAGCAGGTTTGGGAAGACGTTTTGGTCTTCTTCCTCGATCAGGTTTAACCCAGACATTGAGCGTGATTGAATTTCTTTCGATCAAAATAAGCGTTAATTCATTCACGCTCAATCGTCTGCGCTTCGCGCAAAAAATGCATTAGCACTTTTTGGGTTGAAAGCGAGGTTGGCCACAGCACACGACTTTACCTACCTTAGCCACCCTAACAGCAACCCCATGCGCGCTTTCGGGCTTTTGATGCTCCTGTTGTCTGCCGTTGTGACGGTATTACCCGGGCAGACCGATGAGGATGCTTTTTTGTTGCGCAACATCCATACCGCGGCCCTGACGGAAGGGAAAGCCTATTCCTGGCTGCACCATCTGTCCGAGGAGATCGGCGGACGTCTGGCCGGGTCACCGGAGGCGGAGGCTTCGGTACACTATACTTATGCACAGCTCGAAGATTTGGGCCTCGACCGGGTATGGCTGCAACCCTGCACGGTCCCGTATTGGGAAAGGGGTGCGCCGGAGGTGGTGCGTGTACTGGCCGGCGAAGGACAACAGGAGCGGCTTTTGAAGGCGCTTGCCCTCGGCAACTCAGGGGCTTCCGGACCGGATGGTGTTTCCGGCCGGGTCATTGAAGTCCGTTCCTTGGAGGAGGTGGACTATCTGGCCGAAAAGGTGGAGGGGGCCATCGTGTTTTTCAATCGTCCCATGGATCCGGGCGAATATCACACGTTCCACGCCTATGGGAAAGCGGTTGACCAGCGGGTGTACGGGCCCGCCAAGGCCGCCCAATACGGGGCCAAAGGCGCCATCGTAAGATCCATGACCACCAGGGTGGATCCCCACCCGCATACCGGGGTCACCCTGTTTCCGGAAACGGTGGATCCCATTCCGGCCGTAGCCATCAGTACCGCTGATGCCGATTGGCTCAGTGCCCAATTGAAATCCGGACAGAACCGGGAGATATTCCTGTACACAGACTGCCGCCTCCACGGCCGCGTGCCGAGCTACAATGTCATCGGCGAAATCCGGGGAAGTGATTTTCCCGACGAGGTGATTTTGGTCGGGGGCCATCTCGACAGTTGGGACGTTGGCGGGGGTGCCCATGATGACGGCGCCGGTTGTGTCCAGGCCATGGATGTCCTCCATCTTTTGAAAACTGTAGGATACCGACCGCGCAGGACCATCCGCTGTGTATTGTTCATGAACGAGGAGAACGGGTTGGGTGGGGGATTGGCCTATGCTGATTCTGCCCGAGCTTCGGGCACTTTCCACCTGGCCGCCATTGAATCCGATGCCGGCGGGTTTTCACCCCGGGCATTTTCCTTTGAAGCAGACCCTGAAGTATTTACCGACTATATGAAAGCCGTCCATCAATGGTCGCCCTTGCTGGAGCCCTATGGCATTCAGTTGCAAACCGGTGGTTCTGGGGCGGACATAAGTCCGCTAAAGTTCCAGAAAGGCCTGCTGGCCGGGCTCCGTCCGGATTCCCAACGTTATTTCGACTATCACCACACCGCCATTGACCGGATCGACGCGGTTCATCCCCGCGAACTGGCCTTGGGGGCTGCCGCCCTGACATCCCTGGTGGTGCTTATTGACAAATACGGCCTGAGAGCGGAGCCGACATCTTCCGGCAGCCGATGATCGAACTGTCCACACCCATGATGCCATTCCTCATGTCCTTAAGAACATTGCGTCGTTATTTGGCCATTGCCCTGCTAGGGTTGGCCGGTCATTCCCTTTCAGCCCAGGAACCTTTTCCCCCTCCCCTGCCTGTGGATACGGCCGGCATGAAGGGGCATCCACCCGCAGATCCGGCCACGGAGGACGACGATCCATTCTATTGGGCCGGTGACGGTACGGCCATCAGCGGGGTGTATGAGGTGGTCATCGGCGTGCGCGATCTGGATCAGGCATTGCGGTATTTTGGAGACCTCGGATTCCGTTTGGTTCAGACGGGATATCTGTCGCCTCTGGCGGCGCAGGCTTTGTACGGCCATCCCTCCGGTGTGAGATCTTACCGGTTGCAAAACGGAAATATCGACAGTCACGGCATGATCCGGCTGTTGCACTGGGAAAAACCCCTGGGGGATGGCGTCGGTTATGGCAGGCCAGGCACCATAGGTTCCAGGGTCATGGCCATGCTGACCACGGATATTTACCGGCTTCATGACATTTACCACGATGCCCGGATGGCGGGAGAACCCTGGCTGGTCAGTGAACCGGTCAGGCAATCCCTGACCGGGGATGACAGCCCACGGGGATTTTTTGAAAGACCGGTAGGTACCCGGGAGATGGCGGTTTATGGACCCCAATGGAACCATCTCTTTTTTCAACGCTATGGCTATACGGTGCCGGGCTACGGGAATGTCCATCTCAATACCCGGCTCAGGACCAGCGAAATCACCCACCACGATTTTTTTGTCCGGGTGGACAGTATGGCCCAACTGGCCTATCTGGAGAAAGTACTCGGCTTGCAGGCGGATGGCGCGCCGTCACTGAATGGTGACTGGATGCCGGGACCCCGGTCCCTGTATTTCCTCCAGCCCGGTGAATCCTATTGGTTTCAGAGCTTCCAATCCCCCAACAATGTGGCTGGCAAACTCCGGTTTTTTGTGCCTGTCCAGCCCCGGGCAGACCGGTCTGCCCCTCAGCGGCCGGGACATACGGGGGTAACGGCTCATACCTTCTACACTCCCTACCTGGACCGGATGTGGAATGACATCGTCCAGGCACAACTCCGTCCCACGCCGGTGGCTGCCAATGAATTTGGTGAGCGGTGTTTCGTCTTTCGCGGCCCCGAAGGCGCGACATGGCAGATCATTGAAAGACTGAAAGCGCCTTTCAACGAACCCATTTTCTTCTACAATATCCAGATGCTCGATGAATAGCCGTCCTATGCCCGGCCATCCGGATGCTGTATTTTTGGCAGCAGGATGTTGACCATGCCTGCCGGCTTACTGCTTTCAAGACGATCCCTGCGGTACCTTCCCGTTTACCTGGTACCGGGAGTTGTCTTTTTCTCCCTGAACGCCACCGGGGCGTGGACCTTTACAGCGGTGGTCGTTTTGTTCGGGATCATCCCTTTGGCAGAATGCTTCACCCGTGGGAGTACCCATAATTTGACGGCCGAAGAGGAGTTGGAAATACTTGGTGATCCTTCCTTTGACAGGATTCTCTACAGTCTGGTACCATTACAGGCGGGCTTGGTCTTGTTTTTTCTCTACCGCATGAGTGAAGAGGGGTTGCCTTTGACGGATCGGATCGGGATGATTACCGCCATGGGCATGGCATGCGGTGTATTGGGCATCAATGCCGCGCACGAATTGGGTCATCGCTCTTCGTTGTTCGAGCGTACCCTGAGCCGGTTCCTTCTGTTGACGACCCTGTACATGCATTTCTATATCGAGCACAATCGCGGTCATCACAAAAATGTGTCAACCGATCTGGACCCGGCTTCCAGCCGGTACGGGGAATCGGTGTATGCCTTTTTTCTGCGGTCCGTATTCGGCGGGTGGATTTCTGCCTGGCATTTGGAGGCGGAACGGCTGCGGCGGCTACAGCGGCCGGTATGGGGACCTGAAAATGAAATGGTGTGGTTTCAGATCATCCAGGCGGGATTGGTGGGGCTCATTTTCTTTTTTGGAGGTGAAACGGCTGTGCTGTCTTTTTTGGCCGCCGCCCTGATCGGTATTCTGCTGCTGGAGACCGTCAATTACATTGAGCATTATGGACTGCGACGGCGACGGAATGGCCAACGCTACGAGAGAACACTGCCCGCCCATTCATGGAACTCCAACCATCCCCTGGGTAGAGCCGTACTGCTGGAATTGTCACGGCATTCCGACCATCATTACCAGGCATCCAGGAAATATCCCGTGCTCCGGCATTTTGACGAGAGTCCTCAAATGCCGACCGGTTACCCCGGTATGATGCTCCTGTCCCTTTTCCCTCCACTTTGGTTTCTGATCATGCACCGGGAGATCAAACGTTACCGGCAAACCCAAGAGGGCGCAGCCCTGGCCTGATACGATCCCGGGTGCGTGGCCTTTATAAACCCGTTCATCCCATCGGAAAGTGAATACGGAATATGATTTTGTCATCATCGGCAGCGGTTTCGGAGGATCCGTATCCGCTTTGCGCCTGGCCGAAAAAGGATACCGGGTGCTGGTCCTGGAAAAAGGGCGTTGGTTTTCGCAGCCCCGGGATTTTCCAACTACCAATTGGAATCTGCCCAAATGGCTTTGGCTGCCCCGTTTGGGATTGCGGGGATTTTTCCGCATTGGCATTTTCAGGCATGTCACGGTATTGAGTGGGGTCGGAGTGGGTGGAGGATCCCTGGTATACGCCAATACTTTGCCGGAGCCCAAACCGGATTTTTACAGCAGTGGGGAATGGGGGCGCCTCGACGATTGGGAAACAGCGTTGAAGCCCTTCTATGCCCTGGCCCGGCAAATGCTCGGGGCCACGCCTCATCCCTACATGAGTCACAGTGACCGGGTCATCAAGTCGCTGGCCGAAGAGCTGGGCCTCGGCCAAAATTTTGAAAAGCCCGATGTAGCCGTTTATTTCGGCAAGCCGGGTGAAACCGTTTCCGACCCTTATTTGAAGGGTGAGGGCCCGGACAGAACAGGATGTGTGCTTTGCGGAGGATGCATGCTGGGTTGCCGGTATAATGCCAAGAACACCCTCGACAAAAACTACCTGTATCTGGCGCTGAAACGGGGTGTGGAGATACGGGCGGAAAAGAACGTATTTGATGTACAACCATTGGATCCTGCCGGGGAAACCGGATACCGCATACATTTCAGAAATTCACTACGATGGTTTTCCCGCCCGGAAACCACCACTGCCCGCCAGGTCATTTTTGCCGGAGGCGTCATGGGCACCCTGCCTTTGATGTTGCGGCTGAAAAAGTCCTCCCTGTCGCGATTGTCCGATACATTGGGGAAAGGGGTCCGAACCAATTCCGAAAGTCTGATCGGGGTAACTTCCTTTGACCGCAAGGCCTCTTTTTCAGAGGGGATCGCCATAGGCTCCATGCTCTCTCTGGACGATCGCAGGCATCTGGAACCAGTCAAATATCCGCCCGGCGCGGGAATCTGGAGGCTTTTCATGGCGCCAATGGTGCAGGGGCACTCCTTCATACTACGCCTGTGGCGGATGTGTGCTGATTTTTTCCTGCACCCGCTGGAAAACCTGCGCACTTATCTGGTCAATGATTGGAGTCGCCGTACCCAGATCCTGCTTTACATGGAGAGTATTGACACCACCCTGGAGCTGGCCCTTTCCCGGTTTCGTTTTCTGCAATCCCGTCTTTCCGGCGGACCACCACCAACGGCATTCAATCCGATGGCCCAGTCAATCGCCAGACGCGTGGCACGGATCATCGGTGGCAAACCAATGGTGATGGCCAGCGAATCTCTTTTGGGCATTCCGACCACCGCCCATATCCTGGGGGGAGCCTGCATGGGAAAAGACCGGGACTCCGGCGTTATCGATACCCGTCACCGCGTTTTCGGATATGAAGGCATGTGGGTCATCGACGGATCGGCCATTTCAGCCAATCCGGGAGTCAATCCCAGTCTGACTATTACGGCCATGGCCGAAAGAGCCATGCATTTCATTCCCGAACGCGAATCAGGGTCTTTCAGGATTGAGGGACCTCCTCAAACCGGGCCGTAAAATGACGCAGGAAGGGTGGTTCCCAATCGATCCTGAGGCCTTTGACTTTGTCGCGCCGGTTGAGGACACCTCCAAATGTCTCGATGACGTAATCCATGTGGCTCTGGGTGTACACGCGGCGGGGGATGGCCAATCTGACCAGCTCGCGGGTAGCCGGTACCAGGTTTCCGTCCTGACCATACCTCCCGAACATGACGGATCCGATTTCACAACAGCGGATCCCGCCAAGGCGATAGAGTTCACAAACCAGGGCTTGTCCGGGATACCGATGCGCGGGAAGGTGCGGGTACAATGCCCCGGCATCGATATATACGGCATGACCACCGGCCGGCTGGATCATGGGTATTCCCATGTCGATGAGTTTCTCCTCCAGGTATGCGGTACTGTGTATCCTGTAGTGGAGGTAATCATGGTGGAAAACCTCTTCAAGTCCCTGGGCCATCGCCTCCATATCCCGTCCGGAAAGCCCTCCGTAAGTGGAATAACCTTCCGTGATGATCAGTACCGTGCGGCATTGCAGAGCGAGTTCGAGATCTTTGAGGGCCAGGAATCCACCCATATTGACCAATGCATCTTTTTTGGCGCTCATGATACAACCGTCGGCCAAGCGAAACATCTCTTGTGCAATTTCCCGGCAGGTCATGGCTGACATTCCTGGTTCGCGCTGGTGGATGAACCATGCATTTTCGGCTATACGGCAGGCATCGAGAATGAAACGAACGCCATAACGCCGGCAAATGGCAGCCACTTCCCTGGCGTTGGCCATACTGACAGGCTGCCCGCCTCCGCTGTTGTTAGTGACAGTCAGGATGACGGCGGCGACATTTTCCGGGCCCGATTCCCGGATCCCGGCCTCCAGACGCTCTGTATCCAGATTGCCCTTGAAGGGATACCAATGGCCGGCATCCCTGCTTTCGGGAGCAGGAAGATCAATGCCCGTGGCCCCGGAGTATTCAATATTGGCACGCGTGGTGTCGAAAAGGGTGTTGGAAAAAAAGATTCTGCCCTGGCCACCGATGCGGGTGTACAACAAGTGTTCCGCAGCCCGACCCTGGTGCGTGGGCAATACATACGGGCATCCGGTGAGGTCCTGGATGACCTTCTCGAGTCGCAGCCAGCTTGTCGCTCCGGCATAGCTTTCGTCACCCCTCATGATGGCTGCCCATTGTTCCGCGCTCATGGCCGATGTACCGCTATCCGTGAGGAGGTCGATCAGGACATCTTCCGAATGCAGGAGGAAAGGGTTGAAGTGGGCTTCCTGCAGCCGGATTTCGCGTTCTTCCGGCGAAGTCATCCTGATGGGCTCGACCACCTTGATCCGGAAGGGTTCTATGACCGTATGGTGCTGCATCAGAGTGTGCCTCTCCGGCGTTGTTCGTCTTCAATGGATTCAAAAAGCGCTTTGAAATTTCCTTTGCCAAAACTGCGGGCGCCTTTGCGCTGGATGATTTCAAAAAAAAGCGTCGGCCGGTCCTCCACCGGTTTGGTGAAAATCTGGAGCAGGTAGCCTTCCTCATCGCGATCGACCATGATCCCCAAATCCTTCAACCGGCGCACATCCTCGTCGATGTTCCCGACGCGATCCAGGACGGTATCGTAATAGGACCCCGGAACGTGAAGGAATTCGACGCCCCGCCGGCGCATTTCCGACACGGTGTGGATGATGTCTTTCGTTGCCACCGCAATATGTTGGCATCCCGGCCCTTCGTAAAATTCGATATATTCCTCGATCTGGGACTTTTTCTTTCCTTCCGCCGGCTCATTGATGGGAAACTTGATCCGTCCGTTGCCATTGGTCATCACCTTGGACATCAAAGCGGAATAGGCTGTGGATATGTCTTTGTCGTCAAAGGAGATCAGATTGGCAAAACCCATGACTTCGGCATAAAAACGCGCCCATGTGTTCATTTGCCCCCAATCCACATTGCCCACCATATGATCGATGTATTCCAGACCCATCGGTTCGGGTTGGTAATCGGACGACCAGGCTTCGTACCCGGGCAGGAAGGGTCCCCCGTATTGGCTTCGTTCCACAAACACATGGACCGTATCCCCATACGTGTGGATACCCGAGCGAACGACCTGCCCGTATTCATCCCTTTCGACGACCGGGGTGAAGTAAGGCCTGGCGCCCCGGCGGGTGGTGGCCTCGAAGGCGGCGGTGGCATCTTCTACCCACAATGCGATCACCTTGACCCCGTCCCCGTGTGCGCGGATATGGTCATAAATGGGAGAGTCCGATTTCAGCGGAGTGGTCAAAACCAGCCGGATCTTGCCTTGCTGCAATACATAAGAAGCCCGGTCCCTTACACCGGTTTCCAGTCCTGCATAGGCGAGCGACTGGAATCCGAAAGCCGTTTTGTAATAATGGGCCGCCTGTTTGGCATTGCCCACATAGAGTTCGATATAATCGGTCCCGAGCAGAGGCAGGAAATCTTCTGCTTCGGAAAATATTTTTTCAAGCCCGTAGTCGTAGTCTTTGATTCCGGTCAGGGTTTTCATGATGTTTAGTTTTTCGGGTATGGTGCTGTGCAGGTCAGTATCTGCCAATGTTGCCGGTTATTCAGCCTATTGGTTCCAGGGCGCCCATCCAGGACTTGAAATAATCCTTTACCTCCAGGGACATGGCGGCCTCGGTAATCTGGACAGGACGGAACGGGTCAATCATAACCGCCAATTCGGCCGTTTCCTTTTTGCCGATACTGCGTTCGATGGCTCCCGGATGCGGCCCGTGCGGGATCCCGGCCGGATGAAGGGTGAGTTGTCCTTTTGAGATGTTGTTCCTGCTCATGAAATCACCATCCACGTAATAGAGAATCTCGTCGCTGTCGATATTGCTGTGATGGTACGGGGCGGGAATGGCTTCGGGATGATAGTCGTACAGGCGGGGTACAAACGAGCAGATGACAAACTGATCGGCTTCAAAATGCTGATGGATGGGCGGTGGCATATGGATTCTGCCGGTGAGCGGTTCAAAATCGAAGATGGAAACGGCATATGGATAATGGCAGCCATCCCAACCCACTACATCGAAGGGGTGAGTGCCGTATGTATAAGGATAAATCTTGTGCTGCTTCTTGATCATGACCCGGAAGTCTCCGGTTTCGTCATGGGTTTCCAATTGTCCCGGCAAGCGGAGATCGCGTTCGCAAAAAGGGGCGTGTTCAAGAAACTGACCGGATTGATTGCGGTAACGACCCGGAAAACGGACAGGACTGTAGGATTCAATGTAAAGAATCCTGTTGTCGTTACCGTTCCATGCCAATTGGTAGATGGTGCCTCTGGGGATGACCAGGTAATCGCCATAGGTGTAGGGAATGGAGCCGTACATGGTGTGCAAAATGCCGTCTCCCTTGTGGATGAAAAGGATTTCGTCGGCATCGGCGTTTTTGAAAAAGTAATCCGACATGGATGCGCCAGGGGCGGCCAGTCCGACCAGCAGGTCGGCATTGACGAAAAGCGGGGTGCGGCTGCGGATGTAATCCCTTTCGGCGGGCAGTTCGAATCCTCGAAAACTGAGGGCTTGCAGATTTTCCGGAATGGCAATGCGTGGTGCTATCGACCAGGGAATCTCCTTTTCCTTGACAATGGTGGGGGGATGCAGATGATACACGAGGGCGGAAACGCCCGAAAAACCCTGGGTGCCTACTAGTTCTTCGTGATAGAGTTGGCCATCAGGTTGTCTGAACTGGATATGGCGTTTGCGGGGAATGATCCCCATACGCTGATAAATGGGCATGATATCCGGAGTGAATTCGACCGATAAAATTCGGCATGACGACTCCGGTTACCGACTGATGCGGGTCAATACTTCCGATGATCCTGATCAGCCGACAGAAATGGATAAATGCAGGAAATGCGGAAGGAGCGACCATTCAGCCTCGGGTACACAGCCCGGTACAAGCCGTGTAAAGGCAGGGCCGCTCCTTCCTGATCGGTCAGGGTCACTTTCCTCTGCCCAGCATCCAGGCAGCTACAGCTCCTACCACTGCAGACATGGCACCGTATGCCAGGATATCAACGAGTGCTCCTGTCAAGGTGATAATGTAGCTGGTGGCATAGATCATGAAATCAACGGATGCACCGACAAGCAGACCTATTACGGCGCCGGCCTTCGCTCCAGTGGCCGGCAAGGTGATATTGGCCCAGTGACCGAAGATGTAGGCAAACAGCAATCCGTACAGCAGACAGCCCAGAATCAGGGCCCACCAGATCATTGCGTCATCTGCGCGGTAAACACCGGTTGCGCCACCTGATTGGCCTTCCATAAAGCCGGACAGCAGCATGCCGTAAACGATCCACCCCAGGAAAAAATACACCACGCCGGACACGACGCCGGCAATCAGAATTTTTGAAGTGCTCATAGTGTGATGATGGTTTGGTTGCTAGGTAAACTGAAGCGAATGTAATGAGATCTGAGGAATATTTGTCATATAGTGAAATAAATATTCGTGCAGCCTGTGGCCAGCGGAAGTACGGATGAATCAAGGGGGCATTACGGGAAAAGCGGACAACGGCGACAGGGTCTCCCCTTCAGGTATTTGCGGCAGCATTTCTTCTTCCGGTGTGCTGGCACAGGGCGTCTGGTTTTGACGGGCCGGGTGTTGCGCCATTTTTCGGCAGCCAATGCAAGGGCAAGCATCATGGGACAAAGGTAGCCGCCTTCAGACGGCCTTGCCTCCCTTTTTCTTGAGGGTGAAACACCCGAAAACGCAGGAATCACGTACCCTTCCAAAACCCCCGCCCTTCATCCGGGTTATATACCCAGCGCACCTCCTCCGCATGAGACCACTCCTTTTGTCCTGCCTTCTGTTGACCACTCCGATGGTCTTGCCATCCCAGGTATCCCACACCATGGAACATGACGGATTGATCCGTTCGTGGATCGTTTACACGCCACCCGGAAATCCTCCTGCAGGGGGATTCCCGGTTATTGTTGCCATGCACGGATTCACCCAAACGGCCCAGGTGATGATGATGGGCAGTGGCATGAACGCCCTGGCCGACGAGGAAGGATTTCTGGTCGTTTATCCCCAAGGTGTCAATAATGCCTGGAATACCCAAACCGGACTTCCCGGGGGTTCCGCAGCCGATGACACGGGGTTCATAGGGCGTCTTTTGGATACCCTTCCCGCCTTGTACCCGATTGATACACTGCGGACTTATGCCTGCGGTTTCTCCAATGGGGGGTATATGACTTACGAATTGGCCTGCCGTCTGGGATCGCGGTTTGCCGCCCTGGGATCCGTGGCGGGCACAATGACCATCAACAGTTTTGATGCCTGCCAGCCATCTGTCCCGATGCCCCTGATGCATATCCATGGCACCGCCGACTTTGTGGTCAATATCAATGGCGGTTTCGGCAGCAAGTCGGCCGGGGAGGTCCTTGCATTCTGGCAGGACCACAACGGTTTGCCTGCGGAGGCCTCTACCCAGATGCTTCCTGACCTGGTCCAGGAAGGCTCCACCGTAGAAATGAACATCTGGGGACCGGGCCCCGACAGTGTGGAAATCCGGTTTCTACGGATCATCGGGGGAGGCCATACGTGGCCGGGTTATACCGGGGCATTCGGGATCGGGAATGTCAACCAGGACATACGGGCGGAGGAGATGCTCTGGCAGTTTTTCCGGCGCTTCCGGCGACCTCAATCACCCGTATCTCTTTTGGAATCCGATCATCCGGCAACTCCGGTTTTCTTCCCCAACCCGGCCACGGATCACATCTTCTTTCCTCCTCCCGCTCCCTATCGGGTCAGGTTGGTCAACGCCCTTGCCGAGACGATTCTGGAGAGTAACGGCGAGAGCGTTATGGAAGTGGGCCACCTCCCTTCCGGACTGTATTTTCTTTGTTTTTCCGGACCGGATGGCAAGGGGAAGGACACCTGGAAGCCTGTCATTCTCCACCACAGGTAAGCGCGGGATTATCCAGTCGGATGACTTTTGTCAACATCTGCCTTTTTGGAAATCCATAGTTTTGTGCACCGGTTTCGTGAAGACGTGGCCGGTCATTACCCATAAAATTCTTCGACATGCTGATTGACCAGATATCCCGCCTGGCCGCCGAAAAAGGCGCGCCGTGCATCACCATTTCCCTCAATACACACCGGACCCACCCCGACAATCTGCAGGACGCCATCACGTTGAAAAACCTGGTCAAGGAAGCCGAAAGCCGCGTGTTGGCCGGCTATGACAAACGGGCGGTCCAGCCCTTGCTCCAACGGCTCCAATCCATTCCTGACAAAGTGGATGCCAACCACAATCTGGATAGCCTTCACCTCTTTTTGTCCAACGATACCGAAGAGGTTGTGCGTTCGCCATTCCGAACCACTGACGCCAGGATACAGATCCATGAACACTTTGCCGTCAGACCCCTCATCAAAGCTTACACCCGTACCCAGAGCTACCTGATCATGGTGTTGGGCCAGGCCGGTGTGCAGCTTTACGAGGCCGAGAATGATGCCATCCAGACCGAGATCCGCAACGGGGATTTCCCCTTCGGGGAGAATACCAATGTGATTACCGACCGCGAGAAAAGGAGCGATGCCAAGAAGCTCGACGAGATGGTCAGAGAGTATTTCAACGTCGTGGACAAAGCCCTTGTCAAAGTGGTCAACGAGACAGGACTTCCCTGTGTCGTGGTATCCACCCAGGACAATTGGGACCGCCTGCAACAGGTAGCCGACCGGCCTGCCGTATATCAGGGCCATGTCGCCATTGATTACAACCATATGGCCCCGCATCAGATCGCCGAGGACACGTATTCCTTCATGCGCCTCCAAATGAGTCAGCAAAGAGCCCGGCTCATTGAAGAAGTCCGGTACGCCGTAGGCCAGAGCAAGGTGATCACAGATCTGAACGAGATTTATCGGGCGGCCTTGGAAGGCAGGGGCGATCTGTTGCTGGTGCACGAGGATTACGCCCAACCTGTCCTCATGCAGGGAGAGACGGAGTTTACCCCGGTGGACGATCCTCAGCAGAGCGGCGTGGTGGACGATATCGTCAGCGACATCGCCTGGAATGTGTTGCTCCGCAAGGGAAGGGTGGTCTTTACGCGGCAGGAAGGGTTGCAGGATTTCGGACACATTGCCCTGAAGGTGCGTTATTGAATGCTGTGTTTCCTGTTGCCTACATACAGGGCTTCGGCATGAAAGTCAGGCACTTCCGTAGTCATGTGGATCCGGTCGAATGACGGTGGCTTCTTATCTCAACCGGCCATAAAGAGCAATCCGTACGCTTTGATCTCGTCGATGGGTGGATTGGCATTTTCAGAAGGACGCGGTGGTTTATGTTTCCGGGATGGGATCCGTATTTGATCCGGCAGATTTATTTGTTCAACCACTTCAATGCCATTGCATTGTGCCCGGGTTCCCAAATGAGTCGCAGAAAAATACTGAAGCGTTGATTTTCCCGTTGCACCGGAATGCCGCCGACAATTCCCAGCATGAGGGACTCTGAAATTCCCAATCTCATCTGAGGTCTCACGGTCATGTCAAAATCAGAGTCATACAGGTATTTGTTGATTTCAACGCCTATAAAATTACGTGTGCCGGTCACCATATAATGAAGGCTCGAGTGCCATTCATAGGTTAAATTGAAGTCTTTATGCATGAAGGATTGTTCAATGGAAGGTCCTGTGTAAATCAACGTATGCCAGTTTTGTCCCCATCGTTTGGCGGCTACCAGAAAGGGATTGTAAAGTTGACCTTTGAACAAAGGACTTCCGAATTCTCGGAAAGACGAAAACTCGAATTCATGAATGTATCCCAATGCCATTGATGTCTGGAGGGATTCTGAGACCAAAAAAGTCCACTGTGTTGCCATTTTCAAACTTTCGAGACTGCCGGAAGGAATGCTGTCCTGCTGCACTCCGGTTTGAGGCGTATAGAATTTGAACGGAAGTTCGATTTCCAGCCCGAGCCGATCAATGGGCGCCCATTCATATTCAACCAGTGCTTCGTAGGCATCAAATTGCAGATTGTCGGTCAATCCGACACCGATGTTCCATTCTTTTTCACCCTTTCTGGCTCCCAGGTCTCGAATGAGATCAATGTACAGCGGCTCGGCATGCAAGTTTTTACCAGGGCGTAACTGGGACTCCACCTCGAAAATATACATGCTGTCCAATTCACTACGACTGGGGGGCACGGGTTCCTGCGACCAACCGGGCAAGGTGCACCACACCCAAATCAATAATCCGAACCAAACCGAATTTTTCTTCATCATCCTTCTTTCCATGGCATGAGACATTCAACGACTGATTGGCATGGGCATGATGTAACCCATCGGTTTCTAATTTGATTCTAATTCCACGAGTCGGTACGTGAATCCTTTATCTTCGCCCGCTTGCCAGTCCTATGCCGATGACCACTTTTTCCGACATGAATCTGTCGAAGCCGCTGCTCCAGGGGTTGGAGGCTTTGGGTTTGACCCATCCAACTCTCATCCAGCAAGAGGTGTTTCCGGTGGCCATGTCTGGCCGGGATGTGGCCGGCATCGCCCGAACGGGCACAGGAAAGACCTTGGCGTATTTGCTGCCTTGCCTACGCCAATGGACCTTCCAACGCGACGGAAATCCCCAGATATTGATCCTGGTCCCTACCCGCGAGCTCGTCGAACAGGTTGCTGCCGTCGCCAGATCCCTGTCTGCCTTCATGTCCGTTCGTATCGCCGCCATTTATGGCGGGGTCAGTATGGTGCGTCAAGCCGGCGAGATCGCGGATGGATGTGATGTGGTCATTGCCACTCCGGGCCGCCTTTTGGATTTTGTCCTCAAAGGGACACTCAAGCTCAAGGCGATTCGCCGGGTGGTCCTGGACGAAGTGGACGAGATGCTGGCACTGGGCCTGCACCACCAGGTGGTCCAGATTCTCGAACTCCTGCCACCACGACGGCAGCACCTGATGTTTTCGGCCACTCTCGACCCGGATGCCGGGCAGTTGATCCGCCAATATTTTCGCGACCCGGTCCGGATTTATGGGGAGGAAGGGCCGCCGGCCAAAATTGCGATTCATGGGTGGGCGGTACCCAATTTCCACACCAAAGCCAATATGTTGCTTTACCTGTTGCAGTCGCGACCGGAAATGAGCAAGGTTCTCGTGTTTGTGTCCACCAGAAAACAGGCAGACCTTCTGGCCCATTTGATTTCCCCCCATGTTGAAGAGCCACCGGTCGTGCTCCATGCTTCCAAAGCCCAGCAACAAAGGTTTCAAAGCCTGGCCCGTTTCGAGGATGGATCTGCAAGATGGATGATCGCTACGGATATCGCCGCCAGAGGGATCGATTTTCAACGGGTGACCCATGTGGTCAGTCTGCAGTTGCCGGATGAGCCGGAGTCCTTTATCCACAGGATGGGGCGCACCGGCAGGGCCGGCGCGGAAGGCGAGGCCATCGTGCTCGTGTCCGATGGGGAATGGGATGCACTGGCCGCTCTGGAAGACCTGCTCGGCGAAAAAATTCCTCTGGCGCTGCTCCCCCCGGAAGTGGACATATCCGGGCAGCTTTTACGCGAAGAAAAGCCGGTCATTGCGATGAAATCTCCTCCGGTTCGCGGAGTGGACGCTGCCGGGGGTGGTGCCTTTCATATCAAAAAGGCCAAAAACACCAAAGTCAACCAACCCAACCCCTGGAAGAATAAAATGAAGGCCAAATACGGTAAACCCAAAACCAGGGGGCAGAAGAAAAAGTAATCAGGGCTAACCGGTCGTCCGCCTGTTACCCGAATCTTCAATGCGCAGCCGGAAGGCGCCTATGCCCATGATCGTGTCTGTGCGCATCCATGGTTCAAGCCTGAGGGTGTGTAGACCCGTTGTCCGGAAGTAGGCCTTTTCCTGGATGGGAATGGTCAATTGGCAGCGTGAACGGCCGCAGTCCCCGTGCCACAGACCGGATGGAGACTGGAGGTCGAGACTGACGATCTGTTGGGTGGAAGTGCCATCCGGAAAACCCGTGTGAAAACGCACATAGCAGTTCTGGTATTTGTAATCGCGTTGATGGTCCACGGTGAGCAACAAGCGGTAGATCACCATCGTGTCGGGAATGTCAAACGACCAGGTCAGGGTGTCGCTGGCCGCCCATCCGCTGGCCGGAAGGGCCTTTTCCTCATCGACCAGGACGGGGTCCCCACAGGAGGCGATGATGACCAATGTCCACAGCAGGAGAAAGAAACGTTCCATGAAGCAAAGGTAAGCCGGCCTCAATGACCGGGTGATGATGCCTATCCTGATTTCACCGTAAATGGGAGAATCGCGGATCAGATCTTGTCTTTCCGGGCATCAGCGGAATCGCCGGCTTCCTTTCTCAGATAGGCCAACCAGTAAACGCCGGCGACGAGGAGGGTGCCTCCCAGGATGTTTCCCGCCGTGACCCAGAACAGGTTGAGCCATGCGGATTGACCGGAGATGATCCCTGCAGGATCCAGCGCCATGGCGTACGGGAGGAAAAACCAGTTGGCCACGGAATGTTCGAATCCCATGGCTACAAACGCACTGATGGGAAGGAGGATGGCCAAAATCTTGTCCGTAACGGTCCTCCCACCCATGGCCAGCCAAACCGCCAGGCAGACCAATGCGTTGCACAAAATGCCACGGATCAGCGCGATGATTGCCGGCAAGGCTGTTTTGGCTTCGGCGATGGCGATCGCCGTTTCCCCAACCTGACCGCCCATGAGGGCGTCCGTGTCAGCGGCTGCGGCAAGGAGCACCGTGCCCAGGCATCCGGCGACATTGCCCACATATACAAGGGTCCAGTGACGGACCACATCGAACGTGCTGATGCTGCCTGTCGCCCAGGCCATGGCCATCAGATTGTTGCCGGTAAAAAGTTCGGCGCCGCCAACGACAACCAGGATCAGTCCCAGACAAAAACCCAACCCACCGGCCAACCGGACAAGGCCGGTTATCTCTTCTTGGCCGGAGATCAACACGGTATAGAACAATGCACCCAGTGAAATATAGGCTCCGGCCAGGACGGACAACAAAAGGATGGTCAGGAATGGAGCTTTGACTTTGGCAACTCCGAGACCGGAAACCCTTGCGGCAATCTCCTCAGGCCGGTAGGCTTCGCCGTAAAGAGACGGAGAGGGTTCCATGGACGGTATTTGTCACAAATGTACCATGCCATGGCCGGAAAATCCGGATAATGGACCCACTGCCCGGGGATAATGCCGACAGTGCCGGATAAATGGTCTTCACCTCCATTCCACCTACGGCCCTGCAATCAGCATAATCCTGTCCTTGCCCGGTGCAGGAAGGCTTTCAGTAGGTTTAGGAAAAGTAATCCCGCATCCGCTCGAAGAATGTCCGCTCCCCTTTGCCCGGTGCCGGTTGGAAGTTGGGCTGGGTCCGGATGCGTTCCATGAGCTGGCGTTCTTCGTCTGTCAGCTTTTTGGGCGTCCATACATTGACATGGACGAGTTGGTCGCCACGACCATGGGCCTGGACATGCGGCAGACCTTTGTCCTTGAGGCGGAAAATTTTGCCGCTTTGGGTACCGGCAGGGATCTTGATCTTGACTTTTCCGTCAATGGTGGGTACTTCTGAAGTAGTGCCCAGCGCCGCATCGGCAAAGTTGATGTAGAGATCGTAGATGATGTTGTTGCCTTCCCGGTGCAATTCCTCATGGGCTTCCTCTTCGATGGTAATGAGGAGGTCGCCGGGAGGTCCTCCACGCAATCCGGCATTTCCCTTGCCTCGCAGACTAAGCTGCATGCCGTCTTCCACGCCGGCGGGAATGTTGATTTCAATGGTTTCCTC
>CAYYGN010000016.1:33287-65756 GCA_964471595.1 uncultured Saprospiraceae bacterium
AGCTTGACCCGCAGGTTGCTGCCTTTCTGCCCCTGTTGGCGCTGGCCCCGGCCTCCGCCGAAAAAGGACTCGAAAGGACTGCCCCCTTCACCGAAAATATCACCGAACTGGGCAAAGATGTCTTCCATGTTCATGCCGCCACCCTGGAAGCCGCCACCACCGCCCATCCCTTCCACACCGGCATGTCCGTAACGGTCATAGCGGGCCCTTTTGTCGGGATCGTTGAGCACCTCGTAGGCTTCGGCCGCTTCCTTGAATTTCTCCTCCGCTTCCTTGTTGCCGGGATTGCGGTCTGGATGGAATTGCATGGCTACCTTGCGGTAGGCCTTTTTGAGGGTGGATTCATCCGCATCGCGGCTTACCCCCAATATTTCATAATAATCGCGTTTGGCCATTCGGTTTCGGTTAGGCGCCCACTACGACTTTGGCGTAGCGGATGATCTTGTCATGCAGACGGTATCCTTTTTCAACAGTGTCCAACACCTTGCCTTTCAGGTCGGGGGCCGGGGCCGGGATTTCGGTGATGGCCTCATGCAATTCGGGGTCAAAGGGCTGCCCGTTGGCTTCCATTTCCTCCAATCCCTTTTGGCGCAACAGCGCATGGAGTTTATGGTAAACCAGCAGAAGGCCTTCGATGACCGGATCTTCCGTCTTTTGCTGGTCCTCGGCAATTTTCCGGGCTCTGTCAAAATCGTCCAGCACAGGCAGCAAAGATGACAGGATGTCCTGAGAGGCAGACCTCATCAGGTCAAGGCGTTCGCGAATCGTCCGCTTTTTGTAGTTGTCGAATTCGGCGAAAAGCCGCAGATACTTGTCCTTCAACTCCTGGACCTCATCGGCGGAGGCGGCACCGTCGGCCTGCTGTTCTTCGTTGGTTTCAAAGACATCGGTCGCCGCGCCTTCCGATTCGGGAGCTCCGGGATCGGTCAGTGGGTCCTTCTTTTCGTTCTCTTCCATGGCAGGTAGGGCATGTTGGCGGATAATGGAGGGCACAAAACCTTTGCCACCCGGGTCAGGCCGCCATTTTGTCAGTTTTCGGCCAGGCGTTGCTCCAGCATCCGGTTGATGTCTTCCGCCGGAAGATTCACCCCGATAATAATTCCGTCCGGGTCGACGAGATAGGTGGCGGGGATTTCCCGGACCCCAAAGCGGCGGGTCATCTCTCCGCTGAAATGCTGAAAATCGGCATAATGCCAGCTCCAGTCAAGACCATCTGCCAGGCGCGCCCTCATCCAGGCCGTCGAATCCTTCTCCACGCCCACAGACAATATCGCCAGTCCCCGGTCCTTCCAGTCGCGGTACAGTGCGGCCAGTCGGGGATTTTCCTTTCGGCACGGGCCACACCAGCTGCCCCAGAAGTGCAGGAGGGTGTAGTGCCCTTCAAGATCCTCCCGGGACAAGGAAGAGCCATCTGCCAGCCGAATCGAAAAGTCGGGCAACCGCTCTCCCTGAATGAATCGGGGCTTCTGCCAGTAATGGCGGGCGGCCAGGAACAAAACCACCGCGGCGACCAGGAGGAGCAGATTTCGTTGATGACGGAACATGAGCGGCGAAGATCGTTCTTTCCCTATGTTGAGGTGGCAAGGGAACATTTTTCCGGGTAGAAAAGATCAATTTCCGCACTTCTCTGGTTGCAAAAGGCGTATCTTTGCACCGATTTTTGAAAAACCCCCCTATTCGGGACTTCCAACACCCCTGTATGGCCAACGTAGGAACCATCAAACAGATCATCGGACCGGTTGTGGACGTGATGTTTACCGGTGAAGGCGCCAAGCTGCCTGAAATTTTCAATGCTTTGATTGTCAAACGGGAATCCGGCGAGGAACTGGTCCTGGAGTGCCAGCAACATCTCGGCGAGGACAGTGTGCGGGCCGTAGCCATGGATGCCACAGACGGGTTGACCCGCGGGATGACCGTGACGGACTCCGGTGCACCGATCATGATGCCTACGGGTGCTGCCATCCGGGGCCGCCTTTTCAATGTCGTGGGAGACCCGATTGACGGTCTGCCTCCTGTAGATAAGTCGGTCAATGCTTATCCGATCCACCGCAAACCCCCGGCCTACGAACAACTCTCCACGGAGACAGAAGTGTTGTACACGGGGATCAAAGTCATCGATCTGATCGAGCCCTACCAGAAAGGGGGGAAAATCGGTCTCTTCGGCGGCGCCGGTGTCGGCAAGACGGTCTTGATTCAGGAGTTGATCAACAACATTGCCAAGGGCTATGAGGGAATTTCCGTATTCGCCGGCGTGGGCGAACGGACACGGGAAGGAAACGACCTGCTCCGTGAGATGCTCGAAGCGGGCATCATCAACTACGGAGAGGCGTTCATGCACAGTATGGAAGAAGGCGGATGGGACCTCAGCAAGGTGAGTGCCGCCGATTTGGAGCAGTCCAAAGCCACCTTTGTCTTCGGACAAATGAATGAACCCCCCGGCGCCCGTGCACGGGTGGCCCTGTCGGGACTGACCACCGCAGAATACTATCGCGACGGAGATCTTAACGATCCGCAAGGAGGCCGCGACATTCTTTTCTTTATCGACAACATCTTCCGATTTACGCAGGCCGGGTCGGAAGTTTCCGCCCTCCTGGGCCGGATGCCTTCCGCCGTAGGTTACCAGCCCACCCTGGCCACCGAAATGGGCCTGATGCAGGAGCGCATCACCTCCACCAAACGCGGATCCATTACCTCCGTGCAGGCGGTCTATGTACCGGCGGATGACCTGACCGACCCCGCTCCGGCCACCACATTCGCCCACCTCGATGCCACCACGGTGTTGAGCCGGAAAATTGCCTCCCTCGGTATCTATCCGGCCGTGGATCCGCTCGACTCGACCTCGCGGATCATGGACCCCAACATCATCGGCCAGGAACATTACAATACCGCCCAGCGGGTGCGGAATATCCTCCAGCGCTACAACGAGCTGCAGGACATCATCGCCATCCTGGGCATGGAGGAGCTCTCCGAAGAAGACAAGCAGGTGGTGCACCGCGCCCGCCGGGTACAGCGATTCCTCTCCCAGCCCTTCCATGTCGCTGAGGCCTTTACCGGTCTGAAAGGGGTGCTTGTCCCGATCGAAGAAACCATCCGCGGGTTCAACATGATCATGGACGGCGAGGTCGATGAATATCCGGAAGCGGCCTTCAACCTGGTCGGAACGATCGACGAGGCCATCGAGAAAGGGAAGAAACTACTGGCAGAAGCCAAAGGCTGATGATGAATATCCAGGTCCTGACCCCCAAGGGAAAAGTGTTTGAAGGTACGGCTACAGCCGTACAGGTACCCGGCAGTGCCGGTCTCTTCGAAGTGTTGGAAAACCACGCACCCATCGTCTCCAGCCTGGAAGCGGGCAAAGTCCGCATTACCCTCAGTGATGGCACCCGCAAGGAAATGGCCATTCAGGGGGGATTTGTCGAGGTGTTGCGCAATGAAGTAGCCCTGCTCGTCACCTTGGCCGAGGCCTGATCCAAAGCTTTCACCCGGAGGCCGGACCTTGCCCACTTGATCGGCCGTTTGCCCTCTTTGAAAGCTTTACCCCCGTTTATCGCCCCACAAAGACGGGCTTCCGTTTTTCCAGGAACGCACGGACGCCCTCCTCGTAGTCATGGGTCCTTCCGGCCATGGTCTGCAGCCGGTCTTCCATTTCGAGCTGACTGTCCAGATCGTGATAGAGGGCCCGGTTGAGGGCCTGTTTGGTATAGGCCAGTCCACGGGTAGGCATGGCGGCCAATTGACGGGCTAGTTGGGCAACACTTTCCTTGAATTGATCATCCGGGAAGACCTGGTAGATCATCCCCAGACGTTCGGCTTCCCCGGCGCTGACTTTCTCGCCGGTCATCATCAGAGCGGATGCCTTCTGGAATCCGATCAGGCGGGGCAGGAAAAAGGTACCACCGCTGTCGGGGATCAGCCCGATTTTGCTGAAGGCCTGAATGAAGGAAGCTGATGAAGCGGCCACAACGATATCGCAAGCCAGGGCGATATTGGCACCTGCACCGGCTGCCACGCCGTTGACGGCGGCCACCACGGGTTTTTCCAATGCCCTGATACGGCGTACAATGGGATTGTAGTGCTCCTGCAAAATGGTGGGCAAAGAAGGGCCGTCAGGGTCCGTCACCTCTTGCAGGTCCTGACCGGCACAAAATGCTTTGCCTTCACCCGTAAGCACCACGCAGCGCACTTCGGGATTTTCATTGCAGGTATCCAGTTCCCGCTGCAACTCCAGGGCCATGCTGCGGTTGAAACTGTTGAACACCGAAGGCCGGTTGAGGGTGAGATACGCGACGCGGTCCTCCAGGTGGAACATGAGAGTGGACATGGCCAGAGATTTTGCCTGCCAAGATACAACCGGAGAGTGGTCACCGGGGGCAAAATCCCGGTGTCCAGGTCGGGAGAAGGCGCGCGGAACAGACAAAACGCGCCGGAATCATTCAAGGATCGGTATCCTGCGGAGTTAATGACATTTGAAATAATCAAAAGGCTCCTTGCAGTCCTGGCATTGCCACAGGGCTTTACAGGCCGTCGATCCGAAGGCGGACAATTCCCGGGTGTTTCTGCTTTGACATCGGGGACAAGGGGGATGTTGATCCCGGGGCTGAGGAGGAGCGATTCCGTAGCGCTCGAGCTTTTCCCGGCCGGCCGATGTCATCCAGTCGGTTGTCCAGGCCGGATGCAGGATCGTGCGAATAACGGGATCCGGGATGCCGGCCTCGACAAGTACCGCACGAATTTCCGTTTCGATGAGGCGCATGGCCGGACATCCGCTGTAGGTGGGTGTGATGGTGACGGTGACGGAGCCGTCTTTTTCCACGCTGACATCGCGGACGATACCGAGATCGAGCACCGTCAACACCGGGATTTCGGGGTCGCACACCCTGGAGAGGATCTGCAGGATTTCATCGCGGGAACGGGTGGCCGTCATGGGGAATGGGTCGGTTACCAGACCTGGCCGGGATACGCGCGCTGCATGTATTGCAGTTCGGCCAGCAAATGTCCGAGGTGTTCGGTGTGAATCCCGGTCTTGCCGCCCTGCTGGATGACCGGGGTTTGGGGAATCGCCAGTCCGGCTTCGGAAAGTGTGGCATGGATGGCGTGTTGCCATTCGGGCCTGAGGACATCCGGGTCGGGGATGATGTCCGACCGGATCAAAGCCTGCTCCCAATCCGAGGGGAGGAGCAGTTCTTCGCGGTATATCCACAGGTCATCCAGCGCTTGTGTCATGCGCCGGTGGCTTTCCTCCGTTCCGTCTCCCAGGCGGATCACCCATTCGCGGCTCCACCGGTAGTGGTAGGACACTTCTTTGACTGCTTTGGCCGCAATCTCCCCGAGCCCGGATTCGGGACTGTCGCACAAACGGTGCAGGAACGGCAGGTGCCAGGCGTCAAACAGAAACTGGCGCAGGACCGTGTGGGCAAAATCGCCGTTGGGCTGCTCGACCAACAGTACGTTGGTATAAGCCCGTTCGGGTCGGAGGTAGGCGATATCGTCCTCCGTCAGGCTTGAGGGGTGCATCTCTGCCGCCAATTGGTAATACAATCGGGCCTGGCCGATAAGGTCGAGGGCAATATTCGTCATGGCGATGTCCTGTTCCAACACCGGGCCGTGACCGCACCATTCACTGAGCCGGTGACCCAAAATGAGGCCATTGTCACCCATGTATCGGGCAAAAAGGAACAAGGGGGTATCGGGTGCGGACATCTCGGAGGATTTGAAGAGCGGTATCACATATGACCGACCTCGTCGGGGATATCGTAAAAGGTAGGATGGCGATACACTTTGCTGCGTGCGGACTCGAACATGGTATCCTGTTCTTCCGGGTCGGAAGCGTGGATATGCCGGGACTCCACCACCCAGATGCTGACCCCTTCATTCCGACGGGTATAGACATCGCGGGCGTTTTCGATGGCCATCTGCCAGTCGGCGGCATGCAGGCTGCCGACATGCTTGTGATCGAGACCGTTGCGGGAGCGGATGAATACCTCCCAGAGGGGCCAATCATTCATGGTGATATGCGGTTTTATGCCACATCGCGGCGGTGGCGTTGTTTTTCGGCATGGGCCATGGCGGCCTCACGGACCCAGGCGCCTTCTTCATGGGCGCGAATCCGGTCTTTGAGCCTTTGGCGGTTGCAGATGCCATTGCCTTTGACGACCTGCCAGAATTCTTCCCAGTCGATTTCGCCAAATTCCCAATGCCCGGTGGATTCATTCCACTTGAGATCGGGATCGGGGATGGTGAGGCCGAGATAACGGGCCTGGGGAACAGTGGCATCCACAAAGGCCTGGCGAAGCTCGTCATTGGATTTGCGCTTGATCTTCCAGGACATGGACTGCTCGGAGTGGGTGCTTTCGCTGTCGTGAGGGCCGAACATCATCAGGGAGGGCCACCACCAGCGGTTGAGACTGTCCTGGGCCATGGCTTTTTGTTCGTCGCTGCCGCGGCAAAGGGTGAGTAGGATCTCGTACCCCTGGCGCTGATGGAAGCTCTCCTCTTTGCAGATGCGGATCATGGCGCGGGAGTAAGGGCCGTAGGAGGTCCGCTGGAGCATGACCTGGTTCATGATGGCCGCGCCGTCCACCAGCCAGCCGATCGCTCCGATGTCGGCCCAACTGAGGGCGGGGTAGTTGAAAATACTGGAGTATTTGGCCTTTCCGCAAAGGAGTTCATCAATGAGCTCCTCCCTCGATACGCCCAGGGTTTCTGCGGCGGCATACAGGTAGAGGCCATGGCCGCCCTCGTCCTGCACTTTGGCCAGCAAGGCGGCTTTGCGCCGCAGGGATGGCGCCCTCGTGATCCAGTTGCCTTCCGGCAACATGCCGACCACCTCCGAATGGGCGTGCTGCGAGATCTGTCGGATCAACGTCTTGCGGAAACCATCGGGCATCCAGTCCTTGGGTTCGATCTTGACTTCCGCTTCGATCTTTTCATCAAATCGCTTCTGCAGGTCCACCAGGGTCATGGCCATTTTATTTGCTTCGAATGTACAAAGATAACGAAACTTGAAAAAACGAACAAACGTTCGTAAGGCGTTGGCTTTAGCGTCGGACGAAGGGGTTGGTCCTCGCTTCCCGGCCCACAGTGGTCTCTTCTCCGTGTCCCGGCCAAACGGTCGTTTCGTCAGGCAGGGTGTAAATCTCCCGGCGAATGCTGACGAGCAGGGTGTCCCAATCCCCTCCCGGCAGGTCTGTCCGGCCGATACTGCCCTCGAACAATACATCCCCTCCGATCAGGAAACCTTCTTCCGCACAATAAAAGCAGAGGTGTCCGGGACTGTGACCCGGTGCCAGGATGCATTTGAGGCGGGTAGCTCCGATCCGTATTTCCTGACCTTCGACCAGTGCCGGACCGGGAGGAGGGACCTCTCTCCGGAGGGGAATGCCGTACATCCCGGCCACCATGGGTGTCGATTGGACAGCGGGATATTCGTCGGGGTGGATTTCAGCCTCCAGACCCCATATCTCCCGGACAAATCCGTTGCCCAGGACGTGATCGATATGGCCGTGTGTATTGAGCAACCGGACAGGCCGCCAACCGCCCCCTACAATCATCTCCCGCAACAGGTTTTCCTCCTCCGTCGAATAGCATCCCGGATCAATGATGGCACATTCGCCCCCCTCATCGACCACCAGGTAGGTATTTTCGGCAAACGGATTAAATGTCAGGCGGACAACTTGAGCCATGGTTCGTCGTTTTGTTGGGGAAACGGTACAAAGAACATAAATTGCCTTCTTAATACCACCCGATTCGTGACCCGGCGCTCCAAATTCCTACAGGTGGTCCTGCTGGCCGCCTTAAGCCCGTTCCTGTCTGCGGGACAGGGCATTCAGACGGAATTCGGCAAAAACCGGGTGCAATACACCCGGGATTTTGACGAATGGGTGTATTATGAAAGCGGGAACTTCATCACATACTGGTATGGCGAGTCGCGGCTGGTTGGTCAGGCGGCCGTGATGATGGCGGAATATGAGCATGACGGCATTCAGCGGCTGCTGGAACACCGGATGAACGACAAGATCGAGATCATCGCCTATACCGATCTCAGCGATCTCAAACAAAGCAATATCGGCCACGAGGAAGCCTTTACCCAGGTGACGGGCCGCACCAAAATCGCCGGCAACAAGATTTTCGTGCATTTCAACGGCGATCACCAGCATTTGCGCCGGCAAATCAGAGAGGGCATTGCGGAAGTTTACCTCGATGCCATGATGGCAGGGGGCAATATCCAGGAGTATGTCCAGAATACTTTGTTGTTTGCCATGCCGGGCTGGTTTCGCGAAGGATTGATCGGCTATGTGGGGGAGGATTGGGATGTGATGGCCGACGACCGGCTGCGACGGATGTTTGCCCGTGAAAAGCTGACGAAATTTGAAGATTTCGTCAAGGAAGATCCCGCCCTGGCAGGACGTGCTTTCTGGTATTATCTGGCCCAGCAATTCGGCAAGGGCTCCGTCGCCAATATCCTTTACATCTCCCGGATCTACCGCGATGTCGAAGAGGGCATGCTGTACGTGCTGGGGACACCTTATGCACAATTGGCGGAAGGATGGTACGCCTATTTCCGCCAGCGGTATGAGGCCGAGCGCGCGCTGTTCGATCCGGCACCCGATCAAACCCTGCCATTGCGCAACCGGCACCAGGCGCCGGTCACCCAGATGGCACTGAGTCCGTCCGGCGACCGGTTGGCTTATGTCACCAACCGGCAGGGTCGCGTCAACGTCTGGGTGCAGGATGTCCGCACCGGCAAGCGGAAACGGGTATTCCGCTACGGGTTTCGCAATGCCTTTCAGGAGCCGGATCTTCAGTATCCGCTGATCGATTGGCACCCTTCAGGCCGGTCGCTGGCCCTCCTTTATGAAAAAAGGGACAAGCGGTTCCTGCTGGAGAAATCGCTTGAAGGAGGAGAAGATTTGATCCAGGAGTTGGCTCCGCTATACCAGCGGGTTTACAGCATGCGGTATTTCGATGCGCAACGCGTATTGCTGACCGGTGCCACTGGTGGTCTTTCGGATGTGATGCTGTATCACCTGCCTACACGGCAGACCGAGCGGATCACGCAGGATCCCTGGGATGACCTGGATGCCCGACCCTTTGTGTTCCGCGGCAAGAAAGGCATTCTTTTCACGTCCAACCGGGAGGACCTTTCGCTGGCGCCCCGAAAGCTGGAGGGCATTCTGCCCACCGGCGATCTCGACCTGTATTTTTACAACTACGAGGACAAGGCCGAACGGTTGGTGCGCATTACGCAGACCCCGCATGCCAATGAGCGCCTGCCCGAACGGATGGATGACCGGTGGTTTTCCTGGCTGAGTGATGTGTCGGGGATCTACAACCGGTATATCGGCTACCTGGATTCCGTGATCGTGCGCCACGACCGCCTGTTTCTGACACCGGATGAGGGAATTGTCCGCATTCATGGCGATTCCACCCATCTTCCGGCCCCGGAGGTATTTGATTCCATGTGGCTGGAACCCATCCATGAGGTGTGGGCTTTCGGCCATGCGCAAAGCAATGCAGGCACCCATATTCTCAACCAGGTCACCGACCGTCCTTCCGGCACTGCCATCGAGTTGCGCATGCAGGAAGACCGATGGGTTTTCACGCGGACAAACCTCGACACGTTGGACGTAAGACGTCCGGAGAAGACGATATTGGCCACTCCGGCCAACCGCCGCCGGGTGGTGGCCGTCACTCCTGCCCCTCCCCGGCTGACCCGACCCCTTCGCGACACGGTGGTCAATTACTTCCAGACCCGCTTTACCTATCCCCAACTGCCTTCGCGCGACTCGGTCATCACGGAAAGTGAAGATCCCGAACTGCGCCTGGAGGAAGCTGCGGGATTCAACCTGCCGGGACGGCCGTTTGCGGCCGATACTTCATCGGCTCCCGTCCTGGAGCGGTTCAACACATCGCGCATCATACCGAGCCGACTGAAATTCCGGCTGGACCACATTACCAACCGATTTGACAATTCGATGCTTTTCGGCGGGTTGGACAATTATACCGGAAGGCGCTTTTTGCATCTGGACCGCAGCCAGTCGGTTTTCACGCCGCCTCCCACGGGCCTTCTGATCAAGGCTGACGTCAAGGACCTGTTCGAAGATTACGAATTTGAAGGCGGAATGCGGATACCGACCAATTTCAGGGGGTCGGAGTTTTTTCTGGTTTTTTCCGACAAAAAGCGGCGCTGGGACAAGCATTATGCCGTGTACAGGGGTGATTGGTCCAATGTATTCGATCTCAACGCCAATGTGCTCAACGGTCCGCCTCATCTCATACCTCCCGGACTGGGCGCTCCCGGATCGCCGCTCCAATACAAGGTGAGGATGCAGAGCACCCTTGGTCAGGTGCAATGGCGCTATCCGCTCGACATTTTTCGCAGTGTGCGACTTCGCGCCACCTTGCGCAATGACCGCTATTTCTGGCATGCCCTCGAGCCCGGCACATTGGCATTTCCTGCCGTCAACGAACAGCGCTTGGGTCTGCGGGCAGAATATGTGTTTGACAATACCCTCGAAGTAGCTCCCAACATCCTCAACGGGATGCGCTACAACATTTTCACGGAGGTGATGAAGGGATTCGGTATCCAGTTTGATCCGTTCAATTTTGATCTCAACCGGGGATCCACCGGGTTGGCAGGGGTGGATTTCCGGTATTATCTGCCCATCCTGAAGCACAGTATTTTTGCCTTCCGTTTCAACTCCATCGTGTCTTTCGGCAGAGAACGCATATTGTTTTATCTCGGTGGGGTGGACAACTGGCTTCTTCCTAAATTCAACAACAACATCCCGGTGCCGGATGCCCCGTATGCATTTCAGACGCTGGCGGCCAATCTGCGCGGTTTCCGGTACAACATCCGCAACGGAAGTTCTTTCGCCCTGGCCAATGCCGAACTCCGGATACCGGTGGTACGCCATCTTTTCCCCCGTGTGAAATCGGCATTTTTCAGCAACCTCCAATTGACCGGATTTGTGGATGCAGGAACGGCATGGGAGGGATTCTCCCCGTATGACGACGAAAATCCGCTCAATATCCTTTACCTCGAAAACCCGCCTGCCGTTTCCATGCGGATCAAATATTTCCGCGATCCCCTGGTAGCCGGTTACGGTGTCGGGGCGCGGAGCGTGCTGTTCGGCTATTTTGTCAAATTGGATTACGCCTGGGGCGTCGAGACCCGCCGGGTCCACAAACCTGTCCTGTATCTCTCGATCGGTACGGATTTTTGATCCGGCGTCCCAACATCCCACCGGATGGCTGATTTTTCGGAAAAAGGCAACCCGACACATCCTTTTGCCGTAACAGGGTGTTAAAACTTGTACAAACGCAACATTATGGCAACCCTACCCAAGATTTCCCCTGTGGTCTGGATGATGGCACTGTTCGTACTGACAGCCTCTTCCTGTGTCTCCAAAAAGAAGTATGCCGCCCTGGAATCCCAGCATCAGCAGATTCGCGCCCAACTGGAGCGCCAACTGACCGATTGCCAAACGGAAAAGGACGGACTCCGCAAGGAGGTGAGTCTGAAGGACTCCGAGATCAGCGGATTGAAGGCCCAGATGGTGGCCCGTGACGGTCAGTTGCAAAGCCTGGAAGAGCAGGTCAACTTCCTAAAGCAGACCAATACCAACCTGTTGGATCGCCTGGCCGATCTGTCAGTGGTCAGCAAAAGCGGCGCCGAGTCGATCCGCAAGTCCCTCGAAGCCATCAACGAACAAAGCCGCTACATCAAAGACCTATCCGGTCAGATCCAGCGCAAGGACTCCCTCAATCTGGCCCTGGTGATGAGTCTCAAACGCTCCCTCGCGGACATAAACGATGAGGATGTCCAGATAGAAGTCAAGAAAGGGGTCGTTTATGTCTCCCTTTCGGACAAGATGTTGTTCAAATCCGGCAGTGCGGTCATCAATCCCGCCGCCGAGAACGTCCTGGCCAAAGTCGCACGGGTGTTGAACGACCACAACCAGCTTGACATTCTGATCGAAGGGCATACGGACAATGTGCCAATCGCGACCGATTGCGTCAAGGACAACTGGGATCTGAGTGTCCTGCGGGCGACGGCGGTGGCGCGGTCCCTCCAGACGAAATACCAGGTGTCGCCTGACCGGATGATCGCCGGGGGAAGTGGCGAATTCAAACCAAAGGCTGATAATGCCACCTCGGCGGGCAAAGCACAGAATCGCAGAACGGAAATCATCATCACGCCGAAACTGGACCAGTTTTTCGAGTTGTTGTCTCCGGATGCGCAGAAATAAGCCTGTATTCGGCAAGGTTCAATCCCAAAAAGCCGGTGCCCGGGCACCGGCTTTTTTCGTTGGAGGAATCCTGCAGGGCGGAATCCCTACTTTTGCCGGGTAAAAGCAGGATCCCATGACCACCTCCCGGGAAGACAACCTCCAGACCCTGACAGGCATGTACGAGGAATACTTCCTCGACTATGCTTCCTATGTCATTCTGGAGCGCGCTGTTCCGGCCATTGAAGACGGGCTGAAGCCCGTGCAGCGCCGTATTCTTCATGCCATGCGGGAGATGGAGGACGGCCGCTACCACAAGGTCGCCAACATCATTGGCCAGACCATGCAATACCACCCTCACGGCGATGCGGCCATCGGTGACGCCCTGGTCAATTTGGGACAGCACGACCTGTTGGTGGATCCCCAGGGCAACTGGGGCGATGTGCGGACGGGTGATGGTGCCGCCGCAGCCCGGTATATCGAAGCCCGGCTCACCCCTTTTGCCCTGGAGGTGTTGTTCAACCCCCAGACCACGGAATGGCAACTCTCCTATGACGGACGCAAGCGGGAGCCTGTGACCCTCCCTGCCAAATTTCCGGTGCTCCTGGCCCAGGGGGTGGAGGGGATTGCCGTTGGACTGTCCACCCGTCTGCTGCCGCACAATTTCCTGGAGTTGATCGACGCCTCCATTGATCTGTTGCGCCACAAAAAGGTGGAGATCTACCCAGATTTTGACACGGGGGGAATGGTGGATGTGACCGAATACCAACAAGGCGAACGGGGAGGCCGGGTCAAAGTGCGGGCCACGATTGAAATTCCGGACAAGAAAAACCTCGTCATCCGGGAGCTGCCTTATGGCGTCACCACGGGGGCACTGATCGACACCATTGTCAAGGCCAATGACAAGGGCAAGATCAAAATCAAGCGGATCATCGACAACACGGCAGAGCACGTGGAAATCCAATTGGAACTGCTGCCCGGCATTTCGCCCGAGGTGACTGTGGATGCGCTCTATGCCTTCACTTCCTGTGAAGTGTCGCTCTCGCCCAATGCCTGTGTGATATTGGACGACAAACCGCATTTTCTCAATGTGGTGGACATCCTCAAGTACAACACGCACCAAACCCGGACGCTGCTGGGCCGCGAATTGGAAATCCGGCAGGGCGAGCTGGAGGAACAATGGCATTTCGCCAGCCTGGAAAAGATTTTCATCGAAAACCGGATCTACCGCGATATTGAAGAATGCGAGACCTGGGAGGAAGTTCTGACGGCCATTGATACGGGATTGCGACGGTTTGTATTGACCCCTGGCATGAAGGAAAAACCGGGGGACAAAAGGGTGCGACTGTTGCGCGATCTGACGCAGGAAGACCTCGCCCGGCTGACCGAAATACGGATCAAGCGGATCAGCCGGTACAACAGTTTCAAAGCGGACGAACAAATTGCGCGCACCGAAGCCGAATTGGAGCAGGTAAAACACGATCTGGCGCATCTGACGGACTACACCATTGCGTGGTTCAAACGGCTGAAGGAAAAATACGGCAAAGGGAAGGAACGGCGGACACGCATCTGCTCGTTCGAGACCATCGAAGCCCGCGAGGTGGTAGCCGTCAATGCCAAACTGTATGTCAACCGCAAGGATGGATTTATCGGGACGGGATTGAAAAAGGACGAATTTGTTTGTGATTGTTCGGATATCGACGACATCATCACTTTCCGGAAAAACGGCACATTTTCGGTCAACCGGATTGGTGAAAAGGTTTTTGTGGGCAAGGACATTCTGCATGTGGGTGTGTGGAGCAAAAAGGATGATCGCACCATTTACCACATGGTGTACTGGGATGGAAAAACGGGGGTGTGTTATGCCAAGCGCTTCAATGTGACGGCCATTACGCGCGACAAGGAATATGATTTGACGAAAGGCAGTCCGAACAGCCGTTGCCTTTATTTTTCCGCGCATCCCAACGGGGAGGCGGAGGTGGTGCAGGTGTCGCTGTCGCCCAACAGCAGGGCACGGATCAAGGAATTCGAATTCGACTTCGGAGAAATGGCGATCAAGGGAAGGACTTCCCAGGGGAATATCCTGACCAAATACCCGGTCAAGCGGATCGTGCGGAAGGGCGTGGGCAAATCCACGCTGGGCGCCAAGCAGGTGTGGCTGGATCCTGCTTCGGGACGATTGAATACGGAAGAGCGCGGTCAATTTCTGGGGGCATTCGACACGGGCGATCAAATCCTGGCGCTGTACCGGGACGGGTCGTATGCCGTCACCGAATTTGATCTTTCCAACCGTTATGAGGCGGAGGAATTACTGGAAGTCCGCAAGTTTGATCCTACGGCCATTCTGTCGGCGGTGTATTACGACGGGCACAAGGGGTGGACGGTGGTCAAGCGTTTTGTGGTCGAGACCACGACGACCGGTCAGCGGTTTTCCTATATCACCGATCACAAGGCGAGCAAGCTGTATCTCGTGACGGTATTTCCGGACCCGGAGGTGGAGTACAAATATCTGGACGGGAAAAAAGTGATGCAGCATGAAATTGCCCTGATCAGCGATGTGGTGGACATCAAGGGTTGGAAGGCACTGGGCAATTTGCTGGTCAAATTTCCGCTCAGGGAAATCCGGCTGTCCGCAGAACAAGTGGACACAAATGAAGGAGAAAAACCGGCATCTTCCTATCATCCCGGCGACACGGTGGAATTTGACGTGGATGCGCGGCAGGGAGAATTGTTCGGCGACGGAGAGTGACCCGGATGGTGGCGGTAAGTCGACGGTATTCACTCTGGAATGAATACGGTAGTTTGTCTAAGGCAGGACGTGAATGAGCATGTTATTCCGGCTGGACATTGGCCGGATCCGGGAGATGGAATGGGCGCAAGTACTTTGGCGTTTTATTTGCCGTTATCCCGGTCAAGCCATGAAATTCCTGTCCATGCGATATCCAACCTTCCTTTTACTGGTGCTGGCGGGCGCCTTCTGGGCCTGCGGCCAGGAGAAGCCTGACACTACCCCAGTGATCAACGTGGAGAAACCTGCGGTAGATCCGCAGGCCTTTCCCCCACCAGTGACCGTCCAGAGCGACCGGAGCAATTGGCGGGAAGCCCAATACGGGTCGAAGCCCCTGATCCTCATGACGGAAAAGAAAATGCCCAACACCGGGGAACAGGTGCCGGAAAATGCCCGGGTGTACATCGAGGAGAATGATACCTGGTCGGCCAACCTGGGCGAGGACTTGCAGATGGTGCTCAACATGGTGACCTACAAACCCGATGTCCGACTGGATCTCGGTGCCATCCACCAGTTCGCCCTCGGCCAGTTTCGGGACAATCCGGCGGTGTCTGGCATGCAATCTCGCCCCGGTACCATCAGCGTACCTGGTGCCGGCGGGTCGGCGCGGCTGGACGGTATCCTGTTCCGTGACGGGCTGTATCATTACTTCTGTGTGATCACGGCATTAAAGGATCAGACGGTCTGGCAGCTTTCGATGATCTATCCGGAGACCTACGAGGCCGGCCCGGGTGACGTGGAGGCCATTGCCGCCTCCATGCGGATGGTGGAGTGATCCCTGCTGGGTATCTTCGCCGCCATGGCCCTTCGCATCGCTTCCTACAATGTCAATGGTATCAGGTCGGCCCTCAACAAGGGATTGGCCGAATGGCTGGCCAGCCAGGACTTTGACATCATCGGGCTTCAGGAGACCAAGGCTTCCGCTGACCAGGTGGACATGAACGCCATCGAAGCACTGGGATACCACGCCCATTGGCACAGTGCCGGGAAGAAAGGATACAGCGGTGTATTGACGCTGTCACGTCCCAGGCCCGACCGGGTCCTGGAAGGAATGGGGATGCCGGAATACGACGCGGAAGGCAGGGTCCTGCGCACGGATTACGGCGAGATGACGGTCCTCAACTGCTATTTCCCCAGCGGGACCACCGGCGAGGTCCGGCAGGCCGTCAAAATGCGTTTTCTGGAAGACTTTTATCATTGGGTCATGCGGCTTCGCGAGGAGCGGCCCCACCTGATCGTGATGGGGGATTACAACATTGCCCATACCGAACAGGATATCCACGATCCCAAGGGCAATAAAAATTCGAGCGGATTTCTGCCGGAAGAAAGGGCCTGGATGACCAGGTGGTTTGACAGCGGGTTTGTAGACACATTTCGTTACAAGCATCCCGACCGCATCGCCTATTCGTGGTGGACCTTCCGGGCCAATGCCCGCGCCAACAACAAGGGGTGGCGTATTGACTACCTGGCGGCCAGCCAACCACTCCGCGACAGAATCATGGATGCCGGTATCGAACCTACGGCGATGCATTCCGATCATTGCCCGGTATGGATGATGTTGTCGTGATCCATGCGAAACCAAGCGGTACCTGTTTTGCGTTATAAGGATTCGGGTGTGTGCGTCAGCAAACCATTGTTCTGTATGAAGCGAATTCTCCATTTTTTCCTCGTGATGGCCGGACTCTATCCGGCAAGCGGGCTATCTGCCCAGACTCCGGGCATCCGTTTTTTCGAGGGCACCTGGCAGGAAGCCCTCGAAGAGGCCGATCGAACCGGCAAGTTGATTTTTGTCGATGCCTATGCCACATGGTGCGGCCCGTGCAAGCGGATGGCCAGGGATGTTTTCACCAAAAAGGAAGTGGGGGATTATTTCAATCGCTATTTCATCAACCTCAAACTCGATATGGAAAAAGGCGAGGGGCTGGTATTCCGGGAGCAATATCCGGTTGGCGCTTTCCCGACCCTATTCTTCATCGGTCCGGATGCTGCCGTGGTCCACAAGGTGGTGGGTGGACAGACTGTAGAAGGCTTGTTGCGCCTTGGTCAATTTGCCCTCGGCAAGGCGGATGACCCGTCCGAATATGCCAGGAGGTTTGAAGAGGGGGATCGCGATCCCGAGCTGGTGTTGAAATACGTCACGGCCCTCAACAAAACCGGCAAGCCCAGTCTGAAAGTGGTGAATGACTATCTGAAGTCCCGGTCCGACCTTTCTTCCGATATCCATCGGCGCATTGTTTTTGAAGGAGCTACGGAAGCAGACTCCAGGGTGTTTGAGCGAATGCTGGCTGACCGGCCGGCCATGGAGCAGATGTTCGGCAAAGACCAGGTGGAAGCGCGGATTGAAGCGGCCTGCAGTGCGACCTTGATGAAGGCGGTCGAATTCGGGGTAGCGGACCTGCACGTTCTGTCCAAAGCCATCATGGAGAAGGAGGTTCCGTCGCGCGCAGAGGATTTTGCGCTGGATGCCGACCTTCAGTTTTACCGGAGTACGGGGGCACTGGAAGCGTATTTCAAGGCATGTGCGCGATATGCCTCCGAGCGGGCCAGGACCGATCCTGCCGGAACGGGTCAACTTGCCCTTTCCCTTATCAGGGAATATCGCGATATCAAGGAGGCAGTCCGAACGGCTCTTGATGTGGCGGATCAGGCCGGCCGTCATGCCGAGACCTACGAGCCCTTGATGGCCCAGGCGCAGGTGTACCAGATCGCCGGCCGCAAAAAGGAAGCCGCCAAAGCGGCCGAGAAAGCCCGCAAGATGGTTTCCGAAGATCCCAACCTGGTGCGTTTCATCGAACATTTTATCGACAACCTCTGATGATCCGATATCTACTCGTTCTTCTGCTGGTCCCCGGTTTTTCACCCCTCATGTTCCTTTCGGCACAGGGCGTTCAATTCCATCATGGCGACTGGGCCTCGGCGCTGGCCCGGGCCGACGAGGAGCAGAAACTCATTTTTCTGGATGCCTATACCACCTGGTGTGGTCCGTGCAAGCTGATGGACAAGCAGACGTTCACGGATTCGGCAGTAGGTGCCTACTTCAACGCGCATTTCATCAATGTCAAGATGAACATGGAGCAGGGAGAAGGCATAGGCCTGGCGCGTCAGTTTTCGGTGCAGGCATATCCCACGCTGCTTTTCGTGGATGCTTCCGGACATGTCGTCCACAGGGTGGCGGGATTTCACAATGCGGATGCTTTTCTGCAGCTGGGGCAGGCCGCCCGGGATCCCGAGCGCCGGTTGCAGGGATGGGATGCGCGCTATCGCGATGGAGACCGTCAGCCGGATTTTTTATTTGAGTATGCCTACCGGCGGTACTATTCCATGGACGGGACGCATCATCCGGTGGTCATGGACTATCTGGCCACCCAGGAGGATTGGACAACGACCAAAAACACGGAGTTCCTGTTTGAATTTGCGGAGTTTGTGGACGATACCATTTTCCGCTATCTGATCAGGCACAGGGAAGCCTTTGAGGATCATTTCGGCAAGATGCCGGTCGTGAGAAAGATCGAGGAGGTCCTGGACATGGCCAATTTTCTCCATGCACCGGACTGGAAAGCCACGGGGGCCATGCTGGCCGACATTTATCCGAACGAGACCGGGCAGCGGTTGATGGCGCTGAAAATGAATTACTATCAGCAGTCGGACGATACGCCCGCCTATGTGCGAACGGCGACGGCTTATTTCCGGGAGTATGCGGCAGATGATGCCGACGCGCTCAACGATGCGGCCTGGACTTTTTACGAGCGGGTGGATGATCCTGTCGCGTTGAAGGAAGCCATCCGGTGGGCGCAGAAAGCCGTCAAGCTGGACGACAATTACCACAACAACGACACCCTGGCGGCCTTGTATGCCAAAACCGGCCAGAAGGCCAAGGCGAAAAAGACGGCCTTGCACGCCATCGAGTTGGCCCGGGCCCAGGGGCTGGATGATTCGCCTACCCGAGAGTTACTGGAACAGCTCGGCCCTTGAGCAGGATCAGGTTGTGGATTCAACCCTTGATGGAGAAATCCTTTTTTCACCGGGCAGAAACAGGCCCATATAGACGCCCCAGGCGGCCAGGATGAGGAATCCTGCGGCGATGATGGGCAAATGGACATGCATGGCATTGAGCCAACCCCCAATGATGGCGGGAAGGAGTTGACCCACGGAAATCATGGATTGGTTGATGCCCAGGATTTCGCCTTGCTGGTCATGACCGGCCTGCGAGGAGACGACTGCTGTGAGATTGGGGGATGTGATGCCGTGAAAGATGGCGATGAAGGGATTGATCAGGAAGAAGGTGGCCCATTGACCCGGCAGGAGCAAGACAAACAGAAAGAGACCGAGCAAAGGAAGGCTGAATTTGAGCGCCTGCCGGCTGACGACGTGTTTGCTCAGATAGCGAACGATCACGCCCTGGGTGAATACCAGCCAAATACCCACATATCCGAAAAGCAATCCGATCTCTTTCATGCCCGCTCCGATTTTGTGAAGCAGGAGGACGGAAAAGAACTGGGTAAAGAAGGTAAATCCCAGGGCTTGCAGCAAAACGACGGAGAAGATGACGCGCAGGTTGGGAGACCGGAAGGAGGTGAGGATATTGGTGATGCCTTTGCCCAGCCGTATGGCATGGGAACGTTTTTCCTTCAGGGTCTCGGCAAACAATCCCTGAACGAGGGCCAGATTGACGAGGGTCAGCAGGGCGGTAAACCAGAAGGGTGTGGAAGGGGTAAACCAGGAAAGGACCGTTGGATCGGCGAGGATACCACCGAGGGTAGGGCCAAGAATGAATCCAAGACCAAATGCCATACTGACGAGGCCGAAGTTGCGCGGCTTCGAACGCTCGTCACTCACATCGGCAATGGCGCTGTAGATGATGGCGATATTGCCTCCGGTAAAACCCGGCAACATCCGGCTGAAGAACAGCAGGGCCAGGTTTTGGGTCATGATGGCTGTACCGAAGAGGACATAGCCCAACATGGTGCCCGCCAACGAGAGTTGAAGCATGGGCTTTCGCCCGTACCGGTCCGACAGGGCACCAAGAACCGGTGCGCCGAAAAACTGCATGAGCGGGTAGCTGGCCAACAGGAGGCCGTAGTACAAGGAGCGCTGTTCATGGGTGGCGCCGGTGGCAAAGGTGATGGCGTCGGGATCAAAGAACAGGGCGGGAAGGACCGGGATGATGATCCCCACGCCCAGCATGTCGATGAACACCGTCAGGAAGATCGGGAGGAAAAGCGATCGAGGGTTCATCATACGTGCCGGGAGGGGCTTGGGCGCCAGGCCCTTTTACTGCTTGCGTTTGTTCATGTCCCTTTCGATGATCGTGGCGATCTGGTTGACCTTGAGGTTTTTGCCGATGATGGTCCTCTCGGGGTTGAGGACGTAGATCTCGGGGGTGTTGTCCACATAATACTTGGCGTAAATGGCCCGGTTGGTGGGGTCGAACACATTGGTCCAGGTCATGCCGTATTCCTTGACTTTCCGCTTGTATTCCGGTTCGGTCGTGTTGACCGAAATGCCGAAGACCTCCACCCCTTTGGGTTTCCACTCCTTCATGAATTCGATCAGTTTGGGCGTTTCTTCCCGGCAATGGGAGCATTCGGGATTCCACATGAAAACGATCACATAGGGCGATTTGATCTCGCCGATGCTGCGCATGACACCGTTGACATCGCGGGCTTGCACATCGGGGGCGGGTTTGCCGATGAGGCTGGCTTCCATTTCGGAAGATTGTTTCTGGAGGGCCCGCAAGTCCTCTTCGGAGGCCCAGAATGCTTTTTCCTTGGTGAAATAATGCTTGACCATGTGGACCTGAACGGCTTCGGCATCCATCAGGGTGCTCTCGCCGGGTTTGTAAGTCAGGGGTATGACGTTGGCGAAAAACTTGAAGTATTCCGGATGATTGGCCACTTTGTCCAGCAGGCGATCGGCGGAAAAGATAATGGAGTCAGGCATTTGGGGGGTCAGCTCCTTGATGTAGCGCGTCAGTTTGTTGTTGACAACCGGTGTGCGCAACAGACGCGGGTCGCTGAAGTCCACGTTGTCCCAAAGGCCTTCCCGATAGGTGAAGGTCTGAAGAGCGATGTCCACACTTCCGTCGGGATTTTTCGGATAGGTGAGATCGGGATTCTGACCCGACAGTTTGAACTTGGTGAAGAAAGCCTTCGGGTGTTCACTGGCAAAGCTCAGAATGTGGGCTTTGCGAACGGCGACGAGGGAGTCGATCTCCTTTTTCAATTGGTCGAATTCCGGGGTACCTGCACCCCGGTTTTTTTGGGCGGTGGTCAGGTTCTTGAGCTGCTGGTCGATGGGTTGCTGAAAGCGGAGATTACTGTAGAAGAGTTCATTTTCTTTCGACCCTTTGATTTCCATGGCCTGGATAAGATTTCCGGCTGTGGTGCTCAGTGTGAAATGCTGGTTGGCATCGAGGATAAGCTGGATATTGGAATAGTCCGGGAGGATGATGTAATAAAAACCTGCCGGATAGGCCGGATCCCGTTGAAAGCGCATTGTTCCGCCGGCATCCACCAGGGTGGTGTCGATGATGTAATTCTGGTCGCCGGAGATGCCAACCAGTTTGGCGGTTCCTGCACCGAGACCATTCACCTGCACGGTGATGCGCGCATCCGGGGTGGCCGGCTCAATCGATTGGACTCCCAGGGAAGGCAGGGAGAAGGGTGCGTCGGTCAATGCTTCCGCCGGTTTTTCGGCAGGGGTATTCTGGCAGGAAACCCACCAGAAGGACAGACAACAAAGGAAGAGCAGCAAAATGCGGGACATAGGACAATGGATTGTTTTCAAAGGTACTTAAACGCAAATCCCGGATAGCTGTTGCATGCCATCGTCCCGGCCGGGGACTTCTCCGCGAGACTGGGCGGGATTCGCTACTTTTGACCCTGGAACCTATTAACAAAAACACCAATGGGTATCATCATCTCCCTGTTGAACCACAAAGGGGGCGTGGGGAAAACCACGTCTGCCATCAATATCGGGGCCGGCCTGACCGAACTGGGAAAAAAGGTTTTGCTCGTAGACCTTGATCCTCAAGCCAACCTGACCCTTTCTCTCGGCATCCCGCGACAAAAGGCCACCATTTACGAAAACATCAAGGGCGAAGCCGAAGTGTCGCCTTTCACGGTACGTCCGGGTTTGGATGTGGTGACGTCTTCCCTGGATCTGTCGGGCGCAGAAATGGAAATGATCAACGAAGCGGGCAGAGAGTACATCCTCAAGGAGCTTTTCGAGCCTGTATCGGAACAGTATGATTATGTCATTATTGACTGTCCGCCTTCCCTCGGGTTGCTGACACTGAACGCTCTGACCTGCAGTCGCCAGGTATTTATTCCGCTGCAAACGGAGTTTCTTGCTTTGCAGGGCCTGGCGAAGATCAAACAGGTCATCGACAAGGTCAGATTTCGTCTCAACAAGGACATTGAAATCGGGGGGGTTATTCCTACCATGTACGACGGGCGCAAGGTGCTCAACCGGGACGTCGTGGATACGATTCTCAAGTATTTCGGAGAAAAAGTGTTCAAGACGTATATCCGGGACAATGTGGCGTTGGCGGAGGCGCCCGCCCAGCGAATGGACATTTTCGCCTACAGCCCGAAGAGCGTGGGTGCGGAAGATTATCTCAACTTGTGCCGGGAGATCCTGGACCGAACTTCAACCTTGCGTCCGGTGGCTGAAAATGCCGGATTTGCCCAGTGAGCAGGAAATCCTTCACCGACGGCCTCGAGAGCCTCTTTTCTTCCGCCAGAGAGGAGAGGGCATTAAGCCGTCTGTCGCGTAGCGGCAGGCGTCCCGGATCGTCCGGTAAGGAGGAAGGTACGGCCGTGGCTGAGGAGGAAAGCGAGGTCCGGACCGGCCGGCGGGGGTCGCACCAAAAAACCTTTGCGCTGGATATCGAGGCTTTTCTGGAGGATGTTCTCCAGGAATCCATTCGCGAGGAATTGGAGCAAGAGGCATCCAGGCCGAAAAAGCCCGACAAAGCGTTCATTCAGGAACCTCCGACCGGTGTTGATGCCCTGATCCGCTCGACGCTCGAATCCGGAGAGATGGAGATCCAGACTGGGAAAACCAGACGGGTCACCTTTTTTTTTGATGAACGAAAGGTCGAACGGCTCAAGGAGATCGCCAAAAGGGAAAACATCTACCTGAGGGAGGTGATCAGCCGGATCGTTGCCGAATATCTTTCCCGGATGGAGCGGGGTGGTTGATCCTTTTCGCCATTCCACACGTTAATGCTGACATGAGATTTTTGCTGCTTGTCCTGACCGGTTGGCTTGTGCCGGCCTCGTTGCTGCGTGCCCAACCGGCGGAGCCGGTTTTGGAAAATGCCCTGATGTGGGAAATCCGCCAGACGGACGGACCATCTTCCTGGCTCTTCGGAACGATCCATCTTTTGCCGGAGGCCGATTACCGGATGCCGGACACCTTGTTGACAGTGTTGGCCGGGTCGGACATGCTGGTGCTTGAGTTGGACATGAAGGCGGCGCTGGATCCTGCCGTCCAAATGGCGCTGTTGCCGCGAATGATGATGCCCGAAGGCGTCACGCTGAAAACCTTGCTCAAAGAAGAGGACCATGCCCTGGTGATGGAGGCCATTGCGGCATCGGGATGGCCGACCTTTCTGGCCGAAGGTCTCAAACCGCTCTTCCTTTCGGCATTGATCGAGCCCGGGTTGGGCCTGGGAACCGGATTGGCTTCCTTCGACATGGCGCTCTACGAATACGCCGGACAAAAAGGTATCCGGCATACCGGATTGGAATCCATGGAAGAGCAACTGGCCGCCTTTGATGCGATCCCGCTTGAGGAACAGGCCCGTCTTTTGGTCGCCCAGCTCCGGGATGATAAGGGGGGTACGTCCGCCTTTGATGGGTTGGTAAAGGCTTATCTCACCGAGGATCTCTCCCTGCTGCAGCAAGCGATGGAAGAACAGGAGTCCGGACAAGCGGCCTTTATGGAAGCCTTGTTGTATCAACGGAACGACAGGTGGATCGAGAGGATGGTTGCTCTGATGAAGGAAGGACGCATATTTTTTGCCGTGGGAGCCGGGCACCTGGGGGGAGAAAGGGGTGTCATCCGGCAGCTTCAGCGGGCCGGTTATTCGCTGGTACCGCATCCGGTTTTTCGATGATCCGGAAGTGGACAGCATCGTACTGCCCGGCAAGAGGGTACCAGGTGAAGATGTGCTTGCGTATCTTTAACCGGAAATAACCGGGCGAGGAAGCAAATGGTGTGGTTTCGCGGATTGCGCATGCAGGTCAACAGGGGTATGGCCGCTTATCTCCGGCAGCGGATCCGGCACATCAATTATTACCGGCGACATCCTCAGGAAGTACAGGCGAGATGGTGGCAAACCCTGGTGGAAGCCGGCCGCTGGACCCGGTACGGCCGGCAATACGGGATGGACGGGATCCGGCAGTACCGGGATTTTGCCGAACGGGTTCCCATTGTTCATTACGAGGACATCAAGCCCTATATCGTGCGGAGCATGTTGGGCGAGCGGGATGTGTTGTGGCCGGGTCAAACCAGGTGGTATGCCAAATCGTCGGGTACCACGGGCGACAAATCGAAGTTCATCCCGGTCACCAGGGACAATCTGCGCACCTGCCATATCAAAGGAACCTGGGACACGATGTCTATTTATTACCAGCATCATCCCCAGGCGCGACTGTTCGCATTGAAAAGTCTGTTGATGGGCGGAAGTCTGGACACTTTCCGGGAGAATCCTTCCACCCGTTTCGGGGACATTTCGGCCATCATGATCGAGCATATGCCCTGGATGGGCAGGCCTTTCTTCACGCCGGATTTTCAAACCGCCCTTTTGAAAGAATGGGAAACCAAGATTGAAAGAATGGCGAGGATTACCGCGCGGGAAAAGGACATGGCGATGATAGGAGGTGTGCCGACCTGGACGGTCGTCCTCATCCGCCGGATTCTGGAGCTGACCGGCGCCAGGGACATGTCTGAAATTTGGCCCAACCTGGAGGTGTACATCCACGGTGGGGTGAGTTTTACCCCTTACCGGGAAATCTTTCAGACATTTTTCCCGCAAGGCATCCGATATCAGGAGATCTACAATGCCACCGAGGGGTATTTCGGTATCCAGGAAAACGAACTGCGGCCCGACCTGTTGCTCCTTCTTGACAACGGGATCTTTTACGAGTTTCTGCCCATGGAAGAATGGGAAAAATCCGACCCTGTAGCGATTCCGTTGGAAGATGTCCGGGCCGGTGTCCACTATGCCCCCGTAATCACGACCAATGCCGGTCTGTGGCGTTATGTGCCCGGCGATACCATCCAGTTTACGGATACCAGGCCTTACCGGTTCCGGATTACGGGCCGGACCAGACAATTCATCAATGCCTTTGGTGAGGAGGTCATGATCGCCAATACGGACGAGGCCCTGGCGCTCACTTGCCGTCAGTTTGACGCCGTGGTCGCCGAGTACACGGTAGCGCCTTTTTACCTGGGGGTAAAGGGCAAAGGGAGCCATGAATGGCTGATCGAGTTTGAAAAATCTCCTGTGGATCTGGAGCGGTTCGCCCGGGCCCTGGACGTTCATCTGCAAAGGCTCAATTCCGATTACGAAGCCAAGCGGTACCGGGATATGGCCCTGGAAAACCTGCGCATCACGACACTGCCTGCCGGTTCGTTCATCAAATGGATGAGGCGCAAAGGAAAATTGGGCGGGCAGCATAAGGTACCCCGCCTCTCCAACAATCGCCAATACGTGGATGAACTTCTGGAGATGAAGTCGCTCCTATGACCCCGGAACGGCCATCGCTTTATCCAGCCAGGAATGGCCGACGGTCATTGGCCGGCTTGAAATATTTGCCTGATGTCTTCGCCCTATCTGCCCGTACTGCGCGCCTTCGAACTGTCCGGCGACCCTGATCATGCCTATTCCGAGCAGGAGGTGGTGGAAATGCTGAGTCACCGCATTGCCTGGCTGCTGGAACACAGGATGGAATGGTTGTTCAGTCTGCTCTACCGGATGGATATTGACGAACACCAGGTGAGGCGCATCCTCCATCCCGAAAGCGACATACCTGCCGCCGAGGGCCTGGCAAGACTGGTATTCAACCGGCAAAAAGCCCGACATACCACCAAACAGGATACGCCGGTGGAAGAGATCGACCCGGACCTTGCCTGGTAATCTTGCCCCGCCGATCAGGTCGGCTTACAGGTGGTAATTCCGAATGGGGCGTACAGCGGACAAAACCGGACAAAGCTCGTCACGGCAAAAACACCGGCCAGGATGAGCAAAACAGTCCCCAAGGTACCGGTTATAACCTGCGTAAACCAAAGGATCAGAATGACGGCGGCGATGGAAAGTCGGATGATTTGATCCGCTGTCCCCATATTCTTTTTCATGATGCACCGATTTTGACTTTAATATACGGCATTACCGGGTGGCGCCGGCAGATCGGGATTCCCGGCATGTCTGCTTTCGTTTTTTCCATGTGGCGAGGAGTCCGGAAGGTATTTTTTCCGGGAGGGTGGAACCGCGAAGAAATTCCAGATAGGCGGCATGGGTACCAATGAAAGCATAATCGAGATAGCATCTGCCGTCAGGGGTTTCGGCTTGAGCAGGTATCCCCGGATAGGCGCGGACCCTTGTTTGCGCGGAGTCGTTTCGGGTAGTATCTGTCGCCGCCCGGCTGCTCGGGATAGGGGTCCTGCGTCCCTCCGGACTGACGAAGTACCATTCGGAAGGCTCCATATCCACGCCGTAATTGCGGGCGTCCCGGGAAAGGAGAATCCCCGAAGCATCAATGTCGTACAACCGCTTTTCACCTTCCCGACGTGCGCTGTCCCCGCAGGATTCTTTCAGAAACACATAGACAGGACCGGTATAACCCTCAGGGACCAGCCATACTGCCGGCTCCCTGACCCGGTCGTCCCGCAGCAGGGTGTAGAGCGAGGTGAAGACCACCGCCGGAAGGAGAAGCGCCAACAGCCGGTAAAAGAGGGGGACGCCACTCCACCAGGCGAGAGCCAGCCCGGCAAAATAAACGACCACAAGGGCCGGCACGACAGGGCCTTCCTGGAATAATATGCCGTTGCAGCCGCCAATAGCCAGCAAAAGTCCGGTGACATACAGCAGATTGTAGCGCGTAAGCTGTTCTTTCCAGTTCGTCATTGTTCAGGGCAGCACCCGGGTTTGATACCAGTCGCGGAAGGCCGGGACAAGGCCGGGTGTGAGTGGCCTTTGAGCATCCAGATAGCTTTTGTAATTGTCGGGGAGGGATTCGACGTCTTTCAGGACGTGGTTCATGGCCGGGAAAGTCACCATATGGCCATGTCGGGCTGCCTTTTCCAGGCGGCGGGCATCGGTCATGCCGACCTGGAGGTCTGCTTCTCCCTGGATGATTAATACGGGAATGTCCAGCCTGGACAATTCGTGGCCGGGATCGATCCGGATCCAGGAAAGCAGGTAGGGCAGAATGCTTTCGCGGAACAATCCCGCGAGAAATGGGGGAGGATCCACGGGAAGCCCGGCTTTCAATTGTCGGAAAAGCGAGTCGGCGGCCTGGGCGACGAAGGCGGGCTGCCGGCTGAATTGTTCCAGCATGAGGCTGTCTGCAGGCCTTCCGGCACCAGCCAGGGTGACGAGGCCTTTTACGGCAGGGTGATTGCGTGCGGCAAGCGTGGCGATGAGGGCGCCTTCGCTGTGGCCGGCCAGCACGATCCCGTCAAATCGCGGATCCGCTTCCCAATAGGTAATCCAGGCCAGGAGGTCGCTGACAAATGTATCCAGTCGCAGGAGGGATTCGTCGATTGTCGGGACAACCGAGGCGCCAGTGCCACGCTTGTCAAAACGGAAAGAGGGAATTCCGGATAGCGCCAGGCTGTCTGCCAACATGCCGATGGCATTGGAACCTTGTCCTCCCTGATTTCCGTTCCGGTCTGTCGGTCCGCTGCCGGAAATGAAAATCACCAGAGGGTGTTTGGGGCCCGCCTCTCCTGGCAGGGACAACTGACCGGCCAGCACCCCGCCACTAACGGGTATCGTGAATTCCTGGGCACCAAGTGGACGAAGGGCGACCGGACCCATCATGACCAGCATGAATCCGCCCATGAAAAACAGGCGTATGGCAGACGGCGGAAAGATGGTTGATGGCGTCATGTTCCTCCCTTTTCTGGCGAAAGGTTATATTCGGGCGAATTTCCGCCATATTTTGCAAAACAAAGACACATGCCAACCCGGATTCCGGTTGTGACAGGTTGGATCCTGGCAGGGATGATACTTGCCGTGCAGGATTTGGCGGGTCAGCCGGGTTGCCAGGAAACCCTACAAGCCGTCCCGGATACGACCATCTGTCATCCGGGTGGTACCGTACAGCTCAACGGACTATTCAGCGGGGATGCCCAAAATATCCTGGAAGTGGAATGGACCCCCGCTGCGGGCCTTTCTGATCCCTTTGTACTGGATCCGTTGGCCACGGTCAATGCCACAACCACCTATACCCTTCGCGTCAGGCATTTCACGGGCAACAACTTGTTTGCCAACGGTGATTTTGAATCCGGGAACACCGGTTTTACCAGTGATTACAACCACAGCCCGGCCAATCTGGTACCGGAAGGTGTCTATGCCATTACCGCCAATCCGAGTATCCAGCACCCCGGATTCGCTCCCTGCGGTGACCACACCACCGGGAGCGGCAACATGATGGCCGTCAACGGGGCCGGTACGCCGGGATTAAATGTCTGGTGTCAGACCGTGTCTGTCCTCCCCAACACCACCTATATCTTCAGCGCCTGGGTCACCTCCCTCCATCCTTCGTTTCCGGCCATCCTGCAGTTTTATGCCAACGGTGCCAGTATGGGAGCGGAATTTGAAGCGCCGCCCACTACATGTGATTGGCAACAGTACTACAACTTGTGGTATTCGGGCAATGCGACTTCCGCCACCTTCTGCATCGTCAACCAGAACACCATCCTGGGCGGCAATGACTTTGCGATGGATGATATCTATCTCTCCGAAGTCTGCGAGTACGAAGACGAAGTGACGATCACCGTACTGGACCAGATTGTGGAATACCAATCCCATTTCCTGTGTGCCGGTGAATCGGTCGAGGTGGGCGGACAGACCTTCCAAAGTTCCGGGTCCTATACGGTGGTTCTCCCCTCCTTCCAGGGCTGCGACAGCACCATCGTTGTCGATGTCGAGGTCCTCGATGTCGAGGCCTGGGTCCTTCCGCCCGAGGCGCTCTCCTGCCAGCAGAACGAGGTGACCCTCGACGGGTCGCTTTCTACCGGATCGTATGGGGTGGCCACCTACCAGTGGTCCACCTCCGGCGGTATGATCCTTTCCAACCCCCAGATGCCATCGGTCACCGTGGGGGCGGCGGGCACCTACCAGCTCCTGGTCTCCACCCAGGGGCCAGGCATCACCTGCTGGGATTCCACGGCGGTGACGGTTGTCCTCGACACGGCCACCATCGGGATTGCCGTTCTGCCACCGGACCCGCTGTCCTGCCAGGATTCCGTCACCACCCTGACGGCCGTTGCGCCGCTCATGCCGCCCGGTGCACCGGTGGAATGGATCACGCCCGACGGCCTGATCCTGGCCGGCCTCAACACCCTCACGCCATTGGTGCAGGGCACCGGCACCTATACGGTCATTCTCACCAACCCCCTCAATGGATGCACCTCCGAGGCCTTTGCCGTCCTGACGGGCGACACCCTGCGGCCCGTATTGGCGCATGATCCGGTACCGGCCATCACCTGCCGGGATTCGGCTGTCATCCTCGTTACGCGGGTGGTCAGTCCCGACTCCGGTACCATAGCCGCATGGACCACCCCCGACGGTCTCCTCCTCGCCGGCGCCGACTCGCTGGCTCCCCTGGTCGGCCGTACCGGTACCTACACCCTCACCGTCACCGACACCCTGCGCGGCTGCACGGCCTCCCTGGTCCTCACCGTCGGTATCGACACCCTGCATCCGGTCCTTTCCCTGGCAGCGGCCGACACGCTCGGATGCCGGGAGGACAGCCTGGCCGTCCTGCTGGGCATCTGGCCCGACTCCCTGCCCTGGTCCGTGGCATGGACCACCCCGGATGGCCTCCTCCTCGCCGGCGCCGCCACCCCCAACCCCGTATTCGGAGCTCCGGGCACCTACACCGCCTCCGTGCAAAACCCCCTCAACGGCTGCCGCGACTCGGCCTCCGTCACTGTCATCCGCCACGAGGAGCCCCCGCTGGCCGTGGCCGGGCCCGACCTCGTCCTCGACTGCCTCGCCGACAGCCTCCAGCCCCAGAGCCTGGCTTCCGATCAGGGACCCGGCATCACCTATCGCTGGTGGTTCAACGGCAACCCCGTTGACTCCCTGCTCCAGCCCTGGCTGTCCCAACCCGGCAGTTGGGTCCTCCACGTCACCAACACCCAGAACCGCTGTGAGGCCTTCGACACCCTGACGCTGTCCGACAGCCGCGCCTGGCCCGATCCCGTCATCGCCCCGCCCCTCCCCCTGACCTGCACCCTCACCACCCTGGCCCTCGACGCCTCGGCTTCCGACAGCGGCCACCACGTCCTCCAATGGACCGGACCACAGGGAGGAATCGCCTCCGGCGCCTCTTCGCCCTCTCCCCAGGTCACCCTTCCCGGCTGGTACGTCCTCACCCTCACCGACACCCTCAACCACTGCGCCGCCACCGACTCCGTCCTGGTGGATCAGGACACCACCCCGCCCGATCCCTCCATCGCTCCGCCCGACAGCCTCGACTGCAATCACCCCCTGGTGACCCTCCAAGCCGCAGCCACCTCCGCCTCCGGTCAGGTGACCTGGTCCTGGACCACCTCCGGCGGCAACCTCGTCTCCGGCGAGGATACCCCCGCTCCCGCCGTCAATGCCGGCGGCTGGTACGTCCTCACCCTCACCGATCCGGTCAACGGCTGCACCGCCCGGGACTCCGTATGGGTGTTTCAGGATCCCGACCTGCCCGTGGTGAGCATCCCTCCGCCCGACACCCTGACCTGCACGCTCACCCAGGTCCTCCTCCAGGCCACCATCCAGGCACCCGGCACCCAGAACGCCCTGGTATGGAGTACCGCCGACGGGATCATCCTGGCCGGCGGTCAGACCGCTGTGGCCACCATCGGTGCGCCCGGCACTTATGTCTTCACCCTGACCGATCTGGCCACCGGCTGTACCACCTCCGATGAGGTGACCGTGACGGCCGACATCGCCCCGCCCCCGGGCCACATTGATCCGCCCATGCCGCTCACCTGCACCGACACGCTGCGCACCCTCGAGGTCACCTCACCCCTGGCCGTGAGTGTGCAGTGGTCCACCACCGGCGGGACCATCGTCTCCGACCCGGCGACGGCGGCCGTCCAGGTCAGCGCGCCGGGCGCTTACCGGGCCGTGTGGACCCACCCCGCCACCGGCTGCCGCGACAGCCTCACCGTGATGCTGACCGAGGACCGCACCCCGCCCGTGGCCCGCGCCGGACAGGACGACCGCTTGCCCTGTGTGCCGCCCGCCTATGATCTCGACGGCAGCGCCTCGGCCGGTCAGGGCGCCCTCGCCTTTCACTGGTCCGCCCTCACCGGCCAATTGAGCGGGCCCGCCGATGAGGCCCGGGTCACCGCTACCGCCCCGGGCGCCTTCCGCCTCGAGGTCACCGACAGCGCCAACGGCTGCCGCCATGCCGACACCGTCGTCCTCGTGCAGGACATCCCTGACGGCGCCCTCACTACGCTCACACCCCCCGGCTGCCGCCGTGCCGAAGGGGAGGTCCTCCTCCTCGGTGCCAGTGGCGGCACCCCGCCCTATGCCTTCCTGCTCGACAGCATGATGCACCCCGGCGGCGCCTCCCTCCTCCTGCCCCCCGGCACCTGGCCCCTGACCGTCATCGACGCTCTGGGCTGCCGCTACGACTCCTCCCTCGTGATGCCCGACCGCCAGGACCTCGTCCTTACCGCACCCGATGAGGTGTGGGTCGTGTATGGCGACTCGGGACGCATCGAGCTGACCACCAATTTCCCCGCCACGGCTATTGACACCGTCATCTGGGACCCCCTGCTGTGGCTGACGCCCACCGCCGATCCGCTGGTGTGGTTCAGCCACGCCCCGCTGGCCCTCCAGCACCGGGTATGGGTGCGCACCGCCGACGGCTGCGAGGCCTCCGCCCTGATCCAGGTGCTGATCGACCACGACCCCCGCATCTATGTGCCCAATGTGTTCAGCCCCGAAGATGGCAACGGCATCAACGACCGCTTTTTCCCGTACACCAAACCGGGGTCGGTACAGGAAATCCGGTATATGGCCATCTACGACCGCTGGGGCAATCAGGTATTTTCCGCCGCTCATTTCCCGCCCGACGATGCCGCCTACGGCTGGGATGGCCGCCACCAGGGCCGTCTTATGAATCCCGCCGTGTTCGTTTGGGTCATCGAGGCCGTGATGGACAACGGCGAGATCGCCGTCCTCAAAGGGGATGTCACCCTGCA
>CAYYGN010000017.1:0-13084 GCA_964471595.1 uncultured Saprospiraceae bacterium
AACCCCCGACCAGCTGATTACAAATCAGCTGCTCTACCAACTGAGCTACATCGGCCTGAAACAGCCGATGCCAAACAAATGCGCAAGTGCCCTTCAACAGTCCCGGTCAACCGCCCTTCCTGCCTTCTGACACCCCGAATCCGTGCACTCGGTGTGATTGCCTGAAAACCTATTTAACAGTAATTCAATCACTTAGTTAGCACTTCCCTTTGAAAGTGCTCGCAAAGATACACCTTTCCACGGAATGGGGAAACTTTTAATGCAAAATTTTGCATACGCCCGGGGCAGCCGGCTTCAATGACTCCGTGCCCGGCGGCCCGCCGCATTGCGACCCTTGTATCTTGTGATTTGGCTCCGCAACGTATCCACGGCTTTCTCGGTAGCCGCTTCGAAAGTCTGACCACGCTGCCGGGTATACAATTGCCGACCCGGCACGACAACAGACACTTCCATGACCTTGTCCAGTACCGGCCCGCCGCTTTCCTTTCTCAGCGTCACCTGCGCCTGGAGAATGGGCCGGCCCAACCCTCCCAACTTGCCCAACTTGCGTTCGACAAATCCGATCAACCGGTCATCCGTGGGAATGCCCACAACTTGTGTCTGTATCTTCATGGTGTCGTTGTTTTTGATTAAACATCTGCTCAGGGTTTCCGGTTTCGCGGATGTGACGACCGGTACACTTCCTTCAATCGCTCGATACGGGTATGGGTGTATACCTGCGTGGAGGCCAGACTGCTGTGGCCGAGAAGTTCCCGAATAGCCTGAATGTCGGCCCCCTCCTCCGAAAGATGGGTCGCAAAAGTATGCCGCAAAACGTGCGGACTCCGCTTTTCCAACTGCGGCAACGCGTCCAGATGACGACTGACAATCGTGTAAACCGTTCGCGGATCGAGCGGCCGCCCGTCCTTGCGCCTGAACAACCAGTCATCCCCTGCAGGGAGATCCTTTTCTTCGGTGGCACGCAGCGCCAGATAATGCCTGAATTCGGCGGCAAGACGGTCAGAAAATGGCACCATCCGCTCTTTGCTCCGCTTGCCCAGGATTTTCAACCGCATTCCCGCCATGTCGATATCGCCGACCCGGAGACCGATCAGTTCCGCTCTCCGCATACCGGTATGATACAATAACGCCAGGATCAACCGATCTCTTGCTTCTGCGGGCGAATGACCTTCCGGCAATCCCTCCCACCACACGGCCGCCTGTTCCCGGGGAATGAAGACCGGAACCCTTGTGCCCTTTCGCGGTAGCACCACCGACCGGACCGGATCCCGATCCAGCCCTTCCCGAAGCCTCAAAAACCGGTATAAAGCCCTAATCGAAGAAATCTTGCGCTGAATGGTAGCCGGTGCCCTGGCCTCCTCAATCAACCGGACCACCCAACCCCGCACCATCACACTGGTGACCTCGCGAGGGTCGCTGATGGTGTAGGCCTCCTGCAAATACATGAAAAAAGCATCCATGTCCCGCCGGTAAGCCTCCACGGTATGCAGAGAACGGCGCTTCTCCCATTTCAGATAATCCAGAAATCGCCCGACTTCCCTCATAACGACAAAAGGGCTGCGGAATAACTCCGAGCCCAATATAAGTCTTTTGGAAGAAATCCGGTTGCCCGGCAAGGGATCAAACCCCGTAGGTCTTCAGACGGTATTCTGCCTTCAGCATCTGATTCCTCTTGATCACGGAGGGTTTCGTGAATTGCTTCCTCCGGCGCAGCTCCTTGAGGATACCTGCCTTTTCGAACTTGCGCTTGTATTTTTTCAGCGCGCGATCAATGGATTCAGTTTCTTTGACTTCAATAATCAGCATATCAGAATTTGCATTTGCGGGGCAAAGGTACGACTTTTACAGAATCTGGCAATACCATGCGCAAGGAAATAAAGAAAACAGACATCCTGAAGCGCCCTGAATACCCGGGCGGACAAAAGGCGATGAAGGCATTCATCCGAGACAATCTTCAATATCCCCCCAAAGCGCTGGAACAGAAAACGGAAGGCGTCGTTCATATCAGGTATGCCATCGATCACAAAGGTCAGGTGGTCGATGTGCAGGTCATTCGCCATCTGGGCCACGGCTGTGATGAGGAAGCCGTGCGGCTCGTCCGCCTCCTCAGGTTCAACGTAGGTCGCACCAGAGGCGTAAGAGTACTTTTTCACAAGACCATCCAGATCCACTTCCGGCTGCCCCCCGCCAGGGACATTGCCCCCCAGGCAACGATGCAGGTGTCCTACACGCTGACACCTGCCAAACCCAAGCCTTCTGTCCCCAGGGACACACGTTCCGTCATCATATTCACTCTACCCGAGGAATAGCCGGAACCCGGAAAAAAACGGGGAGGAGCGTTCGCAAACACCCCTCCCCGTTGGCTGACATTCCTGATTTTGCATCAACGTTGGATCACGACCACCCTGGTCGTAAATTCCGTTCCCCGGGACAACCGCAGCAGGTAAATCCCTTGCGGCAAGTCCTCCAGATGAAGATCATGACGAACATTGGCCGTGTGGAACGGAATCCTTTCCGTATGAACACGTCTGCCCAGGGGATCGTAAAGGACGGCATCCATATCACCTACTGGCCGGCCTTCCAGCACCACCGCAAAATGACCGGTGCCCGGGTTGGGGAAAATCCGGAGGTCGGTCAGGAAAGAAGGCAAGGCCACGGATGAGCTCTGTACCGTCACTTCCATCGTAAGCGTGTCACCGCCACAAGGGTTGGTGACCACAAGCGTAACCGTGTACAACCCGGGAGCGGCATAGACATGGATGGGACTCTGTTCGGTGCTGGTTTGTCCATCTCCGAAACTCCAGAGCCAGGAAGCACCTCTTTCGGACTGGTCATCGAAAGTGACTTTCAATTCTTCCGGTTGAGCCGTGAATTTGGCAACAGGGACATCCGTTTCCAGCAGGACATAATCTGCCCACAGCAAGGTGTCTGAACCACCGGGTCCGGTTGTGACAAGCATGACATCAAACAAACCAGGCGTGGTATAGGTCACCTGAGGATTCTGATCCTGCGATGTGGCAGGATTTCCTCCCTCAAACGCCCAGGACCAGGAAGTGGCTTGTCCTTCCGACTGGTCGTAATACTGGATGGTGAGGGATTCGCCGCATCCCGAACGCCTGTCGGATCCGAAACCGGCCTGCGGCGCAAAGATGACCGAGACGACCTGCGTCACGATATTGACCCCGCAGGCATTGGTGACGGTCAGGGTGACCACGAAATCCCCTTCCTCGGTATAAACATGGACGGGATTCTCCTGGGTACTGCTGCCCCCATCTCCAAAGGTCCAGACATAACTCTCCCCGTACTGGGAGGTATTGGTAAACTGGACGGTGCCATTCTGATTTTCACTGTCAAATCCGGCCACAGGGTTCGCCAGGACCTGGATGTAGTCATCTATTTCCAACTCGCCCATCCCGATCGGGTTGGTTACCACCAGGGTCACCTTGTACTCGCCGGGGGTGTCATAAGTCACAACCGGGTTCTGGTCATTGGAGATGAATGGTGTCCCTCCTTCAAAAGTCCAGGTCCAGGCAGTCACACTCGGAGAAGATTGATCACTGAATTGCACCGTGAGAGGGGCACATCCTGTGGTATGGTCAGCGGAGAAGCCTGCTTCCGGTGGCAGGACCACTGTCACCTCCTCGGTGTGCAGGTGAGTGCCACAGGCGTTGGTCACGGTAAGGATCACTGTAAAGGTTCCTTCTGCCTGATAGGTATGTACCGGATTTTCTTCGTTGGAAGAGTTTCCGTCGCCAAAATCCCAGAGATAGGTGCTCCCGTACAGGGACTGGTTCTCGAAGGTGACTTCATTACCGTTGTTGACGGTAGCATTGAAGTCGGCTTGGGGAATGGTAATCACCTGCACATAATCCGTGAGCGTAAGGGTATCGGAACCACCTGCATTCATGGCGATCAGGGTGACCGTGTAGTTACCCGGTGCATCATAAGTGACGGTAGGATCCGGCTCGTTGGAACTCGAAGGGTTTCCACCGGGGAAGGTCCACAGAAAATCGGTCGTATTGGGAGAGGCCTGTTGGGTAAAGTCTACAACCAGTGGGGCGCATCCCTGGATGGGACTACCCATGAAACCGGCCTCCGGAGGGAAAACGATGGTCACTTCCTGTTGCTCCTCGTCAGAACCGCATTCCGTAAACACCGTCAGAATGACGGTGTAAATCCCTTCGGTGGCATATACATGGACAGGGTTGAAATTGCTGCTGGAATTGCCGTCTCCAAAGGTCCAGTGCACGGAATCGGGTGTACCGATCACCTCGAAAAAGACCGAGTCCCCATGGACTTCGAAATCAAAGGCAGCGGTTGGCTCCGGCTCCACCTTGATATAGTTGGCTTTGACCACCGTATGTGATCCTGCCGAATTGGAGGCGGTCAGCGTCACACTGAACATTCCGGGATTCTGATAAGTCACTACCGGATTCTGCAGGCTGGAGGTGGATGGCACACCGCCCGGGAAAGACCAGTTCCAGTTGGTGGTATTGGGTGTGGAGAGGTCCTGGAACTGGACCGTCAATGGCGCACAACCTTCAATGAAATCCGACGAAAAATCAGCTTCCGGTGTGGTCACTATCTCTAACCACTTGGTTTGGACATCAATGCCGCATTCGTTGGTCACGGTGAGCACTACCTGGTAGTTGCCGTCTGTCGGATAGACATGGATGGGATTCTCGTCATTCGAGAATTCTCCATCCCCGAATTCCCAATAATAGGTATCCCCATCCGTGGAAAGATTGATGAAGCTGACGATGTTCTCATCCACGAGTTCATCGAAAAGGGCTTCCGGTTTGTCTTTGGCGAGGATGAAGGAAAACTTGGTGACCGAGTTGCTGCCTGCGGCGTTGCTGGCCGTCAGGGTGACATTATACTCCCCTTTGGTCTGGTAGGTAACCGTCGGGTTTTGCTGGCTCGAACTGCTGGGGGTACCTCCTGGGAAGGACCAGGACCATGAAGTGGGTCCACCGGTGGATTGGTCGGAAAAATTGACGGTGAAGGGTACACACCCTTCGGTGATGTTGGCAGAGAAATCCGCCACAGGTGGTGCCTGGGGAATGCAAGCGGACAGGCAATTCAGTCCGTTCGTGAAGTTGTTGATCGCGTTTTTGGACTGGGTCGACCACACGGAAGTGTTGTTGACGGAAGGGGACATGATAAAGCCGCTCCCACCGTCATGTCCACTGTTGAAATTGTGTCCGAGTTCATGCGAAACCATCACGCGCATCGCCCAATCCTGGCTGGAGTAATCCTGCAGACAGTGGTATTTGAAGCTGTTGCATATCCCTCCGACATAGGCAATCCCCACTACGCCATTCTGGAAATTGCGGTCGGTCCACAGCCCGGCGACATCATAAGCCGTGTTGCCGAATCCTCCCCCTTGTCCCCAACTGCGGAAGTTGGTCAACAACGTGGAGGAGTTGGTCGTATTGGTCCATTCGGCCGGATCACAGGTACTGCAGGTGGAGGCAAACTCGTGGGTCCGGACAAACTCGTAGTCATTGTTGAAATGACCGGTGTATTGTCCCTGAACCAGCGTGCCCATAATGTAATCCACACGGTCCCAGGCTTCGGCTTCGCCACCATACTCATTGACAAACAACCAGTCGAGGGCGGCTCCATACTCCACGAGTTTGCAACTGGAGGATCTGGGTTCCCCGTCCACCTTTTGTTCCTCCTGATCTCCGGCATCATGTTGGTGTCCGGGGTCTGTGCAACGGTGGATGTTTTCATCGGTCCCGCAAAGCGGGTTGCCGGGGACTTTGGCTTTGGCGACATCATAGATCACCACGATATCTCTAGGGGCACTTTTGACATGGTGCCAGAGCGGTTCCACCGAATAGAGGATGCCCTCATGTTGAAAAGAACCCGCCAGGAATCCTTTGTTCACACCCAGTAAAATACTGGCTGCCGGGTCGCTGTCCAGCCATCCCATGAATATGATGTTGGGACGGGGAGGCCGTTGTTTCAGGCCGGTTTCTTCCATCGCCCAGGATACGGCATCTGCCCGGCGGACGGGTTTGGGGTCCAGGACAGCGGAAACGGCGATTTCGCCAAATCGCAGACCGATATGGATATCCTGTCCGGTAGAATGCACAAACCGGTAAACGGAATCAAGATCAAACCGGAAGGCGTCATAATGGTCGATGCCTTCCAATAGGGGAAGGGAATAACCCTCCGGGGACCTTCCTTCGAAGAAAGTCTGGCCCCATGCCGGGACAAGGCCGGCAAAGAGAAATACGACCAGGAAGGCTGACAGGACATGCCCGGCCTTGAAGGTAATGTTCATGCGCATAGCAGGGGTTTGGAAATTTTGGGTGGAATCAGAGGACGAAATTACGGGTTTTCGGTGCATTTGACAACAGTTGCTGGGCTTGTATCTGGAAAAATGCCTTGGATGACGGCCAATCATGATGAAAATCACGTCAAAAGAGGGTATCCTGGCGACCCGGTGGGGTAAGGCCCAGGTGCCGGAACGCTTTTGGCGTGGCCTCCCTGCCCCTTGGCGTACGATGCAGAAATCCTTCCATGATCAGGAAAGGTTCGTGGACCTCCTCGATATTGCCCGGCTCCTCACCCACGGCAGTAGCTATGGTATTCAGACCCACCGGTCCGCCTTTGAACTTGACGATGATGGTCTGCAGGATGCGGTTGTCCATTTCGTCCAACCCACATTCATCCACCTGAAGAGCATTGAGGGCAAACCGGGCAATCTCTTTGTTGATAATGCCTTCCCCTTTGACCATGGCAAAATCGCGCACCCGTCTCAGCAAGGCATTGGCGATCCTGGGCGTGCCCCGGCTGCGACGGGCGATCTCTTCCACCCCACCCTGCTCGACGGGTATCCCCAGCAGGGCCGAGGAGCGGTAAACAATCCGGATCAGGGTTTCCAGGTCATAGTAGTCCAAATGACAACTGATTCCGAAACGCGCCCGAAGCGGAGCGCTCAGCAATCCCATCCGGGTCGTGGCACCCACCAGCGTAAAAGGGGCCAGGGCAATCTGGATGCTCCGGGCATTCGGCCCCGTGTCGATCAGAATGTCGATCCGGTAATCCTCCATGGCCGAATAGAGATATTCTTCCACAACGGTATTGAGCCGGTGGATTTCGTCGATAAACAAAACATCCCCTTCCTGGAGGTTGGTGAGAAGTCCTGCCAGGTCGCCCGGCTTTTCCAGTACCGGACCAGAACTCATCTTGAGTGAGGCGCCCAATTCATGGGCAATGATGCAGGACAAAGTGGTTTTTCCCAATCCCGGCGGCCCGTGCAGGAGGACATGATCCAGACTCTCCCTACGCATGCGGGCTGCCTCGATAAAAACCCTCAGGTTTTCCACCAGTTTGGATTGGCCCGAAAACTCGTCCAGGTATTGGGGCCTAAGGGTTTTGTCCAGTAGCCTTTCTTCCGGATTGGCCTGTCGGTCGTCAGGTTGTAAATGAGGGTTCAAGGGCATGGAGGGTGTCGGGGTTGCCGCATCAAAGTTAACTGGTCAATCCTATCCGCTTTACCGGGCCGTGCCGAACTGGCGGACCAGGATCACCTCCGGGTCCACCAAATGGGGATCGGTCAGGCATTTTTCAGGGGTTTGCTCCGTCTGACAGATGAAACGGCCATAACCGTCGAACAGCCAAAATCCGGCGGATGAGGCAAACAAATAAGCAGCCCCTTCCCTGTATTTGTACCGGGTAATCCGGTCCGGATCTGTTTGCTTTATGATCTGTACCATCCAGGGAATACGATACGGATCCAGGGTCCAGGCACAAAGACCTTTTTCGGGTTTGATCCCCCCTGTCCCGGGTAGAACACCGCTTTTTTCCCGGACATGGGCAAGCACGGTTACCGGTTCACCCGGCAACGTACACGCATACACAGCCTGTGAATCCGGTCTGATTTGCAGGCGATAAATGTCGCCGGGATGAAGCTCGGGTGGCGTCCCTGCCCACCCAACCGGCACCAACAACCTGCCATCCCTGGCGCGGAATACCATCTCACATCCGCTGGTAGCGCGATGATCCAACACCTCCGCCTGGATGGCATTGGTCTGGAGGGCCTCCATCGATTTTTTTGAACAGGCGGAAAGTCCCGCCGCAATGGCCAGGCCGGCAAGCGCCATGGATATCCGGGAAAAGCGAACCACAGACGGGGCATCCGTCTCAGTCTGATGGCGGGTCATGCCGAAAAGGAAGTCCCGCAACCGCACGTTTCCTTGGCATTGGGATTGTTGAACGCAAACCCCCTGTTTTCCAGGCCGTCCATCCAATCGATCTCTATGCCCATGAGATACAGTTGATGGGCTTTTTGCATGACCACCGGTATGCCCCCGATGACGAATTCCTGGTCGCCATCCTTTCGGGTGTCAAATCCGAGCTGATAACTGAATCCACTGCATCCTCCTCCCTTCACACCGATGCGGAGGAAATGGCCGTCGGGAATTTTCTCTTCTTCCCGTATCCGGTTCAGGGCCCGTACGGCACTTTCCGTAAGCGAGACCGGAAGCAGTGATTCTTGGGTGGATGTAGTCATGGCCGGTTTATTTGAAAGCAAAGGTAAAAACATCCCCGGGCAGGGATTGGTTCGCCAGGTCCCGGGACATACGCAGGGAATGCCCTAATTTCGCCCATTGTTCAACGACATGCCATGACCCCGCTCGAAATCCTCCTGGACATTGTGAAGCTGACCCTGCCTGGCCTGGTGGTGTTTGCCACCGTTTATGTGCTGATGAAACAGCAAACGCAGCAACTTCTGGTGACGCGAAGGTCTGAGCAACAAGCCGAATCCCGCAAGATCACCATCCATCTCAGACTCCAGGCCTACGAAAGGTTGTCTTTGTATTGTGAACGCATCAGCATCCCCAATCTGTTGCTCCGTTTGCGCACGGAACACATGACCGTCTCATCCCTCAAATGGGGGATGATGCAGGCCATCCAACAGGAATTCGAACACAACATCACCCAACAGATCTATGTATCGGATGCCCTTTGGCAAGTGCTCAAACTGGCCCGGGACACAACCATGGAAGTCATTGATCAGGTCGCTGCCCGCCTGCCTCAGGAATCGACTTCCGAGGATTATGTCCGGGAGCTTTTTGGATTTCTCGGTGAGCAGGAAAAAGACCCCCTGAAAACCGCTTTGCTGGCCATCAAGAAGGAAGCAGCTCTCCTGCAATGAACCGGGATATGCATCCGCCAAAGCATTCCCCTCCGGGAATGACGACACCGTACCTGTCCGGTTGGCGGATCTGGACCTTGATCCTGCTGCTTTTGACCGGATCCGGTTGTACCCGGATTCTTCACCGGGCATCGGTGGACACTTCACCGCTGACCCTGGACGACTCCATCGCCGGGGACAGTATGATGACGGTTTTGCTGAAACCCTACCGGGACCGGCTTTTGCGCGAAATGCGGGAACAGGTAGGATTGGTGGGCCCCGGTCTTGAAAAAGCCCAGCCGGAATCTCCCCTGGGAAACCTGCTGGCTGACCTCTGGCTCGAAACGGCACGCAGGATGGACACATTGCCGGTGGACTTTGCGCTGATGAATTACCACGGCATCCGGCTGCCGGCTTTGGCAGAAGGACCGCTCACCAGAGGGATGTGTTATGAATTGCTGCCCTTTGACAATTACCTGGCCATCGCAGAAATGGATGCTGAAGGCGTTCGACAACTGATGATATCCATTGCCCGTCTGGACGGATGGCCGGTATCTTCCGAGGTCCGGATGGTCATTGGCTTGGAAGGAGTGACGGACCTGACCATTGGCGGATCGCCTCTGCAGGCCGGCCAACAATACCGGGTCGCCATGCCCGATTATGTCGCCCAAGGGGGGGACCGGTTGTCCTTCATGAAAGGTTACCCGCATTCGATATTCCCCTTGTTGCTCAGGGATGTCTTCATGGACCATGCCTACCGGTTGTTCATGGATGGCCGAATGCTCGAAAGCAAGGTGGATGGCAGAATCACCCGAAAACCATGAAGCCCATGCGCCGTCGCACATTCCTCCGACAATCGGGTCTGGCTGTAGCCGGCATCGTCTCCGCCCCTTATTTGCTCTCTGCCCGCCGGGGCCCGGAGCGGTACAAGGTCACCTTGCTGCATACCAACGATGTCCATTCCCGGATGGAACCTTTTCCGGCGCAGGCCGGTGATCTGGCAGGGCTTGGTGGTGCTTCGCGCCGAACTTCCCTGGTGCGCCGGATCAGAGAAGTGGAATCCGAGGTTTTACTGCTGGATGCCGGCGACATTCTTCAAGGGACGCCATATTTCAATCTCTTCGACGGCGAAGTGGAATTCCGGGCCATGGAGGCAATGGGGTATGACGCCGCCACTTTGGGCAACCATGACTTTGACGGGGGGCTTTCTCTGCTGGAGCGCAGGTTGCCGGGATTGTCTTTCCCGATGCTGAATGCCAATTACGATTTCACGGACACCCCGTTGGCCGGCATGGTGACCCCTTACAGGATCTTTGAAAAGGGCCCTGTACGCGTAGGGATTTTCGGCCTCGGTGTGGAATTGGCCGGCCTGGTGCCCGACAAACTGTACGAAGGCATCACCTATATGGATCCATTGGCCATTTCCGACAGAGTGGCTCACCATCTCAAACAGGAGGAACGGTGTCATTTGGTCGTTTGTCTCAGTCATTTGGGACTGGAGTATCCGGATGACCGGGTATCCGACCGACGGCTTGCCGCGCACTCTACAGACATCGACATCATCCTGGGCGGACACACCCATACCCTGCTTCGGGAAGGAGTGGCAGTCCGTAATTCAGCAGGAAGAGAGGTCCATATCGGACAGGTCGGCTGGGGCGGTGCCTGGTTGGGCCGTATGGATGTCTGGTTTGAACGGAATTTCAAAGGGCGCTGCATCACCTGCCGCGCCGCCAAGGTGTCCCCCTAAACCTTTGCCGGTCAGCCGGATAATCCGGCCGTCAGGAAGTATCCCTTAGCCTGAATTTGGGTAAGGAGGTGACCTTCAACGGCCTAATAACCAGACAGAATCGCACCGCTTTTTTTTTCCATTTTTTTCCCGGAAAGGGACACTTGGTACAGACATTTTTTTCCAAATTTGCAGTCCCTCCTCACCATAGGCCGAGTTCTCGGCAGAGGAAAACAGAGGTCACTTTATAAGCTGAAATGAACATATGCCCCCACCCTCCTTTCGAGGGGTTAAAGGGCTATGTGCCATACCGAACCGACTAATTATGCTCCGTATGACTGCCGACAGCCATACCGTTTGGGATCGTTGTATCAAGACCATCAAAAACAGTATAGGCGCACAGAGTTTCAAAACCTGGTTTGAGCCCATCAAACCTGTCCATCTGGAGGGGTCCGTTCTGACCATCCAGGTGCCCAACAAATTTTTCTATGAATGGCTGGAGGAGCATTATGTCGGCCTTCTGAAGGCAACCATCAAGAAGGAACTCGGCGAACAGGGAAAACTGGAGTACCAGATTCTCATGAATCAATCGTCCTCTTCCCCCAAATCCGATCGTATGGCCGCCGGCAATCCGGCCAACGGGGAGAGCCATCCCGGTTATCTGCCCAATTCCTTCATCAATCCGTTTGTCATCCCGGGCATCCGCCATGTACGGGTGGATCCTCATCTCAACAAACAATACACCTTCGACAACTTCATTGAAGGGGACTGCAACAAGCTTGCCCGATCAGCCGGGCTTGCCGTAGCCCGCAAACCGGGAGGAACGGCGTTCAATCCTCTGGTCATTTACGGACATGTGGGATTGGGGAAAACCCACCTCGCACATGCCATTGGCAATGAAGTGATCCAGCACCACAAGAACAAAACCGTCCTTTACAGCACGACCGAGTCCTTTACCAACCAGATCATCCAGGCCATTAAGAACAATGCCATCAACGAATTTGTGGCCTATTACCAGAATATTGACCTGTTGATCCTGGATGACATCCAGTTTCTGGCCAACAAACAGAAGACCCAGGAGATCTTCTTCCATATCTTCAATCACCTTCACCAGAACGGGCATCAGATCATTCTCACTTCCGACCGTGCCCCCAAAGACCTCGAGGGCATGGAGGAGCGCCTGATCTCCCGCTTCAAATGGGGCTTGACAACCGACTTGCTCAGCCCTGATCTGGAGACCCGGATGGCCATCCTGGAAGACAAAATGCAAAAGATCGGTATCGAACTGCCCAAACCGGTGGTCGAATACCTTTGTCATCATATTAAGGACAACATACGCGAACTGGAGGGGGTCCTCAACAAGATCACATTCTACGCCTCCCTGCACCAACGTCCGGCCGATCTCGAAATGGCCCGGGAAGTGGTGAGGGATTTCATCAAGAGCAGCGAAGAAGAGCTGTCTCTCCATCACATCCAAAACAGGGTCGCCGAGCATTTCCAGATCCCTGTCGACAAGCTCCGGGCGAAAACCAGGAAACGACCCATCGTCATTGCCCGTCAGCTTTCCATGTACCTGGCCAAGAACCTCACCAACAAATCACTGAAAGTCATCGGTGAAATGTTCGGCGGAAGAGACCACACGACGGTACTTTATTCCTGCCGTGCCATTCAGGACCAGATGGATACCGACAAGGAATTCCGGCAGACGGTGGAAACCCTTGAACGCCAGCTCGCCTTGTCCGTCCGCTGATCATTTGGATGAATGCGTGGAGATTACTTACCTTTGCAGGCCTGTTTACAGCCCTTGACGTTAAGGTCCTTGGTGAGATGGGTGAGTGGCTGAAACCAACAGTTTGCTAAACTGTCGTACTCGTAAGGGTACCGCGGGTTCGAATCCCGCTCTCACCGCACTTCGGACCGGGACGAATACCGCCCGGTCTTTTCATTCGGGGTGTAGCGCAGTCCGGTAGCGCACCTGCTTTGGGAGCAGGGGGTCCCAGGTTCAAATCCTGGTACCCCGACAACATGAAGAGTCATCACTGCGTGATGGCTCTTTTTTTACCTGTTGACCATCCCTGGTCCTTCCCCTCACGAACCGGTAGCGCATCCCGCCTTCTGGCGGGAGTGTGTCTCCCGCTTGCCAGCGGGATTCAAATCCTGGTACCCCGACAACATGAAGAGTCATCACTGCGTGATGGCTCTTT
>CAYYGN010000017.1:13184-16871 GCA_964471595.1 uncultured Saprospiraceae bacterium
CGTGATGGCTCTTTTTTTACCTGTTGACCATCCCTGGTCCTTCCCCTCACGAACCTGTAGCGCATCCCGTCCCGTCGATTGACGGGAGAATGTCTCCCGCTTACCAGCGGGATTCAAATCCTCCTGCCCCGACAAATCAACTGGCCAGATGGGCATTGCCCTGGTTCTTGTTGGGCCTTCCTGACGCATTGTCCATCCTGAACGGATTGGGGTCCTACCGGTCGACCTTGCCCTCTCAGGTTCACCATCCCGATCCCCCGGCGGATCGACCGGTCGTATGTGACCCTTTTACCCATTGTCAGATCCATGGATGCCTCTTGGGGGATGGCTCATCTTGAAGGACAAACATGCCTTTCAAATGAAAATCTTTTATATATATTCATTTTTGGCATACGTTTTGTCGTGTCATTCATGGACTGTAAATGGTCCACCCCCTCAAAGGAGGGATTGAAAAGCATCCCAATTACCGTTGTGTTTGTACAGGTTTTTCAGGTCATGCCGGTTTTCCGGCATGACCGCTTTTCTATCTCCGGCCAAAGGAGCTATTTCCAGGCGACCCGCCTTATCTTGGCCATTGAGGAACTTCAACCGTATCCCAATTACCGCATCCCTGTTTTGGGTAAATTTGGCTATGCCCTGTAGAGGGCATAGCTTTTTTCTTGCGGTCCCACAGGTGGGCTATTGCATTGAACATGTCCACCTTACACATGAACGACATTATGCATATCTGAATCGGGGCAAAATTCCGGTGCAACTCGCTCCTCCGGGAGGAAACCCTAAAGGCCGAAAGCCGTAAAACAGGGCATATCACCGAGATTTATGCAGACCCAGCCGTCCGATTTTGATGCCCATCACCTTTCTTTCCCTTTGGTTGACCGATTTGCCCACCTGAGGGATCAGGAGCAGTTGCATTTGTTTGCCAAAAGGGACTTCCTGGATTTGATTGAACATCACAAAGGCCAATTGGAATATGCCGAGGCCTTGACGGTCAGTGATTTTGCTCTGACCATCCATCTCCTGGATGCCGAGTTGCTCATGCTAAAGACCGACCTTCTGCTGGAAAACAAGAGGCCCCAGGAAGCGCTGGCCATGATGAGTCTGCTCGAGAAGGTCTGTCCGGACGAAATCTCGATCCTCTGCCTGCGGGCCAGAGCCATGTTTCAATTGGACGAGAATGAACTGGCCCGCGCGTTGCTGGCTGGTGCCAAATCCTGGGCGCCTACATCCCGGATGGCTGAAATCCTCTTGTTGGAAGCCAGTCTTCTTCAGCGAACGGGCGAAAAGGAAGAAGCCTATCAGCGATACAAGGAGATCCTCACCCTGGAACCGAGAAACCGGACAGCCCTTGAGAAAATTTGGCTGGCATCGGAATCTTCCCGCAACCAGAAGGACTCTCTGGCTTTTCACCTGGTTCTCATCGACCGGGACCCGTACAACGGCATGGCATGGTTCAATTGCGGTCAGGCTTACTATTACCTCCTTCGTTATGAAGAAGCCCTGGAGGCCTTCGAATATGCCGGCATGCTGGAACCCCAATTTTCACTGGCTTTCTGTTATGCGGCCGAGGTGGCATTGGCCATCGGCCAACCCAAACGGGCATTGAAAAACCTGTATGACATCCTCCAGCGGTCACACGATCCGGGCATTCTCAAACTGATGGCTCAAAGCTACCAAGCCCTGCAAATCCCGGGCAAGGCCCGCCAGTACTTCCTCCAGGCCCGCAATCTGGACCCATTGGATGACGACACGTATTACCAACTCGGGAAGATCTACATGCACGAAGGCAAACCCTCCATTGCCGCTCGCTATTTCGAACGGGCTGTCAACCTGGACGATCGCAATGAGGAATACATGCTGGCCCTGGCAGAGGCCTGGTATCAGGAAGGTCGTACCGGAGAGGCGGAAGCGTGTATGGTCCGTGCCACGGAAATTGCTCCGGAAATCCCCGAACCCTGGATCCGGTATGCGCGTGTTCACTGGCAAAGGGAGGATTGGGATGGCACCCTAAACATCCTGGAGGACGCCCTGGAACACACCTGGGATGCCGGCATATACTACCTGATGGCCGCCGCCCAATTCAAAAAAGGCCAGCGCAAAGAAGCCTTTCGCAGTCTTGAGGAAGCGCTGGGGGAGGGATACGAAAGCCATGACGTCTTCTTCACTTACCTGCCTGACATGAAGCAAGACAAAGATGTCAAAGCAATTTTGCGTTATTTTGCCTGAGCACCGTCTCAGAATCGGTAAGTAAAACCGATCCTGTAATTCCAGGGGCTCAACGGTGAATTCTCGGCCACCAGAAGATCATAGAGAACGAGGATTTCCGAGGCAAATGTGCCACCCGAATTGTATCCAAGGCCGATAAAACCGTGTTCCTGGGTGACTTGATGTTTGACCGGTCGGTCATTGTCGTCCACCTCCATCAGGCCGGAATAGGTAAAGCGCGGGAAGGCTCCCATATCGACGCCATACTCGGTCTGTGCAAAAAAGGACCGGTAAATGCGAGCCCGGGCAAACACGCCGGCATAATATCCGAATACATTGACGGCTCTCTGTTTGAGACTGGTGGCACTCGGGGCCTTGTAATAGTTGTAATCCACCCCGAGACGGGGTCCGACCGAAAACCACGGCGTCAGTTTGTAACCCGCCATGGGGAATATCCCAAAGTTGAATTGGGAAAATTGGTTGCCCCCCACAAAGCCAAGGCCGAAACTGCCCCCATACCATATTTGGTCGCTAAAACGCTTGGGCGTGGGACGTTCGCGTTGCTGGGCAGCCACCTGCGCACCGGTGGACATCCAAAGCATGAGGCCCAGAAGGGAGTACCTCACCAAGGGAGCAAGGGTAGATGTTTTCATGTGGCAGATGGATCAGGCCTGAGCAGTAGGGGTGTTGAAATTCATGGGGGGAAACCCTCCCGGTTCAGCGACGTCTTCAATCTTGCCAAACTGTGCTTCAAACTTTTTGACGTTGTCTGCCAGGGCACGCAATAGCCGTTTGGCATGTTGGGGGGTAAGAATGATGCGTGCCTTTACCTTTGCCTTGGGCAGATTGGGCATCATGCGGATGTAATCGAGGACAAACTCAGAATGAGAATGCGAGATAATGGCCAGATTGGAATAAATCCCCTCGGCCACCTCTTCCGGCAGCTCGATATTCAATTGTTGACCTTGCGGTTTTGCGCTGTCTGCCATGTGTATGCGTAATTTTAGATGTCAAAGATAGCCGACTGATGGAAGATTGGGGTACTTACCGGGAAGACAACCGGCGTTCGTGGAACGCCCGGACTGCCGTACATATTACTTCATCCTTTTACGATGTTCCGGGTTTCCTCGCCGGCAAAGACACGTTGATGGCACCGGAAATGTCCCTTTTACCTTCGCTGGAAGGCCAGGATGTATTACACCTGCAATGCCATTTCGGTCAGGACACATTGTCCCTGGCCCGACATGGGGCCAGAGTGACCGGCATAGACCTTTCCGACGAGGCCATCCGTCAGGCCAGGTCATTGGCCGAACAGGCCGGGATCCCGGCCCGGTTCATCTGTTGTGATATCTACGATGGCCGTAATGAGGTAGAATCAGCTTCTTTCGATGGCGTTTTTACCAGTTACGGCACTATTGGCTGGCTGCCCGATCTGAAGGGATGGGCCGAGGTCATTGCGCATGCCCTCCGGCCGGGTGGTTGGTT
>CAYYGN010000017.1:16971-63812 GCA_964471595.1 uncultured Saprospiraceae bacterium
AACAGACCGGTACCGGTTTGAAGCAGGGCCCCACCATCTTCCGCATCTGTTGGGTCTCCGTTGTCGGCGGAAAGGCTGATTTTTTCCGTGACGGGGAACTTTCCCACCGATCTGGTTGTATCCCGATTAGCCCATGAGCATTAAGGCATAGTTGTCTTAAAGTCAAGGGGGTTGCTGCATTTGTGGCAACTTTTTTGCTGTACGGAACGTATCAACAAACATTCCCTAAACTGAGATGACCCTATGCGGCAGCTGAAGATTACCAATAAAATCACCAGCAGGGAAAGCCTTTCGCTGGACAAATACCTCAACGACATCGGCAAAATCCCCATGCTGAGTGCGGATGATGAAACAGAATTGGCCCGCAGAATCCGCATGGGTGACCAGGCTGCCCTGGAACGACTGACGAGAGCCAACCTGCGGTTTGTTGTATCCGTAGCCAAGCAATATCAAAACCAGGGTCTTTCCCTTAGTGATCTGATCAACGAGGGCAACGTCGGTCTGATGAAAGCCGCCAAGCGTTTTGACGAAACCAAAGGCTTCAAATTCATCTCCTATGCCGTTTGGTGGATTCGTCAATCCATCCTTCAGGCCATCGTCGAATACGCCCGCATCGTCCGATTGCCTCTCAACAAGGTAGGTTCCTACAACAAGGTCAACGAAGCGTTCCTCTCTTTTGTCCAGGAATTCGAAAGGGAGCCCACCCATGAGGAACTGGCCGAACTTCTCGACATGACACCTCGTGAAGTCAGCAACATGTTGCGCGGCACCAACCGGCATCTTTCGGTGGATGCCCCCATCAATGGGGAGGACAGCGATGCCACTATGCTGGACGTGCTCGTCAATGACGGCGAATCCAGCCCCGACAACTTTCTGATGGAGGAATCCCTCAAGGATGAGGTGCAATACGGCCTGGCCCTGCTATCTCCCCGTGAAGTAGAGGTCATCTCCGCCTATTATGGACTGAACGGATTCAAATCCCTCACCCTCGAAGAGATCGGTGAACAATATGGCCTTACACGGGAACGTGTCCGACAGATCAAGGAGCGGGCCATTCGTCGTCTGCGGAAATCCTACAACAAGAACGCTCTGCGGTCTTACCTGGGCTGAGGAAACGCAAACCCAGCCAGGGGCCAAAACCCGATTTGGTCCTCATTCACCCCCGAATCTCTATTGATCCCCGGTTGCCCGACATTCAACAAGTCCAGGCATTACCGGTCGGGATTGGTGTATCCCGGTTCAGGCCGCCAGCCTGATAATGGGACATCTTCCCACCAGCAAAGACGCCATGCAAGACTGCCTTGGGCGGGATCCGGAGTACGAATTCCTGTTGGTGAGTTCAAGCTTGTAATTTTGACGGGCCGCTTGGCGGGTATGGCATCCGGCGTACAACCATGAAGGTTAATGAATCCTGTTGATCACCCATGATTTTTTTCAGTTTGATCATGATGGCATCCCTGGCCGGATCAGCCTTCCTCTTCCTCCATTTCTATTTCAGGTACAGCCATCCTTCGAAAAACCGGATAGAAACGGACCGGAGAACCTTGCAGGTGATGGTGGATGCCCTCCCCCTCCAGCCGTGGGCACCTGATGAATCGGGTCTGCTCTGCCAAATGGCCCCGGGGACGAAGAAGTACAGGGGATGGAAAGACCGCAAAACGGGCAAACTCACTACCATATATGAAGAGCCGGTGGTCGCATGGGCCAGTTATCACTACAAATCCCAGGTTCCCCATTATCTGCTTGTCGTAAGGATTTCCGGAGTACCTGTGCTTTTGACCTTCCATATCCGGGAATCAGACATCCGCTTGTACGGAGATGAGCGGCTCCTTGCCTCCCTCGATGTAACGGGGACCTGGACCCTGGTCCCGGCAGGCCGCGACACCTGGACATACGTTCACCTGGAGGACGGCAGTGCCGAATTGTGGCATGGATCCCGGCGATTGGCCTTACTGGCCGGTCCTGAGGCCAGTGGCAGACTTAAACCCAAAGCCTTTTTGTGGTTGGAAGAATCCGGTCCCGGGGACGTTTTTTGGATGCGTTGCCTGGGCGTTTTCTGGACCATAGCCTTAACGGAACACCTTCCCTTGCCCCGGCCTGCGAAATGAATTCCCGTGAATTCCGTTTCTTTGTCTGGTCCTGCGAACTGCGGGTCGGAAATTTTGTTGCCTATCCATGAGTATGCTGGAACACATTCGCCTCATCATTTACAGGATGAAGGAGAAGGGGTTGGAAATCTTTCTGGTCAATGCCGGAGACCAATGGCAATTGCCAGAAATGCAATCCGGACCGTTTTCGGAGGACAAGGACCGCGGGATCATTGAATTGGACCCGCTCGAAGACCCTGCCGAGGGTACCCGCCAAAAAGCCCTTGCCATTGAAGGAGACTGGCATGATATCCCTTCCCTGAAGAAAATGCTGAAGGAAGACGTCCATCAACTCAAGGACCAGATCCAGCGACTGGCTCCGGGCATGGAAAACGGTTCGTTCTTTGATTTAAGCGAGACGCTCAGGAAACTTTCCCCCAATGCGGATGGCTTTATCCGGGAACTCAAGGAAATACTGCGCGACCGGAACAGCCTGCGAAACCTGTGATCCCATGCCGGCATGATGTCCTCCACCCCCCGGCCTGTGCAGGAAACCCGGTTTACGTTACCGGGGCAAACTCATTTTTACAGCGGCAAAGTGCGCGATCTATACCGGATTGGCGATCGAATCATTCTGGTCGCTACGGATCGCATCTCCGCCTTTGACCACATATTGCCGCGGGCCATACCCTATAAAGGGCAAGTTCTCAATCAGTTGTCCGCTTATTTCCTCAGGGCGAGTGCCGATGTAGCTCCCAACTGGTTGGAGGCTACTCCCGATCCGAATGTATCGATCGGGAAATACTGTGATCCCATACCCCTGGAGATGGTCATCCGGAAATACCTGACCGGGCATGCCTGGCGGATCTACCGGGAGGGCCACCGGACGCTTTGTGGCGTTTCTTTGCCGGATGGGATGAAGGAGAACGATCCCTTTCCGGTACCGATTATTACCCCGGCCACCAAAGCGACAACCGGGCATGACGAAGACATCAGTGTCGAGGAAATTCTGTCACAAGGTATTGTCACTCCGGAGGAATGGGCCCTTCTCGAACAACGCACGCGTGCCCTTTTTGATCTGGGAACCCGGATGGCCAGAGCACGGGGACTCATCCTGGTGGATACGAAATACGAGTTCGGACGTTGGCAAGGGGAATTACTGGTCATGGATGAAATCCATACCCCGGACAGCTCGCGATATTTTCTGCTGGAGGGATTTGAAGAACGTCGCTCCAGCGGGGAGCCTCAGGTTCAGTTGTCCAAGGAATTCGTGCGGGAATGGCTGATGGCTCATGGTTTCCAGGGACTTGAAAATCAAACCATGCCGGTCATGGGAGACGATGTCGTGCGCGCCATCAGTGAACGCTATATTCGACTGTACGAACAGGTCACCGGGACTTCATTTGAGCCGGATCCTCATCCGGATCCCGTCTCCAGAATGGAAGGAGCCATCCGGCAATGGCTGCTGCGCGTTTAATCCTCATCCACATAATCCCGGAGGTATTCAAAACGGGGTGTCAATCGTCCATTCAGGGTGATGGTCGCCCGCTCCAACATCCGGCTTTCCGGTAGAAAAAGTTCGGGTATGACGGATTCCAGCAATTGGGCGCCGAAGGCAGATGCGGCATCTCTCGGAAGTTCGGAGGGCAGGTTGTCTATGGTCATCATATCCACCGCATGTTGTTGATAAGGGGCTACTTCCTGTTGTCTGACGGGATCATAACCGAAGACGGGATCATCGATGGTGCTGGCCCTGATGGTCGAAGGGACGCTCGTGTCCGGGGCAATGTCACAGGTAATGTCACCGATGACTTGTATGCGAAAATCCGGACCTGCCATTTCCGCGGTCGTGAAGAACGCCGGTGCCCCCTTCTTCCACAGAATGGCATTCAAGAATATATCGGCGCGGGCGGCATAGGGTGCAAAGGCAGATTCGAAGTCATCAGGTCGGGCATAAAAATCTTCTTTGCGATATAGGCTTCCGTCTTTTCGACGCACGTATTCCGACGGTAAAAGGACGGTAAACACCGGAAAGGAAAAATCCGTGTTGGCCAGGAATTGGTCGGGCGCAATGCGGACACAACCCATATCCTCCAATACTCTGACCACTCCCTTGCTCACTCTGCCGCCACCTGCCACCACGATACGGCATGGTGGCAGGTCCATACTGTGGTAGGTATCTATCGCCTCGGCATAATCCCGCAGATACTTCATTCGCGGCAACCGGAACAGCCCTGTTCGCTTGCCGTAGGCGTAAAGGGCATTGTGAGCGCCTACGACGCCTGCATAATAACCGAAGGCAGCCACTCGCTGGCCGCGATCATCTGTCAGCACTTCGTAATCCACCAACCGGATGCCGCGGTCCAGGATGGTCTGAAGCAACTGCCGGTTGTAGGGTTGCTTTTTGATGGTATGGGAAAAGAAAAAATAGGTTTTGTCGGGGATCAGGGCATCCAGAGGCACTTCCTTGATCCCGAAGTAAAACCCGCAATCCCGGATGGCAGGGTCAACCCGAATGCCGGCATCCATATACTCCTGGTCGGTGTAGCACCGGATTGGGGAAGGTTCGACCACGATGTCCACCGGGAAGTGGCTCATCATTTCCCGGCATTGGAAGGGATCGAAAGCCACACGACGGTCGGGGGGGATTTTCCCTTCCATGATAAGGGCAATACGGGTCTTTGGGGTCATGGATGCAAAGATAGAGACGCCGCGGTAGGGCAAAATCCATGCCTTGCCGGAGCCTCGTTGGCCGGCTTAGCGGAATCCAATTCCCTTTCGCACCCATTCTCCTGACCGGAAGCCGTGGCGAACGGCGGCGATCGTATCCCTTTCGATGATGGCTAACGGTGTTGTTTGACCTTCGGCATGACGACGTGCCAACAAGGTGCGATGATGATGGAGAATGGCTTCCCCGATCTGACGGATGACCCTGGCGTTTCCGAAGTAACGGTCGCGTTGTTGGTGAAGTTCCCGGATCCAGTCGCCTGTTTCGGTGGCGGCGTCGGCCGACAGATCCATGCCTGCTGCCTGGATCTGTTGCTGCAGCATCTCGGTGAGTTGTTCCGGTGGATAATCATCAAACACCAGGGTTTTGTCAAACCGGGAACGAAGGCCAGGGTTGGCTTTGAGGAATTTCTCCATATTGTCGGGATATCCGGCCGCAAACACGAAGAATTTTCCTCTGTGGTCCTCCATTCGTTTGAGCAAAGTCTGGATGGCCTCGTCGCCAAAATCTCCGGCGCTTCCGGCGCCCGTTTGGGAAAGGGAATAGGCTTCATCGATAAAGAGGACGCCACCCATGGCTTCCTGGACGCGTTCGGCGGTTTTTATTGCTGTTTGACCCACATACCCGGCTACCAGTCCCTGACGGTCCGTTTCCACGACATGACCCCGTTCCAGAAGCCCAAGGGCTTTGTATATCCGGGCGAGGATGCGGGCGACGGTGGTTTTGCCTGTTCCGGGATTGCCCACGAAAAGCGTATGCATGGAGAATGACCTCAGTTGACGGTCGCCACAGGCGAGATAATACCGGACCAGCAATACGGTTTCTCTGATCTCGGCCTTGATAGCGGCCAAACCGTTGAGGGCATCCAGCTCGCGCAAGGCTTCTGCCAGCAGCTCTTCATCGACAGGCAAATGGGCCAGTATCTCTGCTTCGTTTTCTGCGGAATGAATGATGTCCGTCACGCGAACCATGGATATCTCCTCCGGGGAAAGGGATTCCGGATTATCCGTCTGCATGGTGCGAAGACCCAGTTGCACCTTGGCCTGCTCGACCAGGTCGTGTACAAAGCGGGCATTTCCGAAGGTCCGGTCGCGGTCGCGATATTCGCGCAGGATGATCTGGTCGAGCAGCTTTTTGGCTTCGGGATCGAGGTGAATTTCCAACTTTTCCGCCACCACATCGGCGATGGCAGACAGCTCTGACGGCGTGTAATCCGGAAACATGATTTCCATTTTGAACCGGGATTTCAAGCCTGGATTGCTTTTGATGAAGTGGTCCATTTCGGCGGGGTAGCCGGCCGCAATGATGGCAATATCCCCGGGACCATCGGACATCTCTTTGACCAGGATTTCAAGGACTTCTTTTCCAAAGTCCTTGATGTCGTCATTGGCACGGGCCAGGGCGTATGCTTCATCAATGAAGAGAACTCCCCCCCGGGCCTTGTCCAATGCTTCTTTCACCTTAGGCGCTGTCTGTCCGATGTATTCGCCGACCAGGTCAGCCCGGTCCACGGAATGGACATGGCCTTTGGACAAAAGACCGAGCTGAAAATAGATGGCGCCCATCATTTGGGCAACGGTTGTTTTTCCGGTGCCGGGATTGCCTTTGAAAACGGCATGGAGTTGCATTTGACCATCTTCCAGGAATCCGCGACGTTGCCGCAGGCGAAGGAACTCCATATAAGCAGTGCGATCGCGCACCTGTTTTTTGACGGAGGTCAGACCAATCATGCGGTCCAACTCATCGAGAACCTCCTGGAGCGACCGTGTGTCGGGCTTGTTCTCCAGGAGGGGGAATGCCCTGTCCTGACCCGGCAAGAGTACCATGGGGGCTCCGGGTAGATACTCTTGTCCGAATCTCAAATAAACGGTAGCCATCAGCCGATCGAGGAAGACGATCTCGGCGGTATAGGTCCCTTCGCGCCAGGTACCCCGGGTGTCACTGCCCCACCCCACGCTGAGGTTAAGCCATTGGTCTTCTTCCCGCACAGAGACGAACTTGACCACCCTCCCCTTCAGTTCGCGGCCCTCATTGAAAAACTTCACCGTCAACTCGAGAAACCAATTGGTGCCGGGCAGTTGATTCTCCAGTTGCAGCTCGAGGTAAACGAACCGGGAGTCCCTGCTGTCGAATTCCTCCAGGTATTGTCTTTCGTGTTCGGGAACGTCGTCCATGGGCCCCTCATACATGCGGACACCCGCCAACTGGATGTAGTCGTCGGGAATGGCGGGTGATTTCTGGCCGGTGGTCTGGACATAGAAATACCGGGTGCCGGCCTTGTGTCCGTCGATCCAGGCCTCCCAGAAATAGGTTCCCGGTTTCCAGAAAGCGCCTTCCTTTTTGTTGCCCCATCCCTCGCGGAGATAAACGGTGGATTCCGTCTTGGGGATGTCCCGTTCGAGGGTCAGATGACAAACGGGGCGGTTTTTCTGGTGGGCTTTGAAGCATTTCAGTTCCACCTTGGCCGACCAGTCTTCCCGATCAAAAGCTTTGTTGATGAAACTCAGCTCGACATAGATGTAAGTGAGTTCATACTGGTCATAGACCTGCCGGTACCGCTTGCGGTTGTCGGCCAGCCATTCCGTGTCGGCATAGGTTCGGATAGCCAGGAATTTGTAGCGTTCGCTACCTCCTGAAGTGTCCGGTATGGTGGATTGTATATCCATGGCGAGTTGCGGAGACGAAGTGGCCGCCCAGAGAAAACGCCTTCTTCGCCGGAAAGTTATGAGGTGGTGGTGGTGCCGAGGTGCCCAACGTGACAGGAATCTGCAAAACCTTTACTTTTGGCCGAAGTTCCGCAGGCAAGCTTTCGGAACGGATTCAACAAAATTACAGACTTTTACCCCGATCAGACAAAGCCATTTCCTTCACACTGCAGCACAGGAAAGCACCTATGAACCCTAAGAAAAGGATTGTAAAGGATTACGAAAATCTGCCGGATGACATCCTCACACGGATCAAGCTCCAGTACCCGCACGGATTTGCGCAGCATCTCATTTCCTACGTCAACAAGGAAGGAAAGAAGGTATCCGCGCTTCCTTTCGAGACCGAAGATGTCTATTATCTCGTCCGAATGACCATCCAGGAAGCCCGCCAGATTATTGCCGACGATGATGATTACGATGCTGATGGCAACCTCCGCGAGGATTTCGGCGACACCGAAGAATTTGCCGGGACGGAGGAATCGGACGATTATGATGAGCCGGGTGAAGAAGACCGGCACAATCTGGATGACGGCGACGGCGTTTCAGACCATGACTATTGAGGGCCCCGGCGGGTTCTCCTTTTCGACTTTGCACCTACCAACCATCAAACCCAATTTTATGATTTCTCTGGTTGCTTCCTTCAACCGTTCATTTGGCCTGTTGGCGCTTTTGGCGGGATTCGTCCTTCCGATTTCGGTTATAGCCCAATCCGGCCAGTCCAAGGCGCCGGAAAACTGGTTCAACCTGGATTGGACCGCCGACGCCGTACCCGGGGTCAGTACCGAAAAGACCTATCAACAATTACTGAAAGGCAAAAAGAGTGTTCCGGTAGTCGTTGCTGTTTTGGATGGCGGCGTGGACCCCATGCATGAGGACCTCAACCGGATCATGTGGCGCAATCCCGGTGAGAAATCCGGCAACGGCAAGGATGACGACAAGAATGGCTACGCGGATGACATGTACGGCTGGAATTTCATCGGGAATGCCAATGGTGAAAATGTCCACCACGACCTCCTGGAAATGACCCGGCTGTTTGTCCATTACGACAAAAAGTACAAGACCGCGGATCCGGCGAGCCTCAAGGGCAAAGCCAAAAAGGAATATGCCAAATACCAGGCATTGAAGACGACTGTTGAAGAGGAGCGGGAAAAAGCATTGTCCACCCTTGGTTATTACGAGACGCTCAAAACCAACTACATGGAAGCGGAAAAGCGTCTCAAGACCCACCTGGGAACCGAGGAGCTGACGCTGGAAGCCCTTGAAAAATTGAACACCGAGGATGAGACGCTGCAGAATGATGTCCAACTGGTGTCCAAATTGTTGACCAACGGCCTGGATGGCTCCTACTTTGACGGAGCTATCGAGTACTTCAAGGGCCGGACCATTTATTATGACACCAACTTCGACCCTCGCCCGACGGTTGGCGACAACTACGCTGACCCCAACGAATGGCAATACGGCAATGCGGACATTGCCGGACCGGATGCCTTCCACGGCACCCACGTCGCCGGCATCATCGCCGCCGACCGGTCCAACGATACGGGGATCAAAGGTGTAGCCGACAATGTCATCATCATGGGTGTCAGAGTAGTCCCCGACGGAGACGAGCGCGACAAGGACGTAGCCAACGGCATTCGCTATGCCGTGGACAACGGAGCCAAAGTCATTAACATGAGTTTCGGCAAAAGCTACTCCTGGGACAAGCAGATCGTGGACGAAGCCGTTCGTTATGCGGAGGCCCATGATGTGCTGTTGGTGCACGCGGCCGGCAACGACGGAAAGAACAACGATACCAGTGACAACTTCCCCAACAAATACTTTGAAAAACGCGGATTGTTTGGTCGTAAGGCAGCCCGCAACTGGATTGAAGTAGGCGCTCTCAACTGGCAGGACGGCGACCGACTGGCCGCTCCTTTTTCCAATTATGGCAAAAAGAATGTTGACCTCTTCGCCCCCGGAATGGCCATCTACAGCACGACACCCGACAATGGGTACGGTGATGCCCAAGGTACGAGTATGGCCGCCCCTGTCGTAGCCGGGGTAGCTGCCCTGATCCGTTCCTATTATCCGGACCTGACTGCTGCTCAGGTCAGGGAGATCCTGCTCAAATCCGTCAGCAAAGTGGATCGCGAGGTGATCAAGCCGGGCACCAAAGACGAGAAAGTACCCTTCTCCGCCCTGTGTGCCAGTGGAGGTGTCGTGAATGCCTATAAAGCCGTTGAGCTGGCCTCAAAAACCAAGCCGGCGAAAAAGCCGACCAAGCCGGACACCCACACGAGGGATTATGTCCCCGGCAAAACTTCCGGAGGCCGGAAGCCCAGAGCCTAAGGGTCATCCTCTCAGGATGACATCCTGGATCACCTCCTGTCCCAGCTTTTCGTTGAGGAAGGAGGTGATTTTTTTTCGGGAGAAGTGCAATTCGTGCCGCAGGCCGGAGGATAGGATGCCGATTTCGAGGACATGCCCGCGCAACCGGAGGAATTGGGTATTCCGGGCGATGTAATCGCCCATGTCCCTCATCCAGATTTCCCTGATCTCCGCTTCCCACAAGGGCTGACGGAATCCTTCCCGGCGGACGATGCGCGCCAGTATGTCCCCCAGGCTTTCTTCGTTGGTTTTTCTCATTGGAAACTAATCGTCACTGCGTTCCAGGATGCGGCTGGATTCCATCCTAAAGGTAGTGAACGGACGTCCAACAGATCGCAGGAGCCCAGGAACCCTGTTCGCATCCGTGTCCGTAATGAAAACCTGGCCGAATTCCGTTCCGGTGAGAATTTCCATGAGCGCCGCTACCCGACCCTGGTCCAGTTTGTCGAATATGTCATCCATAAGCAGCAGGGGGGAAACCTGTTTTTTCCCAGCCAGATACACGTATTGCGCAAGTTTGAGCGCCATCACGTACGACTTCAGCTGACCCTGTGAACCAAAACGCCGGGCGGCGTGACCGTCCAGCAGCAAATCGATTTCATCCCTGTGTACGCCAACGGTGGTGCGGCCTGACCTCAGATCCCTTGACCGGCTCTGACGCATTTGCCAGGTCCAGTCGCGTTGGGTGAGCGCGCTTTGATAGGTCAGTCCCGGATGTTCCTTGTCATGGGAAAGCCGGCGATAATAGACTGCTGTCAATGCCTCAACCTCACTGACAAATGCTTGCCTCATTGTGACGATGTAATGGGCTGGTTCTTCCATTTGGCGATCCAGGACGTCGAGCAAGGCCGTATCGGATGCAGGTCGCAACATTCCGGCTTTCAGCCAGGCATTGCGCTGCTGAAGGAGCTTGCCATAGGCCGACAGACGGGAAAGGTAGTCGGGGTCAGCCTGGCAAAGGGTTTGATCCATGAATCGCCGGCGTTCCTCACTGAATCCAGAGAGAAGATCCGTATCGTTGGGAGTGATCAATACGACCGGCAACCGGCCTACATGGGCAGCGAGGGTCACAGAAGGCTTGTGGTCCCATTCAAACACCTTGCTCTCGCCGGGCCGTACTTTGACAACGAGGCGATGAGGGTTGGTGCCAATCCGGAAGGTGGCCTGCAACCGGAAAAAATCTCCGCCATGTCGGACCAGTTCACGATCCTTGAGGGAGAAATAGCTGCGACACATGCCCAGGTAGTACAAGGCATCCAACACATTCGTCTTTCCAGCTCCATTGCTTCCTGTAATCACCTGGCATCCTTTTCCGAATTGGAATTGCGCTTCTTCATAGCTTTTGAAGGAAGTCAGGGATAACTGGTCAATTTGAACCTCGTCCATGCAGGGCAGCAGAGGATTCCTCCCGGGTGGCATCCCGGCGGGTAAAGACGGAACCGCTTATCTTTATCGCCCAAATGTAAGACGATGGCGCAGGTTGTGACAAAGCCCTCCCCGAAAAAAAAGAATGACAGCCCTTTTACAAAGGCCACCTACCTCCAGTGGTACACGCTGATGTTGCGCATCAGGCGGTTTGAGGAACGGACCCTGATGGCTTACGGTCAGCAGAAGGTGCGGGGGTTCTGTCACGTATATATCGGACAGGAAGCGATTGCCGCGGGCCTGGTGACCGCCTTGCGTCCCGAGGATCCCGTTGTAACCGGCTACCGTCAACACGGCATTGCGCTGGCCAAAGGCTTGTCGGCCCGTTCCTGCATGGCCGAACTATACGGCAAGGCCACGGGATGCGTCAAAGGCAAAGGGGGATCCATGCACTTTTTCTCGCGGGAACATCACTATTTCGGTGGCAACGGCATCGTCGGCGCCCAGATCCCGATCGGCACAGGCATAGGTCTGGCAGAGAAATACAAGGGAACGGACAACCTTTGTGTCACCATGTTCGGCGATGGCGCCGCGCGCCAGGGTGCCCTGTATGAATCCTTCAACATGGCGATGACATGGAAGTTGCCTGTCCTTTACATCTGCGAGAACAATCAGTACGCCATGGGCACTTCAGTGCACCGGACAAGCAATGTGCACGACCTTTACCAGATAGGTGCCGCCTTCGACATGCCCAGTGAAGCGGTGGACGGCATGCGGCCCGAATCGGTCCATGAATCGCTCGCCCGTGCCGCTGCTCATATCCGGGCAGGCCATGGTCCTTACTTCCTCGAAATCAAAACATACCGGTACAAAGGACATTCCGTTTCCGACCCTGGGAATTATCGCAGCAAAGAAGAGCTCAAATCCTACATGGACCTCGACCCGCTCAAGGACCTTGAGCAGCGGTTGCTCGCGGAAGGAATCGCCAGCGAGGAGGAAATTCAGGACATCCGCGACCGGGTCAAAGAGGAGATTGAGGACGCGACCAACTTTGCCGAAGAATCCCCCCTCCCCGACCCTTCCGCCCTGTGGGAGGACAACTATGTCCAGCCGGATTACCCTTTCATCCGCGACTGACGCTTTGTCGTCACGCAACTCTGTCATCCTCTCTTCGTATACCCGCAGGAAGGACCTGTAAAAAAGCGCGATACGTAAGGAAAAAAGCCCTTACCTTTGCGCCTGCAATTTTTTAACCCACTCAGCTGCACATGGCAACGATTCGCCGCAAGAAACAAGTTCAGGACGAAACATTGATCGACCTCTCCCAGGCAAAGGTCAGTGCTGAACGATTTTGGGAAAAGAATCAAAAGATCCTCCTGATCATACTGGGAGGTCTGTTCCTTGTCGTCGGAGGATACTTTTTTTACCGGTTCGTGATCGTGGAGCCCAAACAGAAGGAGGCCATTGAACAAATGTTTCAGGCCCAGCTTCAGTTCGAGCGCGATTCCTTTGATCTGGCCCTCAATAACCCGGGCGGTGGTTATGCCGGTTTCCTGGAGATCATCGACAAGTACGGATCCACGCCAGCTGGCAATACGGCGCATTACTATGCCGGCATCTGCTATCTCCATCTGGGCGGCTTTGAGGATGCCATCTCCCATCTCGAGACATTCAGCCCCAAGGACGATATCACGGAAGCCATGAAGCTGGGAGCCATCGGCGATGCTTATTCGGAGCTTAATCAACTCGACAAAGCACTGGCTCAATACGTCAAAGCGGCCGGTGCTGCCGACAATAATCTGACCACGCCCTATTTCCTGCTCAAAACCGGTCAGCTCCATGAAAAACAAGGCAACCGCGAGGAAGCGCGTTCCGCCTATTCCAGGATTCTGTCTGAATATCCCGATTCCGAAGAAGGACAGGAAATCGAGAAGTATCTGGCTCGTCTGGAATCACCCAGCCAGGGATAAAGATTCCCGTACATCACATGTCAAAAAGAAAGGCGCACCTATTGGTGCGCCTTTCTTTTTGGGTGAATGCCGAATTGGGACCCTTTTGTTGGGACGGGGTGTTAGCGCGACCTGATCAAAGGTGTCGTCACCGTCTCTTTGTCTGAAGAAATCCTGACCCAATAGGTCCCCGGAGCCACCCCGTTCAAAGGAAGATGGATGAGATGTTCGCCTGCAGGAAGGTTTTGCAGGAAAGGGGCATCGATGACCATGCCGTGCAAATCGAATACCTGAAACGTAATTCGGGAATCACTGGGATTAAAGATCCGGAGAAACACCTCCTCACCGGCCGGCACCGGATAGGTTTGGCGAATTTCCAGGGCTCCTTCCTCTTCGGATCCTCCTGTAAACTCATCCTTCTCGATTTCGATGCAAGCTGTGGCCTTACACGCTTGTGCATCCGTTACGGTCACACAATAGATACCCGGTTCCTTGACCAATAGGTCTGGACCCGTGTGACCGTTGGACCAGGCATAAGCAAACGGCGGCTTGCCTTTACCAACAGCGAACAAGTAAATGGCCTCTTCTTTGGATTTGTATTTCACCTTGATATGTACGGCGCAGGGCGGTCCATTGGGATCAGAACCCCCGCCTACATGAATACAGGCTTCCGCCACACATCCGTCCGCATCTGTAATCTTAACACAATATTCGCCCGGCTTTTCCACAGCGATGCTCGCTGTTGTTTCGCCGGTATTCCACAGATAGGAGAAAGGCGCCTTTCCTTTGGCCAATGCCTTCAGAATCAACAATCCCGAATTGGAAGGCGATTTGACGATTTCCACCGCACATGGCGCTGGGGGACCGTTGTGCAACTTGACACATGCTTTGGCTTCACACCCATGGTCATTCTGGATGATAACGCAATACTCGCCCGGGCTCTCGACGTAAATGACCGGAACGGTCGCCCCATTGTTCCACAGGAAATGGAACGGGCCAGGTCCTTTCGGCTGGGCAATCAGCTTGAATATCGCCGGATCCTGGGTGGGAACCACCTGTATGTGTACCTGGCAGTCATTCGTATTCGGTTCTTTGACGACGACACAGGCTTTGGCTTCACATCCGTTGGCGTCCACTATGACGACACAATACTCACCTGGCTGCTCAACATGGATGAACGGGCCATTGGCGCCGTTGCTCCAATGGAAGGTGTAAGGGGCCTTGCCTTTGGGATGGGCAATGAGTTTGGCTTTGTTGCCGTCATAGACGACACTGATCTCTACGGCACAATCCTTCCCGTCCTGTTTCCATTCATAGCAGGCTTTAGCTTGACAACCATTGGCATCCACGACCTCCACACAATAGATGCCCGGCTTTTCGACGATGATGGATTTGTCACCGGATCCATTGCTCCAATGATATTCAAACGGAGGCGTTCCTTTGGGATGCGCCTCCAATTGGCGCGCACCGGAGGGAAGCAGGGTGGCATGAATTTCCACCGCACAGGGATCATTGACACCTACTTCCATACATGATGTGGCCTCACAGCCCAGGTTGTCCACAATGGTCACACAATACTCCCCGGCTTGCGGGGCGTAGATATAGGGTTCGTGTGAGCCGTTGCTCCACAAGTAGGTGAAGGGACCTTCGCCTTTCGGTTTGGCAATCAGTTTGGTACCCGAGGCCGGATGATTGGTGGGGAATGCTTCAATTTCCACGAAGCAATCCTCTTGGCCACCCGGGGTGAGACATGATTCTCCGTGGCAACCATCATGGTCAGTCACCACGACACAATATTTATCGCCTGGCTGGGCGAGCAGGGTCTGTCCGGTATGACCATTGCTCCAGTGAAACTGATATGGCGGATTGCCACCAAGGGGCACCGCCACAAGTATCACCTCACCGGAGTTGGTCTGGGTTTCATCGATCTCCACATCAAAAGCACAACCGGTGGCACACCAGGTGAAGTGGGCATCGGCCAAAGGATGTAGCTTCGAAACGGACACCTCCCGTTCCAGCGTTGCGTCTTGGCAATCTTTCAGTGAAATGGCGGCCACCAATTCGGTCAGGTTGTCATCTACCTGAAAAACAGCGATATACTTGCCATTATCCTGGGTGAGGACGGTCATGGATTGCAGAACGGCATTGTCTTTCACAAGGCTTACCTGCACGGGATGTTGTTTGACCGGTGTTGCATCCGGCAGCTTGACATAGCCGAAAATGGTGACCGAATAGGCCATCAGGGTATAACCCGTACAAAGGGCCGTCAACAGGAGGAACAACTTTTTCATAGGACAGGATTGAAGGAATGGAAAGTAAATCCTCCATAAAGATACCCGGTTTTCGCCTTTCGATGCCTGCACAGGTCCATGGTGATGCGACGTCAAGCAGGAAATGATCTTTTTTTGAACAACCGGGTTCCCTGGAAAAATTGTTGCTTTGCAATATCCTGCCCTCTAGCAGTGGCGAATGGACCAAATATCAACAAATCATGGATTGGAAGCAGGAAGACATACTCGCCGTTCTGGCCCGGATTCAGGACCCTGTGACCGGCAAGCCCATTACCGAAATGAAGATGATCAGGGACTTGCACATTGAGGGAAAAGACATCCGGTTTCAGTTTCATATTACGCCCAGGCACCAATCGTACAAATCCGACCTGATGTTGCTCTGCCAAAGTCATCTGGCCGATCATTTTCCAGGCGCCGAAGCCCACATTCATTTTGTCACGGTGGGCGCCGGGCCTGAGATGCCTCAGGCGGAGGAGAGCAAACCTCTGCCTCAGGTCAAATACATCATTGCCGTAGCCTCCGGGAAGGGAGGCGTAGGCAAGTCAACCGTTTCCGTCAATCTTGCCCTGGGCCTCAAGGCCCTCGGTGCCAAAGTCGGTATCCTCGATGCCGATGTGTACGGTCCTTCCATCCCCACCATGTTGGGGCTAACGGGACAGCGGCCCCGTGTGGAAGAGAAGGGTGGCAAACCGGTCATCATTCCCCTTGAAGCCTTTGGCATGCCGGTATTGTCAATTGGGAATGTGGTGGAGCCGGAACAAGCCGTTGTATTGCGGGGACCCCGGTTGGCGGGGATCATTCGTCAATTCTTCCTTGAGTGCCTCTGGCCCCAGCTCGATTACCTGGTCGTGGACCTGCCCCCCGGCACCGGAGACGTTCAGTTGACGTTGGTGCAAACTGTTTCCGTCACCGGCGCCATCATGGTCACCACCCCACAACCGGTAGCCGTGGCCGATGCCATCAAGGCCATGAACATGTTTCTGCTGCCCAACGTCGCGGTACCGGTATTGGGTGTTGTGGAAAACATGTCCTGGTTTACCCCCGAGGAATTGCCGGATCATCGCTACCTGCTGTTTGGCGAGGGCGGGGGGGCTGCCCTTTCAGAAAAAGGGAATACGGTTTTGCTGGGTCAGATACCATTGATCCAGGGCATTCGCGAGGGGGGGGATTCGGGTATGCCGGCTGTCCTTCGTCAAGACCACCCCTCACGGCCATTTTTTCTGGCCATAGCTGAAGCCGTGGCCCGCCAGGTAGCGGTCCGCACTGCCTCCGGGCAAGAAACCCCGATTGTGAAACTGAAGGAGTGATCCATTTATCCGTAGCTTTGTTGTGACATCATGACCCTTACTGAAACAGAACGCCCCCGCCAAAGCGATTTATGGCGAAAGGTGGATGAAGCGCTGGAGGAAATCCGGCCTCACTTGCGCACCGATGGCGGCGATATTGAAGTGGTATCCATTACGCCGGACTACGTCGTTGAAGTAAGGTGGATCGGCAATTGTGAAAGTTGCAACATGTCGGCGATGACCATGCGGGCGGGGGTTGAGCAGGCGATCCGGAACAAGGTGCCCGGTATCAAAGGGGTTGTCGCTGTAAACGGAATATCTCCCGAATGAATGCGTATCCGTCCGGTCGCGCGGCACTTTTTGCATTGATCCGGGCGAGGCAGTCCTTTTTGTGTATCGGGCTGGATCCCGACCCGGAACAGTTGCCTTCGGGAATTCCTCCTACCCCACAAGGTATGGAGCAATTCCTCCTCGATATCATTGCGGCCACCGCCCCCTATGCCGTGGCTTTCAAACCGAATTTCGCCTTTTTTGAAGCATGGGGCCCCGAGGGAATGACGGTTCTCCAAAGGGTGATTGACGCGATACCGCCCGGATGGCTGGTTATTGGCGATGCCAAACGGGGTGATATCGGACACACTGCGGAACGTTATGCGCATGCCGTTTTTCAAACATATGGCTGTCATGCCGTTACGGTTTCTCCTTATATGGGTCTGGACACCCTGGCGCCATTCCTGGCGGTCGAGGGGCGGTGGACCATTGCCCTGGCATTGACCTCCAACCCTGGCAGCAGTGACTTCCAACGCGTTACCCTGGAAGACGGAGGACCTTTGTGGGAGAAAGTGCTGGCCACGTGTGCCCTCGCCGGCCATCCCGACCAGTTGATGTTTGTTGTCGGGGCTACACATCCTCAGGATTTCAAAAGGGTCCGGCAACTTGTCCCCCACCATTTCCTTCTGGTACCCGGATTCGGGGCTCAACAGGGCAGTCTCGATGAAGTGGTCCACTATGGCTTCAATGACCAATGCGGACTCCTTGCCAATGTTTCCAGAGGCATTCTGTACGCTTCTTCGGAGGGTGATTACGCCGAGGCGGCCGCACAGGTGGCCCGCCGGTATCAGCAGGACATGGCCCGTTTGATGACTGAATACGGCATTGCCGGTCCCCAAGGGTAAAATCACTGCCCTCTATTCCACCGGAATTACATCGCGGGTACTCTGGTAAGCCCCCAGAAATCCCGTGCCTTGCTGCACATTGGAATACAGGACAACCGGCTCTGTCACACCATTGGCTCCTGCTGACAGCTGGGAGGCATGGGAGGCATGAAAAAAATAATACGGAGCACTGACATGACGGAGATCCATCTGCACCTCCGTCAACCTCAGCCCGTCGGGCACATCCACTTCACAAAGCCATTCGAATTCCTTGTCCTCGCCGTCAAACAGACTGCCATCGACCAACAGAGACTGATTGAGCAGATAGGGCTTCAGGGAGGGGTCATGATTGCGGGCATTTTTCAGCGTGCAATAGCTGAAATAACTGTTGTCCAGGCTGTCCAGTAGCCAGGCCTCAATGAATACATGAAAATAATTGGTCATACCGGGTACATCTCGGATATCCGTTTTCAGGCGAAAGGCGTGTCTTACCGCCTGACTCGGAAGCGTGGTTTTGACCAGGTCTTCCAGGGAAATGATCCTGCCGAATGGCCGTTCGGGCATTTGGTCCGTTGCGGCCACGGAAGGGAAGCCTTCTGCGTGAATCCTTAGGGTATAGGCCACATTTTCGTCCGGAGGCAGGTCGAGATAATAGACATCTCTATCTCCCAACAGGCCTGGAGCGAGTTGTCCGATATATTGGTTTTGCCGATACAGCAGGACCTCCGCATCCGGGATCAGATCCCCTCCCCCAGCGCCGCCAAATGGTGAAACTGGAGAGACAAACACCAGGAACCCGGGGAGCCGGGGATCGGTGGACATGGTGGCCGAAACCGCCAACTTCTTGTCCTCCAGATCATCAGGCAGAAAGGGGGTTTCGCATCCTCCGAGTCCGGCCGCAAGCACAAGGAAGAACGCCCGGCCAATCAAGGTAGTCAAGGCTTTCACAGCAGGCGGATTTGGTAACTGATGACAGGTAGAACCGGCAGCAGGGAGACTTCGACCAAATCTCTTTGCTCCCGGTTGTATATGTTTTCCCTGACACGGATGAATTGGGGATTGAGCCGGTTGTACACGTTGTAAACGCCCAAATCCAGCGTGTGGGTAAATCCCGCCTGTTGGACGGTATATCGCAATGTGAGGTCAAGACGATGGTAATCTTTCATGCGGTAAGCATTGCGCTCCGAAAAGTCGATGCCCGGAGCAATGAAATAGAGGGAATGTACGTCAAACTGGCCCTGGGGAATGGTAATGGGATTGCCGGAAGCCCAGCTCCACACCATACCCAGTTTCAGAGGAGGTGCCAATTGGAATTCCTGGGTGATATGGACAACATGCCTGCGGTCATAGCGAAAAGGGAAAGGGCGACCCCCGTTCACAAGGGGAAACCGGTGACGGGTATTGGCGAGGGAATAGGCGATGTAGCCGGAATATCGTGGCGAGACTTTCTTCACCGATATCTCCAATCCCCGGGCTTCTCCACTTCCGGCCGTGACGAGATTTTCCCAATACTCTTCTGAAAGCCCTCCTTGCAGAAAATTGCCATTGACCAGGAAGCCGGCATCCTGACGCCACGTCAGAAGATGCTCCATTTGTTTGATATAAGCCGCACCTTCCACCTGCCATCCGGATGGATGTTGCCAGGTCACCCCGGTCTCCCCTTGCCAGGCGACAAGAGGGCGGATGTTGGCGGAGGCAGGCACCCACAGATCACTGGGAAGCCCCAGACCGGAATTGGTCAGCAAGTGGAGATTCTGGGCCATCCTCGACCCCGCTGCCCGAAGAGAAATGGCCGGGATCGGTTGCCACATGATCTGGATCCGGGGCTGCAGGGACAGGTAGGACTTGCCCTGGCTGTCGAACAGGTTGGCATACAGCCCCGGAAGGATGGTCCAATGCGGATGGGGCGTCCATTCGTCTTCCAGGTAGGCTTCGCCTTCCAGGGAGCGAATGATTCCGTAGGCTGGCAGGGAATCGAGGTTTCTCACGCGTCCGTTGGAGACAAAAACATCGGCATCCACGCTGTTTTCATCCAATGCCATGACGCCGGGTTGGAAACGGTGCTGGATCAATCCGCCACCAAATCTTACCCGGTGGAAATCACCTGGATGATACTCCCCCTCCAATTTGATCCCGGTATCATGGATCATGGATGAAAAGGAAAGCAAGTCAAATTCCCTCTGTCTTTGCTGTTGGTCTTCGCGGACGAATTCATAAAAGTCGAGCAAAGAGAACCGGAAACGGGTTGTGAAAATGGTGGTATTGAGAAACCACCTCGGATGCAGAATCCAGTTCCACCGAAAGGAAGCAATGGTATTGCCCCAGTCCAGATCTGCCTGGGAATGATCATTTCTCGACTCTGTCTGAAACAACACGGATCTTCCCCGTTCATCGTGAAAATGGTCGGAGCCATGATAGAAACTCACATAGAAACGGTGATCGAGTCCGCTTGTGAAATTCACTTTGGCATGTACATCGTAGAAATGGAAGTCTGAAAACCCGTTGTTTCCCCTTTCCTGCTGAACATAGCGGGTTGCGCTGCGCAACCAGGGATCCACGGTGGTGCGCCGGGCACTGACAAAGAAAGAACTGGCTTCTTGTTCGATAGGTCCTTCAATGGCCAGTTTGGCGGCAATCATACTGATACCCGCTTCGCCCTGCAGCTTTTGATTATTGCCCTCCTTGAGCCGGATGTCGTACACGGAGGACAACCTCCCGCCGTACCGGGCCGGGAAGCCCCCTTTGTACAGGCGGGCACTTCTTATCGCCTGGCTGTTGAATATGGAGAACATACCGGCGGCGTGGGTAGGACTGTACACCGGAACGCCATCCAGCAGGAACAGATTCTGGTCGGCATTTCCGCCCCTCACGTGAACGCCGCCAAATCCGTCGGTTCCCGTGACAATGCCGGGTTGCAGGGAGGAAAAACGGACAAGATCGGGTTCGCCGGCCAATGCCGGCAATTCCTGCATGGCTCTCAAATCGAGTTCCTGCATGCGGTCCCGGCGATCGGCCTGGGAGAGGTCCTGTTCTTCGCTGACGATGACAGGTTCCAGTTGGCCATCCGGTTGCAGGCCCACATCATGGCGGGAATCGGCTACCAAATGGATGTTTTGCACGAAGGCCCTGTAGCCAAGGTAGGAATAGACGATCTGCCTGCTTCCCTCGGGCAGCCTCAGGCTGTAAAAGCCGTAGGCGTTGGTTGTGGTTCCCTGGAGCGAAACGGGATCATAGATGTTGGCTCCGATCATTCTTTCTCCCGAGGTCGCATCTGTGACTATCCCGCTGACCTGGAAGAATTTTGGTTGGGTTGCCGCCCGGAAGATGACCACCTGCCGGCCGATAAAGGTGTAGGCCAACTCCGTCCCTTCGAGGAGATCATCGAGGACTTCGATCAGGGGCGTTCCGAGATATTGACGGGAAAAAGTCCTCTTGGCCGGCAACACATCCGCACTGTAACTGAGCAGGACCCCTTCTTCCTGCATCAGCAATACAAGGGCGGAGTCCAGCGAGATTTCCCGGAAGGATAAATGAATGGGCTGGACAAGCGGGGACTGGGCCATCGCCATGACGGAAAGAAAAACGAATACCACGCCTGTGCCCCACCGGCTCCACATGATTTCCCTGTATTATGTGTCCGGCGGTGCCTTACGGGCTCAAGCCGGAATTAATGGCAATCCCCCCCGGTCAGGTAATAGGATCCTTCCGGGGAGGTTTTGAGTGTCATCCCAAAGGTACCGGATAAGGTGCGAAGGATTTCGGGAAGTTGTTCCTGGCGAAATTGGCCGGTATACCGGCAATAGGCCAACTCCTTACGGGTGAGGTGGATGGCAACACCGAATTGATCCTCAAGGACATCCAGGACTTCCCCCAAAGGTTGGTCCCGAAAACGCAAATAGCCTGTATGCCAAGCAAAATCGTTTTCTCCTACTGCTGTCAATTCCGGTTCGGATTGCCGGGCGGAAGCCCATTCCAATTGTTGGTTGACAGTCATTTCCCAGGATCGTCCGGATATCCTGTCCTCGGTCTTGACACGGCCTTCTGTCACCGAAATGCTGCCCTCCCCCTTTCGGTGAAGGACGTAAAATCGGGTGCCCAGGACCGTAATATCCATGCGCCCTGCCTGGATCCGGAACGGACGATCGGGATCGCTGGCGACGTCAAAGAAGGCATGGCCCTGCAAACGCACATTTCTGGAGGATCCCTGGCTGAAATCCGCAGCCAGTTCGAGTACGGAACCGTCCTTCAGGGTGATGGAGGTGCCATCCGGGAGGAGATGTGTGGTTTTGGTTTCCGCAGCGGTCAGCAGGATCGGTTGTTGCTGACCGGATGGCCAAAAAAACCAGGCGACGGCGACCAATGCGGCCAGCGCGGCAGCGACGCGCCATGTATAGGGAGACCAAACCAGGTATGGCTTTCCCGCGGATTTCTGTGTCGATGGGGTGTCAAGCTTTGTCCGGAAGCGGTTCCAGGCGTCCACAGAATCCGGTGGCTTGACAAGGTCCATTTCGCGGCCTGTGGCCGCCCAAACCTCCCTGATTTCCCGGTATTGACGTTCATGCAGGGGGTCAGCCTGCCTCCATTGCTGCAGGACAAGACGTTCCTTTTCTTCAAGGCGTCCCTGAAGGTCTTTAATGATCAGATCCAGCAATACTTCCTCCACGGTATAGGTATAAAATCACCCAATCGACACACAAAGATCCCAATCCCCCCATATCAACGGGAAAAAAAGATCTGTTTTGACGCCAAATATCCTTCAACCATCGTACGGCTTCCAACGTTCCCGCAGCAATCGCAAAGCTTTGGTCATTTGGTTTTCTACGGTTTTGACACTGATATGCATCAATTCGGCAATTTCCTGATTGGTCCTGTCTTCAAACCTGCTCAGGACAAAAACGAGCCGGCATCGCTCGGGCAGTGATTGCAGGAGCGGGAGGACCCGGTTTTCATCCTGGATTTCGGCGGCCGGCCGGTCGTCGTCCTGGGCAACGGATGTATGGACCAGGACATCCTCTGATTCCAGCCGGCGGTATTCTCTCAGTTTGTTGAGGCTCTTGTTGAGGACGGAGCGGTGGAGGTAAGCCGGCAGGGAATGGGCTATGTGATCCAGACGGTCAAATTGCCAGATCCTGAGCATGACTTCCTGTACCATGTCTTCGGCGAGTTCCTTGTCCTGTAGGATCCGAAAGGCCACCGTCCAAAGCCAGGGAAAGCCGGCTTTATAAATTTCGCTCATGACGCCTTCCCGGTCTGCAGACCATCTTTCGGCCCACTCATTTTCTCGTGCAAAGGCTTTCATGGTGTTGGATCCGGTCTTAGCGGTACTTGAGACGGATGGAATTGCCGATGACGACGAGATCGGAAAAGGCCATGAACAAGGCTCCCCACATAGGATTTAACAATCCGGCTACAGCGAGCGGAATGGCAACTATGTTGTAGCTGAATGCCCAGAACAGATTTTCACGGATCGTCCTTACAGTAAGGCGACTGAGGCGAAACAGCGCAACAAGGTCACTGAGACGGGGATTGAGCAAGGCCACTTTTGCAGAACGCAGGGCAGTGTGGCTGGCGCCCGCCATGGCGATGCCAACTGTGGCTTTTTCGAGGGCCGGGGCGTCGTTGATACCATCGCCCACCATGGCTACAGGACCCGCATCCATGGCTTCTTCAATGCGCCGGTATTTGTCCTGGGGCAACAGACGCCCCTGGAAATCCTCGATGCCGGATCGTTCTGCGACGCGCCTCACATTGTCTTCATGATCACCCGAGAGCAATCGGCAGGAATAGCCGGCTTGGCGGAACTGACTGACGATTTCGGGAGCGTCTTCCCGGAGTTCGTCTTCGAGGACCAGGTGACCGATTTTCTCCCCATCTCTGGTCAGGGCCAGATGATAGCCTTCACCCCCGTCATAATCATCGCGCTGCAAAGTCAGCAAATGCCCCTTGCCGTCTCTGGCTTGCATGCCGATCCCGGGTTCTTCGACAATCGCCTCCAGCCGGGCCTCGGGTACAATGACTGTATTCCCCAGGTAGGCAGTGATGGCTTTGGCTACAGGATGGTTGGAACGCTGTTCCATCTGGTACACATACTGACGGACCAGGGCTTCCATGCCGGTCTTGGCTTTAATCTGTCTGACCTTGAGAACTCCTGTCGTAAGGGTGCCTGTTTTGTCGAAAATGATTTGCCGGATACGGGCCAGATCTTCAATGGTGCCAGCGCCCTTGACCAGCAAACCCTTCCGGGCCATCCGGCCCATGCCCACCGAAATGGCTGTAGGGGTAGCGAGACCCATGGCGCAGGGACAGGAGATGACCAGGACAGCGATGGCGTTCATCAAAGCTTTGCCGGGTGTAAAACCCAGGAATCCCCATCCCAGAAAAAAGGCCAGAATGCTGATCACGACAACCACCGGCACAAACCAGGCACTGATCTTGTCCGCCATCCTGTGGATGGGCGGTTTGTCGGATTGTGCGGCCTTGACCAGACGAATGATCTGATTGAACAAGGTATCCGCTTCATCCACATCCGCTTTCAAGACAAAACTTCCGGAGACCACCGTTGATCCACTCAACAACCGGTCCCCATCCTGCTTTTTGACCGGGATAGCCTCACCCGTCAACACAGATTCGTTGACCTCTCCATTCCCTTCCATGACGGTACCATCTACCGGGACCGCCTCGCCATTGGCCACCATGACACGGTCGCCTTTGCGAATATCGGCTGCTTCGATCTCCATGACGTGGTTATCCCCCATCCATAAACGGGCTTTGTCCACGCGCATTCGTTGCAGATCATCCAGCGCCGACGTGGTTGTTTTGAGTGCCCGGTTTTCGATCCAGTTGCCGAGCAATACCAAGGTGATGATGGATGCGGCCGTCTCGAAGAAGTAGTATTCGGGCTGACGCAGAACCAAACCGATCAAACTGTAGATGAATGCCGCCGTACTCCCGAGAAAAATCAGCACGTCCATATTGGTTTCACGGGCCCTGAGGGCCCCCCAGGCACTCCGGCCAAAATGTAGGAACCCGATGATGTAAACGGGCAATGCAAGACCCGATTGGACCCAGGGGTTGTCGAGAAAGGGTATTTGGACGCCGGCGGCATGAAGGAGATGGCCGAGGATCAGGGGCAAGGTAAATATCGCGGCAAGCAACAATTTTCGACCTAGCGTCCAATAGGAAGATTGGCCGGCCTCCTTCACCACCCTGTACCCTATCCTGTTGATGCCTTCTGCCAGGTGTTCAAGGTCAACACTTCGCTTCTCACTCCGAAAGCTGACCTTCCTGGAAGGCAGATCGACATAGACCTCTTCCATGCCCTGTTCCTCCAGGAAATTTCTGACTGTACGGACGCAAGCCGAACAAGTCATTCCCTCCACCTGGATTTCAAATTCGTGCTGGTCCTTTTCGGTCATGTGACAATTCCTTTCAAAGATATGAAACCGGTAACGGACCCTTTCGGTTGTCATTCACCGACCCACCATCGCGCCGGATCATCGCCCCCTTCGTACTGTTTGGAAATGGCTTCCGGTCATTGTCACTTCACAGAAAATGATTACCTTTGCGTGCCTTTCTATCTGGTGGTTATAGCTCAGTTGGTTAGAGCGTCGGATTGTGGTTCCGAAGGTCGTCGGTTCGAGCCCGATTAGCCACCCCAACCAAGCCCGGATTTCCGGGCTTTTTCATTGGCCGATGCGACCCTGGCTCTCTTTGCTGCAATGGTATTTCGGGGCGCGAACCGCGTATGACCTCCACTCTCCCCTTTTGTATGCCTTGTGCCGGGAGGTAGTGGAAAGTCCCGAGCGATTCCGGACCGGCCCCTCTTGCCTGGAAGGCGGACATCCCCGGCAAAGACAAACGGATATCGTCTTCCGGGTGGCCAAATGGTGGCAGCCTTCGAGGATATGGGATCTTCATGGAGATCCGGTATGGGTGGCTGCCGGCTTGGCCGGAGCAGGTCCGGCCTGTCATGTCTTCCCCCATGGACCAGTATGGACTGAGGCCGGTCCCGGCCAAAGCACTGCGCCGCGCACCATGATTTTACTGCCCCAAGCTGATCAATGGGAATCCCGCGGTCCGTCCCTGGAAGAGATACTGCGGATACTGCCACCCCCCTTCATGGCCCTCACGGACCTTCGGGGTCAGCGGTCCGCCATCGGGAGCCTGGTGACTCAAATGCTTTACCGGCCGGGTGCTTGGATAGACCTGTATGACACCGGCATCTGGTTGCGGGATGAAGCGTTTCTGGCACCCGTTCAAACGGGCATGATTCACCGCAATTGGAAACCATTGCGCTGCGGCTGGGTTTGAGTCCCTCCGCCGCGTTTACCGAAGGAGAAACGCCGCCACCGCACGGGCTGAATTCTGGCCATCCATGGCAGCGGAAAGGATTCCACCCGCATATCCGGCTCCCTCGCCGGCCGGAAAAAGACCCGGCAAATCGGGATGCATCCGTGTTTCCTCGTCCCTGGGAATACGGATCGGCGAGCTGGTACGGCTTTCGGTGCCAATGACCACAGCTTCCCGGGTAAGATAACCCGGCATCTTCCTGCTGAATTGGCGGATACCTTGCTGCAGGGCGATCGCCACCCATGGCGGCAACAATTCATTCAACGGGGCCGTCCAAAGTCCGGGAATGTAGGAAGTGCCGGGCAGGGAACTCGACACTTTCCCTTCGAGGAAATCCGTCATCCGCTGGGCAGGCGCTTTTTGCGAGCCGTCACCAGCTTCAAACAACCGGGTCTCCACCGCTTGCTGCAGAGCCAGGCCGGCAAAAATGCCTTTGTCGTGGTAGTCGGCAACGTCCTTCCAGTCCACGCTGACCACCGTGCCGGCATTGGCATAGGGACTGTCCCGCCGGGACATGGACATGCCGTTCACCACGATTTCACCCGGGCTGGTTGCCGTCGGGACCACCAGCCCTCCCGGACACATGCAAAAGGAGAAAACGCCATGGCCGGGCACCTGACAAGTCAGGCTGTAACTGGAAGGCGGCAGAAAATCGCCCTTCCCGGCAGAGCCGTATTGGATTTCATCAATCAGCGGCTGGGGGTGTTCGATACGCACACCCAGCGCGTAGGGTTTGAACAGGAGGGCAATCTGTCGGCGATGCAGAAGGGCAAATATGTCTCTGGCACTGTGCCCGGTTGCCAGGATCACGGCATCGGACCGCAGGATGGTGCCTTCCCTGAGTATTACTCCCGAGATGCGGTCTTTCTCGATCAATAAATCTTCCACACATGCATGGAACCTGACCTCCCCTCCGTAGTGACGGATGGTGGCACCGATGTTCATGACCACACCGGGCAATTTATTGCTTCCGATGTGAGGATGTGCATCCACCAAAATATCTGCCGGTGCCCCGTGTTCAACGAGGAGCCGCAACACCTGGTCCATTTTGCCGCGTTTGACGGATCGCGTATAGAGTTTGCCATCTGAATAGGTGCCTGCTCCTCCTTCCCCGAAACAATAATTGGAATCGGGATGGACCTCGCCAAACTGCTGGATGGCCCTCAAATCCTTGCGTCTTGAGCGAGCATCCTGTCCACGATCGAGCACCAATGGCCGCAGGCCCACCAACAGGCATTCCAGTGCCGCAAAATATCCGGCAGGTCCGGCACCAACAATAATCACTGGCGGGGCATCGTCCACCCTTTGAAACCTTTTCGATATGACGGGTTCAGGGTCAGGTAGTTGCTGGTGCCAGATGGCACAACGAATCTGGTAAACGGGTGGACGGGGGCGTGCATCCAGGGATCGCCGGATGATTTTCCAGGAAGTGATCTCTTCATTGGACCAGCCTGTCTGCCGGCGGATGGCGGCCAGCAGGACTTCCCGGTCATTCTCTTTCCCCGCCGGGATGCGTATGTCCACTTCCCTGATCAAGCCACAGCATTCAAATCGCCGGCGTCAGCCTAATAATTGATGGTCGTTCTGCTTTTCTCTTCGGTGCGTATCCACCCCCCTGCCTCATCGGGTGCAAAATCAGCAGGAATGAAAATCCTGTGGAGCACTTTTTCCTCACAATAACCCCGGGGGGTGTTGAATCCCCCACGATCGTTGGATTGCGCCACCACGGATAACCGGGTGCCCTCCCTTCTGGCTTGCAAGGCATAACGTCCGTTTTCTACCGTGTGCCGGAGAATATGCGAAGCGCAACCGCTGAGTATGATTTCGGATTCGACGAAGATGGCGCTGTTGTGCCAGGTCCGAACGACAATACTGTCGGGTGCCTCCAGTGTAAGGTGCGTCACGGAATCTGCGGGAAACGAGGTAAAAACCACCTCTCTGGATTGGGCACAACTGTCCTGGACCAACCAGGCCATGCCGCACATCAAAAGGATTGATCGCATGAAGACAAGACGGTCCATAGGCGGGAAAGGTTGCGCAACAATTGTCATTCCGTACTTTTCATGGCCTGCCGGATCCTCACGAGGCGCTGAAGCAGGGGTTCCAGTTGGTCCAATGGCAGCATATTGGCCCCATCGGATTTGGCTTCGGAAGGTCTTGGGTGCGTTTCGATAAAAAGGCCATCCACTCCGGCGGCAATTCCGGCGGCGGCGATAGTGCTGATCAGAGCGGGTCGCCCTCCCGTCACGCCGCTGGCCTGATTGGGTTGTTGGAGCGAGTGGGTGACGTCCAGCACTACAGGTGCAAACTGTTGCATGACCGGAATGCCCCGGAAATCCACCACCAGGTCCTGGTACCCGAAGGTTGTTCCCCGCTCCGTCAAGAGCACCTGGTCATTGCCGGATTGCCGGATTTTGTCCACGGCAAATTGCATGGCTTCAGGACTCAGGAACTGTCCTTTTTTCACATTGACGACCTTGCCGGTGTCAGCGGCAGCCACCAGGAGGCTGGTCTGACGGCACAGAAAAGCCGGAATCTGAAGGATATCGACATATTCAGCGGCCATGGCAGCCTCTTCATCGGCATGGATGTCTGTCGTCGTAGGCAGGCCGAATTGCACACCCACCCTCCGGAGCGCTTCCAATCCCTCCCTGTCCCCTATTCCGGTAAACGAGTCGAGCCGCGAGCGATTGGCTTTGCGATAAGAGGCTTTGAAAATACAGGGGATCCCCAGGGACTCGCCGATTGCCCTGATCCTCCCGGCTACTTCCTCGAGCAATGCCTGGCTCTCCACCACACATGGCCCTGCCATCAGGAAAAAAGGATAATTCCGGTGTGACAACCGTTTCCAGACGGGAGTATGGGCTTCGGAAAACATGGGACAAAGGTCGTCAAATTCCCGGTCACCGTCCCCGGACGATCCAGGCACCTGGATCAAAGGTGCGGCGCACTTCCCCAAGTACCTCTTCGGCCGACATCCTGTTTTCGTCCACATGGACGATGACCCTCGTCAATTTGCCCCGGGGAAGGGATTCTCCCTGCCACCCCAACGCCTCCAGTTTTTCAAGCACACGCCGGGCGTTGGCCGGATCGCCAAAATGGCCGACCACGATATAGGTACCGGAAGGAGATGCAACGCCCTTAGGTGCCTCCGGGGCGACCGGAGATTCCTCTTCCAGTTCGGTGGCCGACTCTTCCTCGGGCTCCGGATCGGTGAGATCGGGATCGGTGATGACATCCGGTTGCATCCGCAGTCGGTTTTCGTCGAAGGCGGTTGGCGGGAGGGAGGGCTCAGCTTCAGGATCGGTCGCTGGGATTGAGGCCATCTCCATGGTGGATGGTTCATGCCGGAAAACCAACCACAGGGACAGCCCAAGTGCAAGGAGAAGCGCTCCGGTGGCCAGGGGTAAAAAATAGCGGTCACGAGCTCTGTACACAGGCGGCAATACCGGGGCCAACCTTCTTCCCTCCCTTTCCTGTCGGGCCTCCTGGGCCGCTTCTGCCGCACTGCGTCGGAGGACCGGTGAGGCACTTACCGGTTCGAGCCCATACATATCCAGATCGTAATTGAATCCAGCCGGCGTGAATTCCGGAGCAGGTCCTCCCTGCCACCGCCATTCACCCACTTCTTCGAGCAAAACGGTGTGTCCGGCCTTTCCTTCGGCCACCATTTTCCGGCAAAGCCGGTTTACAGCACCACTTTGTTCCTCCTGTACCAATTGCCGGAACCGGTTTTCCAGCCCGGGGGTCACTCTGCGGGTGTCAGCATCCGGAAAAAAAACGGGCTTTTTACCCGGAGGAAAAATGCGGGCACCTACACGATCCAACCGGGCCGGGTAGGATTCCGTGCGGAGAATTCCTATGCCCGGCAGGGAGACTTCGCCTTCCGAGAGGAGAACATCACGGACAGCCAATGCCAGTTCCGAATACGGACTACCGGTTTGAGGGTTGGTCATACGGGTTAAAATTAAGGCGGATAAAAGAAATCCGGTGTGATACGACGGTGCCAGGGTGCCACAGGGGCAAGTCCAGTCCTTACCTTTGCCCGGCCTCCATGAAGGAAAACCGACACGTCCGGATCCTGGCCGGATTCACTATTGCCTACATCCTGCTGGCGCTGAGCTGGTGGAGTGTCCTCCTGTGGCAGAAAAACCGACAGGTGCATGAATTGCAGCTTGTGGTCCATACGCTGCGTGAAGATCTCGGAACGGCAGATCCGTCAGACCGGGTCAGGATCGATCAGCGACATCGGCGCCAATCGCGCATGATTCTGGGCGAAAGTGTCTTCATGCTCCTCAGTATTTCCATCGGTATCTGGTTGATGCTGCGGGGATTCATGGCGGAATTCAGGATCGGTCGCCAAAGGCGGAACTTTCTTTTCGCCATCACGCATGAACTGAAAACTCCTGTGGCGGCCTTACGCCTGATTCTGGATACTTTCCGCCGGAAGGACCTGCCCCCGGCAAAATCCGGACCTCTGTTGGATTCAGCCATCCGTGAAACGGATCGTTTGGCAGACACCCTGGACAATCTCCTGCTGACGGCCCGGATCAGCCACACCTACCAACCTCGTCCGGAAGAGGCATGGTTGGACGACCAGGTAACCAAATGGATGGCGGGTCCGAAACGGCAATTTCCCCAACGCATCCTCGAGTGGGAGCTGCCTGAAGAACCTTTGCCTCTCCGGCTGGATTGGGCCGGATTGGAGGTGGTGGTCCGCAATCTGATCGAGAATGCGATCAAATACAGCCCTGAACAAGGGAAGGTCATGTTGGTTGTCCGACACCAGGACGACGGTCTGCACCTGGAAGTCAGCGATGAAGGATCCGGGATCCCTGACCCTGAGAAAGGACGTATCTTTGACATGTTCTACCGCTCAGGAAACGAAGACCAGCGGGAGACCAAAGGGACAGGTCTCGGTTTGTACCTGGCGCGGGAGATCACCCATCGCAATGGCGGGACCATACGGGTGGCCGATCAACGCCCCCGCGGCTCTCGTTTTATTGTTCACTGGCCCGTCCATCATGAAGCGTCTGCTGGTCGTCGAAGATGAAGAAAGCCTGAGAGAAACGCTCGCTCTCAATCTGGAACTCGAAGGGTACGAGGTGGTCACCGCCACCAGCGGCGGCCAGGCGCTGGAGTTGCTCGGCCAACAGCGGTTTGATCTGGTTCTCCTTGACGTTATGTTGCCCGGAATGAGCGGCATGGAAGTATGTGCCGCCATCCGGCTTGCGGACCGCCATATTCCTGTTTTGATGCTGACGGCACGCGGCGCCCCGGAAGACCGCATTGAAGGCCTTCGCACCGGTGCCGATGACTACCTGGTCAAGCCTTTCCATCTCGAGGAACTTCTCATCCGGATCGGCAATTTGCTTCGGCGCCAGGAGATGGGAAAGCCGGAAGACCGCACTTTGTCCATTGTCCGATTCGGAACCAATACCGTTGATTTTCAGCGACTGGAAGCAATGACGGCAAAGGGGGCCGTATCCCTCACCCGCAAGGAATGGGCTTTGCTGCGGCTGCTCGTCGACAGAGAGGGAGAGGTGGTTTCCCGCCAGCAAATCCTCCAGATTGTATGGGGATACGATGTCATCCCCTCCACCCGGACTATTGACAATTTCATTCTCAATTTCCGGAAATACTTTGAGGCCGACGCCAGGGAACCCCGGCATTTTCTTTCGGTCAGAGGTGTGGGTTACCGGTTTGTGTCGTGAATGATTTCACGAATCACTTCCGGCCCGGCCGGTCATTTTGTTCTCCCCATCGGTAGGCATCCAGCGTAAACCCCGCCAATTCAAGCACGCGATCCACGACGGTAGTCACGGCCTCCCGGATGGTTTCGGGCCGGCTGTAGAAGGAAGGGGACGCCGGAGCAATCACCGCACCGGCTTCGGTGAGTTGGACCATGTTGCGAAGATGGATGAGATTGAGTGGTGTCTCCCTGGGCACAACAATCAGCCGCCGCCGTTCTTTGAGCATCACGTCGGCAGCACGGGTCATCAGATCATCGCTGATGCCCTGTGCCAGCCGGGCCAACAAACCCATGGAGCACGGACAGATGATCATGATGTCATACTGCGCTGATCCAGAGGCAAAAGGGGCAAAAAAATCCTGCTTGTCGTAGAAGACAAACGGATATTTGTCAAGGTCTGCTGATCCGATTTCAATCTCCCAGTTGAGTCGTGCATTGGTACTCATGACCACACCCACATCACTCCATTGTTCCGGCATGCCTGCCAGGCGATCCATGAGTACCCGGGCATACAGGCTGCCGCTGGAGCCTCCAACTCCCAAAACCACTTTATGCTTCATGCGTCAGATGGACCGGCCATTTGCCGGCCTGCCTGCCAAAATTAACCGCAAAGCCGGGTTCGGGTTCAAGTCCTGCACCAAGGAACCGGAATCCATGGTAGTTTCACCGGGTGCATGCGATGGCGCACCACGCATTTTGTCCGGTTGACAGTTCGCTTCCGGAGATCATGGACACCACGTCCCCAAGTCAACCTTCATGGGCCTCCGGCTGGAAAGGAGGAGGGTTGCTCCCTTGTCTGGAGATGAATAGGGCCTGATCAGCCGAGCAGGTTCATGCCGTCGAAAGCCTCCATGACTTCCCGGACATGTCCGGCAGACGTGTTGAGCAGTTCTTTTTCGTCCTGATTGAGCTTCAACTCGATCATTTCCCGGATCCCGGTGTGGCCCAATTTGACCGGTACGCCAACGAATACGCCATTGAGTCCATACTGCCCTTCCACCAGGGCGCAGCAGGGCAAAATGCGATGTTCGTCCCGGACAATGGATTCCACCATCTGGGCAGCTGCGGCGCCGGGTGCATACCAGGCGGATGTGCCCATCAGTTTGACGAGCTCCCCGCCTCCGAATTTGGTGCGTTCGATGATGGCATCCAATTTTTCACGGTCGATGAGTTCGGTGACCGGAATACCGGAAACCGTGGTGTAGCGCGGAAGGGGTACCATGGTATCGCCATGACCGCCCAAAAGCATGGCCTGAATGTCCTTGGGCGAAATATCGAGCGCTTCGGCGAGGAAGGCCCTGTAACGGGCTGTGTCCAGGATGCCCGCCATGCCGAAAACGCGTGTGGCCGGTAGACCCGATGCCTTGTAGGCCGCATAGGTCATCACGTCCAATGGATTGGATACTACGATGATGATGGGATGGGCGGAATGCGCCATGATGGATCTGGTCACCGACACTACGATACGGGCATTGGTGGCAATCAGGTCATCCCGGCTCATTCCCGGTTTGCGGGGTACCCCTGCCGTAATGACGACAATGTCAGAGCCCTTGGTCATCGCATAATCATCCGTTCCGGTCACCCGGGTGCTGTAGTTGTCAACGGGTGCCTGTTGCCAGGTATCCAGCGCTTTCCCTCTGGCCGTATCACCGGCAATATCCAGCAGGACGATCTCCTTGACCAGATCCTTGTGTGCCAGTACATTGGCGCATGTAGCACCTACATTTCCCGCTCCGACTATCGTCACTTTATTCATGGCCTGTGTGTTTGGATTTGCGCCGCAAAGGTAGACGATTGACCGGAATCCCAAGGAACTATTCCCGATTTCCGGCTGTTAATCATCCGTCCCGAATGGGGGTTGCAAACCCGTGAGGGGTCATATCTTTGATGTTTGATTGCCATTGATTTCAAAATCTTCAACCTGACCTGCATGCGCTTTTCCCTTGTTTTTCTGGCGACTTCATTGCTGCTCTCTCCGGCCCTCTTTGGCCAAGACCACAACCATTCCGCTCCCTGCGGCACATCCAGGGAGGATTTGGATCAAATCACCGAGCAGTTGGTGCAGAATCTCGCTGTTTTGGACGAACGCCCCGTTGACCTGCGCAATGGCGCCATCACCTATGTCCCCATCAAATTTCACATCGTCCGCAAAAGCGATGGAACGGAAGGTGTGGATACCGAGCTTGTGCTGGCCATGCTTTGTGGTCTGAATGAATTTTTTGCCGACCAGGAAATACAGTTCTTCATCAAAGGTGGATTCAACTATATAAACAATTCCGTGCTTTTCGACAATCCCAAAGGAACGACCGGAGTCACCGTGATGAACAATAACAGGGTCAGTGGTCACCTGAATATTTTCCTGACCAACCAGACCGGAGAGGCCGACGTGCTCGGTTATTACACGGCAGGACAGTCTTACGCCCAGGATTACATCGTGATCCGCAAATCCGAAATCGGTTACAAAAAGAACACGCTGGAACACGAGGTGGGCCACTATTTCGGGATCCTTCACCCTTTCAATGGTTGGGAATGTGATCCCTGGGATGCTGCCAAGCATGGCAACCCACTCACCCTGACTACCGCTCCCTGCATCACCATCAAGCCACCCTTTACCAATTATCCGCTGGTGGAATTTGCCGATGGGAGCAACAGTACCACTGCCGGTGATCTCGTCAGCGACACCCCGGCGGATTACAACCTCGGACTGGGGTGGAGCAACTGCAACTACAACGGAGGGGCACGCGACAAAAACGGGATATTGCTGAACCCGGACGAAAAGAACATCATGGGCTATTTTCTCAACTGCGCACCCTATACCTACAGCCCGATTCAGAAGCAACTTATTGCCACCGATCTCACCAACAGGAAGAATGCGGTGTCCAGCAGCAACCGCAAACTGAATACGGCCGCCATGCCCATCCTTGAGCCCAACAGTCCGGTGGTTGCTCTTTCACCCGTGGATGAAGGTTATTCCAACGGCACAGTGGACATCAAACTGGAATGGTCCGCCGGTGCCGGCGCCAGGAATTATATCGTGCGCATAGACCGCTTTGCCAGCTTCTCCTTCCAGCCCCGGTATTACTTTACCGATCAGCCCGAGGTCGTTCTGGATTTCGTCCTCGGTTCTTCGGGTAAATACTATTGGCAGGTTTATGCCTGGAATGATTACAACACTTGCCCGGTGTGGGGAGAGGTCTTCTCCTTTACCGTTGGTTCGCCATCAGCGATTTCAACCCTTCCAGGCCTCGACAACCTGGTGATCATGCCTCAACCTCTTGAAGGCGGTCAGCCCTTGCAGATGCAATTGGCAGCCACCCGCCCCCTGGAATTGGATCTGGAGATATACCATGTCAACGGGCACCTTGTTTACAGGCAGTCCCACATGCAGGTGCCGGCCGGTGAACATACCTTTTTACCGGGATGGATCCCTGCCCATCCAGGCATGTATGTGGTCCGTCTTTCGGCGAATGGTGGGCAATACACCGGCCGGGTGGTGGTCCAATGATCGCTTCCTGGTGGTCCGGCACCCTTCCCTTTTAGGGATCAAGGGCTACCACGTCTTCTCCGGGAAAGCATCCAATACCTCCTGCCTATCATAGAAGAGTTTCCCTCCAAGGCAGAATGCGTTCCTGTTTGCGCGTTCATTCCGGCCAAATCTGGTACCACCATTGGTGGCTCACTTATCTTCGTCTCATGGAGGATGCAATCCGGCTGTCCCGGCTGATGGATCAATTGAAAAGAGTGGTCAGCCTCAACTTTCCCTCTTCTTGCTGGATGTTGGCGGAAATCGCCCAATCAGGCCAGAACAGAGGCCATATATATATGCAGTTGGTAGAAAAGGATGAGGAAGGAGAGCAATTACTGGCACAGGCATCGGCCGTTATGTGGGGCAATCGGAAAACCGCCATTGACCAGCGACTGGGATCCGATTGCCTGGCTATGCTTCAGCCCGGACATTCCCTACGCTTGTTGGTCAAGGTGGATTTTCATCCCGTGTACGGCCTCAAACTTGTCGTGGAGGACGTTGACCTGCAGTTCATCCTGGGCCAGATGGCTCTCCGCCGTCGTCAAATGGTGGACTATCTGAAGAGCAAAGGACTTCTGGACTTGAACCGGCAACGGCCTATGCCTGCTGTCCTGCAACGCATTGCCGTCATCACCTCCCCCCAGGCAGCGGGCTGGCAGGATTTTCGTCAACAACTCGACACCAACCCCGCAGGATATCGCTTCCACCTCACCTTGTTTCCGGCCGCCATGCAGGGGGAGGCGGTGGAGACGGAAGTATGCCGGGCCCTGGAAAGCATTGCTGTCCGTGCGCATGAATTTGATGTAGCTGTGTTGATTCGCGGAGGCGGCAGCAAAACCGACCTGGCCTGGTTTGACAACCAGCGGATCGGAGAATCCGTGGCCATGATGCCGCTCCCTGTCCTGACCGGAATTGGACATGACGTCGATGAAACCATTGCGGATCTGGTGGCCTGGCATTCCTTGAAAACCCCAACCGCTGTGGCCGTTTGGATCCTTGAACATCAGGTGGCCTTCGAATCTTCCCTGCTGGAACTTGCCCGCCAAATCAGGGAAGCGGCGCGTCACCGGTTATCGGATGAGTCATTCCGGATCCACGAATTGACTTTGCGGCTGCACCATAACGGACGTCAAAGGGTGGAGAAAGAGAAATGGAAAATGGCGCAAATCAAAGGGCAATTGGTCCAAGGTATCCAAGTCCACCTGACCCGTGCCGGTGATCGTTTGGATCATGCCGAAAGCCTGATCCGGCAAATGGACCCGGCCAGTCAATTCGCGCGGGGATACTCCATGACGCTGTATCAGGGCCGGCCATTGACCGATGCTGCGATCCTTGCCCAGGGAGCGCTTTTGGAAACCGTGGTCGCCAAAGGCCGCATCACCAGCCGAGTCGAACATTATGAAACCTGACACACTTACCTATGACCAGGCAGCGGAAGAACTCCGTTTGATTCTGGAACGCATGCAAAAGCCTGAAACCGGCCTGGAAGAATTGGGCACCATGACCCAAAGAGCGCTGGAACTCCTTCGGGTTTGCCGCACCCGGCTCCGGCAACTGGATACCGAACTCCATCAATTGATGGCGGAGGATCCCGAACCTCTGGACGACAGGTAACGGCGGTGCGCCAGGGCCAGAAACCAACCAATAATCAACCCGACCACCATACCGAGCAATACGTCCCGCAAAAAATGCTGGACCAGATAAACACGACTCGCCCCGACTAAAACGGCCAATAGCAATGCCACCATCCAGGTTCCGCGTTTCAGCGGAATCAAGTAGGTCATGAAAACGGCGAGGGCGAAGGCGGAAAGGGTATGTCCGGACGGCAGGCTGGTCGCTCCCGTCAGTGGCCGCACACCATCGACCAAAATCAACGCATGAAACCATGACTCCCCATGATGGGCCCCGGGCCTGGGGGCCTGGAACCAGGATTTGGCGAAGTAACTGGTCAAGGTGACAATGACGGCAGCAACGGGGATCCAAAAGAAGTCCCTTCGGCGCCAGAAGAAGAAAACCACGCCCAAGGCGATGTAGGGATGCTCCTCACCCAACCGGGTAGCCCAACGAAAGAACGTATCGGCCCAGGTACCTTTCCAACCATTGAACAGAAGCAGATCTTCTCCAGCCCCCAGACCCAGCCACCACAGGCCAACCCCCAAAACCAGAGCGGCAATGGATAGGGTAATCCAGCGGGTGCGCCTCCACACCAAATGCATGCTTGACTTCCAGGATTCGGACATTATTGCTTTTTCCATCTGTTCAACAAACGTCGAAGGGGAACCCCCAGTTTGTCGGGATCAAAAACACGGGCATCATTCATGGCCCTCACGGTCAGGAACAAACCCAAAGGCGTCAGGATGAGATTGGGCATCCAGGCGCCCAGCCACGGGGTGATGATCAGTTTTTCCGCCAGGCTTTTGAAGAGCATATTAAGGATCATGAAGAGCATGAAAAAGCCAATGGCAACCAAAAGTGGATAGCCAAAGCCACCTTTGCGGACTATGGCGCCCATGGGAGCGCCAATCAACAGGAAAATCAGACAAATGACGGCAAGGCTGTACTTGAGATGGATCTCGAGCGCGTATTTGGCGAGGTTCTTTTCCAGCTCCGTTTGGATGCGGTTGAAGGAACCGGCTTCGCCCTGCACGCTTCGGGCCATCACCCGGGCTCTCGACAACAGTTGAGCCTGGTCTTCCGGTGCATAGGTCTCCAGGATCCGGCTCACTTTTTCTGTCCCGGGCAGGACAGGCCTTTGTTGGATGATGACAGGCTCTCCCCTCCCCAATCTGTCTTTCCATGCTTCGCGGATTTTCTCCACATCCGGACGCATCTCGTCGGGCACCCGTGAGGGTTTATCCGGTATGATGGTCACGACCCGTTTCTTTCCAGCCTCAGAGGTATCCTTCTCCGGACTCAGGGAAGTATCAACCGGTGTCATTGCAGGTGGTGTTTCGGCGACTTGTCCGGGGACCGCCAGAAAAGGACTTGCCTGTCGGCGAAACTGGGCGAGTCTTTCCCGCTGTACAACATATACGGAATCCATGGCCTGCCGGATCTGGGGAATGGTCAAAACGGTGGAATGGGAGCGGAAAGAAGCCTCATCGGAACGCTCGAGGTTGAATTGCCGCAAGTCAAACAACTTTTGCCACTTGCCGAATTCGGTCCTCAGGAATGCCGTTTTCCCGGAGGTCCCTTCCTGTTCCATTTCCTGGTATTGATGACCGTTTTCCAATTCCATGACCATGAATTGGTCATCGGGCGTAAGATAAAGCTGCCCTTTTTCTGCCGTTACCACCTGAAAAGCCCTGGCGTAATCGGATGTATAAATCATGACATCGTAGATATACCGCCCATCCTGGGATTTGCTGCCGGCATAGATGACATACCCTTCAAAGTCTTCGTTAAAGCGACCGGCCTCCAGGTTGAGGTTGGGTTTTTGTTTTCTCACGTCATACAACCGGGTTTTGCCTTTCAGATTGGCAATCGGGATCAGGTAATTGGAACTCACAAAGGAAAAAAGGCCTACGAAGGATGTAAACACCAATAAAGGGAGCATCACGCGGCCCAGGGAAACACCGGCGGATTTCAGGCTGGACAATTCGTACCGTTCCGCCATATTGCCCAAAACCATGACCGAACTGATCAATACGGCGATGGGCAAAGCGAGCGGAATCAGTGTCATGGAGAGATAAAACACCATCTCCATGATAAAGAGAAGACTTGAACCTTTGCCGATGATGTCGTCGATATAGACCCAGAGAATCTGGAGAATAAGCACAAACACCGCAATGAAAAATGTGGCCACGAAAGGCGGAAGGAAGGACCTCAGAAGATAAATATCAATGCGTTTCATGCCGGAACTGGCAAAGATACGCGTTCAAAATCCGCCCCCGGAAATACAGTCGTGCGGTTATCTTCATGGGATGAACCAACACCTCCTATTTGCCTGCAGGCGTGCATGCTGGTTGTTTCTGTTTCCGTTGTGGGCGGCCGCGCAGCCTGCTGTCACGCCTTTTGCCGAACGAATGACCGGATTTCAGCAGAAGCAAACGCTTTTGACCGAAAGCTGGTTTCGCGACATCCGGTTTGACAATGTGGGACCCAGGGTCTTTTCCGGTCGCGTGTCGGATATCTGCGTCAACACCACGGACCCTACCGAATTTCTCGTAGCGTATGCTTCAGGAGGGCTCTGGCGTACCCGTAACAACGGCGCCTCCTTCGAGCCATTGTTTGACCGGGAAGCATCGCTCACCATAGGGGCCATTGCCGCTGATTGGGAAAGGGGAACCGTATGGGTCGGCACGGGAGAGGTCAATGCCAGCCGGTCTTCCTATGCGGGGACGGGCATTTATGTCAGCCGCGATACGGGAAGGACATGGACCTGGACCGGGTTGCCTGAAAGCCATCACATCGGCCGTATCGTTCTTCATCCCGATAATCCAGACGTCGTTTGGGTCGCAGTGATGGGGCATCTATATTCGGAAAATCCGGAAAGAGGTGTTTACCGGACAACGGATGGAGGGAAAAACTGGCGACTGGTCCTGGCCAAAGATGCGCGTACCGGTGCGATTGACCTGATCGCCGACCCGCAAAATCCGGATATTCTGTACGCAGCCATGTGGGAAAGACAGCGCCAGGCCTGGAACCTGGAAGAAGCTGGTCCGGGCTCCGGCATTTACCGGTCGAAGGATGGGGGTGATCAATGGGAGTATCTCTCCGGTAGCAGCACCGGATTCCCTGAGGGTCCCGGATGCGGTCGCATTGGTTTGACATCCGGGGTGAAAGACGGACAGACCGTTGTGTTTGCCGTCGTGGACAACCAGGCCCCCCGTCCGCAAAAAGATCTGCCTACCCGCCCTGAAGGTATCCACAAAGAGGATCTGCGCACATTGGATACGGCATCCTTTTTCCGGTTGAAGGAAGAAGACCTGGAGAAGTATCTCCGTGACAACGGGTTTCCGGAGAAATATTCCTCCGCAGCCGTCATTCAATTGGTCAAAAGCGGGCAAATTCAACCTGTCGATCTGGTCCATTATCTGGAGGATGCCAACGCCGCTTTATTCGATGTCCCTGTGGTGGGCGCCGAGGTGTACCGATGGGTGGAAAACAACATGCACTGGGAGCGCACGCACCCGGGATATCTGGATGACGTCTTTTATTCCTACGGATATTATTTCGGCCAAATAAGGACTCCCTTGCATGATCCCTCTGTAGTGTATGTCCTGGGAGTGCCCATCCTCCGCTCTTCCGACGGAGGCCGCACTTTTACTTCCGTCAACGCCGGTAATGTCCATGTGGATCACCATGCGCTGTGGATAAATCCCTTCAATGCCCGTCATCTCCTGCTGGGAAATGACGGAGGACTCAACCTGAGTTATGATGCCGGCGAGCACTGGACGCGACTCAACCGCTTAGCTGTCGGCCAATTTTATTCCGTGGCTGTGGATATGGAGGAGCCGTTCCGTATTTATGGAGGACTTCAGGACAATGGTGTGTGGCAGGGACCCAGCACCTACAAAGCGGATACCCACTGGGAAATGAACGGCCGCTATCCTTATGTCAACTTGTTGGGCGGTGACGGCATGCAGGTCCAGATCGACCCGCGCAGTGAGCAGAAAACGATCTATACCGGCTATCAATTCGGCCATTATTTCCGGCTGGATGGTGATGAAATGAAACGAACTTATCTCACCCCGAAACCGGATCTGGGACACCGGCCCTATCGCTGGAACTGGCAAACGCCGATACATCTGTCCCTTCACCAACCCGATATCCTGTACATGGGGGCAGAACGGGTATTGCGTTCCCTCGACAGGGGCGCCCACTTCAAATCCATCAGTGGTGACCTTACTGCGGGCGGGCGAAAAGGGGATGTGCCCTACGGGACCCTGACCACCCTGCATGAATCTCCCCTTCGATTCGGATTGTTGTATACCGGTTCCGATGATGGTCTCGTGCATGTCAGTCTGGATGGTGGACATTCCTGGCAGCGGATCACCGATGGACTTCCTGAGGGGTTGTGGGTGAGCAGGATTCAGGCTTCCCATCATCTGGAGTCAAGAGTATGGGTATCCCTCAACGGATACCGGCAGGATCATTTTGATGCCTGGATTTACCGTTCAGATGATTTCGGACAATCCTGGACGCGAATGGGGATAAATCTTCCGGCCGAACCTGTCAATGTGATCAAGGAAGATCCCCGACATCCCGGCCTCATTTACGCCGGCACTGACCATGGTGTTTATGCCAGCCTGGACACGGGAAAAACATTCATGCCATTGGACAACGGACTGCCGCATGTGGCAGTCCATGATCTGGTCGTCCATCCCAGGGAAGGGCAACTGATTCTGGGGACGCATGGCCGTTCGCTGTACAAGGCAGACGTGCGGCGGATACAGCTTTTGACGGATTCCGTACGCCAACTAGCCGGATATCTTTTTGCGCCCGAGGACCCTGTGCAACTGGTCAAGCGGAGCCCGTCCAACCAATGGGCAAAAAGCGAAGTGCCTCAGGTGGCCTTCTGGTTGTTCAGCCCGTCATCAGGACATGGGCGTTGGGCGGTTCGGCCCAAAGATCACGATGAAATCCTTGCTGAGGGAGATCTTGCATGGCATTCCGGCCTGAATGTCTGGACCTGGGACATGGAATTACGGCCACCTCCCCCTGGAACGACCGTCAAAACCCGGAAAAGGAAAAACAAGTCCATGTCAAAACCCTGGACCTGGCCCCAGCCGGCAGACGGTCATTATTATTTGCCGCCGGGTGAATACGTCGTCCGCGTGCAATTTGCCGACGGGACCAAATACGAACAGCCGTTCACGGCAAAACGGTGAACGGCTGTGTATGATGGCAAGGCGGATCAGAAAGGAAGATGATCCCGATGACCTGCTTCCGGTTTAGTCGATCCCGTCCTTTTCGGTAAGGAATGGGACCGTGCTGAAGAGATTGGGTTCATCGTCTGCACTGACGGCGATCCTCGAACGGGGCTCTTCGGAAGAATGGGCCGTATCGTCAAGGCGGACCCCACGGCGCAGGTACGCCGGTTCGTTCTCCAGTTCGGAAATCACCTTGGGAGAACTCAGCTTGACCGGGATGGTGTCCGTTCTGGGCCGCATAGGTCCCTGGACAGGACCCGGACTTACTGTCTTGGTCACTGTGGCGGGTCTTGGCTTCACGGGATCCGATCCGCTCAAATCGATGGTCGCTCCCGGTTGGAAGGAAACGTCTTCATCGGTGATGGAGCTGATATTGACGCCTGAACGGCCTGAGCGTCCGGGTACATCCACAAACACTACTCCGGGTTTTGCCCCTGAAGCATGTGCATTCCGGCTTTCGAAACCCGTAGCAATAAGAGTGACCGACAACCTGTCACCCAGGGCCTCATCAAAGCAATTGCCCCAAATCACATCGGTGCCTTCTCCTGCTTCCTCCTGGACAAAATCGGTGATTTCCATGATTTCATCCATGGTCACTTCCCGGGTGCCGGAGGTGATGTTGAGCAGGATGTGCCGTGCGCCGCGGATGTCGCTTTCTTCGAGGAGCGGGCTGGTCAAAGCCATGTCAATGGCTTGCCGGGCACGATCGGCGCCTTCGGCGACGCCGACCCCCATAATGGCGACACCGCTGTCGCGCATGACGGTATTGACGTCGGCGAAGTCCACATTGATATATCCGGGGACCGTAATGATCTCCGCTATGGCTTTGGCAGCCGTCGTCAAAATGTTGTCGGCATGTCCGAATGCCTCGCGGAGGCCCTGGTCGCCATAGATCTCGCGCAACCGTTCATTGGCGATGACGATCAGCGTGTCAACATTCTTCTTGAGTTGCTCCATGCCGTTCATGGCTTGTTCAATGCGGCGACGTCCTTCGAATTTGAAAGGAAGGGTCATGATTCCCACCGTCAGAATGCCCATTTCACGCGCCAGCTTGGCAATAATGGGTGCAGCACCTGTGCCCGTGCCACCCCCCATACCGGCTGTGATAAACAACATCTTGGTGTTGTTCTCGAGAAGGCGGGTCAGTTCTTCGCTCGATTCAACACAGGCTTCTTTCCCGACTTCGGGTTTGGAACCTGCGCCGCGACCTTCCGTGAGTCCGGGGCCCAATTGCACCTTGACCGGAACCGGACTCATGGCCAAGGCCTGATTATCGGTGTTGCAGACGATAAAATCAACCCCGGTAATACCTTGCCGGTACATGTGGTTGACAGCATTGCTCCCGCCACCTCCCACGCCAATCACCTTGATGATGTGGGATGTGTTGTCGAGACTCAAGAATTCCATGTCCATGACGGTTGGTGTTTTATACGTTCACAAATGGGATGCAATCAAAGGGAGGTATCCGCTTCTTCCTTGAACATTTCGGTTGCTTTTTCGAGGAAGCGATCCAGCCAACGTTTCTTTCCCGGCTCGGGCGAAGCACCGGACGAATCAACCGGGGGCTGATCGGTTTCAGCCTTTGTGGTGTTGAAAATCTCCTGGTTGTCTTCTTCCGGAAGATAGGGCTTCTCCAGGCCGTGGATAAGCAGACCCAGAGCCGTGCTGTAAACGGGACTGGCAAGATCCGCATGATAACCATTGGCCAGGATGTCCACAGGAAGTCCGATCCGGGTGGTGAGGCCGGTATGGAAGGCGGTCAAATGGTCGATGTGCTGCAACAGACCACCGCCTCCGGTGAGGACGATACCGCCGGTCAATTTCCTTTGATACCCCACTCTTTTGATTTCGGCCATGACATAATCGAGGATTTCTTCCACCCTTGCCCGGATTATACGGGCCAGGTTTTTCTGGGAAATTTCCTTGTGCTCATGCCCCTTCAATCCAGAGATGGACAGGATGACATTTTGATCGACTTCGTCCTCCATCGCTGATCCATAGCGGACCTTCATGTCCTCCGCACGGTCAGGCATGACATTGGCGGCTTCTTTGATATCTCTCGTGATGGCATTGCCTCCGAATGGTATCACAGCCGTATGCCGCAAAATGCCCTCCGAGAAAATGGCAATATCGGTGGTTCCACCGCCAATATCCACAAGGACAATTCCGGCTTCTTTTTCCTCTTCGCTAAGGACGGCATGGGCAGAAGCCACCGGTTCAAGCACGATGTCGTCCACCTGCAAGTTGGCTCTTTCGATGCAACGGCGCAAATTCTGAATGGCGGTGATCTGGCCGGTCACAATCACGAAATTGGCTTCCAGCCGGACCCCGGACATGCCGCGCGGGTCAGCGATGCCCTGTTCATTATCTACCGTAAACTCCTGGGGGAAGATGTGGATTATCTTTTCGCCGGGAGGCAGTGGCAGTTTGTACATGTCGTTGATCAGCGCCTGAATATCCTTGTCCCCGATTTCTTCGTGGCTGTTGTCACGGGTCAGGATACCGCGGTGCTGGATCGCTTTGATGTGCTGTCCGGCAATACCGACATGCACTTTAGTCACGGGTAAGCCACTGCGGCGTCGGGCTTTCTGCATGGCATCCTGAATGGCAGCCACGGTTTTTTCGATATTGGAAACCACGCCTCTCAGTACGCCCTGGGACTCGACCCTGCCCTGCCCGATGACTTCCAGTTTTCCGTAAGGATCCTTTCTTCCGATCAGGACACAGACCTTGGTGGTCCCTATATCCAGCGCGACGCTGAATCCCTTTTCTCCGGCTGAATTGTTCATGGCGTTCATAGTGGATATTCTGTGTTTTGGTGTTTGACGCGTGTCGCTGCGAAGATAGGGCTTAACATTACAAGTCATTTTAATATCCGGAGAAAAAGCCCCGAATTCCCGGATATTTTTTTCATACCGACTTTTTGCATACGATCTGCCCTTTGTAGCGCAAATCCACCATCTTGTAGGTATCCCATCCTGAAGCGGGAAGAATCTCCCTGTAGAAGGTCCGCATCAGCGCCAGTTGATGTTCGAATGAGCTGTCTGCGCCGAGCAGGAATCGAAACCTGCCCATCTTGGGCACTATCGTGAAAGTGCCTTTCCGGCAGTCGATCTGCTCCACGAGGGCGGAGGCAAATTCATCTTGGCGGATGGCTGCCGCGAGGGTCATCAATTGGGCAAATACGTGACCCGGCTGCTGCGCCAGGCTGTCGGCAAACAGAGGCAACACGCCGGTCACAACCGGAATGCGAGGGGCATGATGGCGGGATACCGGTGTCCGCTTGCCTTCAGCGCTGATATAGTAGTGGGCACCCCGTTGATCGATGACCCTGACAAGAAGTTCGGGCTGTTCGATCCGGATGGATAGCCGGTTGCGTGCGTCCACAAAAACGTCGGCCCTCGCCACATGGGGATGATTCCTCAACAAGGCTTCCATCTTGTCGACTTGCAGATCCTCAAGGTGCCCTGCACCTTCCTTGCCTGCCGGCAGCATCTGCTTCACTTCCGCCTCCGTCAGCAAGTACCCCCCATCCCGCATCGGATCGATATCAATGACCCATTCCCGGGCCATGTCGGTGCGCTTGTGGCGCATGGAAGACATCAGGATCACTCCCATGAATATGAAAACAATCAGCCATACCAGCTTGGACCATTGTTGCAGTGTTTTCAGGATTTTCATATCAGCGTTTGGCTTTTAGCGTTTGGAGGATTTCGGGGATCAACTGATCCACATCGCCGGCCCCAACGGTCAGCAGGACATCCACCGGATGCCGGGCGATGTATCGGGTGAGTTCGCTTCTCGGCACGTATTGACGGTCGGGATGTTTCATCAAACTCATCAACCAGCGGGTATCCACGCCCGGTATGGGTAGCTCACGGGCCGGATATATGTCGGTCAGGACAGGACGGTCGAACCGGTCCAGAACAGCCGCAAACTCATGGGCAAAATCCCGCGTACGGGAAAACAGATGAGGCTGAAAAATGGCGGTAATGGTTCTTCCCGGGAATCGTTGACGGGCCGCCTCGAGGAGACCGGCAATTTCTGCCGGATGATGGGCATAGTCATCCACATAGGTCATACCCCCCTCGTCGAAATGGACCTGAAACCGCCGCTCCACCCCCTTGAACGACCTCATGCCTTCCCGCATGCCTTCTTCATGGGCTCCACTGAGCAGCCCGGCGGCAAAGGCAGCCGCTGCATTCATGACGTTGTTGCGACCGGGCAGGGTAAAACGCAACTGCCGGTAGGCCCTGCCTTCATGGTGGAGATCAAACTCAACGACAGGACCTGCATGGCTGATCCCTGACACTACAAAATCCGCCTCTCCGTCACCAAAAGTAAACACCCGCACATCCTGGCCCTGCCAGACCGAGTCCGGTATGTCAAGTTCATTCCGGTAGAGTA